>CAWJBA010000013.1:0-195286 GCA_963841075.1 Terriglobia bacterium
GAGAACCGAAACGGCCTGTCAAAACCTTTCTCAGGGTTCTTGCAGATTCAAGTTTCTCTCGGTGACTCTGTGACTCCGTGGTGACAGAGCCAGATTATGAACTGCCCTAAGCCGACTGAAAAGCTTTTCCACATGGCTTTGGGTTAAGATCGTCGGAATCGGCAGCGCAACCTGGAAAGCACTGCACTGCCTGCACCGGAGGTATCGCGATGTACCGGCCCCTATCCGACAGCCCCCCTAAACTCAATTCCTGGCTGGATGTACAGTCTGCGATTCGCGGACTCACGCAGGACTTCGTCACCGCATTCAACACCGGAAACTACGACCAGGCGGCGACGATGTCGACATCGGACGGATTGACGCCGCCGGGCCGCGAAGCTGCACAGGGACAAAGGGCGATCGAGCCGATGCTTCGCCGGCTGGGAGAAGCTGGATATCAGAATCTTCGGCTCGAAACCGTCAGGGTCGAGGAATGGGGCGACCTTGCTGTCGAAATAGGCCGCTATGCTGCGGCCGTTGAACAAGCGAACGGTACGACCGTAGTCGAGCAGGGCAAGTTTGTGCGGACATGGCGCCGGCTCGGGATCTGGCGCATAGCAGCGAACTGCTGGAACAGCGACCTGGCGGCGTGATAACTGGATTTGCGGCGCGGGTGGCCTCGCCCGCATGGATTTAACTCAACATAAAACCTGCGGGCGGGCGCCCGCGCCACACCGGCTCTGACATGCAGGCCTGCCTGCGTCTACAATGGTCGGGACGCAATCTATTTAAGAGATCAGGAGAGTTCGCATGCAACGCAAGGCAAGCGCAATATGGAAGGGCGGGCTTAAAGACGGTAAGGGAGTGGTTTCCGCAAGCAGCGGAGTGCTGTCCAATACTCCCTACTCGTTTGCGACTCGTTTTGAAGATTCCCGGAACCAACCCCGAGGCGTCATCGCGGCAGCGCACGCTGGATGCTTTTCCATGGCGCTTTCCGGGCAACTGGGGGCCGCCAATCTCACTGCTTCAAGCATCGAGACGACGGCTACGCTGACGCTGGAAAAGCTCGACTCAGGTTGGACCATCACCACGGTCCATCTCGACGTGGTAGGGCGCGTTCCGGGCGCGGACAATGCGGCCTTTCAAAAGGCCGCGGAAAATGCCAAGAGCGGTTGCCCGGTGTCCAAAGTGCTCAAGGCCAATATCACGATGACGGCCAAGCTGGAAGGGTAGAGCTTGGTCGTTGGTCGTTGGTCGTTGGTCGTTGGTCGTTGGCAATAGCCAACGCGCCTAGGTCTTGGCCAACGACCAATGGACCAACGGCCAACGACGCAGAACCTAGCTTCCCGCAGTTTAGTATTTTCCTGATTTCGCGATTGATGCGGGCGGCGTCGTGCGCGACAGCGTCAATGGCTTGCGCCCACTTCTGGTTTTGGCCGTTGAGCTTCGCCTCCTGCAAAAGGTAGGCAGCTTGTAGCACCGTTTCCAACGCATTGCTAGTTCATGGCCAGCCCGCGTAGGTTGGCGATGACATCGGCGGCTTGGTGACGTTTTCCATGACGGTCGGGGTTTGATAGCCTGGCGCTCCCACTGTAGAATATCCCACTTGTAGTCCTTTTGGAAGGCGGCCCGGCAAAGGTGGCCGCATCCCAGTCACTTTTTGCCATCGTGCGGACTGGCAGACGCGCATGGTTCAGGTCCATGTACTCGCAAGGGTGTGGGGGTTCGGTCCCTTCGATTGGCACCACGTTTCTGGTTTGATGACAACTCCTCTCTTAAATGCTGCAGTTGTCCAGGCGCATCCGGGTGCGTTTTTTGTGTCCAAAGGATGCCGCGCGTGCTAACCTTTATCGCCGCGAATGCCCATGCGGCTTCCGCACTAACGTCCACAATGAAGCTTACAGACTACGACCGTTCTTCGCACCCTGCTTCTCTCTCTGCTGCTGACTCTTCGGCGTGGTTTCCGCCGTGACGCGCAACGAAGCAGCGCTGACGAAAAGAAAAGCCAAAGTTCGTAAGGAATCGTTTGGAAAAACCGGGGACGGGAGGCCGGTCGATCTGTATACCTTAACCAACTCACAGGGGTGGCAGTTCTCGAGCGCACGGCGTTCTATGGCGGCATCATTGTGTCGCTGCGGGTGCCGGACAAGAACGGCAGCCTGGGCGACATCGTCCTCGGCCACGAACGTCTCGACGGATATCTGGTCAACCCTCCGGATTTCGGTGGCGATCGTGGGACGCTACGCCAACCGGATTGGCGAACGCTACTTTCACTCTCGACGGCGTGAAATACACGCTGGCCAAGAACGACGGCCCGAACTCGCTGCACGGTGGGATGAATGGGTTCAACAAGCAGGTCTGGGAGGCCAAGGAGTTCAAGAACGCGAAGGGGGTCGGCGTTGCGTTCAGCTGATCTCAGCAAAGGATGGCGAGGAGGGTTATCCTGGTAACCTTCCGTCAAAGTCAGCTACACCCTGACCGACGAGAACCAGCTGATTTTGTATTACGAGGCGACCACCGACAAAGCCACGCCGCTAAATCTTTTCGACAGTAGCGGTTTCAATCTGGCGGGAGAAGGCAGCGGCGACATTCTTGGGCACTATCTCATGCTCAATGCCGACCGCTTCACGCCCGTGGACAAGACTCTTGATTCCGCACCGGCGAACTGCGCGCCAGTTCAAGGCACGCCGTCTGGACTTCACCAAGCCCACCGCGATCGGTGCAGCGCATCAATGAAGATTACGACCAATTGCAGTTGTGGAAACGCGGATATGACCACAACTGGGTGATCAACCGGAAGGACGACAGCCTGACGCTGGCCGCCCGGGTCCACGAACCGACCAGCGGACGAATCCTGGAAGTATTCACCACTGAACCAGGGGTGCAACTCTATTCCGGCAATTTTCTAGACGGAACCATTACCGGCAAGCATGGGCACGTCTACAAACAGCGCTATGGGCTTTGCCTGGAGACGCAGCATTTTCCGGATTCTCCCAACCATCCCAGTCTTTCCGTCGACTATTCTGAAGCCGGGACAGACCTTCCGTTCGCAAACGGTCTTCAAGTTCTCGACCGAATGATGTTGTGGCGCCGGATTCGGCGCTCTTGCAACGTACCAGAAGGCAACGCAATCCGCTCCTTCGGCGGCATTCGCGTTCGTTCCCGTATAATCTTCAGATTCCCTATGGCCGCCAGCCTTGACCAGATCGTTGCTGCCACGCGCCGTCGAGTCGCTGATGCGAAGCGCTCCGCCGACTTGCGCCGGCTGGAGCAGGGCGCGAACAACATGTTCCGCGTGGCTTTCGGCAGAGCTCTGGCGACCAAAATCAGACTCCGGCCCGCCATCATCGCCGAACTGAAAAAGGCCTCTCCTTCGCGCGGACTGATTCGCTCCAGCTTTGATCCCAGGCAATTGGCTCCGGAGTTGGAGATCGGCGGCGCGGCAGCGCTGTCCGTGTTAACGGACGAAGAGTTTTTCCAGGGATCGCTCGATAATCTGCGCCGCGCCTCGGCCTGCACCAGAGATTCCTTGCCTGCAAAAAGACTTCATCGTGGACGAGTTCCAGTTGTTGCAGGCGCGAGCTGCGGCGCCGACGCGATCCTGCTCATTGTGGCAGTGCTTTCCAGGCGGAATCGATGCCTTGGCCGAAAAAAGCCGCGCGCTGGGGCTGGATGTACTGTGCGAGGCCCACAATGAGGAAGAGTTGCAGCGGGCCTGGACGCCGGTTTCGACCTTATTGGAGTGAACAATCGCGACTTGCGAACCTTCAAGGTGGATGTGAAAACGGCTCTCCGGCTGGCCGGGATGATTCCGAAGAACGTGATCTCCGTGGCCGAGAGCGGAATTGACAACGGCGCGGACATCGCGCGTCTTCGCGGGGCCGGGTATCAGGCATTTCTGATCGGCGAGTCCTTGATGAAGGCAGAGTCACCTGGAGAAGCTCTGAAGTTTCTGTTGGCGGAGGCCAGGTCTGAGAACTCCCCGCTGGCAACCGGGAACTGGGGTTCATGATTTGGATCAAGATTTGCGGCACCACGAATCTCGAAGACGCCCTGACCGCCGTCAAAGCGGGGGCGGACGCGGTGGGATTCGTGTTTTACGAGAAGAGTCCGCGGAAGATTGATGAGGAATCGGCGCGGAAGATCGTGGCGGAACTGCCGTCAGACATCGAGAAGGTCGGCGTCTTCGTGAACGAACCCGTTGAGAGAGTTCTAGAGACAGTTGCACAGGTCGGTCTGACCGCCGTGCAATTGCATGGCGTTGAGTGCCATATACCAGGATTCGTACGAAGGCTGAAATACGGCCGAAAGTTGAAGGTATTTTTGGTTTTCCCGGCCGCCGAAATTGGTCTTGGCGGTGACTTAGAACGGGGAGGGAGCGACCGGTATCGACGGGGTTTTCTTCGACTCCGGGACGCCTCAACTGCCTGGTGGCACGGGAAAAACATTTGATTGGAAGAAGGCAGCTTCACGAATTCAAGAGATCGGCAAGAAAGTAAAGGTGGTGGTAGCCGGAGGGCTGAATCCGGCTAACGTCGGCGATGCAATCCGTATACTGAAACCCTGGGGAGTGGATGTCGCTTCCGGAGTCGAAGCCACGCCCGGGAAGAAAGATCCGGAGAAGGTTCGCGCCTTTATCGACGCGGTCCGAAAGGCCGCGGTCCGAAACGAAAAGAAGAAGACCTGAAATGGCGACGGCAAAAATCCAACCCCGGCCCGTGGTGAGCAGGAAGTCCCTTCGCTTCGTTGCCGCTTCGCGCCGCCCGGGAGCAAACTCGATCCAGCAGGCTAAGGGTCAAAAACCCTCGACCACTTCTGTTTCGGCTGGACGTTTCGGCGTCTATGGCGGACGTTATGTTCCCGAAACCCTGATGGCGGCGCTGGAAGAATTGGAGCGGCACTACGAGAAAGCCAAGAGGGATCGCAGCTTTCAGCAGCGTCTGGACGAACTGTTGCGCACTTACGCCGGCCGTCCCACGCCCCTGTTTTTCGCCCAGCGGCTCACGAAAAAACTCGGCGGAGCGAAGATTTATCTCAAGCGCGAAGATCTGCTCCACACCGGCGCCCACAAGATCAACAACTGCCTGGGACAGGCTCTGCTGGTCGAGCGCATGGGCAAGCATCGCGTTATCGCCGAGACGGGCGCGGGGCAGCATGGTGTGGCGACCGCAACCGTGTGCGCGCTGCTGGGCTTCGAATGCGTCGTGTACATGGGAACGGAAGACATGCGGCGGCAGGAGCTGAATGTTTTCCGCATGCGGCTGCTGGGCGCGGAAGTTCGCGGCGTGGATTCGGGCTCTCGCACCTTAAAGGACGCGATCAACGAAGCCATGCGCGACTGGGTCACCAACGTCCGCACCACGCATTACCTGCTGGGCAGCGTGCTGGGAGCGCATCCTTATCCGACCATGGTGCGCGACTTTCACAAGGTCATCGGGCGCGAGGCGCGAGCGCAGATTCTCAAAGCCGAAGGCAAGCTGCCTAAAGCAATCATCGCTTGCGTCGGCGGCGGATCGAATTCGATCGGCATCTTTCACGAGTTCATTAAAGACAAGAAGGTGCAGCTCATCGGAGTGGAGGCGGGCGGACGCGGCGAACGGCTGGGTGAACACGCCGCGCGCTTCAGCGGCGGGTCACCCGGCGTGCTGCAAGGAACTTATTCCTATGTGCTGCAGGATGACGCCGGACAGATCGCGGCCACGCATTCGGTTTCGGCCGGTCTCGACTATCCCTCGATCGGTCCGGAACATGCCTGGTTGAAGGATACGCGGCCGCGCGGAGTACGTCTCCGCGTCCGACAAGGAAGCGCTCGAGGCCTGCACCGCTGCTGGCGCGGACCGAGGGCATCATTCCTGCGCTGGAGTCCGCTCACGCGGTGGCTGAAGTGATCAAGCGCGCGCCCGGAATGAAGAAATCGGACGTGGTGATCGTGAATATTTCAGGACGCGGCGATAAGGATATTGGAATTTTGCGGGAGAACCTGAAGTTGGATTAAGTCACGCAGGGACCGTGCCACAGAATCCATGCCACTCTCTTTCCATCACAAGCCAGCCCTGGTCGCTTATCTCACTTGCGGCGACCCCGATCTCTGCGACCACGCTGGATATCGCCCTTGCCGCGATCGAAGCGGGCGCGGCCGTGATCGAACTCGGGGTTCCCTTCAGCGACCCCGTGGCTGACGGACCCGTGATCCAGCGGGCCAGCGAACGGGCGCTCCGCCACGGTACTTCCCTGCTGCAGGTGTTGGACCTGGCAAGAGAAATCCGGAAGAGGTCGCCAGCGGGACTGATCATTTTTACTTATCTGAATCCGATACTGCGGATGGGGATGCACAAAGTTTGCCGCAGCGGCCCAGGAAGCCTGCGTCGACGGCGCTCTGATCACCGATTTGCCGGTGGAAGAATCCCACGAATATCTGGACGAGATGCAAAAGAGGAGCCTGGCCACCGTGTTTCTGGCCGCGCCTACCAGCACGGATGCACGGCTGAAACAGATCGCCCAGGCGTCCAGCGGATTTGTGTACGCGGTCTCCCGCACCGGGGTTACCGGAGCCCGGCAACAAATGCCTGAAGACGCGCCCCAGCTTGTCGGCCGCCTGCGCAGGTATACTGACCTGCCGGTTGCAGTCGGCTTCGGCATATCTACGTCGGCACAGGTCAAGGCGGTGGGAAAATTTGCCGACGCGGCGGTGGTGGGCAGCGCGATTGTTGAGACCATCGAACGCAATCCGGGCAAAGAAGCCGAGAGTGTGGCACAATTTATAAAGCAGCTTTAGTCGTCGGTCGTCAGTCGTCAGCACTCCCGCGCTAGTTGGCTAGAGAAACGACGACGTCTTTCCCACAGCATTTTGCGGTCAGCTTCCGGCAAATACGGGCGATGACCAGCGGCTGGACGCTTGACGACTGACGACTGACGACTGAAGACCGACGACTGCTTCATGGACATCTCCGACTGGCGCAAGAAGATTGACGAGCTGGACCGCAAGCTGGTGGACTTGTTGAGCCAGCGGGCCCAGGCCGCTCACGAAATTGGCAAATTGAAGCTCACAGCGGGCATGCCGATTTACGAGCCGGACCGGGAACGCAAGGTATTCAATAATGTGCGCAGCGTCAATCCTGGGCCCTTGCCGGACCGCGACCTGCAGCGGATTTTTGAGCGCATCATGGATATCATGCGTGGGATCCAGCAGCAGGAGATCGCCCCACGAACCCCCGCAGAAGGCGGAGGCGACACGGAATTGGATAACGACGTGAATGACTAGAGGCAGTCGTCAGTCGTCGGTCGTCAGTCGTTAGCAAACATCGTGTTTTGCTGAAAACTGACGACCGATGACTGACGACTACTGACTGACTATGATCGTTGCAATGCAGGAATCAGCGACCGATGAGCAGATCCAGCAGGTGGTAGAACACCTGGTCCGCATGGGCTTTTCCGTGCACCGCACCACCGGCGAGCGGCAGACCGTGCTGGCTGCGGTGGGCGCCCGGGTGGACTTTGACACGCGCAATCTCGAAGTTCTTTCCGGGGTGGAGCACGTTCACCGCATCAGCGCGCCCTACAAGCTGGCGGGGCGAAGCTTCCGCCCGCAGGGGACCATCGTCGAATTTGCCAACGGCGTGCAGATCGGTGGCGACCAGGTGGTCGTCATGGCAGGTCCCTGTTCGGTGGAATCGAAGGAGCAGCTTTTCACCGTGGCCGAGCAGGTGGCGAAAGCCGGCGCGCGCGTGCTGCGCGGGGGCGCATTCAAGCCGCGATCGTCTCCCTATTCGTTTCAGGGTATGGGCGAGGAGGGGCTGAAACTGTTGCGCCAGGCCGGTGATCACTTCAACATGCTGGTGATCAGCGAGGTCATGGAAATCTCGCAGATCGGGCTGATGCTGCCCTACATTGATATTTTTCAGGTTGGCGCGCGCAACATGCAGAACTTCAACCTGTTGCGCGAACTGGGCAAAGTCAAGAAACCGGTTCTGCTCAAGCGCGGCATCGCGGCCACGCTGGAAGAGTTGTTGCTCTCTGCCGAGTACATCATGGCGGGCGGAAACTACGACGTGATTCTTTGTGAGCGCGGCATACGCACTTTCGAAACTTATACCCGCAACACGCTGGATGTTTCGGCAATTCCGATCATCAAGAAACTTTCACATCTGCCGATGACATCCGATCCGTCCCATGGCACGGGGCTGCGCGACAAAGTGCCGCCCATGGCGCGGGCATCGCTGGCCGCCGGCGCTGACGCGCTGCTCATCGAAGTGCACCATGATCCGGACAAGGCATTTTCCGACGGCGCGCAGTCGCTCTTTCCCGACCAGTTCGCCAAACTGATGGACGAGCTGCGCATGATCGCGCCAGCGGTGGGACGTAAGGTGGCCTAACCGCTTTTCACGACGGAGGCACAGAGACACAGAGAAATGCCGGTCATGCTTTCGCGTGCGGGCAGTGTCTTCGCCGTTCCGTCTATTCCTCTGTGACTCTGTGTTTCCGTGGTTAGGTCATATGGCAATTCGCCAGATCACCATCATCGGCACCGGCCTGATCGGCGGCTCCTTCGGGCTGGCCTTGAAGAAGCACCGCCTCGTGGGCCGGATTGTGGGCTGCGACCGCGCGCCTGTGTTAAAACAGGCGCGGGAAAAAGGCGTGATTGACGAGGGGCACACCGATCCGGTGGCAGCGGTCCGCGGCAGCCAGGTAGTTCTGCTGGCGGCGCCGGTCGGCGCGATTGTTGAACTGATTGGGCGGCTCGGGCCCACGCTTCCCGCGAAAACTCTTTTGACCGACGTCGGCAGCACCAAGTCCGAAATTATGGATAGAGCAACGGCTGCGTTTCGGAAAGAACGTCGGCCGCCGTTATCTCGCCGGGCATCCCATGGCAGGAAAGGAACAGTCTGGCGTCGAAGTCGCCGACCCCGATCTGTTTCAGGGCGCGGTATGGTTTGTAACACCGGCTCCGGGACAGAAGATATTTGAAGGCGCCAGCGGAGAGTTTCTGGAGTGCGTAGAGGCGATCGGCGCGCGGAGTGGCCAGCATGGACGCCGCCGCGCACGACCAGCTCTGTGCCTGGATCAGTCATCTGCCGCAGATGATCTCCACCGCGCTGGCGGCGACGCTGGTCGATGAGTACGGCGAGGACGCTCCGCTGCTCGAGACCGGAGGGCGCGCTCTGCGCGAGATGACGCGCATTTCGGCCAGTCCGTATTCCATGTGGCGTGATGTCGCGCTTACCAACAAGAAGAATATCGCGCAGGCCTTGCTGAAACTGGAGCAGCGCCTGGCGCATATCCGCGAGAATCTGGATACGCGCGAGTTGGCGCTGGAGTTCGAGCGCGCGCATCATCTGAGAAAAGCGCAGGCTACACAGGACACATGCAGCCACAGCCGTCAGTCTCCAGAATGAATACGCTGAGTCAAGCTGTACGGCTTCGTTTTCATTTAGAATCCTTCCGATGAATAAGGTTGTAGCCAACGCCGACGAAGCCATCCACGACATTTTCGATGGCGCCACCATCATGATCGGCGGATTCGGATTGTGCGGGATTCCCGAAAATCTGATTCGCGCACTGGTCCGCAAGGGAACGAAGAATCTCACTACCATCAGCAACAACGTCGGAGTGGATGGACTGGGCAATGGCCTGCTGCTGGCCGCGGGGCAAATCGTCAAGCACATCGGGACTTACGTCGGCGAAAACAAATTGCTCGAGCAACTGATCCTGCAGCGCAAGCTGGAGCTGGACCTGATCCCGCAAGGCACTTTCTCCGAACGGATTCGGGCCGGCGGCGCTGGCATCCCTGCGTTTTACACCCCTGCCGGAGTGGGCACTGTTGTCGGCGAAAATAAGGAAACCCGAGAGTTCGACGGACGGCCTTATCTGATGGAGCGTGCCCTCAAAGCCGATTTCGCGTTAATCAAAGCGTGGAAGGGCGACAAGTGGGGAAACCTGGTATATCGCAAGACGGCGCGAAATTTTAATCCCATGATGGCTACCGCCGCCAAGGTGACCATTGCGGAAGTGGAGCACCTGGTCGAGGTCGGTGAACTGGAGCCCGACCTGATTCACACGCCCAGCATTTACGTGAAGCGGATTTTTCAAGGCGAAGTGTACGAGAAGAAGATCGAACGAAGAACGGTGAGGAAAAGATAGTCGTTGGTCGTTGGCCGTTGGTCGTTGGCCAAGACGCTTCAGACCTTGCCGATCGAGGCCAACGACCAAGGACCAACGACGCACTTTATGAAGGATGTCGACAAACGCGAGCGCATCGTGAAGCGGATTGCCCGTGAACTGCGCGACGGGTTCTACGTCAATCTCGGCATCGGCATGCCGACCCTGGTGGCCAATCACGTACCTCCGGGAATGGATGTGATTCTGCAATCCGAGAATGGCATGCTGGGCATTGGGCCTTATCCCATCGAGGGCGAGGAAGATTGCGATCTCATCAACGCTGGCAAAGAAACCGTCAGCGAAATGAAAGGCACCGCGTATTTCTCCAGCGCCGATTCATTTGCCATGATTCGCGGCGGCCACATCGATCTGAGCGTGCTCGGTGCCATGGAAGTCGACGAAGAGGGCAGCCTGGCAAACTGGATGATTCCGGGCAAGATGGTGAAAGGCATGGGCGGCGCCATGGACCTGGTGGCCAGCGCACGCCGCGTGATCGTCGCCATGGAGCACACCACCAAGGATTCTCTGCCCAAAATCCTCAACAAATGCACTCTGCCTCTGACCGGAGTGAAGGTGGTCAATACGATCGTGACTGAAATGGCCGTGATGCAGGTCACGCCGACGGGATTGGTCCTCGAGGAAGTGGCGCCTGGCTTGACAGCAGATGATGTGCAGCGCGTGACTGAGCCCACGCTCATTCTCAGTCCGTCTATCAGGGTCATGGAAAGCTGAACTGGAGGACGGGCGTGCCGCCCGTCTCAGGGCGCGGAAGCGCGGGCGAGTCGCCCGCGGCCACACTAAAGCCCACTCTCCCATCACGTGGATCGGCTCAGTTCGCGCCGCTTTTCAACCTAGCCGCCTCGAACTCATCGCCTTTTTGCCAGCCGACCAGCTGTGGCGTGCTGGCTGCCTGCCAGCCCAGGGCAAAACCGAAGCGGGCCATCACCGCGTCGCCGGTGAAGTCCATGTCAGGGTGGTATTCATCGCTGGGCTGATGGTAGTGCTTCTGTGTGTATTCATCCGCCTGCTCCAGTCCCCAAGCCGCATCATGGCCTTTGTACTTGACGCCTTCGTTGATTGAGAACGCGGGAATGCCCACGCGAGCCAGGCTGAAATGATCCGAGCGGTAGTAGTGACCGGCTTCGGGATGCGAATCGGGGCGGATCGCCAGGCGGAACTCCTGGGCCAGGGCCTGTGCGGTGGGATAAAAAGTGGTGCGTTCACTTCCGGAGATTTCTACTTCTTCGGGCGACCCGAGCGGCGGAATGTCGTCATAATTCAGATCAAGCGTGATTTTCCCCGCGGGCAGCGGAGGATGTTTGCCCAGGTATTCAGAGCCCAGCAGGCCCTGCTCCTCGGCGGTTACGGATGCGAACAGAATAGACCGGCGCGGCCGCTGCGTGGCGGTCGCGTAGGCATGCGCCATTTCAAGAAGAATGCCGCAACCGGTGGCGTTGTCGTTGGCGCCGTTGTAGATGTTATCCCCCGGCATCTCCGCACGAATGCCCAGATGATCGTAGTGGGCCGTGTACATGACGGCTTCGGCTTTCAGTTTCGCATCGGAACCGGGCAGCATGGCGATCACGTTATTCGACTCGAACGGTCGAATCTTGCTCACCATGTGGGCCTGCAGTTTGACCGGAAGCGGCAGCGGACGGAACTCTCGGGAGCGGGCATCCGCCATCATCTTGTCCAGGTCCAGGCCCGCCAGGGCGGCCAGGGCTTTCGCCGCATCCAGGTGAATCCAGGAGGTGACCAACTTCGGCGAGCCGTCCAGTTTGAGATAGGACTTCTCTCCCGAATCTGAATTGCGCACCACATCCCAGGGATAACTCGCCATTTCGGTTTTATGAATCAGAATCGCGCCGACTGCTCCTTTGCGAGCGGCTTCCTGGAACTTGTAGGTCCAGCGGCCGTAGTAAGTCAGGGCCTTGCCCTTGAAGAACTTGACATCGTCGGAAGGGGGCTCATTCAACAACATCAGCAGAACCTTGCCCTTCACATCAACGCCCTTGTAGTCGTCCCACTGATACTCGGGAGCCTCGATGCCATAGCCCACATAAACTATGTCGGCATTGACTGTCGACTCGGGTTGTTGGGTTTCATCGGTGGCAACGTATTCGGAGAGCAGCTTAAGATCGCGCGCAGAACCTTTGGCGGGGACAAATGAGAAGGTAGTCTCCGGCGCGGTCGTGATGCCGACCATGGGAACTCTCTGCATGTAGGTGCCGTTGTCGCCCGCGGGCTTCAAGCCATCCAGCGCGAATTGCGTCGCAATATATTCAGCCGCGATGTCGCCGCCACGCTGTCCGGTTCCGCGGCCTTCGAGCAGATCGTGAGACAGAAAGCGCACGTGAGCGCGGATGCGCTCCCCATCGATCTTTTGAAATGCGGCAATCGCAGCGGGCGGGAAGTGGATCGAAATCGGCCGGGATGAGTTCTGCGCCAACGCGGCGCAGATCAGAATAACCAGCGACATCACAACCAGGTTTTTGCGCATGCTTCGAGGCTCCGAATAGGCGGCTGAGAACTTCGTATTGTACGGGATTTGTCATCCTGAGCGGAGTGGCTGCTTCGCTTCGCGTAGCAACCCCGCAGTCGAAGAGGCTCCGTCATCAAACCACCTTGTCATCTTGAGCGGAGAGAACGGACTCGCTCGCGAGTCCGTTCTCGGAGTCGAAAGACCTGCTTTTGCCTGCAAAGTCGTCGCTGTCGGCCAAAAGCAGGTCCTTCGACTTCGCTCAGGATGACAGGGGGGTTGGAGTGATGAGGCCCGCGACCGCGGGCTAGTTTTTCGATCCTCAGCCGGCGCGGAAGTCCGCTATGCGCTCATCCGGGCGAAACAGCGGTGGCGTGGTCTGGGACGAAACTTGAGCGGCGCGCTGGTTGAATTGTTCCATGTCTTTTCTGACCCAGCCTACGCTCGAGATCTCGATTTCCCCGTGCGGCGCGATCCAGAAGATGGTCGGAACATTGGTCAGTCCGTAGGCGTTGGACACGGGATACGAACTGGTGTCGTCGAGCAGAACGGGAAAGGCTATGCCGTATTCCTTCAGGAAAGCGGCAGTATCCTTTTTTCCGTTCTGTGAAATGCCTACGAGGGTGAAGGCCTGGTTTCCCTGCGCCTGATAGAGCCGCTGCAAAAAGGGAAAGGCGTACTGGCAGGTGGGGCAAGAGACTTTGAAAAACGCGAGCAGGACCGGGCCTCGGGCGAGCGCCTCCTGCAGCGAGAATTGCTTGCCCTCCATGGTCGGCAGGGTAAAATCTGGAGCGGTTGTTCCTGGTTCCAAAGCTGCCATCGTCTGCCCTCCGGTTCCTCTTCCAAAGATGTAGCTAAACCATTTCACGGCCATGGCATCGACCCTTCTGTTCTTAGATGACTTTCGCCTCGCGCAGGATTTTTTGCGTCAATCCGGTCAGCGGAAATTGTTGGATGCGTGTTTTCGCCACCCATCTGCCCCCGCTCCCAACTGGCGCCGGACCAAGCATTACGTGGACCGTATAATCCGTCACCGTAATTGAGTGCCGCACCGTGAAGCTGGCCTGGACAGACGATTTCATGGCCGGTATCTCCGGCAACTCCCACATGCCTGGCATCAGAGACGCGCTTTTCGGCCGCTGCACCAGGAAGACGGAGCGGTGGCGATGAGCGAGCGTGTAGCAGATGTCGCGCCGCCTCTGACGCATTGATTTCCTGGGCTGCCTGCGATCGCCGCGGGTGGCGCACAGCCCGGCCACCGGGCAGATGGCGCAGCGGGGCTGCCGGGGCAGGCATACGAGTGCGCCCAGTTCCATCATCGCCTGGTTGAAATCGCCCGGGCGCCGGCGGCTGAGCAAAGCTTCGGCGGTTTGCCAGAGAGGCTCGCCGGCCAGGCCGGCTCCGAACACGCGTCCCAGCACACGCTCAACGTTCCCATCGACGACGGCCGCAGGCGTGTGGTACACAATGCTGGCAATGGCCGCCGCCGTATAGCGGCCGATGCCGGGCAGCGCGCGCAACTGGGGAATCGTGACCGGAAACTTTCCTTCGTGCTGCTTTACGATAACCTTTGCAGCGGCAAGCATCATGCGAGCGCGGCGGTAGTATCCCAGGCCGCTCCACGCCGCAAGCACCGACGATTCCCGCGCTGACGCCAGCTTTTGCACTGTTGGAAAGCGGTGCAGGAAGCGGCGATAGTGCTCCAGTACTGCGGAGACCCGAGTCTGCTGCAGCATGATCTCCGAAAGCCATACCCGGTAGGGATCGCGATCACGCCGCCAGGGCAGATCACGCCGGTTGTGGTCGTACCACGACAACAAGCGCTGCCGCCATCGCCGGGTTTCCGAGCTATCAAATTTGCTGTGGTCTGAATTCATTGCGAGGTAGTTCATGAGGGGAAATTCGTCAGCCTGCACTCCAGAATTGACAACGACTAGCTACTTGTTTCCCGCCCCAAGAACTGAGTGAGCGATTGCCACCCATCCGGACTTTTGCTTCTGCCAGACGGTCATCATGCGCAGCGGTTCACTCGGTAAAGGCTTGCCGGAAAGTGTGCCTCGCATGGCCACCGTGTAGGTCACCACGAAGGTGTCTGAGTTCATTTCGGCCTGCAGGTCGCCAAGGGTGTACTCCTCCAGTTGCAACTGCTGGATTTGGGCAATCGCAGCCGCTTTGTCGAGCCGGCCTCCTTCCGGCGAGACCGAGACATAGTTATCGGCAATGTGGTGTTCCAGTTCGTTCCATCTTTTGGCTTTGACTTCCTTCCAGAAGCTTCGCTCCAGACCTTCACCGCCCGTCGCATCAATCCAGTTGCTGCTGCCGGGGTGTTCCCGCCACACGGTGCAGCCGGACAGAAGCGCGGTTGCGGACAAAAGCAGAAGGATCGCGAGGCCATTCTTCATGGCAGAATTCTACACTCAGTCGTCAGTCTTCAGTCGTCAGTCGCCAGCTGGACCATCAACGGTTTACGACTGAGTTGACGACTGAACGACTGATTACTTGCTATGTTCCCCCGTTGACCATGACCCGGGCGGCGGGAATAATAAAACAGACCTGTCTTGCGCGCGCGACGGGCACGCATTGGTGTCCCCGCGACAGGTACAATGTCAGCATGACCGACTTCAACCGCAAGGTCGAGGACGCCTCGGCACGAGTAAACAAATCAGTGGCGGAAGCTGCTGACCGCGTAGAAAAGGAGACTGCGGAATTCATCGCCTACCTCAACGACGAAGTAGTCCCGGCAGTCCGTCAGCACTCCACCAAAGCGTTGCGGCTCGCGTCCGAGAAGATGTCCAAGCTCGCCGACTATCTGGACGAGGCCAAGTCGCGACGCAGTTGAGGCGGCCCCTGCCCGGATACGTTCTCGTTATAGTTCTGGCTGCGCTCGTGCTGAGCGGCTGTGGCGGAAAGAAGCAGGCGAAAGTCAGCACACCGGCGCCGCCGCCGATGACCGCGCCCGCGACAGCCTCGGCTCCAACATCCAACTCATCCGCGTCGAAGCCGGACGCAGCGACGGCGCAATCGAAGACCAAGCAGCCGGAAAAAGCGGACGAGACCGCAAATGTTCTCTTAGTCCCCGAAGGCACCAAGCCTATTTCGGTCGAAACCGGCAAGGCCAGCTGGTATGGCGCCCCATACCACAACCGTCGCGGCTCGAATGGCGAAGTCTACGACATGAACCAGTTGACGGCGGCTCACCGAACTCTTCCCCTGGGATCAATCGTACGAGTCACCAACCTTAAAAGCGGGCACTCCACCATTGTCCGAATCACGGACCGCGGACCTTTTGTGGAAGGGCGAATCGTCGATCTCTCCCTCGCCGCGGCAAAACAAGCTGACATCTGGCAGGCAGGTGTGGCGCAGGTCCGCCTGGAGGTATTGCGCACGCCCGTGCCCATGGATCGCGGTGGACGTTGGGCGGTACAAATCGGCTCGTTCCCCGACGAAAGTGACGCACGTGCCATCGCTAATCGCCTTACCCGGCGATATAAGACGGCCAAAGTCCTGAGTTTTGGCAGCCCGGTGGGCGACTGGTGGGTACGCGTCAGAGTGCTGCAGGACGAACGTAAACGGGCGGAGGAAGTCGCCCGCGACACCCCGACACCGGAAGGCAAAGTATTTTTAGTAAGGCTGGATTGAACCTAGTTCGTGGGATTCTCCGCCGCTTCCTTGTAGGTGCCGAACTTCTTTGCCACCGGCTTCAGCGTCGGATAAAACTGCACGAAAGAATGTTCGACAGCCGCATGGTCCTCGTGGCATTGCCAGCAACCGCTCTTAGGATTGGCCTCGGCTGATTTTGTGTCCTCGTCGAAGTTGAAATAGGCCCATTTCTCCGGGAAGCGGCCTTCGTCTTTTACCTCCACTCCGTATCCCATCCGATCGGTCTGAAAGTGTCCGACTTTGTTGATCGAACCCTTGGTCTCCGATCCCCGCTCCTCGACCACGAAAACGGTCTGGTTTGGCCACTTCCCGCTCTTTAGAAATTCGGAGTAGGCCCACTGCGGCACGAAGACGTTGGTGAACATGATGTGGTCCATGCTCCCAGGGTTATAGCTCATACCCAGGCCGGACGACAGGAAGATCCATTCACGGAAGTTCTTAGGAGGGAGCAGATGGTTGCCGTTGGTGTACTGCGGCTTGTCCGAATCGGAGTCGGGCGCGGCAGCCCGCAGAAATCCTAGACACACAACAATTGTTAGACCGGATAAGAGGATTCGTTTCATGAGCGCCCCTCCTCAGTGTGCCATTAGACGTGAGGCGGACGCAAAAGACAACAAGGTGTAGCGCCGGCGTCTCGCCGGCCGTCCCAAGAGCGTCTCGTGCTCGGCGATTCCCGCCTGCAGTACGGACGGGCCCACGACAGCCGGAGGCTCGGCGGCGCTACGAAAACCTTTCCCTAGGTTATTTCGGTGCGCTTGCGCAGGAACGCCGGGACGTCGAGGTCCTCTTTCTCGAAGTTGGCGATCATGGCATCGCGTAGCGTGTCGACGGCTACTCCTTCTGTGTGCGGCGCCATCTGCCGGGTCGGCGCCTCTTCCATCACGATGGGCGGACGCGGGGGCTCGGGCCGATACTCAGGCTCTGGCTCCTCAACAAACGACGAGACGACGTACCCGCTCTGGATCTCCGCCTGCCTTCGCCGGATGTCGGAGTCCTTAAAGCCAGTGGCGATCACCGTGATCTTGACCGCATCCTTGGCCTTTTCGTCGAGCACGGCGCCAAAGATGATGTTGGCATCTTCATGAGCGGCGCCCTGAATGATGCTGCAGGCCTCCTGCACCTCGGCCAGTTTGAGCGAGGTGGAACCCGTAATGTTGATGAGAATGCCGCGCGCGCCGTCGATCGCGCCGGCTTCGAGCAGGGGAGACGCAATCGCTTTTTGCGCGGCATCGACAGCCCGTCGCGCGCCGCTGGCTGTGGCCGTGCCCATCACGGCGTAGCCCATGCCCGCCATGATGGCTTTCACGTCGGCAAAGTCACGATTGATGATTCCCGGAATCGTGATGATGTCGGAGATGCCCTGCACGCCCTGGCGGAGGATGTCGTCGGCGACGCGGAACGACTCGAAGAAGCCCGCGTCCTGGGCAACGGCCAGCAGTTTTTCGTTGGGAATGACGATGGTCGTGTCCACCGAATCCATCAGCTCAGCGATGCCGCGCTCCGCCTGCTGCATGCGACGCTTGCCTTCGAAGGCGAAGGGCTTGGTGACCACGGCGACCGTGAGCGCTCCCATTTCGCTGGCCAGGGAGGCGATGATGGGCGCGGCTCCGGTACCGGTGCCGCCGCCGAGGCCGGCGGTGACAAACACCATGTCGGCGCCCTCGAGAGCCTCGATGATCTTGTCGGAATCCTCGAGCGCCGCCTTGCGTCCGACTTCGGGGTTAGCGCCGGCGCCGAGTCCGTTGGTGAGCTTCACGCCGAGCTGGATCTTCATGGGCGCCCGCGACATGCGCAACGCCTGCAGGTCGGTGTTGGCGACCACGAATTCGATGCCTTCCATGCCCGAATCGATCATGCGGTTGACTGCGTTATTGCCGCCTCCACCTACACCGATGACCTTGATCTTGGCGTCGTTGCGGGTGTCTTCGTTGAAGCTGATGCGAATGTCATTTTCTTTTTTCATGTACGCCGCCTTCAGTGGATTTTGCTTACCCTGCTCTGCGTAGCGCTCCCGGCTTGCCGGGCGCTACAAAAACTACGCTCCCTTTCCTACGAACATGGCTTTCAGCTTGCTGCTCCAGCGGCCGTTCTGGAGACCGCGAGCGATCCGGGCGCGGTGTCCGTAGAACACCATGCCGAGAACGGTCGCGAATTCCGGCTCGGCCAGTGTGGACGGCATTTTCGCCAGCGGCGCCGGCCAGGCCAGCCGCAAAGGACGGTGCAAAACCGACTCCGCGATTTCGAGAATTCCGGGCAGACGGCATCCGCCCCCAGTCAAAACGATCCCGCCCACGCACAACTCGAACATCCCGGCGTGGCGCAGGTTGTCGCGCAGCATTTCGAAAAGTTCGCGGGCGCGAGGTTCCAGAATTTCTCCGACCATGCGCTGCGAAATCAGACGGGACGGCCGATCTCCGACCGATGGCACCTCGACTTCGTTGCCTTCCGGGATCAGGGTCACGATCGCATTGCCATAAAATCTCTTGATCTTTTCCGCCTCTGCGACCGGGGTACAAAGTCCCACCGAGAGATCGCTGGTGAAGTGATCGCCGCCAATGGGAATCACGCCGGTGTGAGCGACGGCGCCTTCCTGAAATACGATGATGCTGGTGGATCCGGCGCCCAGGTCGGCGAGGCATACGCCGAGTTCCCGCTCGTCGGCGCGCAGCACGGCATCGGCGCAGGCCAGAGGCTCGAACACCGTGTCGTCCACATGGACGCCGGCACGATTGACCGCGGTGACCACGTTCTGCAGCGCGCTCGACGAGACCGTGACCATGTGAACCCGCACTTCCAGGCGGGCGGCCATCATGCCCAGGGGATCGTGAACGCCGGTCTGGTCGTCGAGAATGAACTCCTGCGGCAGCAGGTGCAGGATTTCGCGATCATCAGGAAGAGGAATGGCGCGAGCCTTGTCGACTGCCGCACGAAGCTCATCGCGGCCAATCTCACGCGCCCGGGCGCCGAAACTCAGGCCGCCGTGGCTGTTGAAGCCGCGAGCGTGCGAACCGGCCATACCGAGCAAAGCGTGCTCGATCGGCGCTCCGGCCACGTCTTCCGCCTGCTCCACCGCCTTCTGGATCGAGCCGACGGCTTTATCCAGATCCACAATGACGCCCTTGCGCGAGCCACGCGATTCGGCCACGCCGTGACCGCGATAACGCAAACCGTTGTCGGTAATTTCCGCCACCAGCGCGCAAGTCTTGGCACTGCCCACGTCGATTGCGGTCAAAAGATGCTCGTGCTGGTTCCCCATTCCTATTGTGGTTCTCCCTTGGCAATTGCCGGGCTCGGTTTCGTCGCCGCCTTGACGACGGCAACGGACTTTGGCGCTGTGTTCATTTGTGCTTGTGTTGAGGCTTGTGAGGCCGATGCCGCGCTTTTGGCTTTTGCCCTTCCTTTTGCTCTGGCTGAGGCTCTAGCCGGCCGAACGCGCCCCTTGTGATGTGCAGCCTTCGCGGTTTGTACGCTGGCCGGTTTGGATGGAGTCGGCTTCGCAACCGATGGTCCGACTGGCTTGACCGCGAGAGTTGCCGGCGGCTTGGGGGCGGTGCTGATGTGAGTGATCAGCGCGGCAGGCTTTACCCCGGCCGCCATCGCCTTTTTAGCCGCCTCGGCCGAAAGCGGTGGCTGCTTCATGGCTCCCTGCAAATCCGGGTTGACGATGATTTGCCGGTCGTAGCGCAAGTCCACCGATTCCAATTTGTCGAACTGCTGCTGCCACTCCTGCAGGTGGGTGACGTAGATCTTGTAGCGCTCCAGGTAATTGGAAGATCCCAGGTGCACCAGCACCTCGCCGGCATGGTGGTTCGCCATTACCTTCACGTCATCCGGATCGGAGAGGTCGATTTCGCTGAGCTCCTGCGAATAGTGCGCGCCGCCGGCATCCAGTTGGTTGACTACGTCGTTGTAGATTTTCATGCGTGCGGCGCGCGTGGATGGCGGCTCGCCACTGTTCATGCCCACGATCACGGGAAAGGAATATTTCTTCTTGCCGGGCAGTTCCATCAGCGTACCGACGGCGTCGGTGAGCAGAATCCTCGAGCCAACGCGCGCGAACGCTACCGGGGTACGCTCGTGAATCTCTACCTTCAGGCGATTGGGCACAAAGCGCATGACGCTGGCGGACTCGACCCACGGAATCTGTTCCAGTTGGGCTTTCCGCTGCGCCAGGGGCACAAAAAAAACGTTGCGGCCGATGTCGCCGCCCATCACTTCCATCACCTGGGCGCGCGTAACATTCTGGAGGCCACCGATATCGATGTCATCGCTGGACTCAACCCGAAAGCGCCAGGAGCGCTCGCCATAGTGGTAAAGAGCGGCAACCGTCATTCCGCAGGCGAAGACGACACCCAGAGCAACGGCAGCCCACAAAAGACGGGAAACAGTTTTCTTGGGAAGAGAACCGCGGCGGACGGAAACGCGCTTCTGTACGCGCAGGAATGGGGCTTCCTGTTCCACGTCCAAGTCGAGCAGGCGCGCATCTTGCACTTCTTCGCGCCCTGGCTCGTCGGCCAGTGGATATAACTCCTCCTGCGAGATGGTGGGGCCGGATTTCCGCGCCATCAATCCAGGTTAGTTGTCGACAGGGAATCGCTGAGCAAAATTACTATAACTGCTTTTAGGCAAGAGAGATAGAAAAATCTGGCCAGTTTTGCACAGGGCGAACGCCACAACTCGTGCAGGGACGATGTCCTCACCTGTCCAGTCGAGCGTAGCTCGACAGTTTTTTTCCGCTGCGAAAACAAGCCACCGCGGAGCTTCGCTTCGCCGGGCAGATAAGGACATCTGCCCCTACGTGGTTCGTGATAGGTTTCCTAGGGTAGGTCCGTGGTCTGGGGAACTTCCACGACTATATTCTGCATTGGCCAGACGGTCGTGCGCGGAGCGCGTTGCAGCATCCGCACCTGAACTCTCATCGCCTGCAAACGGGCCATTTCCGCCTGACGACGCACCAGCACGCGCTCCAGGCACGCGAGGCTGCTCTGAGTTGCGACGGCGGTGCGTTGAGATCGCATCGCACCTCCTTCACTGCTTCCCAACACCACGCGGGCTAACTCCGCATAGTTCGTGGCTGTTTCGGAAGCTCGGGACATCATCGCAACCGAGCGTTCGGCGAGTCGGTTTTCCCATCCCCTCAGCGAACCAGTAATTGTGGCCATCGCGAGAACTCCCAGGGTCAGCCAGTAAATGAGTTTTTCGGATTCCATGGCATTTTCCTTTGCCCGGTTAGACGAGTCGGGACAGGAGTTGTCATCAGACTGTTTTGTGAACAGTTGTAAAAGAATTATGGGACTGACGCGGCCGTGCGGGGCGGGAGGGCGCCGGCTTCAGCTTCCTGCAGTTTGGCCAGGATCATCGGGCCCAATTGGGATACGCTGCCCGCGCCCAGAGTCAAAATCATGTCTCCCGGCTGAGCCGCAGCCACGACTTTTAAGACTCCGTCGGCAAAGGAACTCGAATATACGGCCGATCGCTTCCCTTCTTCCCTGATCTGGCGCGCCAGAACTTCTCCGCTGATGCCCTCGATTGGAGCTTCGCTCGCCGCATATATGTCGAGGACGACCAGCGAGTCGGCATCCCGAAAGGCATGGGCAAATTCGTCCATGAGATCGCGGGTACGGCTGTAACGGTGAGGCTGAAATATCACATGGATTTTTCCGAAGCCGCACTGCCTCGCCGCCGCTAACGTGGCGCGAATTTCGGTGGGATGGTGGCCGTAGTCGTCGATCACGCTGACCCCGGCCGCCTTGCCGCGTAACTGAAATCGGCGGTCCACGCCACGGAAGTTTTCCAGCGCGATGCGGACATCTTCGACCGGGATGTCGAGACCGATCCCTACCGCGATTGCGGCAGTTGCGTTCAGGACATTGTGCACTCCAGGCACATGCAGGCGGAATTCGCCCAGGTCACGCTCACCGTAGGCGACGCGAAAGTGGCTGATGGGCTGGCGTTCAGCCGACTCTAAGGTGGACTTGCCCAGCTTTATCAGAAAGTCTGACCCGCGGCGCGTCCCATAAGTCACCGTGCGGCGGCGGATTTGCGGGAACAACTTGCGCAACGGGGCGTCGTCATTGCAGACCACGACCACGCCGTAAAAAGGCACGCGATCCATGAAGTCGAGGAATGCTTTCTTCACGTCGCGCATGTTGCGGTAGCAATCCATGTGCTCGCGGTCGATATTGGTGACGACTGAAAGCACGGGAGAAAGTTTCAGAAACGATCGATCGCTCTCGTCGGCCTCGGCCACAAGGTATTCCGAGTTGCCGATGCGGGCATTGGAGCCCATGGCGTCAACCCGCCCGCCGACTACGACAGTTGGATCCAGGCCGCCGGCCGCAAGGACCGCGGCGATCATGGAAGTGGTCGTGGTCTTGCCGTGCATGCCGGCAACCGCGATGCCGTATTTCAGGCGCATCAGTTCAGCCAGCATCTCGGCCCGGGGAATCACGGGAATATGGAGTTTGTGCGCTTCGACGACTTCGGGATTATCGGCGGCGACGGCCGAACTGGTGACCACAACCTCCGCGCCCGCGATGTTCGCGGCGGCGTGGCCCTCAAAGATGACAGCGCCGAGGCTGGCCAGGCGCTGGGTCACAGACGAATTCTTCAGATCAGAACCGGAAATCTTGTAGCCAAGGTTCAGCAGCACCTCGGCAATCCCACTCATGCCGATGCCGCCGATCCCCACGAAATGAATACGCTGAATCTTGGCAAACATAAATTCCCGAAAACCTGGCCACGGATTTACGCGGATCTACACGGATCGAAAAACAGAACATTAAAAAGAATCGGATTAGTGACTATCCGTGCAAATCCGTGGCCGCTTCTTCTTCGATTCCAGCCAAGCGCGCTGCCATCACTGCGATGTCGCAGGCCGCGTTGGGGTGCGCCAGATTTCGCGCTGCTGCGCTCATGCGTTGCAGCCGGCCAGGATCGCCGAGAAGGGCGGCTATAGCGTCCGCAAGCCATACCCGCTCCAGCTTTGTTTCTTCCACTACCACAGCCGCGCCGGCGCGTTCGAGTGCCTGGGCATTGACGCGCTGGTGGTCATCAGCCGCGCGCGGGAAGGGGACGAAGACTGCGGGCTTGCCTGCCGCCGTGATCTCCGCAACCGTACTCGCGCCCGACCGGCACAACAGCAAGTGAGCGCGCGCAAAAAAGGCGGGCATGTCCGTGATAAAAGGAAAGACCTCAGCCGACAAGCCAGCCTGCTGGTACGCAGCCTGAGCGTCATTATAGCCGCGCTCTCCCGTTTGATGGATTACGTGAATATTCGGTATTTGCTTTACCAGTTCCGGCAAGCACTGGATCATAGCCTGATTGATGGCGTTCGCCCCCTGGCTTCCGCCGAAAACCAGCAGAGTGGGCGTAAGGCTCGGGTTGACGCGGTCAGCGATCTCGAAGAACGCTTCGCGCACTGGCACGCCTGTGACCTCTGCGTTGCGAAAATATCGCGCTGTCTCCTCAAAGTGAACCGCCGCCGCCGAAACCCACCTCGCCACCATGCGATTGGCGAAACCAGGAACCACGTTAGGTTCAAATGCCAGCGTCGGAGTTCCTCTCATAATGGCCGCGAGCATGGCGGGGCCTGAGGCGTAGCCGCCAACTCCGATCACCACATCGGGATGAAACTCTGCGAGCATGCGGCGCGAATCCCAGACCGCGCGGGGCAGGTCGAACAGAGTCTTTAGCCGCGTCTTCAGACTCACCTTGTTCAATGCGCCGACCTGGACAAGTCGCAACTGAAAACCGGCCGCTGGAACCAGCCGATTTTCAATGCCACGGGCAGTACCGATGAACAATACTTCCGCTGCGTATCGCCTCTGGAGTTCCTGAGCGATGGCGAGCGCGGGAATCACGTGTCCACCCGTCCCGCCTCCTGCCAGAATGACACGCATGTTGTGACTATAAACCGGAAGGCGAAGTAGAAGACGCCAGTGGCGTTGACGTTTAAGGCGCGTTCATGGAGGACGGGCGTCTAGCCCGTCGGGTCGTGGTTCAGTCGATTTGTTTGGTGACGTTAAGCAGGACGCCTACGCAAGCCAAAGTCACGAACAACGACGAGCCTCCATAAGAGACGAAAGGCAGCGGAATCCCCTTGGTCGGCATGATCCCCAGGACTACGCTCATGTTGATGAAAGCCTGCACCACCACCATGCTGGTGATCCCCACGGCCAGCAGGCGGCCGAACATGTCCTGGGTATGCAGCGCGGTGCGAATTCCGCGCCACAGGAAGATTCCGAAAAGCAGCAGGACTACCAGCGATCCCAACAGTCCCAACTCTTCCGCGGTGACGGCAAAGATAAAATCTGTGTGCGGCTCGGGAAGATAAAACAGCTTCTGCTTCCCTTCCATAAATCCCAGGCCGGTGATGCCTCCCGTACTGACCGCGATGAGCGACTGAATAATGTGGAATCCCCTGCCCTGCGGGTCGGAATAGGGATTGATAAACGCCAGAATACGATCGCGGCGATATGCGACATGAAACACGAGGAAATACAGCGGAAGCAGCGAAGCGGCGAAGGCGTATCCCAGCCAGCGCAGTTCGAGGCCGGCAACGAAGAGCATGCAAACCGTAATGGCGGCACAGGCGATGGCGGTGCCCAGGTCCGGTTGAAACACAATCAGGCCGAGAAACATCAGGGTGGGCAGAACCGCGGGAAGCAGGGTGTTACGCCAGTCGTTCATGGAGTTGAACCGGCTTTCCAGAAAGAAAGCCAGGAACAGGATGAGCGCGACCTTGGCGACTTCCGACGGCTGGAAAGAGAATCCGCTGAAGTGAATCCAGCGATGAGTATTGTGGGCCCGGTCGAGAAAGAAGACCGAGATCAACATCATGGTGGTAAGACCCAACACCGAAAACACCACGCCGGGATGCTTGTAGCGACGGTAGTCAATCTTCATCGCGACGACCATGGCCAGGATTCCGCCGGCGGCCCATCCCACCTGGCGCAACAGGAAGTAGTAGCCCGAGCCGTAGCGCTCCTTGGCCATGACGGCGGAAGCACTGAACACCATCACCAATCCCAGAAATACCAGGATCAGGGTGACGGTAAACAACCAGCTATCGACGCTAACGCGCTTGGCCACGGGAAATCATTTCACCACGGAGGCGCGGAGACACCGAGAAGAATGTCTGTGAATTTCCAAATGGTCTGTGACTAACTTGGTTCCCCCGGGAAAAAACCAGTAAGGGCGAGTTCGCGCTCGCTTCCACATGCTTACGTTCTGGCTTCGGCGGCGAGAGCGTGCACGACCTCTTTGAATATTCTGCCCCGATGCTCATAGTTCTGGAACTGATCGAAACTGGCGCATGCCGGGGCCAGCAGCACAACGTCTCCGGCGGCAGCGGTTGCGGACGCGCGGCGCAAAGCTGTTTCCAGGGTCTCCGAGCGGTCGACTTCTACGCCTTTGATCTGGGATTCGATTTTTTCTGCGGCCGCGCCGATGGTATACACCCGCTTGACCCGCTGCCGCAGCAGATCGTTGAGCAGGCTGTAGTCGCTATCTTTATCTTTGCCGCCCAGAATCAAGTGGACATTTGCGGGGAACGATTCCAGGGCTTTGATGGTCGCGTCGACATTGGTGGCCTTGGAGTCGTTGTAGTACTCGACGCCGCGAATGGTGGTCACGTATTCCAGCCGGTGCTCGACCGCTTTGAAGGAACGAACGGCGTGGCCAATCTGGCGCGGCTCGCAACCCATGAGCACGCCAACGCACACAGCAGCGAGGGCATTCTCGACGTTGTGGCCTCCCTTGAGCGGAATCTCCGAGGCCAGCATGATCTCGCGCTGCCCTTTGCCATCACGAAAGAGGATCCGGCCATCGTGGACATACGCGCCTTGCCTGACCTCGGCTTTGCGGCTGAACCAGAAGACCTGCGCCCGGGTCCGGCTGCCCAGCCCGGCGCAAGTGGGATCGTCGGCATTCAGGACAGCGAAATCCTCAGGCTGCTGGTTCTCAAAAATGCGCGCCTTGGCGTTAGTGTAGGCCTCGAAGGTGCGATGACGGTCCAGGTGGTCAGGGGTGATATTGAGGACAACCGCAACCTTCGGGCGAAATGTCTGGATCGTCTCCAGTTGAAAACTCGATACCTCCAGCACTACAACCGTGTCAGGTTGCGCCTGCCCGACCAGAGAAATTGCGGGCGTGCCGATATTGCCGCCCACCGCGGTTGAAAAGCCGCCACCCGCAAGGATTTCGCCCGCCAGGGTGGTGGTCGTAGTTTTCCCGTTGGAGCCGGTGATGGCGACGATGTTCCTCGGCAGAAACCGGGACGCGAGTTCGATCTCGCCAATCACGGGTTCGCCCAAAGCTCGGGCTTGCACCAGAGGAGGTGAATCTACGGGAACGCCCGGACTAACGACAATAAGGTCCTGGCCGCGAAAGGTGCGTTCACCGTGTCCACCGGTTTCGACTGCAATGCCGTGATCGAGCAGGACCGGGATTTCTTCTCCCAGCTGTTCTTGCGGCTTTGAATCCGAGACTGTGACCTTCGCGCCCCGAGACTGCAAGAACAGGGCCGAGGCCACCCCGGACTTCCCCAGACCAACGACCAGCACGCGTTTGTTGGCGAGATCCATAAAGGCAGCTTCTGGCTTCTAGCTCCTGGCTTGTCCCGCCCATGGTCTTTAGCTAGAAGCCAGGAGCCAGAAGCTAGAAGCGTTTATCTTAGCTTTAGTGTGGTCAGGGCGAACAGGGCAAACACCAGGGATGCGATCCAAAAGCGCACGATAATCTTTGATTCCGACCAACCCAATAGCTCGAAATGATGGTGGAGCGGCGCCATCTTGAAAATACGTTTCTTCCGCAATTTGTAGGACGCCACTTGCAGAATCACCGACAGGGCTTCAATCACGAAGATGCCGCCGATAAACGGAAGCAGCAGTTCCTGCTTGATCATGACGGCGACCGTGCCGATAGCGCCGCCCAGTGCGAGGGAGCCGACGTCCCCCATGAAAACTTCAGCCGGGTGGGCGTTATACCACAGGAAACCTATGGACGCTCCGACCATGGCCCCGCAAAAAATTGTCAATTCGCCGGCCAGCGGCATACGCTCGAGCTCGAGATACGATGCGAAGGTGGCATGTCCGCTAACGTAGGTGAGGACGGCTAGCGCGCCGGCCGCAATAACTGTGCATCCAATGGCCAGACCGTCCAGGCCGTCGGTAAGATTCACGGCATTGCTCGCTCCTACGATCATGAACACCACAAAAGCGACGAAAGGAAGAAACGCCAGCGGCCACAGCGCTGGGTGCCCGATCAGCTTCTCGATCACCAGGTCGGGATGGAACTGTTTGATGAAAGGCACCATCAGCTTGGTCGAGTACGCGCCCACGGTTTGCATGGCGATCAGCGCCACCGCGATCAGGATGCTCGCGGCGATTTGCAGGCCCAGCTTGGCTTTCGACGTGAGTCCCAGATTTCGCCGGTTCACGACTTTGATGTAGTCATCGGTGAACCCAATGGCGGCAAAGGCGCAGGTGGCAAAAACGGCGATCCAGATAAACAGGTTGCTGAGATCGGCCCACAATAGAGTTGGAACCACGATGGAAATGGCGATCAGCAGACCGCCCATGGTGGGTGTGCCGGCCTTTTTCTGGTGGGCCTTCGGTCCCTCTTCACGAATGAACTGGCCGATCTGAAATTCGCGCAGGCGATTGATAACGATGGGGCCGACGATGAGCGCCGTGAAGAGCGCGGTGAGACTGGCAAAGGCTGTCCGAAACGTCAAATACCGAAAAATACGAAAGGGCGGAAAATAATGGAAGAGCTTCAGGTACAGCAGCCAGTAGAGCAATCAGCCTCCGTTCAGTCATCAGTCGTCAGTCATCAGTGGTCAGAAAACACTCTCGTCAGCGACGGTCGTCGGCGGCCTTGGACTTGCTGACGACCGAAGACTGACGACTGATGACTGTTTCCAAAGCTCGTTCCAACTTTACCCCGCGCGACGCTTTGAGCAGCACGACATCGCCGTCGCGAGTTTCGCGTACCAGCCACTCCCCGGCCTCTTCGGGCGTAGCCACGAATTCGGCCCTGATACCGGCTGCAACGGCGGCCTCGACCATCGCTTGCGGCGAGACCACGAACGCCAACCAGGATGTCGATCCCCTTTTCAGCCATGTGCTGGCCCGAGCGGCGGTGTAATTGCTCGCCTGACGGGCCCAATTCCAGCATTTCGCCCGCAACCACGATGTGGCGCTTGGCAGGCATAGCGGCAAGGGTATCCACCATCGCGTTGAGGGCCGTTGGATTGGAATTGTAGCAATCGTTGATGATCGTAATGTTGCCCACCTGGACGACCGCCCCCCGTTTGTCGGGAGGAGCCAGCGTGCCCAGCGACTGAGTGGCCTCCGAAAGACTCAGGCCCCGTTCCATCCCGGTCGCCACCGCAGCCAGGGCGTTATAGATGTTGTGGTTCCCGACCAGTGGCAGACTCGCCCGCGCTCTGCGACCGTCAGCGACGACATCGAAGATCGAACCGGCCGCGCCGCGGGATTCAATATTCTCGGCGCGCACGTCGGCGGCCGGATGACGGCCGTAGCACACGACCTTGCCGTGAAAGTCACGGCCGAACTGAGATACATATTCGTCGTCGGCGTTGAGTATCGCAATACCACCGGCCGGCAGGGACTCGATCAACTCGTACTTTGCCCGCGCGATTTCCGCGACCGAGTTGAAAAATTCAAGGTGCACAGGAGCCACGTTGGTGACCACGCCGATTTCCGGTTGCGCAATCTTGGCCAGCGCGGCAATCTCTCCCCGGTGTGACATGCCCATCTCGATGACAGCAGCCTCGTGTTCGGGCTCAAGCTTCAGCAACATCAGAGGCAGTCCAAAATGGTTGTTGAAGTTGCCTTCCGACTTCAGCACCCGAAAACGGGAAGAAAGTACATGTGCGATGGCGTCCTTGGTGGTGGTTTTTCCGGTCGATCCCGTAACGCCGATCAGGGGTTTGCCCCACAAACGGCGGACCGCGGCTCCGAGCGTTTGCAAGGCGACCAGAGTATCCGACACCGCCAGCAGCCCGGTCTTCACCGCATACCGCGCCAATTCATCTTTGCGGACGACCGCCGCCACAGCACCCTGATCGAGCGCCTGATGGACAAAGTCGTGGCCATCCAGGCGTTCGCCCTTGACCGCGAAGAAAAGTTCGCCGGGCCGGATGGTGCGAGAATCGATGGAATACGCCTGGGCGATGGCCTTGTGATCGAATTCGCCGGTGGCCGAAAGGAATTCGGCGATCCTGGAAAGCGGCAGCTTCATGCACGTCTTCCGGCGACGGCGTTCGACGACTTGCAGTCGTATCCGGCGTCGCGCAAGACCCTGTGGGCAACTTCCACATCGTCAAAGGGAGCGGAGCCCTCCCGCGTGATCTGGACCTTCTCGTGACCCTTGCCGGCAATCAGCACAATGTCTCCCGCGTTGGCCTGGCTCACAGCCAATACAATTGCGGCTTTGCGGTCAGGTTCGGTCTTGTACTTTGTGCCCGAACGCTGTAGCCCCACCATCGCATCATTAATGATGGCCAGTGGATCTTCGCTGCGGGGGTTGTCCGAGGTCAAGATTACGAAATCGCTGCCCCTACCAGCAGCCTCTCCCATCAAGGGACGCTTGGCCCGGTCCCGGTCGCCGCCACAGCCAAACACCGTAATCACTTTGCCCTTCTCTCCAGCTTGTTGTACAAATTCTCGCGCCAGCGCGGTCAGGTTTCGCAGAGCGTCATCGGTGTGGGCATAGTCGACCACGACGGTGAAAGGTTGGCCGCAGTCTACGCGCTCGAAGCGGCCCGGCACCCGGACCAGAGCCCCTACACCTTGCGCTATTTCTTCGGATTTGCAGTTTCGCGAGTATGCCGCCCCCGCCGCCGCCAGAATGTTGTACACATTTACTTTTCCGATGAGCGGAGAGAACAGCGGAACCGTCCCCTTCGGAGTGATCAGGTCAAACCTGGTTCCGCGTGGAGTGATTTCGATTTTCTCAGCGTGGAAATCGCCTTTGGACATCCCGTAAGTCAGCACTTCAGAGCTGCGTTTCTTGCTGATGATCGCCAGCTTCTGGCCGTACTCGTCATCCGTGTTGAGTACGGCCGCGCGCGGCGCTTCCGTGCCGGAGCCTTCGAACAACACCCGCTTGGAGGAAAAATACTCCTCCATGGTGCGATGGTAGTCGAGGTGGTCACGAGTCAGGTTGGTGAAGACTGCGACATCGAAGGGGACTCCGTAGACCCGCTGTTGCTCCAGCGCGTGCGAGGAAACTTCCATCACGGCTTCGGTCGCGCCCAGGCCCAGGGCCTGGTTCAGGATGCGATTCAATTCCAGCGCTTCAGGAGTAGTGTGGGGCGCCGGCAGGGTTTTCCCGGCTACGTGGTATTCGATGGTCCCGATCAGCGCGCTCTTGCGTCCAGCGGCGGCCAGAATGGATTCGATCAGGAAGGCGGTTGTGCTTTTTCCATTGGTGCCGGTAATGCCGGTGATGGCCAGCCGCTCGGCAGGCTTCTTGTAAAAGTTGGCGCTCAGCCGCGCCAGCGCCCGGCGTCCGTGGGGCACCTGCGCCCAGGCCACATCTGCGCGCGGTTTCTCGCTGGCAGAGTCGGTGACAATCGCAACCGCGCCGGCAGCGATGGCCCGGTCGATGAATTTGTTTCCATCACTCGATTCGCCCCGCATGGCGACGAACACATCTCCCGGCTTGATACGGCGCGAGTCGTATTCCAGCCCGCCGATTCCGGGATTGCCGCTCTGGGAAAGCACTTCCGCGCCGTACAGGAGTTCGAGGAAAGTCATTGGTTTGGATTTTAGTGCACTCCGCGGTCTAAACAAGTGTCATCGGAAGTGTCATCACAGGAGCAAAGTGCCATATCAAGAGCAAATCGTCAGAGCTTCCTCACCGGCCAAACTTCACCGTGACTTGCGATCCTGACGCTACGTGCGATCCCGGTGGAGGCGATTGCTGCCGCGCCAGGCCGCTGCCCACCGCATCCAGATCGAGTCCGCTTTCCTCGGCCATTTCTATCGCGGTTCTCACGCTCTTGCCCAGGAATGATGGAACGACGATTCCGCCCTGCTCAACATCCAACACAACCGTGCCGCTGGAGGGGAGATGAGCCAGGAGCGAACCCGTTCCCTGCTCGCTGGCTTCCGGCGTCGGGGTCTGCTGTTGTTGCGCAACAGCCGGCGCAGCCGATTCAGGCTGGCGCAAGGCTGCAGGCATCACCACACTGGCGGCCACGTCTGGCGCGGATTTCGCTGAGGCGCTGGCTGGCTGCGAAGCCGAATCTGCCGGCGGAGAATCGGTCGCTTCGAGCGTGTCTCCCAGCCGATCCGGCGATCCCTCTTCCACATCCTGGTCTTTTACGCGACGCTCCGCCATCAGAACCTGGCGGTTGGAGGGCAGTTCGACATCGTGCGGCGTGTGCAGATATTCGAGCACCTGTTGCGCTACCCGCTGGAAAACCGGCGCGGAAACCTGTCCGCCCTGGTGCAGGCCGACTGCGGAGTCCAGAATGACCGCAACCGTGATGGCGGGATCGTTGACCGGGGCAAACCCGGCGAAAGATCCAACGTACTTCGTGCGCGAATAGGCGTGGGTCGCGGGATCGACTTTTTGAGCCGTGCCGGTCTTTCCTGCCGAGCTATACCCTTCCAGGATCGCCTTTTTCCCGGTGCCGTGCAGGACCACTCCTTGCATCATCTGTTTCATCTGGGCCGCGGTCATCGGTGAGATAACTCGGCGCTGCAGTCCCGGATGGAACGCAACCATTTGTGGAGTTCCCTGCGGCACAGTGGTTCCGGCGATAATGTGCGGCGCGGTCCAGACACCATCATTGGCGATGGTGGAAACCAGGCCCACCAGTTGGAGCGGAGTCACGCCGATTTCCTGGCCCATCGAAATCGCCCCAATCGAAACTTTCGACCAGCGATTGAGCGGCTTGGTCAAACCGCGCGTCTCGCCTGGCACTTCAATTCCTGTCTGCTGCCCGAATCCAAAAGCGCGAATGTACTTATAAAATCTTTCTTCTCCCAAGCGCAGCGCGATCTTGATCGCCCCTACGTCGCTGGACTCCGCCAGGATACCCGCCACCGATAGCAGGCCGTGGGGCTTGCTGTCGCGTATGCGCATACCGTTGATGACGATCGATCCCATCTGGCAATCGAACACTTCGTTCGGGTTTGTCACCTTTTCTTCGAGAGCCGCCGCGATGGTGACCAGCTTGAAGGTCGATCCCGGCTCGTAGACATCGCTGACGGCGTGGTCTTTCAATTTCTGCGGGTTGATTTCGCGCGCCAGGTTAGGATTAAAGGTCGGCCGATTCGCTAAGGCCAGAATCTCTCCGGTTTTCGGATTTTGCACCACCACCGTTCCGGATTCGGCGTGGGTCTGCTGCATCGCAGTTTCCAGCTCGCGTTCCGCGATGTACTGGATTTTTTCGTCGATGGTCAGAACCACGTTCTCGCCCGGATCAGGCTGCTTCTCGACGCTGCCGAACCATTTGCGGCGAGCGTCCACCGAAATCATCATGCGGCCGGGCTTGCCGCGCAGGTTGTCGTCGTTGGCGCGCTCGATTCCGCTCAGCCCTTCATCATCCATTCCCACGTACCCGAGTACCTGGGCCGCCAGCTCGCGTTTGGGATAAAAGCGCTTCGATTCTTTCTGAAAATAAATGCCGCGCAGATTCATGGACCGGATGCGATCCGCAGTTTCAGCATCGGCCTTGCGGGCAACCCAGCAGAAGGAGCGAGCGGCTTGGCACTTGGCCAACAGTTCCCGAGGATCGGCTTTGGTGATGCGTGCAACCAACGATATGGTTCCCGCCAGGTCAGGGATGTCGGCGGGAACCGCGAATACGGAATCCACGGCGACCGACATGGCCAGCTCGCGGCCCGCCCGGTCGTAGATGATTCCCCGCTTGGCGGCAACTTCGGTGGTGCGTTGTTGCTGGCGCTGAGCCCTCTGCTCGAAGTCACCGTAGCGGAAAATCTGCAGATAGGCCAGCCGCAGGCAGATGGCGCCCCCCCAGAACAGCAGGATCGCGGCCAGCAGGTAGAGTCGTTTGTTTGCGCGGTTGCGGGGTGCAGTCGTTGCCAAGGCCCAAGCCCCTTAGACAAACAAGGCGGCCCAATGTGCAGGGAGCCGCCAATTGAACTTGTAGCGCCGAGGTCCCGCCGGCTATCGGGCCGGCCGGAGGCCGGCGCTACTCAGATTCGCGCTGGCCAGCTCCGGCGTTGCGGCGTCCGGTGAAACCGTATCCATATGCAATACCTGGCCGGCCTGCGGGGATTGCAAACCCAGCTTCCGCGCCAGGGTGTCGATGCGCTCAGGGTCGCGCAGCGAAGCTTCTTCCAGCCGCAGCGCCCGATTCATCTCCGCCAGGCCGTCGCGCTGCACTCGCAAGGTCTCGATCTTATAGCCGTATTCGATGGCTTTGAAATGCTGCCAGGCAAAAGTCATTACGAGCAGAAACAGGCAGCTCAGTGCAACTCCAAATTGTTTCATTTCGCGGCTTCGCTGCGGATTTTCCACCTTCACCAGGCGCGAATTGTCGATGGGCTTGGCAAAGTAGATTTCCGGAGTTCCGTTCCAGGTGCGTTTACGCCGCAGGGTCGGAGATGCGCATTGGGCTGCCGCCATTTATGCCACCCCGGCCAGACTGGATTCAAATTGTGCAACTTCCTGTTGCGCAACCGCATACCAGTAGGCAAGTTTCTCTTCCTGGGAGCGCGTGTCGAGCAAGCGCATGTCGGATCGAATTTCGGTCCGGGCTTCAGTTTGCGCTTCGGTTCGCTCCACTGTGGCAATCAGCTGGTCGATCAGTGTTCCCGTGTACATATGGTCTCCGTTTCTACCTTCTCGCCTCTCCGGGACGGCACCGAGAGAAGGTAGAGAGTTGTGTTTCGCCCTTGTTGTGAGAGGACGATGCCGTCCCGGAACTCTTTACTAGATTTCACCCCGGCGCGCACTCAACGTCCGTACCGGGTTCCCGGCAGGTTTTCCGGGATAAACTTTTTGTCGCGCTACTTAAATCTTCTCCGCCGCCCGCATCTTTGCGCTGCGTGCCCGCGGATTGCGATCAATCTCTTCTTCGCCGGCGGTCACTGGCTTTTTCGTCAGCGCCTTGTAGTAACCCTGCTTCACGCCGTCGCGGAAGGCATCTTTCACGATGCGGTCCTCCAGCGAGTGGAAACTGATGATCACTATCCTTCCGCCCGGTTTCAGCACTTGCGGGGCCGCTTTCAGCAACTCCCGCAAGTCGTCTAATTCATGGTTTACGAAGATTCGGAGAGCTTGAAAGGTTCGCGTCGCGGGATGAATTCTTCTTTCCGCCGAATTCATTGGCCGGGCCGCGGCCGATACGACGGCTGCAAGTTCCGCAGTCGTTCGAATTGGCCGCGACCGGACAATGGCTCTGGCGATTCTCCGCGACCTCCTTTCCTCACCGAATTCGTAAATCAGATTCGCGAGTGTGACCTCGTCCACCTGATTTACCACTTGTTCGGCGGTGGGCCCGGCCTGCGTATTCATTCGCATGTCGAGCGCGCCTTCCGCCTGAAAGCTAAAGCCCCGTGATGGTGTGTCCAGTTGCAGGCTGCTTACGCCGAGATCTGCCAGCAGTCCGTCGGCTGACGCCGGTGGGAACCGCTCTCCGATCTCCGCGAAGGAACCATGCAGCAGACTCACTTCAGGCCATCCCTCCCCCCCGGAAAGGATGAGCCTGATGCGGGCCTCATCCAGCGCCGCAGGATCTTTATCGAGCCCAATCAAATGACCCGGTGCGCCGAGGCGTCTTGCGATTTCTAAACTGTGCCCGCCCAGGCCCACCGTGGCGTCGATATACGTCCCGCCACGCTTGATAGCTAAAAAGTCGATCGCTTCTTTTAAAAGAACCGGGACATGGCCAGTCTTGCTTCCACCATGCCCACCCCGCTCGGGGGTGTTTGTTGAACCCTCGTCCACTAGATGCCCAGATCGTCGAGCGTCTTCTCATCCTCAGCGGTGAACGCTTGTTCCTCGATCTCGGTGCGATACGCTTCCAGGTTGCGGACTTCGAGGTAGCTCTGGAACCCAACCACGGCAACGTCTCCCTTCAGTTGCGCCGAATCCCGAAGCAACTGCGGTAGCAAAAGCCGCCCCTGGCCGTCCATTTCCACCACCTGGCCCCAATAACCCGTCGTGCTCAGAAACTTCTTCTTCGTGGGATTGAACGTGGGCAAGGCGGCCAGCTTCTGCTCGATCCGTTCCCATTCCTCGAAGGGATACACTTGGCCAACCTTGCCATCCAGGCTGGTGATGTAGAATTTCTCGTTGTACTTCTCGTCGATCACCCGCTTGAACTCCGCGGGGACTTTGAGCCGTCCCTTTTCGTCTACGCGAGTTGGGTGATTGCCGCGAAACATGTGTTTTGCCCCTGAGGGCGGGAAATCTTTTGAAAACGGTTGCTGCCACAGCGAGGGAGGTTAAAGCGGCCAACATGCCGGTGATTTCTGGTTCGTTCGGGCTGTTTTTTGGGGTGTCAGCTGCAAAATCCACTGGCGCCTCTCAAAGTTCCAACGCTGCCCACGACCACTACCGTCTCGGCCACTTTCTACCACATTTGTCCACATACTACGCCTAAACCTTTTGCTGTCAATGGGAAAGTTACAGGTCGCTACACGAAGGAATGAGGGTATTGCGAAAGCGCGATATCTTGCGGATAACTGAATAGGTGACCACAATAAGTGGGGGTTACTGACCTGGTTCTCCCGCGATTACCTGATTGATATCAAGGCATAAGGATTTGCCTGATCGTGGAAATCCTGTGGAAATCTTCGGGGATTCCTTACTAATGCGGCGTCTGACCGCTTATAAACCAGTGAATTAGTTGGCTCGTCGAGTTCATTTCGAGCAATGGGTTCCGGCGCCGATTGAGCGGGTCTTTCTGTTCTTCGCCAATCCTGCAAACTTGCCGAGGCTTATGCCTCCCCGAACCGGGACCGAGCTAGTCGGGCTCAAGTTGGTGCCACCACCAGGAACCGAAGACGAGCTCACGGAGCGAACGGCGCTGGCTGGCGTCGGCTCCGAGATTGTCACTTCATTTCGTCTGCTTCCCTTTCTTCCCTTTCGTGCCCGATGGACCGCTTTGATCACGGAGTTCGAGTGGAACCACCATTTTGCCGACGTGCAAAAGCAAGGACCGTTCAGGAGCTTCCACCATCGCCACGAACTGAGGGAAGAAACGCGGAACCAGGTAAGAGGAACCGTTGTACGCGACGTGATCGAATACGACGTGGGGTTTGGGTGGCTGGGAGAACTCGCGCAAAGGCTCGTTGTCCGCCGTCAGTTGGAGGGAACGTTCGCGTACCGACAGGGCGCGCTGGCAAAACTGTTCGGATAGTCACGATCTGTGTGGGGACGGGTCGGAGCCTGTCCTGAGCGAAGTCGAAGGAACCCGTCCGTGCCGAGCGGGGCTCGGCTCAGCTTTTAGTTTCTAGCACTCCTAACGGATCGGAACAGAACCCAGCCGAGCTGCGCTCGGCCTGGACGGGTCGGAGACCCGTCCCTACACGGTCTGTGGGGACTTATCTGCTGGGCTCGACCACTACCGCCGTGCCGTACGCCAGTACTTCCGTGACACCCTGCATCACTTCGGTAGCGTCATAACGGGCGCCGACCACAGCGTTTCCGCCCAGTTCAGCTGAGTGCTGGAGCATCAGATCGAAAGCCTCGGAGCGGGTCTTCTCGCATAGTTGGGTCAGCAGGGTGATGTTGCCGCCGAGAATGGTTTGCAGGCTGGCACCAATGGTGCCGAAGATGGAACGCGAACGCACTACAATGCCGCGCACCACTCCCAATGTGCGCACCACGCGAAATCCATCGAGTTCGAATTGCGTGGTTACCATGTTGTGGGCAACCATCCGTCCGGGCGCGCCGTAGCCTGTCGCCATGGTGTTCAGCCTCCTCCGGAAAGCTATCTTGCCTTCGCAGCTACTATAACGACTCCAGCTCCGCCGTAATCACAAATTCGTCTTCCCCGGTGTCGTAATGGACACGCAGCAGGTTCGGCTTGCAACACACCTGGCAATCTTCCACGTAAGATTGCGTTCGTCCCGCGAACTCGTCCACCGTGGTCTGGTTCCACTCTCCGCAACCGGCACATTGGAATCCTGTTTCCATCGAAGTCATTGTCGATTTTCAAGGGTGCTTTGCCAATTACAAACTGGAAGACCCCCTATAATGTCGGTTCCCGGTTGACGGAGGATCCATGGTTTCACGACGGCGATTCTTACGGGCGGGCACGATTACGGCGGGCGCCAGCCTGGCCGCGCTCGCGCCATCGTTGCAGGCCGAGGAAAGTTGTGCTCCGCTGCCGCCATCCATCGCGAATTTGAAGTCGATGAAGGATCTGGCCCGGCCCATCACGGTCGACGAAAGGGCCGCGCGGCAGGAGAAGGCGCGGCAACTGATGGCAGCCAACCACATTGACGCAATCCTTTTAGCAGATGGCACTTCTCTCGAATACTTTGCGGGAGTGCATTGGTGGGGGAGCGAACGCTTGTTTGCCCTGGTGCTGCCGGCCAAAGGGCGAGCGCTCTGCATATGCCCCGCCTTCGAAGAAGGGCGGGCCCGTGAATTGCTGGCAAATTCTCCCGAAGGCAAGAATGCTGACGTGCGCACCTGGCAGGAACATCAGGATCCTTATGCAGTACTCGCACAAGGGTTCGCGGACCTGAAACTTTCTGGCGGCACGGTCGGCATCGAAGAGACGGTGCGCTTTGTATTCAGTGACGCGATTGCCAAGGCAACGCCACAATTGAAGATTGTGAGTGCTACACCTGTGACTGCCGGCTGCCGCATGCTCAAGAGCGATCACGAACTCGAACTGATGCGACTGGCCAACCAGGTAACGTGGACGGCCTACAAGGCGGCGTACGAGGCGCTCCACGACGGCATGCCCCAGGCGCAGCTGGAAAAACTGATTTCGGCCGCCTACGCACAACTGGGTTTTCCCGGCGAGGTCGATATACAGATCGGCGCGAACTCCTCATTCCCGCATGGCTCGATCGTCCCCCAGGTGATTCGGGAAGGCTCGCTGGTAATGCTGGATGACGGCTGCACCGTCGAGGGATACCAGTCCGACATCACCCGCACTTTCGTCTTCGGCAAAGCTTCCGACAAGATGAAAAGCGTGTTTCAGATTGTGCAGCGCGCGCAAACCGCCGCGCTCAAGACTGCAAGGCCTGGTGTGGAATGTCAGGCGGTCGATGCTGCCGCGCGCAAAGTGATCAGCGACGCGAGTTACGGTCCGGACTACAAATACTTCACTCATCGCGTGGGACACGGAATCGGAATGGACGGCCACGAATGGCCCTATCTGGTACGCGGCAACACTACGCTACTGGCGAGCGGTATGACTTTCAGCGATGAACCCGGCATCTACATTCCGGGCGAATTCGGCGTGCGCCTGGAAGATGACATGCACATTACAGAAGATGGCGCGAAGCTGTTCACGCCGCAAAGTCCATCAATCGAGAACCCGTTCGGTCAGCCTTGAAGTGTCATCCTGAGCGGAGTGGAAGGACCCCTATAAGTTTAGGAACACTCGGCTGTCTCGTGATTTTTTTCGCGCCGACGAAAACCCACGCTACCTCACCACCGATTTGGTTATAGGGGTCCTTCGACTGCAGAAAACGTTTCGCAAGCGAAACGTTTTCCTCCGCTCAGGATGACAAATTACGCTTCGGGCACGGGAGGGCAGCCCGGGAAGCTGAGCATATACGTATTTCCCACATAGCCGAGATATTTAATTCCAATCTCGCTGGTAAAGAATCCGTCGGCAGTCATCTCGCGCAGAAATGCGAAAAATTCGATCCCCTGGCTCACGCCCGGATCTTTATCGGCGTTCTTGCTATAGGCGATGAGATCGAGAATTTCTTTCTGCTCTTCCGGCGAACATGCGAGATAGGGTTGACCGTATCGATCGATGCAGGTCGCATCCAGCCACATCAGGCCGCCGCCCAGCCTTAGCTGATATTTCGGATTCTCGCTGGTGAGCAGATCGATGAATTCGGGGGCGCCCGCTTCTCCCGCACCTCCGGAATCGGCGTCTGCGGGAATAATGGCCTGGCAGAGTGCCTGCAAGGTCTTGTACTGCTGGGGTGAAAAATATTTTGGAGTATAAACACCGGCGGTGGTGGCCGCTTTTTCTGCTGCCACCATATGGTGCGCGTATTCGGCTGCCTGCGCCGGAATTACCCGCAGAACCGAGCCGGCCATGGCTCCCATGGTCAATGTCTTCAGAATGTCGCGTCGCGATACCGACTTGGTTGCCATTTTTCCCTACAGACTTCCTTTCCTGGCCTGATCGACCAGATACTCCGACGCGCGCCAGGAAAGGGCCATGATCGTCAGCGTCGGGTTCTTGTCAGGATTGCTTACGAAGGATGCGGCGTCGGTCACGAACACGTTGTTCACATCGTGGGCCTGACAATACTTGTTCAGCACCGAAGTCCGGGGATTGTTCCCCATGCGCGCCGTGCCGAGCTCGTGAATGATGACGCCTCCGTCTTCAATTCCGTAAGGATGGTTACCGTTGGGCTTGGCTTTGCTGATGAATGTTCCTCCGGCCGTTTCGACGATCGATCGGAAGGTTTCCTGCATGTGCTTCGCCATGTTGACTTCGTTTTCGCTCCACTGCCAATGGAAGCGCAAGACGGGGATGCCCCACTTGTCCACGATAGCGGGATCGAGCTCGCAATAACTGTGTTCGTTGGGAATCATCTCGCCGCGGCCCGCAAAGCCGATGTAGGTGCCGTACCGGGCACGGCAGTGCTGCTTGAGCGAGACGCCGTAGCCTTCGTGGTCTTTGCAGATTCCATCGAACTCGCCGACTCCGGGCATCCCCCGGCCGCCGCCGAACTCAATGTGGTATCCGCGAAGAAAATCGTTCTTGCGATCGTATCTCCACCACGGCATGTACAGGTGCATGCCCCCCACGCCGTCGTGATTGTGCGGCGGCATTTTCTCGAGTTGTGGGAAATACCCTCCAGCGGAGCTGCCGACTGAGTCCGTCAAGTAGCGGCCCACGGCGCCGGAAGAATTCGCCAGACCGTCGGGAAACAAACTGGAACGCGAATTGAGCAGCAGGCGGGCCGATTCACAGGCACTGGCTGCCACCACGAACGCGCGGGCATGAACCTGTTTTTCAGATCGCGTGGCTTTGTCGATGTAAGCCACGGCTTCCGCCTTGCCGTCTTTTCCTACGACAATCTCGCGGGCCATCGCGCCGGTGATCAGGGTGAACCGGCCGGTGGCTTGCGCCGGCGGAATCATGACCTGGCTCGAACTGAAGTTGGAAGCGGTGATACAACCACGTCCGCATTGGGCACAGTAATGGCAGGCTGCGCGTCCGTTCAGCGGCTTGGTCAGAATCGCCATCCGCGAAGGTATGCAGTGAATATTCAACTTATCGCAGGACTTCTTGATGATGGTTTCGGTGCAACGCGGTGGAGGCGGGGGAAGGAAAATGCCGTCTGGGGCGCTGGGAATATTTTCTTTCGTGCCGAAGACCCCGATATACGACTCTACCTTGTCATAGTAAGGTGAGACCTCTTCGTAGGTGATAGGCCAATCGTCGCCCATGCCGTCGGTCGAACGGGAACGAAAGTCCACCGGGGCAAAACGGAGTGCGATGCGTCCCCAATGATTGGTGCGACCACCCACGATGCGCGAGCGGAACCAGAAAAATTGGGATCCTGGCGCTGCAGTGTAGGGTTCGCCGTCAATTTCCCAGGCGCCGTTGGGCGCCATAAATTCGTCGCCCAATTCGTGCCGGAACTCGGCTCCGACGCCAACCCCGCGATGAGGCAGTTGATAAGGCCAGACGTGCTCTTTGAAATCCTTTTCCGGATTCAGGGGCGGGCCGGCTTCGAGCATCACCACATTCAGGCCGGCTTCGGTGAGAACTTTGGCAGCCGTACCACCCGCTGCGCCCGATCCAACGATGCAGACGTCGTACACCTTGGGTGAACGCACTACTTGTGCCATCAGGCTCTCCGGAAGAGAGTTGAACCGCTAAAAGCGCACGTTTGCCAGGTATTGATAACTGGCCGTGATGCTGGCAAAAGGATCCTTGGGATGGTCATGCTCGACAAAATAATGCTTGATGCCGGCCTTGTCGGATTGAGCAAAGATTTTCTTCCAGTCAATGACTCCGCTGCCGACCTCGGTCATTTCCTCCAGCGAATCGCCGAAATTCTGACCGCCGGCGGCATCCACCTTGGGAATCTTCGCCAGGTCTTTTACGTGGACCAGCGGGAAGCGACCCGGATAGCGATTGAAATATTTAAATGGGTCCTGCCCGCCCACCATGATCCAGCACAGGTCCATCTCCATCTTCACCAGGTTGGCATCGCACTCTTCCAGCAGAATATCGTAAGGAAGTCTGCCATTGACCGGCGCGAATTCAAACCAGTGATTGTGATAGGCAAATTGAATGCCCGCCTTTTGACTCGCTTCCCCGGCGCGATTGAACGCTTCCGCCGCACGCTTCCAGCCGTCGGGTTGCTTGCGAACCTCGTCGTCAATATAGGGATTGACCAGGTATTTATGACCGACCACATGGGCCGCGTCCAGCACGCTGGGAAACTTTTCTCCCAGGCTCTTGTATTCGATGTGCGCGGAGGGGCCGGTAAGTCCGTGGCGGTCCAGCATGGCCCGCACTTCCTGCGGAGTATGGCCATCGTAACCGGCAAACTCGACCTCGCGGTAGCCGATCTGTGAAACCTTCGCCAGTTTGCCTTCGAAGTCGTCCTTCATCACGCTGCGCACGGTGTAAAGCTGCAGTCCGACTTTCTCGATCTTGTGCTCGCCGGCCGCCCAAGCCAAATTGCGGGACAGAACCGTGGCGGCAGTCATCGTACCCAGAAAAGTTCGCCGGTCCATACCTTGTCTGGCCGTTCCTCGTCGGTTCATATTAGATTTCTCCTCGCTTCATTTGGCCTACAGCGTAATCGCAGGCCCGCGCCGTGAGGGCCATATAGGTGAGGGATGGGTTGACGCAGGAAGATGAAGCCATGCACGCGCCGTCGGTAATAAAAAGATTTTTAGCGTCGTGCGCCTGATTGTGGGCGTTGAGCACGGATGTCTTCGGATCGCGTCCCATGCGCGCCGTGCCCATTTCGTGAATGGTCAAGCCGGGAGCATTGTCTTCTATGAAAGGCTCGATGTCTCTGGCCCCGGCCGCGGAAAGCATCTCTGCCGCCGTGATGGACATGTCTTTCAGAAGAGCGCGTTCGTTCTCCCGCCAGACGCAACTGATTCTGAGTACGGGGACGCCCCAGGCGTCGACTTTGCTCTTGTCGAGCTCGACATAATTTTCGTGATTGGGCAAGCACTCGCCGAAGCCGGAGAAAGTCATCGTCCACGGCCCGGGACGGCTGAGCGTCTGCTTGAACTCCGCACCCAGCCCGCGCATCTCCGTTCCCGCGCTCCCATTTCGGACGGCTGGCGCCTCCCTGAAAACCGTATCCTCGAAGGAACAGCGGGTGCTTCTGTTTCACGTTGCGAAAGCGCGGAACGTAAATTCCATTAGGCCGGTTTCCCAGCGAGATGTGGTCTTCGTTCCCGGGAATGCGGCCACTGGCGCCGCCGCCCATGCAGTGATCCATCACATTGCGGCCCAGTTCCCCGCTTGAATTGGCCAGTCCATTGGGGAATTCCGTAGTGGAGGAGTTCAGCAGAATGCGGGCCGACTCCAGCGCCGACGCGCACAGGAAAACGACGCGACCGCGAAATTCGATAGTCTCGCGCGTTTGCCCGTCAATCACTCGTACTCCGGCAATTTTTCTCTTTGCGGAATCGAACATCAGGCTGTGCACGACGCTATGAGGGCGAACCGTCACCTTGCCGGTCCTCAGGGCGGCCGGCAGAGTTGAGTTCAGGCTGCTGAAGTATGAGCGCGTGATGCAACCACGGGCGCATGGCCCGCAGTAGTGGCAGGCAGCGCGGCCATTGTGCGGCTGAGTCAGGATCGCGGTGCGCCCGATGGTCATCAGACGCTCGCCCGGAAAATATTTGGCGACAGCATCTTTGACCACTACTTCGGCGCAACTAAATTCCATCGGCGGCAAAAAATGGCCATCGGGCAGCTGGGGGAGGCCTTCACTTTGCCCGGAAACGCCGATGAAATCCTCCACGTGATCGTACCAGGGCGCAATCTCCTGATAGCGGATCGGCCAATCCACTCCGACACCCTCGCGCACATTGGCCTCAAAATCCAGATCACTCCAGCGGTAAGATTGACGGCCCCAGATGATCGACCTGCCGCCTACCTGGCGCCCGCGAATCCACAGAAAGGGCTTCCCCGGCTCGGTCGTGTAGGGATTCTGTTTGTCGTCGACGAAGAATTTACTGTTCCACTCATCCATTCCGCTGCAGGTCTCCTGCACCGGCTGGTTCTCGGCCACGCGCCTGCGATCGCTCATCCCGCGAAAGCGCATTTCCCACTCGGGCACATGCTCGGCGTAATCCTTGTCGGGATCAATCGGCCGCCCGGCCTCGAGGACGAGCGTCTCCAGCCCCTTTTCTCCCAACTCCTTGGCGGCCCAGCCGCCCGTGATTCCAGAGCCTACGACGATGGCGTCATATATTTTGGCTGCCATGCTACTTCGCCGCCTCCTCTTCCAGAGGAACGCAACCAGCGTGGCGAGCCGGAATAATCTCGCCATGAAGTTCCTGCTCGAAACCGACCTGCGAAGTGTAGTAACCGATCAGCGTGAGCTGCTTCATCATGAAAAAGAAATTGTGTTCCGGCGGCCGTCTGCGCATGCTTCCCCGCCGTCGCTCGGCCCGGCTGGCGGCTACATCATCATCCAGGGCCTGCAGAATCTGCAGCTGCGACTTCTCGCCGCACTCGACGAAATCTTTACCGAATAAGTCGTGGGCCCGCGCGTCGACGTCCGCCAGGCCGGTTAGAAAGATCGATTTCTCTTCTTCGTCGTACCATTCGGTGAGAATCAGATCGATGAATTCGTTCACCCGCGCCGCCTTCGCGCCGGGCGTGGTGGTTTGCGGAATGATGAGCTCGGAAATCGTTGTCACCATCGCATTCTGATGGGGATTGAGAGTTTTAAGCACCGCCTGCTCCGGGAGCTGGTTGTGCACCTCCTGGAACATCGAAAATGCTTTTGGTGACAACAGTGGAAGAGCGGCAGCGGAGGCCAGCAGTCGTAACGCTTCACGTCTTTGCATGCTTTTCCTGAAAATGGCCGAAGCGCCAGCTTACGCCCGAGCAGGAAGCGAGGTCAACGACTGCCGCGCCTTGGCAGTGTCCTATTTGGCCTTTCTACCACGGAGGCACGGAGACACGGAGAACCCCAACGGCTCGGCAAGACCTGTCTCTTTAATGGCTCTTGCAGATTAATGGCTCTTGCAGATTCAAGTTTCTCTCCGTGGCTCTGTGACTCCGTGGTGAAAGTAGGGATACTTCGACTCCGCGAGACGGCCCCTTGCGAAACATCTCTCTCCGCTCAGGACAACAACGCGAATCATGTCGTTCCCAGAATCTCGTTCCTTACATTCTTCAGCACGTACAGAGCGCACTCGACTCCGGCCTCGCCAGAAAGAATAGGATCTTCATTCTCGACGCTGAAAATGCCCTGGTAGCCGACTTCCATGTAGGCGAGCATGATTTCTTTCCAGGCGCCGGCGCTGTGCCCGTAGCCAACGGCGCGGAAGGTCTCTGAGGCTTCCGCAAGATCGTTCTTCTGAGAAGCGAAGTTCAGAACGCCGTATCGGTCGACATTGTGCTTATAGAACGTGGTGTCCTTCATGTGCGCGTGAAAAATCGCGCCTTGCTTGCCCAGCATGCGAATGACTTCGACAGCATCGCACTGCTGCCAGAAGAGATGACTGAGGTCGCAGTTGGCCCCTATCTCCTCGCCCACGGCGTCGCGCAGGCGCAGCAGCGTTCTGGGGTTGTACACCACAAAATTCGGGTGCATCTCCAGGGCGATTTTGTGGATTCCGTGGTCGCGGGCGAACTTGGCCGCTTGCTTCCAGTGTGGAATGACTTTTTCCTTCCACTGCCAATCGAGCATCTGGCCGTACTCGGGCGGCCAGCGGTAAGTTACCCAGTTAGGCATCGTGTCCGTAGGGCTGCCGCCGGGGCACCCGGAAAAACCCACGATCACGCTGACCCCAAGGCGCTCCGCCAGAAGCACAGTGTGACGGAAGGCCTCGGCATCGCGCTCCGCGATCTTCGGATCGGGAGATACAGGGTTGCCGTGGCAACTGAGCGTCGCGACCTGAATGTTGCGGTCTTCGAATTTCTTTTTCCAGGCAGCGGCTTTCGCCGGATCATCCAATAAATCCTTCACCGGGCAGTGCGTGGAACTGGGATACCCGCCAGTCCCGATCTCCACTGCCTCAACTCCCAAAGCGGCAAATTTGTCGATCATTTCGTCCAGCGACAAATTGGGAAATGCCGAGTCGAAGACGCCGATGGGAACCTTTCGCAGCTTTCCGGCCTGCGCCGGCTGCTCATCAGCCCCGGGTGAGGCGGCAGTCAGCGCAGAGGTGGTTCGCGGCGCCGCAACCGCGGCGGCCAAAAGACTGGAGGTGGTGAGGAAATCTCGTCGGCTACGGGATTGGGGTGCGGACTTCGGATCCATGGATGTCCCCCGGCAGTTGGTTTTTATAGGTCTCTCGAGTGCTGCGCCCGAATTATACGCATCCCTTCCCGCCATCAGACAAAACAAATACAGATTCCTCGCCGATAGACCCGGCTTCGCAATGACAAGGGCTGGATCGGCATGTTTTGCGCAAACTGCCATTACCAGGAGGCGACTGCGGTTGACAAGATTGCATGCTTTCCAACATGCTTCTGAGCTCGATGAGAAAGCCGCCGAAACTGGCGCCTCGGGTTCCAGTGATGAGCCCTTCGGCGCGCATCAACCTGCTAAGCCCGAAACGTCAGCAGGTGATTCGCCCGGTCTTTGAGCGGCCGCGCGAGTTTGTACTGATGAGTGTGCGGACATTGGCCAAACGCATTTGCACCGATCCGGCCACCCTGGTCCGCATCGTTCGCGGGATGAAATTTGAGTCCTACCGTGAGTTCCAGCACTACGTGCATGAACTCTCGATCGCCTACGCGACCTCGCTCGACACCATGCAAACCGGGCCGGCGGGAAAATCCGCCATGTCGACGCAAGTGCGCGCCTCGCTCGACCAGGACCGCAGCAATCTGGATCGCCTGATGCAAAGTCTTGAACCGCGGCGGATCGCGGCACTGGTGCGGCGCTTGTACTCGGCACGACAAGTGGTCCTGCTGGGCGGCGATCTCGCCGCCAACCTGGTGAACTTTCTGGAACACCTGCTCATCATTCTGGGGCTGCCGGTCACCAGCGCAACCTCGCCCGCGGAAGTTGTGCACAAAGTTCGCCTGCTGGGGAAACGAGACCTGGTGATTGCCGTCAGCCACGGCCGCGGCCTGCGACAGACCGTCGAAGGCCTTCGCCAGGCTCGCGCCAGTGGAGCTTACTGCGTGGGCATCACGGATACGAGGGTTTCGCCCATCGGGCAGTTCGCCCACGAATTCTTCGTGACTTCCATCTCGACTCCCTCTTTCGGGTCTTCGTACGTGGCTCCCATGGCGCTTTTCAACGTCATCGTGCTCGCCTGTGCCAACCACCGGCGCTCTCGAACCCTCAGGCTGATGAAACAAGTGGAGCAAGAGGAGCGTCACGGATTCCGCTGGTACGAATCATGAAAGCTCGGCGCCGCATTTCCTTACAGCTTTTTGTGATCGTGCTGGGGCTGGTGACGGAAACGATTCCGCGCGACCACCAATGAAACTCTAAGTTCTCTGTCATCCCGAGCGCAGTCTCACATCGCGCGAGCGCGATGTGAGCAAGTCGAGGGACCCCTAGCGCTGCCACAACCTCGTAGCCATAGGGGTCCTTCGACTTCGTGACAGCTTCGCGAAGCGAAGTTGTCACTCCGCTCAGGATGACAGCGATTACTGCTTGTAGACTTTCCCGTCCTTCATCACGAACTGAACATGTTCCAGGACGCTGATATCCTGCAGGGGATCGCCGGCTACTGCGATCACGTCGGCGTACCTGCCTGGCGCAATCGAGCCAACAAGGTCGGAATGGCCCAGCAAATCCGCGGCTGCCGTGGTGGCTGCCTGGATTGCCTGCATCGCTGTCATCCCATACTTCACCATGAAGGCGAACTGCCTGACGCTGCGGTCATAGGGACACACCCCGGCGTCAGTTCCGAACGACAGCTTCACCCCGGCCTTCACCGCTTTGCGGAAGTTCTGCCGATGAAGCTCTCCTAGCTCAGCGTCATGCTGCAGAAAATCTTTTGGGATTTTTCCCAGCCTGCCCGCCTCCTGGATGCACTCTTCATCGTAGATATCCATGTCCAGGTAGGTGCCGTGCTGCTTGGCCAGGGCAATGCCCTCGTCATCGATCATGGTAGCGTGTTCAACCGAAGCTACGCCTGCCCGGATCGCGTTCTTAATGCCCTCGGCAGAATGGGCGTGCGCTTCTACCCGAAGTCCAAAGTGACTGGCTTCGTCGACCGCGGCCTGCAACTCTTCCAGCGTGAACTCCTGCGATTTTGGATTGCTGCCGTGAGTGAGCACTGCCCCGCTGGAGAGCACCTTGATATGGTCGGCGCCGTCGTGCACCAACTGGCGTACTCCTCTGCCGAACCTCCCACGGACCGTCGGCCTGCCCGTAGCGAAGGTCCCAGGGCAAGCGTGATGTCGGGCGCGAAACCCTGTCATGGCGCCGGCGCCGCCGGTGATGGTTACGTAAGCCCCGGCCACATACATGCGCGGGCCTTCGATGTAGCCGCCGGCGATCGCATCCCTCATGGCAACATCGTTCAATGCCCGGTAAACTCCGACGTCGCGCACGGTGGTGAAACCTTCTCTCAGAAAGATGCGGGGATTGGGCACCGACTCAAATGCAGTTTCAGCCGCAGTCTTCTTCAGAGCTTCGAAGGGATCGCCATTCGGGTCGAAAACATCCGCCAGGTGAGTGTGGCAATCGATCAGACCGGGCAGCACGGTCATCTGCGAGAGATCGATGATCTTGGCATCGGCTGGGATGGCGATGCCGCCGCCTACCTTTTCAATCTTGTTATCGCGGATGAGAATGATCTGATCGTTGAGCACGGCGCCAGCCTGCGGATCTACCAGGCGACCGGCTTTGATCGCTGTCACCTGGCCGAACACGCCCATAGCACAACAAAACCACAACCCCAGCAGCAATGCGAGAGTCCTTTTCACGTGCGCACCTCAATCTGGTTATTTTAAGGACAGAAATTTTAGACTTGCGACTATGAAAATCAGTCCGCGGCCGCGGTGGTGATTTCAGCGCCGCTCTTCAAATCGGCTGCCAGTAGACCGGTGAAACAAATGTTCGCCGGCCTCGCGCCGCACGGATAGCCTGCCCGCGCCATATGCGCGCGACTTCAAGCCGCGCTGCACCGCCTCGCAAATGCCCAGGTCTTCGTCCTGTACACGCGCACCGACGGCCACACTCTGCTCGTTGTAAGAGCGGCGAGCCTCGCTGATATCTCCGAAGTAGAAATCGAAAATCACGCGGCAGTGATCGACGTCCACGGGCAGCACCAGATTGGTGTCCATGTAGCCTTCGTAGCAATTGATCATCAGGTTGGGATATTGCCAGAAGTACCAGGCCCGGTCGCCCTGGCGCGTGGACGAAGTCGCGGCGTCTTCGCTGCCCGCCACCATCGGGCTCGATTGCAGGCAGTAACGGTCTTCGTTCTCGATGGTGTACTGCTTGTAATCGAGCACCGAGCTCAGACCTTTGTGCAGATGCGGAACGTGGTATCCGCCATCGAGGTAGTTGTCGACAAACACCTTCCAGTTGCAGGCGATATCGTAGGTGCGGCTGTCAAAGTAGTGGAGCTTGCTTACCCCGAGAGGCGCGACGCGCTTGACCAGGCCACCCAGGAAATCGTCGAGCGGCGCAGCTTTCGGATCCAGATTCACAAATACAAATTTCTCCCAGATTTCGGCCTTCACTGGAATCAACCCGTTCTGTTGACGCTCGAAATTCCTGACACCATCAAATTCCGGCATGCCTTTGAGAGACCCATCGAGCCCATAATTCCAGCCGTGATAAGGACAACGCAGAATGGAAGCTTGCCCGCAGGGCTCGGTCACCACCGCGGCGGCATGATGACGGCACACGTTGTAGAATCCGCGCAAAACGCCGTCATTCCCCCGCACCACGACGATCGGCTCACCGGCGATGCTGGCGGTCACAAACTGGCCCGGCTTCTCCACCTGCTCGAGCCGTCCCACCATTTGCCAGGTCTTGCTGAAAACCGTCTGCGCTTCAAGCTCGGCAATGCGGTTGTCCACATACCAGGGCGCGGGAATTGTGGATGCGTCCTGCAACGCCGCCTTATCGTCGTACCCGGCGAGAATTTCCGTTACCGAGAGGTGCCTGCTGTTCATGCTCCGATCGCTCTTTTCAGCACGTCCAGAAACTGGGCGATGCGTGCGTCTTTTTTCTCCTGGGGATCACCCTGGCGGCGAAACAGGCCGGGATCCAACTCTTCCGTGAGCAACGCATCCTGAAAGCGCTCCATCGTCCAATCCAGAATGGAGACAATCATGTCCTGATCCAGTTCACGCAGAAGTTCGCCGCGCTGCAAACCATAGCGGACAAAGGCGACGGTGCCGTAAGGATCTTCCGCCATCAGGAAGCGATTGATCTCGCGTTTCAAAGTCAGGTCGGTGCCGTAATTACCCAGCAGCGACACTCGGTACGGAATCCAGTCCTCGTGCAGCAGATGTTCTGTCCTCACCAGCCAGTAACGCAGCACTTCGAAAAATCCGCGCTCCCGCACCTCGGCGGGCGCATCGAGGTAACGCGGAAACGAACGCACGGCTTTCTTGTACACTTCGAAAAACAGTCCGTCTTTACTGCCGAAGTGCTGGAAGATTGATCCTTTGGCGATGCCCAGCGTGGCCGCGATATCTCCGACCCGGGCGGCGTGATAGCCCTGCTCCGCAAAATGGCGCATGGCGGTGTCGATGATTCTGGTTCGCTTGCCTTCAGACCGGGGCCGGGGAGGCATGCTGCGATAACGGGGCGGGGAGACCAGGCTGCTTCCAATTCCACTCATATTGACCTCAAGTCATGAAACTCTACAGAAATTGCGTTCGGATTTCAATTCTGTTTGCAGGACGCATGCGGTAAAGTATCTTGCTTTCATCAGAGTATCGTAACTTCGGGTCATATATTGCCGTTCTCGTCCTCAAAAATTTACGACGCCATTGTCGTAGGCGGCGGCCACAACGGCCTGACGGCCGCTGCTTACCTGGCGCGGGCGGGACTCACCACGCTCGTGCTCGAGCGCCGCGAAATCGTCGGCGGGTGCTGCGTCACCGAAGAAATAGCACCGGGCTGCCGAGTTTCTACTACCTCGTACATCGCCAGCATGTTGCGGCCGGAGGTGATCTCAGATTTGAATCTCGCCTCCCACGGCCTGCGAATGGTTCCGTGCGATCCCGCAATTCAGGTCCCCTTCCCCGATGGTCACGTCGTTCCCTGGTGGGCCGACCGTGAACGCGCGAAGGCGGAATTCAAAAAGATATCAGCCCGGGATGCTGAGACCTTCGTCGAAGTCGACGATCGCCTGAAAAAGCTGGCGCGTTATCTGCAACCATTTTTCATGGAGCCGCCGCCGGAGATTGACACGCGAAGCATGCGGGGTTGGACCGATCTGTTTCGCGTCGGCAAAAAGTTTCGCGGCATTTCAAGCGATGAAGTCTCTCAACTGATTTCTTTCCTGACTGGCAGCCTGGGCGAGTTTCTGGATCATAACTACGAGTCGGAAAAAATGAAGACCATGTTCCTTGCCAACAATGTTTATGGCAAGCATGGCGGACCGTATCAGCCAGGCACGGCGATAGGCCTGCTCTTCCATCTGCTGAGCGGTGGCGAGCAACAGCTTCAGGGCTTCTACGGACATGTTATGGGCGGTATGGGCGCAATCACCCAGGCCCTGGCGGCGTCGGGAAGAAAGCTTGGGGTTGAAATCCGGACTTCCGCGCCGGTCGCGCACTTCGACGTCCGCGATGGACGTGCCCGGGGCGTAGTGATGGAAGACGGCACTGAGATCCGCGCTCGCATCGTGCTGTCCAACGCTGATCCCAAACGCACATTTCTGAAGATGGTCGAGGCGTCCGAGTTGCCCAATGAGTTTCTGCATTCGATTCGCGGCATCAAGATGCAAGGCCCTTGCGCCAAGGTAAATCTGGTGCTCGATGCGGAACCGCGTTTCACCGGAACTTCGCCCGACGCTACCGCTCTCGAGCGCACGTTTTACACGCTCGTACCTTCCCTTGCGTTTGCCGAGCGCTGCTACGACATTGCCAAATTTGGCGAAATTCCCGAAGAGCTCTGGGTGGATTGCGTAGTTTCGTCGAATGCCGACTCGTCACTCGCGCCCGCGGGCAAGCACATCCTGACTTGCTTCGTGCAGTATGTTCCCTATCACCTGCGCCAGGGCAGCTGGGACGAGAATCGCGAGCTGTTGGGCAATCGCGTGATCAAGAAAATTGCCGAGTACGCGCCCAACGTGCCCAATGCGATTGTTGCGCGCCAGGTGCTTACGCCACTCGATCTGGAACGCACCTACGGTTTGACCGAGGGGAATATCTTCCACGGCGACTTGCGTCTGGAGCAACTCTTCTTCATGCGGCCGGTCGCGGGATGGTCGCAATACCGGACTCCTGTGGACGGCCTGTATCTGTGCGGCGCCGGCACGCATCCCGGCGGCGGGGTCACGGGCGCTCCCGGACATAACGCAGCGCACCAGGTGTTGCGTGACTGGAAAAAAGGAAGATTGAAAGAGGCCGCGGCATGAGGAACTGAGATCAGAGAACTGACTACTGAAAACTGGCGGCCAACTGTCTCGTTCCGAAGCTCAGTTCGAGTTCAAAGACGATTAAGCCGTCACGAATTAGTGCCATCGAGAAAGTGATTACAAATACGAAGGAACACTTATGGCGAAAAAAAAAGGCATTCTCGAGCGTCTGCAGGAAGGTCCCGTTCTGGGCGATGGCGGATATCTTCTGGAGCTTGAAAAGCGGGGCTGGGTGCGCGCCGGTCCGTTCACTCCGGAAGTTGCGCTGCTCCATCCCGAAGCTTTGCGCGAGCTGCATGTCGAATTCCGCGAGGCTGGCGCGGATGTTTTGCAGGCGCTGACGTTTTACGCCAGCCGCGACAAGCTGGCTACAGTCGGCCTGGAGAACCGGCTCGAAGAGCTGAATCGGGCGGCAGTGCGCATCGCGCGCGAAGTTGCGGGCGAGCAATGCCTGGTCGCGGGCAATCTCAGCCTCACCTGGATGTATGAGCCCGACAGCGTGGCCGCCGCCGACCGGGTTCGCAAGACCTTCGACGAACAACTGGCGGTGCAGGTTGACGAAGGCGTTGACTTCATCATCGGCGAGACTTTTTCCTGGTTAGGAGAAGCTTTGATCGCGGTCGAGCGCGCCCGGAAAACCGGCCTGCCGGTGATGGTGACCATCTGCTTCGAAAATAAAGACGAAACTGCGGATGGCAAATCGGCCGCCGAATCTGCCAAGGCTTTGCTCGATGCCGGCGCCGATATTGTGGGCATGAATTGCCTGCGCCCTCCGCAGCACACTTTGCCGGCAATGGAACAGATGCGCAAGGCGGTCTCAGGCTATCTCGCTTGTCAGCCGGTTGCGTATCGCACGCCCAGGGACAAGCCTGACTTCACCAGCCTGCCGGAATTTCCTCTGGGACTCGACCCGCTCCAGCTTACCCGCAAGGAAATGAGCGACTACGCGCTACGTGCCCGGGAAATTGGAATCAACTACATCGGTTCCTGCTGCGGCTCGGTCGCCATGCACGTTCGCGAGATGGCGCGGGTGTTGGGCAAGCTTTCGGAAGACGGGAGAGTATGGAAGAAAGGTGGGGAGAAACCTATGTCCGCCTACGAGTATTACGGGCATGACGAGATGGCTGCGAAGAAGCAATGACCTGCTTCGTCGCTATTCAGCCACGAACAGGTTTTCGGCGAAGGGCCAGTCCTGGTCGATCCACTGCGTCTTGCAGCGGAAGCCCGTGTCTTTGGCGATCTGCGACATCTCCTTGGCGGAATACTTGTGGCTGCTCTCGGTCCATATGGTTTCCCCTTCAAAAAAGGAAACCGTCAAATCCGCACGGGGAACGGATACCGTCTGTTTTCGCCGCGAGCGCAGCCGCATCTCGACACTGCGCGCCTCTGGATTGAAGCGGGCAACGTGCTCAAATTGTTCCAGGAGAAAATTTCCGTCCAAATCTCGGTTGATGCGCGCCAACAGGTTCAGATTAAACGCCGCCGTGACTCCAAGCGGATCGTCATAGGCCGCCAGCAACTGCGGCACCGGTTTTTCCAGGTCGGTGCCCAGCAGCAGCGAATCGCCAGGCTGCAGAATCCGGCGAACCTCACGCAGGAATTCCGCGGCCGCCGGCCGGTCAAAGTTTCCGATCGTGCTCCCCAGAAATAACACCAGCAGATGCTGGCCTTCACGGCGCCGCGCTGCCACCTCGACCAGGCCATCGAGATATTCGCGCTCGAAGCCCACGATGCTCATGAAATCGATATCGCCCAGTTCTCGTTCACACATGGCCAGGGCGGTGGGAGAAATTTCGATCGGGAAATAGGAGACATGCTCCCGCCGGGAAAGAGCCTTCAGCAACCAGCGCGTCTTTTTGCCGCTGCCGCTGCCCAGTTCTGCAACCGCCACCGGCCCCGGAACCTGATCGACAATATCGTGCGCATGGCGACGTAAGAGACGCTCGTCCGCCCGGGTCAGGCCGTATTGCGGCAGAACGCTGATGACTTCAAACAATGCCGAACCGACATCGTCGTAAAGATACTTGGAAGGCAATTCCTTCTGTCCGCTGCGAGCAAGTCCAGCGCGCACTTCCGCGGCAAATTCCCCCACTGGATCGGCTGTAATAGCGTGTGTCAGCATGAAATGTCCCTTGCGATTCATCTAGGTCCTCACGCAGCGGAATCCCGCGTAAACGTACTGGTAGTGCGGCTGGAACCAATTTCGGAAAGATCGGCGAAGCATGCAGCCCGCCGTGCGCGCGCTGCCGCCCTTCATCACATAATGATTGCCATCGAAAAAATTGGCCGAATAGCCGGGATAAAATTCGAAGGGCTCAAAACCCTGAAACGGCCCGAAGGCCGTGGCCGTCCACTCCCATCCATTGCCCAGAAGGTCGGCAACGCCGAAAGCGCTCTGGCCTTGTTGAAAAGCCCCAACCGGCGTGGGGTCCCAGCTCTCAAAATCGAAATTTCCAAACCTGCGATCGGGCTGCTCCGATCCCCAGGGATAGGGCCGCTCGGTTCCCTCAGCCGTGCCATAAGCGGCACGATGCCACTGGGCTTCGGTAGGCAACTCCTTTACCGCCCAGCGCGCGTACGCACTCGCTTCCGCATGACTCACATACACCGGCCAGTCCAGCGGCAGAGGAATGTTCTCGAACATTGTTCGGTACTGCCACTTATCTTTGACACGATTCCAGAAAACAGGATTCGAGATGCTGTGTTGCGTTTTCCATTTCCAGTCATCTTCGCTCCACACGGCTTCGTCCTCATAGCCCCCGGCATTCATGAATTGGAGGTATTCGCGATTGGTGACTTCGTATTGATCGATGGAAAAGGCGGGCACTGCGACGGTGTGTGCTTCGTACTCGTTGTCCCAGCCAAACATGTTGGTTTGACAGCGCTGCAAACCAAGTGTCGCGTTGCCGCCCGGAATCTCGATCATTCGCGGCTCGACTGAAGGCACCACCAACTCAGGCTGCCGCGGCTTGCGTACTTTGTTGCCGAACGGCAATTGGTGCAACATGTAGGCCAGCGTTTCCGCATGCATCAATCGATGTTCAATGGCTACGTTGAGCAACTGATCGGTGTCAGATTTTTCCTGGCCGGTCGGCTGAGACAACTCAGACGCCAGACCGTCATCCAGCGCCTGGCGGACCTGCTCCACGTAATTGCGCACTTGCGCGAGAGCAGGCCAATCGGACGGCTGGTCTGTGGGCAGCCCTCCGTCAACGGGGTCGATGCCGAACGCGAACAGATTGTCGAATTCTGAATGGAAGCTGGTTCGTCCCAGCACGCGATCGCGCAGCAGGTTCCAATCGAACGCCTCCAGGTGTCCAATGTAAAAGACGATCCGGTGCCTCTCAGGAATCGGCCGCTCGTAGAGAAACTCCGGCTTGACATGATCGAACAAGCGGTCAGTTTCGGCGCGTGCCTCGTCTAGTCGTGCAAGCAGTTCGTGCTGGACCTCACTTCTGTCCTGTGCCGCGAGCATAACTCCTCCATGGACCTACCGACACGCTGATGCGGATGGCAGACTATTGAGATGATCGAGCGGCCAGAAAGTTGCTCAGTTCTTTCGGACGGCGAACGGCTTATCTTGCTCGATCCTGGAAATATCGATGCCTGCGGCGCGGGACAGGCCATTCACAGGGATGTTATGTTACTGCGGACGCTATGAAATGGCTACTCCGCATGGCGTAAGAGAAAAAGTGGGTCTTCTAAGCGGAGGGGATCAAGCATGGCCGCGAAGCGGCTCCAAAATGTAACCCCGGGAGCAATCCCGGGGTTAATGACGGTGGGAGATTGAGCCCCGACGGGGCGAAAGAGCGTCCAGGCTGTCCCGCGGATCAGACCGAAACCGACTGATACTCCTCGTATGCTCCCTTGAAATCCGTAATCTCGTGGTTTCCCTCGAAGTGCCAGATCCGGGTGGCCACTTCGTCGATCAGGTCTTCGTCGTGCGTGCATAACAGCACGGTTCCCTGGTAGCGCTGCAACGCAATGTTGAGCGCGTTGATCGATTCCAGATCCAGGTGATTCGTAGGCTCGTCGAAAACCAGAACATTAGGTTTCTGCAGCATAAGTTTGCAGAAAATCAGCCGCGCCGCCTCTCCGCCGGAAAGCACTTCGGTTTTCTTGTCGCCGTCGTCGCGGGGAAACAGCATCTGTCCCAGCAACCCGCGTATTTCTTCGTTGGAGGCGGCGGGATCCCACTGATGCAGCCATTCGAAAGCAGTCATTCCCGGCTGGATCAGGGCTTTGTGGTCCTGGGCGAAATATCCCACGGCCGCTTCATGCCCCCAGATCACTTTGCCGTCGCTCAGAAACGGACCATTGTATCCGCTGGTCTGGCGCAACTCAGCCTCTGGAATGGTTGGCGAGTTGGCCAGCAAGGCATTCAACAGCGTGGTTTTTCCCGCACCGTTCCGGCCCATCAAGGCGATCTTCTCTCCGCGCACGATACTCGCGGTAAAGCCTCGAATCACTTCCGCGCCGTCGTACGACTTGGTGACGCCTTCCAGTTCCAGAATGTGCTTGCCCGAAGGCCGCTTCTGCTCAAACTTCAAATAGGGACGTTGAATGTTCGATCGCGCCAACTCCGTCACCTGCAAGCGCTCCACTTCCTTGCGCCGCGACTGTACCTGGCTGGAACGGGTGCCGGCGGAGAAACGCGCGATGAACTCGTTCAACTGTGAAATTTTCTTTTCCCGCTGCGCATTCTGTGATTCGATCTGGGAGCGGATCTGCGTCTTCGCCACCACCATGTCATCGTAAGTGCCGGTATAAGTGATGATGGTCTGATAGTCGATGTCGGCGATGTGGGTGCACACCTTGTTCAGAAAATGACGGTCGTGCGAGATCACGATCACCACACCGTCATACTGATTCAGAAATCCCTGCAGCCAGTGGATGGAGTCCAGATCCAGGTGGTTCGTAGGCTCGTCGAGCAGCAGCGCTTGCGGATGTCCGAAGAGCGCCTGGGCCAGCAGCACGCGAACTTTCTGTCCGCCTTGCAGTTCGCCCATTTTTCGTTCATGCAGCGCATCGGGAATATCCAGACCTTCCAGCAGGATGGCCGCGTCACTCTCGGCGGTGTAGCCGTCTTCCTCGCCCACCACGCCTTCGAGCTCGCCCAGCTTCATGCCGTCCGCGTCGGTCATCTCCGGCTTTTCGTAAATCCGGTCGCGCTCTTCCATGGCCGCCCACAGGCGCTTATTGCCCATGATGACGGTGTCGAGCACGCGATACTGATCGAAGGCAAACTGGTCCTGGCTCAATACCCCTAGTTTTTTGGGGCGCACCACAGTTCCCTTCTGGGGTTCAAGTTCGCCGGTCAAAAGGTTCATGAAAGTGGATTTTCCGGCGCCGTTCGGCCCGGTCAATCCATAGCGCTTCCCCGGCGTAAAGCCGGTGGAGACTTCGTCAAATAGAACTTTGGCGCCGTAGCGCATTGAAACGTTACTTACTGAAATCATGTGATTTACGGGAACTGCGGGAATTGCCCAAAGGGCGGGAACGCAGCTTCTTCATTAAGAATATCACGAGGGTCGCACGCCGCCTGAGTTTTAGCGCCAGACTCGCTCAACGAAGGTAACGGCCAAGGTGAATATCAGACCAGGGTTAAACGGGCGGGGTTAAACAGACGAAGGGGTGCCCCATCCTTTTCGCGCACTTTGCGAAAAGGGTGGGATTCCACCGACCCATGCCGCTTGGAATTCGAAGATTGAGATTCGAAACAAGCAACCGATCCAAAACTCAGTTCAACCCTAAACCGGCTTCTCCCACTTCCCCGATTCCGCGGAGCGAAAAATAGCCTCGATCACCGCCATATTCTTGATTGCATCCTCAACCGTCCCCGGCACCTCACTCCCTTCGCGCACGGCCCGTGAAAAAGCGTCCCCCTGCATTGTGTACTGGTCGCAGACAGGAAATTTCTCGATGGTGATGCCACTGCCGAACACGTCGCGTCCGTCGTCGATAAAAATGCGGGAGGGTTGGTCAAGGGGAGCGTTGAACGGAATCTCAATTTCGATGCGCCCCTTGGTCCCGAAAAAGTGGCTGCGCTGATAAGGCACCAGCTGCATGCTGCAGGTAAACGTGGACTGTCCCGAAGGAAAATCGAGCATGGCCGAGGTCAGCCGGTCAACTTTCATCTGCGGATCGCGCTCGAGTATTCCGAGCACGCGCGTGGGCTCTTCTCCAAACACGAACCGCGAGGTGTTGATGGGATAGCATCCGACATCCATCAAAGCACCCCCGCCGTAATCCGGAATGTTGCGGATGTTCCTGGGATCGTTGTTGAAGTAGCTGAAAAATCCTGTGGCCGCGCGCAACTGGCCGATGCGTCCCGATGTCACTAACTCGCGCACCCGCAGCCATTGCGGATGAGTGCGCACCATGAAGGCTTCGCCAATCTTCACTCCGGCGCGATCGCGCGCCGCCAAGAGTTGCCTGGCCTCGGCTACAGTCAGGCTCAGCGGCTTCTCGCACAAAACGTGCTTGCCCGCCTCCGCCGCCTTGATGGACCAGGGAACGTGAAGCTGGTTGGGCAACGGATTGTAGATCGCGTCGATATCCGGATCGGCCAGGAGCTGCTCGTACGACCCATAGGCTTTGGCGATCCCGAGAGTGCGCGCGACGTCTTCGGCCTTGGCCCGGTCGCGCGAGGCGATCGCCGTCACCTCACACCACTCGCCCTTTTGCATTCCGGGTATGACTTTTTTTACTCCGATTTTGGCGGTGCTAAGCACTCCCCATCGAACTTTGTTTCGAACTTTGTTTGGCATAGGCGGACATCATAAACAATCTCGCCCCGGGTAGGACATCATCCTGAGCTTGCGAAGGATGACGTCTCAATGGTTTCGGCTGGGCTGAAAACAGTTGGATCAAACTGCCCGCTCAGAGGTTATGCTTAATCCATGCCCCTGCAAGCCCCCGCCCGGGACCATCAGCTGATTCAGATTGTGAATTCGGCGCTGGCCAATGCCTTCCAAAAGAGCGCGCAGTGGCTGGCATGCAAGCCCGGCTGTTCTCAATGTTGCGTCGGAGTATTCGCCATCAATCAACTCGACGCCATCCGCCTGAGAAGAGGATTGGCAGAGCTCGAACAGCACGACCCAGAGCGCGCCAGGCGCATTCGGGAGAGGGTCAACGCCACCGTAGCGCAGCTGACTCCAGATTTCCCCGGCGATCCCGCCACCGGATTGCTGAGCACCGACGACTCCGACGAGGCCTGCAAACAGTGGGACGACTGGGCTAATGACGTTCCCTGCCCGGTGCTCAACCCGGAAACGGGAACTTGCGAGCTTTATGAATCTCGCCCGGTGATATGTCGCACATTCGGACCGGCGCTTACCTCAGAGGGGGACCTGGGACACTGCGAACTTTGCTTTGTCGGGGCCACCGAAGAAGAAGTCATCGCCCACGAAATGCATCCCGACCCCGATCATCTGGAAGAAGCCCTGGTGAAAGAATTGGAAGAAACCACAGGCGCCAAAGGAGAAACGATCATTGCCTTCGCGCTGGCGAGGGGCTAAGCAGCTATCAGCTATTAGCCCTTGGCAGAACCGTGTTGGGAAACTGTGCAGCGACTGTTTCGAAATGTGTGGGGACGGGTCTTCGACCCGTCCAGGCCGTCCGCAGGACGGCAAGGTCTTACCTCTTAGAAGCCGAGGGTATTGGCTAAAAGCCAGGAGCTAATACCTTAAGAGCCGGTTCTCTTCTTTTCCAGCTCGCTCCAGCGCGCATAAAGCTCGTCTACTTTATCCTGTGCATTCTCCAACTCCTCATGCGCGGCCAGAAGCCGTGGACCGTCGCTGGCGATGGCAGGGTCCTCCAGCTGGACACGTTTGGCCTGCAGCACATGCTCGGCGTCGGCGACGCGTTCTTCAATTGAGGCGTATTCCCGCGCTTCCAGATATGAGAGCTTGCTTTTTGCCGGCGGCGTCTCTGCAGAAGTTGCGCGCGGCGCCGAACGCGCGTTCGCCCTTGCCGGTTGTTTGCGCTCGGCTTGCCAGATCTCCCACTGCGAATAATCGGCAAAACTCTCAGCGCCACCCTGTCCGTCCAGCCCGAGAACGATGGTGGACACGCGGTCGAGCATGTAACGATCGTGCGTGACCAGCACCAGCGAGCCGCGGAACTCAAGCAGGCTCTCCTCCAGTATTTCGAGGGTCGGGATGTCGAGGTCGTTGGTGGGCTCGTCGAGCAGCAGCACGTCCGCAGGCTGAAGCATGAGCTGAGCGATCAGCACTCGCGCTCTTTCGCCTCCGGAAAGGCGCTCTACCGGCTGATTGAGCTGCTCTCCGGTGAACAGGAATTTCGCCGCCCACGAGGCCACATGAACGACCCGGTCCTGATAAATCACTGAATCGCCTTCGGGAGCCAGGGCGCGGCGCAGAGTCACATTCGAATCAAGCTCGCGGGTCTGGTCGAAGTACACGATGCGCAGCCAGTCCGCCCGGCGAATCTCTCCGCTGGCCGGATTTAACTCGCCGCGCAACAGGCGCAGCAATGTAGTCTTCCCGCTGCCGTTCGGACCGACCAATCCCACGCGCATCCCGGCGGTGACGACAAAGTTGAGTTTGTCGAACAGGGTGCGGTCTTCGCCCTGACCGGCTTCGATCCGGTAAGCCACATCTTCCAATTCGATCAGACGCTTGGTCTTTCGATCCGTGACCGAAAAGTCGATCTGCGCCGTGGCAGTGCGGGTCCTCGCGTTCAGGTCTGCCAGGTCCGCCATCAGCTCGCCAGCTTTGCCGATGCGCGCCTTCGACTTTCTGGTGCGCGCCTTGGCTCCGCGCCGGAGCCACTCAATTTCGTTGTGGACGAGATTCTCCAGCGCTTCCTGGCGCTTCGATTGCGCGTGCAGGAACTCTTCCTTCTTCTCCAGGAAAGTGCTGTAGTTTCCCCGCACCCGCAGAATGCCATCCGGATAGACGCGGCTCAGCTCCGCCATGTCGGTGGCAATATTTTCGAGGAAGTAGCGATCGTGACTGACGATCACGCTGGCAAACGCCGCCTGCGCCAGCAACTCTTCAAGCCACTCGATTCCGGCCAGGTCCAGGTGGTTGGTAGGTTCGTCGAGCAGCATAATGTCCGGCGCCTGCACCAGCGCCTCGACAATCGCCAGCCGCTTCTGCCAGCCTCCGGAAAGCGATGCGGCTTCGGCGTCGAGATCTTCGAATCCGGCTCGGCCCAGGGTTTCGGCAAAGCGAGTCCCGCGCTCCGTCGAGTGGACTTTGGCGCTCTCCATGGCATCTTCCGCCACGGAGCGGACGGTCGAGCCCGGCTTGAATTTGGAATCCTGCTCTACGTAGCTGACTCGGAGCCGTTTACGGAACGCTACTTCGCCGCTGTCCGGATCTTCGTCTCCGGCCAGAATTCGTAACAGCGTGGATTTGCCTGAACCGTTCGGACCGATGAGCCCGATTCGATCGCCTTCCGTCACGGTAAAAGATACGTTCTGAAAAAGCGGGTCCGCTCCAAAGGCTTTGGAAATTCCTTGTACGTTGATGATTGGCGGCAACGGCTGGTGGTCTCCCCGTTATCTCTATTGAGGTTATCAGGAAAACTAAATGGAGGACGGGCGTCCCGGCCTGCGTGATGGCTTATGCTCGACGGGCGCGATGCCCGTCCCAACGAACTCCTCACTTCACGAAGGTCAAACCATGAGGCACGGCATGAGGAAATACATAGGCATAAAGCATAACGATGACGCCGACAATCGTTCCCAGCGCCACGGAATGCCATACCACAAAGCGGAAGATGACGCCTTCATTTCCTACCTGGTTGGTAGCGGCGGTCGCAATGGTGATGGATTGGGCGTCCACCATTTTGCCCATCACGCCGCCCGCACTATTGGCGGCGCACATCAGCACCGGATCGACGCCCAGTTGCTGCGAAGTAATACGCTGCAAACTTCCGAATAGCACATTGGACGACGTGTCGCTTCCGGTCAGAGCCACTCCGAGCCAGCCCAGGAATGTGCCAAAAAACGGATAAGCCCAGCCGGTTCGGGTAAAGGCCAGGCCCAGCACGGCGTCCAGCCCCGAGTAGCGGGTCACGTACCCCAGGCCCAGCATGAAGGAGATCGCGATCACCGCCAATCGCATGCGGGACAACGTGTGCCAGAAAGTCTTAGCCATCCGCACGGGCGACAGACCCAACAGCAGGCCCGAAATAATTGCAGCCAGAAAAACTCCGGTCCCGGTCGCGGATAGCCAGTTGAGGTCATAGCGCGCCGCTTCAGGAGTCGGCCTGGCCACCACCGGCGCGGCACGATACACGGCATTGTGCAGATAGGGCACGTCCCATCCCGGCGGCCCCGGCCGCACCGTGCCATCCGGCAACACAACTCTGAAGGCGGGCGTGGTGGCCTGGTTCAGGGCCAACTTCACTGGCGGCAGGCCCCAGATCAGCACGACGACCGACAAAATTGCGAATGGCATCCAGGCTCGCAGGACTCTACCTAACGGATACGACCGGACTTTCAAATTCTTGTCCCAATCCTCCGCCGCCCACCGTCCACCAAATGCGTCAGCCACCGATTCCGAAGGCGATGCATTTACAGTTTTGCTCTGGTCGTACTCGAAACGCCAGATTTTCCGCGGCTTCCAGAATTTGAGAAAGGCAATCACGGCCGCGATTGAAACCACCGCGGCCATGATGTCGACCAGGCTGCTGTCCACGTAGTTCGACCAGAAAAATTGCGTCAGAGCGAAAGAGACGCCCACCACCAGGATCGCGGGAAGGACTTCAAAGGTGTCGCTCCAACTCACCATGGTGCGGACCAGCCAAAACGGCACGATGGCCGCAGTGAAAGGCAGAATGCGCCCGATGGCCGCGCTCAAATCCGATTCAGGCAGGCCGCACGCCACCGCCAGGGTGTGAACCGGAACCCCGATGCTGCCCCACGCCACGGGCGCCGTGTTAGCGATCAAATTCAGCGCCGCTGCATGGAATGGCTGGAAGCCCAACCCGATCATCAGGGCCCCGGCGATGGCCACGGGCGCGCCGAATCCCGCTGCGCCTTCGATGAACGCGCCAAAGCAGAAGGCTACCAGCAGAACTTGCAACCGGCGGTCGGGAGTAATTCCGGCAACCGATTCCTTTATGATTTCGAATTGCCCGGTTTCGACGGTGATGTCGTAGAGAAAAACCGCCGTCAGAACAATCCAGGCAATCTTGAGCAGGCCAAACGCGACGCCGTAGGCAAAACTTGTCGCTGCCAGGATCAACGGCATTTTGAAGAACTCGACGGCCACGAAAGCCGCGGTCGACGCGCCCCAAACCGCGCACCAATGTGGCTTGAACTTCAGCCCAACCAGCAGTCCGAACAATACAAGGACGGGGAAAGTCGCAACCAGCGTGGAAAGCCACCAGCGGCCGAAAGGATCATAGACCTGGGTCCAGTGCATGGTGCGCCTTCGTTCTTTAGTTCGCGCGGGTTTCGTAGCGCCGGCGTCTCGCCGGCTGTCCGGAGGGCATCTTGCCCTCCGCTGGGGCGGCGGGACGCCGCCCCGACAGCCGCCGGGACGGCGGCGCTACGAAATTCGAACCAGAATGCGATACTTTTACCAGTTCTTAGGAACATCCACGTAGGAACGGTCCAGCGCCGCGACGGAAGTACAACCCAGCAGTTTGAGAGTACGTTCCACATCAGCCCGCAGGATTTCGAGCGCCCGGGTGACGCCGGCTTCGCCCGCGGCGGCGAGGCCGTAGGCATAGGCGCGTCCGCAAAGAACCGCTTTCGCGCCCAGGCAGATGGCCTTGACGATGTCGGAGCCGCGCCGAATTCCGCCATCCATCAGCACTTCGACTTGACCGTTCACCGCCGCGACCACTTCCGGAAGCGCCCGCAATGAGGGATAAACTCCGTCGAGCTGCCGTCCACCATGGTTTGAGACCACCACCGCCGCCGCGCCTTCGTCCACTGCGCGACGAGCATCGTCTCCTCTAAGCAGACCTTTGATGACGAGAGGTCCGGGCCACTGCTTGCGAATCCACCGCAGATCTTCCCAGGTAACCGCCGAACGAGCCAACGCAGCCCCGACGTCGACCAGTTCCATCGGACCCTTGCCCGGGATCACGACATTCGGTAGCCCGGAAAGGCCGCCATCGCGCAGATAGCTGAGAATCCATCCGGGATGCGCCAGCATTTGGGGAAGAAACGGAATCTTGGCCAGCACGCTGCCACCCAGCAGCTCCTTCATGCCATTGCGGAAATCACGCTCTCGCAGTCCCGCTACCGGGGTGTCAATGGTGACCACCAAAGCGGCGCAGCCCGCCGCGCGGGCCCGCTCGATCACCGCTTCGGAAGCCTCTCGCCCTCCAATCAGATAGAGCTGGAAGCACACGGGCCCGGTGGAAGCGGCCTTGACGTCCTCCAGCCGATGTCCGGAAATCGTGGAGAGAATATAAGCCGTACCCGCAGCCCCAGCGGCTCGCGCCGCGCCCGCCTCGCCGTCAGGATGCATCAGCCGGCTATAGCCCACCGGCGCCAGCATAGCGGGAAATGAAACGTCGAAGCCCAACACCCGCGTCCGCAACTCGCATTCAGACACTGGGACGGCATAGCGCGGCCGAAAGGTCACTTCATCAAACACCCGGCAGTTCTCTCGCAGAGTGACTTCACCATCGGCGCCGCCGTCGAGATAATCGAAAACCGGCCGGGGCAGGCGGAGCCGGGCCAGGGGCCGAAAATCGCCGATACTGACGACATGCGGAGATGCCACCGCACGGGCCGCCCGGCTCATTGGTTATCTCCGACGGAAGAATCAGTTCGCAACATGCGACCCTCGAACCGCGCTCGTATTTACCAAAACACGCGATTATACCGGAGAGCCGAGCTTCGCGAAGTCCGTAGCGCCGGCGTCTCGCCGGCTGTCCGGAGGGCATCTTGCCCTCCGCTGGGGCGGCGAGACGCCGCCCCGACAGCCGCCGGGACGGCGGCGCTACTTGGAGATCCTGTGATATGACTGAAACTTCAATCTTCAAAGGCGTCTCAGCAAATGATGAGCCGCTCCGGGCTTCTCCAAATCTGCGAATAGCGGTGACTACGATGATCAGATTCCTCAGGCCTCTAGGTATCTGCCTGGCCGGCGTTTCAATGGTGGTGCTTCATTGCGTAGCCCAAGATCCGCGCTCACAGGGCGCGAAGGTTGCAACTGACTATGACTGGTCGGTGAAGCCCGGCGCGGAACTCGGTCAACCCGGCAGCAAGACGATCAGTCTCGCTGCCTGCCCTCCTGGCGTAAAGGGAAACGAGCCGGAGTATTGGGTCCTGATCAACGGGTCGGAACCCGCCAAGGTCACCGGCGGAAGTTGTGCCGGGGACGGCCGCCCCGGAACGCTGCAGTTCGTGAGCCATGGAGCGTACGGCCCGGGCGAAACTATTTCGAGCGCATCGGGTGGAGTGCAGGAAGCTTTGATCGCGGCTCGATTTGTCCCCAGCAATCCAACCGGCGCCCCGCAATCCGGAAAGGTGGTGGTGCCACCGGGAGAATACAAGGCGTTCGCCCGGATCTCGATCCGGTCTTCCAACATCACCGTGGATTTCTCGGGATCGATCGTGGAGTGCTGGATGAACGATACCTGCATCTTCGTCGGCGATCCGTCCAATTCCAACACCTATCAGGACATCACCGTGATCAATCCTCGCGGGCGTCCGACGGTGTTGAACGGCCAAAAGCCCTTCCTCGAGGTCAATGCGCAAAAGACCCGTCTGTTCAATGTTTCCACGCGCATCAATTCGGGCGGAGGGACTTTCGGAAGCTATGTGCAAGTGGACGACGACGAGTCGTTTCTGCTCGACGGACTGGACACAACCCTCGGTGGCGGAGCAGGAAACTACGGTGTGCGGTGCGACGCGACCGTCTGCAACCCGGTGATTTACGCCCCGGGATCGTTCGCCACATTTCCCGGCGTGGGGTGGTTGAAACACTTGAACATCGGTCTGCAGTGCGCGGCCAACGGGATTGACTGGCAGGCCGGCAACACTTTGCGGATTTCGGACAGCGTCATTCAGGGCTTCGCCCAATACGGCGTCCGGGCCGGCACGAAGCGAGGCGGCTACGGCGGCTTTGAACTCGCCAACGTGTACGAGGAAGCGGGCAACTGTAAGAATCCCCTCGGCAGGATTGGCCAAGCCGGAGTGATCGCGCAAGGCGGCACAGTGAAAATTACAGGCGGAGAGGCTCCCACCGGATGGTCTCCGCGTTTTGCCGCGACCGGAAATACCGACTACCGCTACTACATTGTCGCGCGACACGCGCAATACGGACCCTCTAACCCGCTTTACGCCGGCCGGGCCCTGACTAACGGAGCGGGAAACATTGTCGTGACCGCGGCTGATATCGGCGGCACTACCAGTTTCGATTTGCTGCGAGTTACCGCGATCGAGGGACAGCTCGAGCAGGCGCCCTACGGAACCGGAAACTATGCCGTGGCCAAAAACGTTCCTCGCGCCTCAGCATGCAAGAACGGCGTTTGCACTTTCACCGATACTCAGGCCGCGCTGCAGTCTTACCGCGTCGCAGCCCCCAGCTACTTCCCCCTCATCGACTTCTGGCCGGGAAACCTGGTGCTAAGCGCCAATGGGGATTCCAACAGCGCGCTCGCGGGCGCCCGAGCCTGGATGGATCGAGCCCCCTCAAACGTGGTGGCGGTCCAGGGACCGGCCGCGCCAGCGGTGATTTCGACTGATTGCGATTCGCTCACAGGATGGACGCCCTTGTGGTTGAGCTGCTACTCCACGATGGCCCCGACCTCATTTTTTCAGCAGGGAGCGTTCTTGCTGGCGGTAAAACCTGATACCGACGCCGGGCATTTTACCAATCTCAAGGGCCGGATGAATTTCTCGACGCTCGGAACCGGGCCCGGGCACATCCTCACGCTATCTGATTCCAATTTCCAGAAGACCATTGCCACCGCCAACAACCGGCCAACCAATGACGCCAATGACTCATTCATCGGCTATGACCAGGGCGACGGAGACCCATCGCACGTAGGCATCAGCTTCGGCGCTCCCCAGTCTCTCTCCAACTACATCGGAAACGCCGGCGACGGAAAGAAATGGCTGGAGCGGCTGACCTCCAAGCTCAAGATGTTCACCGTTCCCGTGTCGATCCCATCGGTCGCGCCCACCCATGCTTCGGATGCCTGCGTAGCGGGAACAGAAACCTGGGACTCCAATTTCATTTATGTATGCGTGGCGAAGAACACATGGAAGCGCGCCGCGCTCGCTTCCTGGTAAGTGTCACATGGTCGCGGCGTGAGTTGTCCCAGTTCCTGTGAGTTGTCATCCTGAGCGGAGCAATGCATTTCGCTTGCGAAATGCTTTGCGGAGTCGAAGGACCCCTATAGCTACGACGCCCCTAATAGCTACAGAATTTTCCGGCGATCATGCCTGCGAAGATGCTCTAGAACGAAACAGCCGAAAAGATTATAGGGGTCCTTCGACTCCGTAGCTGCTTCGCCTCGCGAAGCAGCCACTCCGCTCAGGATGACAAGTGGTCTAACCGCCAGCCGAGACAGTCTTAACCGACGCCTTGCTGGCGCCGTTCACTTTCGATAACAGATCGGAAATTACCAGGGGATCAGCCGGTTTAGAAAAGTAATAGCCCTGGGCAAAGCCGCAATCCAGGGCTTTGAGTTGGTTGACGTGCTCTTCCGTCTCAGCGCCTTCTGCCACGGTCGTCAGACCGAGGGTCTGGGCCAGCATGATAATGACCCGGACAATCTTGTGGCTCTCGGCATCGCTGTCCATGTGAGAGATGAAAGCTCGATCGATCTTCAGCGAATCCACGGGGAACTGCTGCAAGCGGCTGAGCGACGAATATCCCGTGCCGAAATCGTCGACGCTGAGCCGCACTCCCAGCGCCTTCAGTTCGGAGAGCACCCTGGCCGCCTTTTCCGGGTCGCTCATGGCAATGGTTTCAGTGATTTCTAACTGTAGATTACTGGGATCGAGCCCGGTCTGCTTCAAAGTTTCTGCAATTCCCTTCGCCAGGTTGGGATGAGCGAATTCCTTCGGAGTAATGTTGACGCTCATGGTAAGCGGCGGCTCCGCCGGAAATTGATCCTGCCACAAACGTAACTGTTCGCAAGCCTCGAGCAGCAGCGCCCGGTTCATGGGGATGATCAGGCCGATCTCATCGGCAACCGCAATAAACGCGGCGGGCGGGAGCAGCCGGTCGCCATGCTGCCAACGGGTCAGGGCTTCGAAACCGGTAATTCTGCCGGTCTTCAAAGAAATGATCGGCTGGTAGTGGGTCCTGAACTCGCCAAGTTCCAGGCCCTTCCTGAGTTCGGTTTCGAGTTCCAGACGCCGGACCGCGCCTTCATGCATGCCGGTATCGAAGACCTCGCAACGCGCCTTCCCGGCTCGCTTGGCCCGGTACATGGCAATATTGGCGTCGCGCAGCAGGTCTTCACCATGGGTATAAACCGCGGTGCTCAGGGCAATTCCAACGCTGGCGTTGACCACAATTTCGTACCCTTCGACCGTAAAGGGCACGGCGAGTCCGCTCTGCAGCCGCTCCGCCACTCGTATGGCGTCGCTGGGATTTCGGATATCTTCCAGAAGGATGGTGTATTCATCGCCACCGAGCCGGGCCAGAGTGTCGTCTTTCGACGGGCCGAACTGCGGGCGCGCAATGGTGTCTACCTCGCGCAGCGATGCAGTAAGCCGGCGGCCGATTTGTATCAGCACTTCGTCTCCGACCTTATGCCCCAGGCTGTCGTTAAAAATCTTGAACTCATCGATATCGATGAACAGGACAGCGAACTTGTAGTCGGTGTGGCGCTTGGAGAGCACCAGCGCGCGCTGCAGACGATCAAGGAAAAGGGCCCGGTTGGGAAGATTGGTCAGGCCATCGTGGAAGGCGCTGTGCGCCAGCATTTCTTCCGCGCGCTTGCGTTCGCTGATGTCGCGGTTCACGATCACCAGCTTTTCTGTTTCCCCTTTCTTGTTCCGCACGGCGCTGGCGGTCGATTCCAGGATGCGCCAGGAACCATCCTTGTGGCGTATCCGGTATTCCATTCGCGTCCCCTGTCCCGTGGTTCGCGCCTTACGCGCCGCATCGAGCACCCGCTGCCGGTCGTCGGGATGAATTTGCTCGATCGACGAAGTAGTCTTTAACTCTTCGGGCGAGTATCCCAGGACACGAGAATAAGCCGGGCTGTTGTAGAGCCGTTTGCCGGTGCCATCTACAACCGCGATCATGTCTGCAGCGTTTTCCGTAATCAGGCGAAAAAGCTGGTCCCGTTCCGCCAGTTGGCGCCGCATTCGCTGCAGTTGCAGGTGCTGATAGAGGGTGTAAATGTCGAACAGCATTACGACAAAGGCCAGTCCGCGGACCCATTCCTTGAGGTCCGTCCAATACGTGCCCTCGGTTTGATTGAGATGGAAGTAGGTTAAAGAGACGATGCCGAAAGTCAGGACCAGGGTGACGATAACCGCCAGCCCCCATAACCACCACTCGCGGCCCTCGATCTGCCATCTCTGGATGGGAGAAGCCGCTGGCTTGTTCTCAATATCGGTAGGGAATTCTTCCCGGCTCATGCCATCGGTCGCTCTCTCGCCACCAAGAAGATTCTAGACGGCTGGAAATTGCGCGAAAGTTACCGAAGTTAAGGGTGAGTAACCTGCGACCTGGCGTTCAAATAATCCAAAGGTGGAGGGAGGACGGGCGCCCCCCCGTCGTGCACATGGCTTGTCCGAGAGATCACAACTGCGCGCTATTGATCTAAGACTACTTTCCCTTGCGGGATTGCCTGATAGGCGTGGACGTCCGTCGTCCATTCAAACTGGTCAGTGAGCCGGCACCAAAGGCAAAATCAGCGCCGAGGGATGTTCTGCGTCATGCAACACCGTGTTAGTGGCTGACACATAGTTCTTCGCGAAAGCGGGGTCTTCACCTGTGTTCAAGTTCCGGTCGAAACGGGGGAAGTTGCTGCTCGAAACCTCCAGGCGCAACATGTGTCCCTTGAGAAAAACGTTGCTGGTGGACCACATATCGATCGTGAACTTGTAGATCTGTCCCGGGTTCATCAGGGTTGCTTTCTCCTGCGAATCCCGATAACGAGCGCGGACAATTCCTTCTGTCAGGTTTTGCGCGAATCCATCCGGCCCGACATCCACCAGTTTGGCGGTGAAGTCTGTGTCGACGGCCGAGGACTTGGCAAAAAGCTCCAGGCTGACCGGTCCAGTGACTTCGGTATCCTGTGTAAATGCCGGCGTGGTGTAGATCAAGACGTCGTCGCGAGCCTCGACGGCGCGCTGATCGCGAGGGCCCGGAGCAAGGTGGTTACTGTCGCAGCACAGAGGGCCGCCGATGGTGGACACTGGATTTGAAGGATCATAAACGTAGTGGTCCGGGGTCTCCGCTCGCGGAGCCACCGTCGATAGACTGCCGTCTCCTCGCAGAGAATTTGCGCTCTTGTTGGAATGCAGGAAATATTTCGCGCCCTGCGCGCGGGCCAGTGGCCAGTCGTCTTCTTCCCGCCATTGGTTGGCGCCCATGACGAAAATCTTCACCGGCTTACCCGCAAATTCGTTCTGCACACCCTTAAACAGGTAGTCATACCACTTCAAAGTAATTTCATTTTCGTCGTACTCGGCGGCCGCCGCTCCGAAATCAACCTCGCCAATTTTGCGGCCGCCTCCAGCGTGACCTCCGATGGTCACAAAAAGATGCTGACCTTTGCGGGCCGCGTCGCTTCCGCCGTGCGCCTTGATTCCGATGTAGTTACGCAGGGATCCGCCCAGAAAGATGTCGTACCATGCGGCGATGCTAAGCACCGGGACGTTGATGTCGCCGAAGTGCTCTTCAATGGATATCGGCTTCCAATACTGGTCGTAGGTGGGATGAGCCAGCCAGTCGAGGTAATACGGAGCCAGTGAGGCCGCGGAGCTGGGCGCGGCCGCGGGATCAGGAAAATTGAACAGCGGATAGCTGGACAGCGGCAGCTTCCACATTCCTACGAGCGCGTTGTTATTTTTCCGCACGGTCCGATCCAGTGTGTCCTCGGCTAACGCGGAGGTCCAGGATTGGTTGAACCATTGTTCGAACGCGCCACCCTGGTAAGTCCAGTTTTCGTGGTAGTTGCTGGCGGTCACAACCGGACAAATTCCGGCAAGATGCGGCGGATGCGCAATCGCCGCCAGCATCTGGGTCGCACCCACATAGGATCCGCCCCACATGCCTACCTTGCCGTTCGAGTAGGGCAGCGCCGCGGCCCACTCCACGGAGTCGAAGCCGTCGTCGGATTCATGCTTGAACGTGTACCACTCGCCCTCGGAGGTAAAGCGGCCGCGGACATCCTGGACGACGACGACGTATCCGCTGGCCGCAGCCTTGAGGCCGAACGTCGCTCCGTTAGTTTTGTTGTACGGGGTTCGTTGCAGCAGAACCGGGAACTGTCCGTCTGCCTTGGGCCGGTAAATATCCGCATGGAGAATCACGCCGTCGCGCATCTTCGCGGCCACACCTCGCTCGACGACAACTTCGTAGGACTGTGCGGCGTACAGCCATGACAAAGAAGTGGTCAGCATCAGGCCGAGAGCGGCCGCGTAAAGAACATTCTTTCTGCAAAGCATGGGCGAGTCCTCGTGGTTTGAAAAGACGAAATATCAACTCTTAATTCGGCGTCACAATCTCCGGGCGAATCGACGTTTGGTCCGCGGTCGGAAAGTCGGCCGGAACGGGAACCGTTATCGGACGCCGGGCCAGCCATTGCAAAGTCCGGAGCAACAGCGTTTGTTCGCCGGCGCAGCGCAGGCTCGCAGGCTGTACATCGCCCTTCCAAACGTGGCCGAACGTCGAACTGTAGATTCGACCGTGCCCGAAGCTGACAGTCCACTCCAGCGGCCAATTCATACGGGTATGTGGATCGAATCCGTAGGACAAAACATGGAGGTGCTCGGCCGGTCCGCGCGCGTAATAATACACTTCGAGGCCCGGGGTCTTCCACGCCCGAGGCATGCCGCGATGTATCGGATGTTCACGCAGGCGGTGAACCACGACGTCCAGGCGGGTGCCATGGCCGGTATTTTCACCCTGTCCGGCGGGAATGCGGACGATCTTCTCGTGACTATCGACAGTTATCGCGACTCCCTGCTGCTTCTGCCGCCAGCCCAGACCGATCATCCGGTTATACGCGGGCCAATCCGGAAAGGCGTTGTTTCCTGAGTGAAAGACCAACACGCCGCCGCCCTTGCTGACAAATCTCTCGAACGCAGATTGCACTTCGGGTGGCCATTGCGGCCCGCCGCCAATGTCATTGCAAGTTTGAATCACAACATCATAGTCGTCGAATTTGGGCCGCCACAGGTCCCAGCCCGGCGAGACAGCAGTCGCAGGCGCGGTCGAGACCGCAACCTCAAACAGACCGGACGGTTCCAGAATGCCGCGAAGCAATGCCGTGGTTTGCCGCCAATCGTGATTGCTGAAACCATCCACGATCAGCACTTTGATTTTCGATTGATGCCGGGTCGCACCGGTCAGGGAGACCGGGCAGAGCATACTCGCGCAACTTAGTAGTACCGCTAAGAATTTATCGCCTGACATTTGGCTCGCTATCGCGAGTTCGACGTTGTCAAATATACGCGAAACATCTTTAGTGCGGCGGCGCGAGCCGGTGGATCTGATCGAGCAGCGCCTGGGGGGAAACCGGGCGTCCCAGAAAGTCCTGCAGCAGGGTCCGTGAGTCGCGCTCCGACCCATAACGCAGCAAGTGCTCCCCCAGCCAGGGGTACCACTGCGGATCGCCCGTATCGAACGGCCCTAAAGCCTCGCGTATATGCTGGCGCATGTCGGCCGTCAACACCGCTCCAAGGCCGTAGTTCACCATGTAGCCGGGGATATCGACCAATTGTTCACGCAGCGCCCACCAGGACAACTCGGGATGCGGAACGATATGAAGGTAGTGGCTGGTGATCTCGCTCCACAGTAGATTAGGGTCAGTCCCGGGAGCGCGCAGCATTCTCACCTCGAAGAGAGCCCAGGCCACGTCCAGCACTACCGAGGAATACAAAGCGCGCAGCGAAACCTGTTCTGAAGTCTCGCGTCCCAGGTATCGGCGCTGCCAGACAGGCTCATACGTGCTCCAGGAGGGAACATCCGCAAAGGCCTCGCCCAGGAGATCGCCAGGCCAGTCGAGATAGGCGGGCCGGTTCCGAATCGCGGTAAAGTTGACCACGTGACCGTTCTCGTGCACCAGTTCGTTCAGCGCAGACAGTCCGCCCTCGGTGTAAGAAGCGGAGACGCGCGCGATGGTCGGCCGCCAGGTGCCATCGACCATCCTGCCATGAATCACGATGTCCGAGTACGACAGAGGCGCTTTCCCATGCCTGGGATCGAGGTCGTATAACGTACCCAACTGTTCGAGGTCTGCACCCAGGTCACGGTAAAAGCGCTTGTTGACCGGCAGGAGCGACTCGCGCGGAATCGCAGTGGCAAGCGAGCGGTCCGCCTCGGCGCCCTGATAGCTGAAGTTCCACGGTTCGATCGGCTGGTCAGGACCTGCCACGCGCCAGGCATCAAGAATCTGCTCCAGCCAGCGCTCGACCTCGGCCGGGTTCACTCCGGCGTCGCGGGCGGCAGCATCAATCTCGGAGCCGCGTTTTCCGCCGCCGGCGGCAGCCATCGCTATCATCCGGCGATACGGACTGTCCGGCTCGTCGTTGCCATTGATCGCCCGCCACAGTGGACTGAGCGCCATGAACACCGCCTTGCGCCGCTCCGGTTCCTCGATCTGGTGCAGCAGGCCCAGCGCCGACTGCCGATTGATCTTTCCACCCTCAAACTCGAGGTTGTTGGCCTTCTCCGTGAAGCAGACGAGCAATGCTTGGTGCAGCGCCGCGTAATCCGCGTCCTTGCGACCGGCGTCCTGGCACTTTCCCTCGGCACTAAGGGGCGCCTTGACGGTCTCTGAGAGAGCCGCGAACTGGGTGCGCATGGCGGCCAGGGCCTTCGTGTCGTTTTCCGAGAGGCCCTGGGCGGGCAGCTTTGCCAGGCGCTCGGAAAATTCCTTGCGCTTCTCGCGGTACACCTGCTCCCAGGCCGCCCTATCTTTGCCCCGATAGCTCGAAACAAAGCCTGAATCGATGGTCGCGATAACGCTGGACGCATCGTTAAGATCAGCGTAGACGTTCTCCACCGCCGCGACCTGCTTGGAATCCGCGGTCAAACCCGCGATCGCGGTTGCTGTCCAACAGGCAAGAAGAAAGACGCAAGCCAGACATTTCGTCATCGGCAGATATTTAAGTAAGAGACCCAGCATTGTAATTCAGATAGCTTTGCGGCCTTTGCGGATTTCCTTTGCGACCTTTGCGGTTAAAGATTGTGCTTTTTCCAGATGGCGGCAAAGATCAAAGTCTTTACCGCAAAGGTCGCAAAGGAAAACTGAGAAGCGCAACCCTTCCTGTAGGAAAATGGATCATGACCTCCGTACGCATAGACAAATGGCTCTGGGCCGCCAGATTCTTCAAGACGCGCACCCTGGCGGCGCGAGCCTGTCAGCTGGGCAGGATTCAATCCGGCGGGCAGCCCGCCAAGGCGGCGCGCGAGGTCCGAATCGGAGACAGGTTGCGTGTGACCAACGACGGCGGCGAATTTCAGGTGGAAGTGCTGCTGCTCAGCGAGGTGCGCGGCCCAGCTTCGGTGGCGCAAACGCTTTACCGCGAGACCGAGGAGAGCCTGGAACTCCGAATGAAGGTGGCCGCGGAGCGCAGGGCAATGAAACAGTTCGAACAGCTACCCGCCGGCCGTCCATCGAAGCGCGATCGCCGGAGGATTATTCAGTTCCGCGGAAGAGTTTAAGTGGGTTATGAAAGCCTGGTGCGCCCACCCTTCCGTCGTTTTCAGGCGAAGGATGGAAGCCGGCCGATTCGGAGCATGCGGGCGCGAGTCAGGCTAGTCGAACCAAAACTTCAGCTGGAGCTGTCTCCACTAGAGCGCTCCTGCTTTCTCCAGGGCGTCTCTCATTCCTGCCCAGCTTTCTACAGTTGAAGCTTCCGGGGTGCCTGCACCGCGCCAGTGCGTTTCGAGGCTCACGACGTGACGATAGCCATCTCGTTTCAGAGCTTTGAATTGGCCCACCCAGTCGATCATGCCCTTGCCCATTGCGGCCCATTCAACACCCTTGGCGGTCTTGACCGCGTCTTTGCAGTGACAGTGGCCGATGCGTCCCTTGGGCAAAAGATCATAGCCGTTCGGATAGGGTGTTTCGCCGAACATGGCAGCGTTGCCTGGGTCCCAATTGAGCATGAAAGCCGGCGAGGGTATGCCATCGAGTACCTTGGCGGCTTCGGCCCCGGTTGCGGTATTGCAGGCAGCTTCATTCTCGAGGACGAGGACCAATCCGGTCTTGCGCAGCTTTTCGGCCGCCTGTTGCAGCTGGTCGTTCATGGCTTTGCGATACGGACCCTGGTCATCGAGCCGCCAGAAATCGAAGCAACGGATGCGGTCGGTGGAGAACTTCTTAGCCAGCTCAATGGCGCGATCGAGAACTTCGCCTTGCTGGTCGTAGGTAAAGTTGGCATTGAACTGGCCGTGTTCCGGGCTGAATTTGGATTTCGGTGCGCCCGGCCAATCCACTTTAAAGAGAGGGCTGGCGATGTCGGTAACACGCAAGTTGTTCTTCTTCAAGAGGCGTTGCGCTTCCGCAATTTCGTTGGCATCCAGATTGGCCACGTTCTTGTCCCACATACTGCGCAGTTCCATCCATTCCATACCGAATTGTTGAGCAGCCACCTCACAGGCGCGGCCGAAATCCTGCGAAATCTCATCATTGATTACTGCGATCTTAAAAGGGGACTTGCTCAAGTGAGGATCTCCGGATGTGGCTGAAGAAAGAAAGGAAGCGGCCGAGAGACGGGTGTTAGCCGCGGCCAACATCCCCAGTCCCGCGAAAAATTCACGACGTGAAAATTCGGACGGCATGGGTGATCTCCCTGCTGATGTCCAACTCGGACTACGCTTTAACGAAATTAAGGCCCGCATCCATCAAGAGTCAACGCGCCCTGGACCTACGGATCGAATTTGGCGTAGTCAACGGGCTGCGCGACTTCGATGAGGGATCTTCCGGATTGTAAGCCGGATGCAAAAAGTAAGCGCTACAATCCCAACCAATGGACCGAGCCGCTAGCTCCGCGAACCTTACGCCTGCGGCAGATTCAGCAGCGGTATTGCCCCAGCCCTCGTCGCCGGCCGGCTATTTCCGCTGGATCATCTGTGCCCTTCTGCTTTTCGGCACTACAAAAAACTACATGGACCGCCAGGTCCTGGGAATTCTGAAGGGCACACTGCAACACGATCTGGGATGGAACGACATCGACTTCGGCAACCTGGTTCTTGCCTTTCAGGGTTTCTATGCCATCGGGATGCTGGTGGTCGGCCGGGTCATCGACCGGCTGGGCACGCGGCTGGGATACTCGTTGTCCATGGTCTTCTGGAGCCTGGCTTCCATGGGGCATGCCTTGGCCAGTTCCTTCACCGGCTTTATTGTTGCCAGGTCGGCATTAGGTCTTGGGGAGTCGGGCGTCTTTCCTGCCAGCATTAAAACTGTCGCGGAATGGTTCCCGAAAAAAGAACGGGCGCTGGCGACGGGAATTTTCAATGCCGGAGCCAATGTCGGCGCCATTGTCACCCCTTTCGTCGTGACCTGGATCGTGGGTCGATGGGGATGGCGCTGGGCGTTTCTGATCACTGGAGCATCCGGGTTTGTCTGGCTCATATTCTGGCTGCTGCTCTATCGCCGGCCGGAAGAGCATCCTCGCGTTTCCAGGGCCGAACTGGACTACATCCGCAGCGATCCTCAACCCCCGATGGCCAAAATCGCATGGGCCCGCCTTATCCCCCACCGTCAGACCTGGGCGTTCGTCACAGCAAAATTCATGACCGACCCGATCTGGTGGTTTTATCTTTTCTGGATACCGGATTTTCTGCAACGCAAGCATGGATTGGCGCTGATGAATATTCGGCTGCCTATCGTGGTGATCTATGTCATCGCCGATGTCGGCAGCGTCGCCGGTGGCTGGCTTTCATCCTGGCTGATCCATCGCGGCCGGACCGTGAATGTGGCCCGCAAGACTGCCCTGCTGGTTTGTGCGCTGTGCGTTGTTCCCGTCGTTTTTGCCTACAACATGCGGAGCTTGTGGGGAGCGGTCCTGTTGATCGGTCTGGCGGCCGCGGCCCACCAGGGATTCTCCGCCAATCTGTTTACCCTGACCAGCGACACGTTTCCTGCCCAGGCCGTGGGCTCGGTGGTCGGAATGGGTGGAACGGCAGGCGCGATCGGAGGCATGCTGATCGCCACCATCGTCGGCCACACCCTGCAGTGGACCGGTAGTTACATGGTCCCATTCGTCATGGCTGGCTCCGCCTACGTGCTTGCGCTGGCCGCGATTCAGTTGCTGGTACCCAAATTGGAGCCAGCCGACATCCACTGAGAGAAGCCAGCCTGCTGAGTCGGGAAAATCAGCAACTTGGGGCGTTTTCTGGGTAAGCCAGGGTAGCTTGATTTTCCACAGCTTGGGCCATTACACTCCCCGGAACGTTCGCAGGAGATGAACATGAAACCCGCCTTCTTAGCCCCAAAGCATGAAGTGGTTCTTAAGCAACTCCGCCATGAACGCAGTGCGGAAGATCAACGCCTTTCCAAGCTTCAACTGAAAATCGTCGAGCGGCTGAGCAAACCGCAAGAAATGCGGGCTTCCTAGACCGGTATCGGATTTCCTCTAACTGACAGTCGCAGGCGACAACTGGATTTCACAGACGCGGTATACTTTCGGGCGCAAGTTCTCTCGCCTTCGAGTTGGCTCCCGGAGGAGTGATGTTTCGCAAAATCAAAGCAGCAGGTCCTGCGGCGTGCGCCATTGTTCTCGGCTCAGCTGTTCTTCTAGGTCAAGTTCCCAATGCTCAAAAGGTACCTGGGGCTGAAGCCTCTTCACCTGTAGATACGGGGACGAGCGCTGCCGATAGTTGTGTGGAATGCGAACTGCCGATCGTCCTGCGACAGACGGTAGAAGCGGGAAAGACCGCCGTGGGAACAAAGGTGGAAGCGGGGCTGGTGATGGCCACGATGATTACCGGCGCAGTGCTTCCGCGGGGCGCGGTGATTTCGGGCGAGGTAACCGAGTCGGTGGCGAAATCAAACAATTCACCGTCGCGGCTTGCGATTCGCATGGATTCGGCGCAATGGAAAAATGGCGAGGCGAAATTCAAGGTGTATTTGACGGCGTGGTATTATCCGCCGGCGGCGCCGATGGCGCCTCCCGACATCTCCTATGGACCGCCGGGCGACAGAAGGAATTGGGGCGGAGTCAATCCCACCGTCGATACCACCGATCCACCGAATCCAGCTCAGCGGTTGTCGACTCAGCAGGACAATGGTGTGAACGCGGGTGCGCCAGGATCGATCATCTCTGGCAAACGGGTTCTAATGAAGAATATGAAATCAGTGAGCGGCGCCGACGGCTCGGTTGTTCTTGTTTCTTCGCGCTCAAACATCAAACTCAACAAGGTGACAACGTATGTCCTCGCAATTAATGAATTGCTTCCTAGCAAATAGTTGGCCGACGAACTGACTCCATATGGACTGGTTCCTCTCGACCATGGAGGACTCTACGGGCTTGGCGAAACGCTGACTTATGCGTCGCAGCGCCTGCTGACGAGGCACTCACTGGCGCGAGAATTCCCTCGGAACCGAATTTCGCCGGATGAGCGGGGCGGTTCTCAGTTTAACGGCTTCTTATACCTCAAGCCGTCCGGTGATCGCACTCAATCCCAGATCCAATATGACACGGCGAAAAAAATGAGATCTGAAAACTTGCTACGATTTGGAGACCTCATGACTAGGCTGTACAACCTCCGCACACTGGCTCTCTGCATTGCCGTGGCACTTTCCGAGAGCGTGATTTGCGGCGCACAGAATCCGATCATACAAACCAGCTTCACCGCGGATCCGGCCCCGCTGGTTTACAACGGGACTGTTTATCTCTACACCAGCCACGATGAAGAGGACGCCACCGAATTTCACATGCTCAACTGGAAGCTCTACACTTCCACAGACATGGTGAACTGGACGGATCACGGGACTGTCGCTTCGCTGAAGACTTTCCCGTGGGCAGTTCAGAGCAACGATGCATGGGCGCCACAGGTGATCGAGCGGAACGGCAAGTTCTACCTCTACGTTCCAATCAGTGTGCCGGAACAGCCCAAGAACGTTATAGCTGTGGCGGTGTCCGACAGTCCTTTCGGCCCATTCAAGGATGTTCTCGGGCACCCACTTATCGACAAGGCCATAGGGAACATCGATCCGACGGTTTTCATCGACGACGACGGCCAGGCATATCTTTACTGGGGCAACCCGAATCTGTGGTACGTGAAGCTGAATCGAGACATGATTTCGTATTCAGGCGACATTGTGAAGGTCGATTCCAAACCCAAGAATTATCAAGAAGGTCCGTGGTTCTACAAGCGGAATAGCAGATATTACATCGCCTACGCGTCTCATTGCTGCCCCGAGGGCATTGGATATGCAATGAGCTCGAACCCCACTGGCCCCTGGGAATACAAAGGCATGATTATGGATCCAGACGCCAGGTCCTCGGGAAACCACCCGGGAATCATCGACTATAAAGGGAGTTCCTACGTCTTCGGCTTCAATTACACTCTCAACTTCGCACTGACGGATGTTCATCGCGAACGGCGTTCTGTCACTCTGGCGAAATTCTCCTACAACTCAGACGGCACAATTTCAACGCTTCCCTGGTGGAGCAAAGAAGGTGTTCCTCAAGTTGGCACTCTGAACCCGTTTGTCCGGGTAGAGGCGGAAACCATGGCATGGGAATCCGGAGCAACCACAGGAGTCTGGACGACTGGTGTCAGAACAGCACAGGATGACATGATTGGCGTGTACGTCACCGATATCAAAAACGGAGATTTCATCAAGGTGCGCGGCGTGGATTTCGGCGGCAATCAAGTGTCGAGCTTCACTGCGAGCGTAGCAAGCGCCTCGAATGGAGGATCGATCGAAATGCACCTGGACAGCGTCGAGGGACCGGAAATCGGCTCGTTGCCAGTATCCTCCACGGGAGGATGGAACAAATGGCAGGCGAAGACAACCCCCGTCTCTGGGGTTACCGGTACACACGACCTCTACCTTTTATTTCGAGGCGACCCTGCCGGACAGCTCTTCAACTTCGATTATTGGAAGTTCAATGAGAAAGGCGCCAAGCCTCCGAAGTCCTGAATCTCCGAAGGCGTTCATGGCAGCAAAGTGGTCAGGATGCCGCTGGGGGCCTAACGGACATAGACGGACATAGATCTCCGTCCAAGTCTCTGATTTAAAAAAGGAAGCTGGCGGAGAGAGTGGGATCGAAATCAGCTAATACGTAGTTTCAATGACATAGAGAACACGGCGGGCACCGTAAAAGCGATGGAATACAGTCGTAAGCAGTGCTAACGGACCCGCCGCCAAAGTCAGAATCCTCCACTTCAAATACCTCCGCCATTCAGACATGGCCTCTGTTTTGATAACCACGCTTGAGATATTCACCAGGGTTAGCCCCAACAACTCGCTTGAACGCCTTACTGAACGCAGCGTCGGACTCGTAACCGACCGACCGAGCGACGTCTATGAGCTTTTTGTCACGCTGTTGTAGTAACTGCATCGCCTTCTGCATCCGCCACTCGGTTACATATTCCAGTGGTGTTTGTCCGAGTTGCTCTTTAAAACGTGCTGCGAATGCGGAGCGAGACATGCCCGCCGCTTCGGCCAGGGATTCGACCGTCCAGGGTGTATTCACGCTGTCGTGAATGGCATTCAGAGCAGTGCCCATTTGAGGATCGAAAATCGCACGAAGCCATCCTTTGTTGACGTTCCGGTCCCGACGCTATATGCGCCCGGAGTACTTGGATAAACAGGACCTCGGCTAGCCGATTCGCGACTATTTCAGATCCTGGCACGTGTTCTGCCATTTCTGACGCAAGCGCTCGCATTGTGTCGTGAAGAGCAAGCGTGCGTGCCTGCTCGGTCTTAATCAGAATGAAGCTCGGCAATAACTGAGTGATCGGCTTCAGGCTGGCGCGATCGAAACTCAAGGATCCACAGACGATTGTCGTCGGTGCGCCACCGCCGCCACAAAAAGCGACATTGCCGTTGGCCTTAGCCCCGATCTCGCGGAAGCTCCACCTCGGATGTGTTCGCGGGCTGTCGCGCAAAACAATCGAAGTCCCCTTAGCCAGCAAAAAGCAATCACCCCCGGTGAGCGGAATCGGCTCCGGAATCCCTTCCACACTGAGCCAGCAGTTACCGCGCGACAGCATGGCGAAGTGCGCCAAATCTGTGGGTGGATATTTTTTTGCTGGAAGGCGTGACTTTTTCTTCGGGCTGATTCTCCTGTTTCAAGCCCCACGGGGCTGTGGCTTCGAGCCTGTGCTGACCGAAAGCGGTTACGTGCAACGTTCTGAAGATGTCTGTTATCGGGTCCAACTTAGCCTCCATCTGCTCTTCAAAGCCATAGTGTTCTGTGAGAACTGTACAAAACTGCACAGCTTCGGTGTTCGGACAAGTGCAGCATCAAGCGGAAGAGGCCTCTACCCTGACGGACATTCTCCTTCCAGCGTCACAACTCGTACACTCCTTTTCCTCAAGCCGCACGTCCCTCAGCGGAAAGGGTGCAACACAGCTCGGTTTATCCCTGTTTTTGGACGAATAGACAAAATATTGGGACTCCCGAGCAGTTCTCGTCCACCGCCAAAGAACTCTAACCTACTGTACTGAATTTCACAGATCTACCAAAGGGAGCGATCATGGGAAAGCTTGAAGGAAAAGTTGCAGTCATCACCGGTGGCGCTACCGGCATCGGCCGCGCCGCGGCAAAGCGCTTCATCGAGGAGGGCGCCTTCGTCTTCATCTTCGGCCGCCGGCAGGCAGAGCTCGACGCCGCTGTGGCCGCCCTCGGATCCAATGCCCGCGCGGTGAAGGGCTCGGTCTCCGATCTGGCCGACCTCGACCGACTCTACGCGGCGGTGAAGGCCGAGCGCGGAACCCTCGATATCGTCTTCGCCAATGCCGGGGCCGGAAGCCCGCTTCCGCTCGGCAAGATCACCGCCGAGCACATTGACGAAACCTTCGACACCAATGTGAAAGGCACGATCTTCACGGTCCAAAAGGCGCTGCCGCTGATGGGCAAGGGCGGTTCGATCATTCTGACGGGCTCGAGCGCCGGCACCACGGGGGCCCCGACAATGAGCGTCTACAGCGCGAGCAAGGCGGCAGTCCGCAACCTCGCGCGGACCTGGGCGGAGGACCTGAAGGGCACCGGCATCCGGGTAAACGTGCTGTCGCCCGGGCCGACGGCGACTGAACTCGCGAAAGCAGCGCTAGGCGAGGAGGGCCAGAAGGTCTACGCCTCGATGACTCCGCTCCAGCGCATGGCCGATCCGGCGGAGATCGGAGCGGCGGCTGCCTTTCTCGCGTCGCAGGACAGCAGCTTCATGACCGCCAGCGAGCTCGCCGTCGACGGCGGCCTAGCGCAAATCTGACGCACTCGCCCTACGCCACTCCATTCGATTATTCGCAGCGCCGTAGGGTTCGGTAAACCAAAGGAGAATATATGAGCTACGCAATTGTAGGATTCGGCAAGATAGGCCAGGCCCTCGCCCACGCCTTCGCCCGTAAGAACATCAACGTGACCGTCGCGAGTCGCCGGCCGCCCGAGGCATTGGCACCGGAGGCTCGGGCGATTGGACCCACGGTCGTCGCCAAGTCGCTGCGGGATGCACTCAAGGCCGACACAATCATCTTGGCGGTCCCGTTCGGGGAACATCGTGAGGTTGCGAAGGCCCTGCCGAGCTGGAAAGGCAAGACAGTCATCGACGCGATGAACTCGTTCGGAGTTCCCCCTGAAGAGCTGGACGGTCTCCTGTCCTCCGCCTTCGTCGCGAAGTCCTTCACCGGCGCCAAGGTCGTGAAAGGCTTCAATCACCTGGTTGCGGCCACCCTGGCTACCGATCCGATCGTCGAGGGCGGCCACCGGGTCGTCTTTCTGTCGAGCGACGACGAGGACGCGATCGCTCCCGTGGCGGATTTGGCCAAACAACTCGGGTTCGCACCCGTCAAGCTGGGAAAGCTCAACGAGGGTGGCGCGCTGGTGCACGCACGCGGCCGCACTTGGGGTCAGCTCATCTTCCAGGATTTGTTCAAGAAGGAGCAGTAATCGATGACTATGTCAGCTTTGGAGGAATAGCGTAATTCAACATAAAAAAACAACGAAAAACAACAAGGAAAAAACATATGAGTAATGACCATGGACAGCAATTGGCGGGAAAAATCGCGGTTATCACAGGCGGAAGTAGCGGGATTGGCTTGGCCACAGCCAAGCGCTTCGTGGAAGAAGGCGCCCACGTAGTGATCACTGGGCGACGAGAGAAAGAGCTGAAGGAGGCCGCAGCCTTCATCAAGAGAAACGTTACAACGGTCACAGGCGACGTATCGCGCTTGGAAGATCTGGATCGCCTCTATGCCGTTGTGAAAGAGAAACATGGTCACATCGACATACTCTTTGCGAACGCGGGCGCGGGTACAATCGCACCGCTCGCGGTGGCTACCGAGGGACATTTCGACCAGACCTTCGACGTGAACGTAAAGGGAATGTTCTTTACGGTGCAGAAGGCCCTTCCCCTCTTCAAAGACGGCGGCTCGATTATCCTGAACTCTTCGGTCTCAAACGTGTTGGGGCTCCCAGGCTTTACCGCCTACGCCGCGAGTAAGGCGGCTGTGCGCAACTTCGCGCGCGGCTGGACTATGGAGCTGAAAGACCGCAAGATCCGCGTGAATTGTATGAGCCCCGGAGCAATCGATACCCCAGCCTTAGCGACGACGACGGGCCTCACCGCTGAACAGGCCGAGCAAGCGGTCGCCCAGTTCACCTCGCAGATTCCACTCGGTCGCAGGGGCAAGCCCGAGGAAATCGCGGCCGCAGTCGTGTTCCTCGCCTCCGATGAAAGTTCCTATATCACCGGCGTGGATCTCGCCGTCGATGGGGGCATGGCGCAGGTCTAGTAAGGAGTGTGCAGATCAAGTCGTGAGAGAAATCGAAAAAATAGCGGTGGTGTGAGAGCTGTCGCGCTGAAACTGGACCTGAGCAAAAAATCGACTTTCGAGAGTTTCGCTCAAGAAGTGAAAAGCAGCTTAAAGTCAGTTTGGAATAACGATCGGACGCGATCCGATGTAAGGGAAATGGAGAGATTTCGATGAGCACACAAGAGAATGTCCAGATTGTGAAGGATTTTTTTGCGGCAATCGGCCGCCGCGATAAGCAAGGTTTGCTGGCGTTGTCTGCCGAAGATATTGAGTGGATCATTCCGGGCGAGGACTGGCCGCTGGCCGGCACGCACCGCGGGCACGCGGGATTGGCGGATGTGCTGCAGAAGGCTAACGAAACGGTGGAAACTTCGTACCCAGAGCCCCCCGAGTTCGTAGCGCAGGGAGACCGGGTTCTGGTCGTCGGCTTCGCTACGGGGAGAATCAAAGCCACGAATAAGACGTTCGAGGACCATTGGGTCTTCGCCATTACCGTTCGAAATGGCAAACTGACGAACATCCGGGAGTATATCGACACGCAAGCACTGGCGCGGGCCTCCGAGATGCCCGCGAGCACCGTAAGAGCGATGGAAGACAGTGGTAAGCAGTGCTAACGGATCACAAACGGATCACGGCTCCTCTCGCAACGTTGCACAAGCCCGTTTATGAGGATATATCTAACTGCCGCCAGCTAGACGTTTCAAGAGTGATTCCACCCACGCCATGCCGAAATACTTTGATATCGGGGCCCTATCGCACTGCAGTCTCAAATACCTGTCGTGCTAGCGCCGCGAAAGTGCGCACTATCCGGGGAAAAGTTCACTGGAACCCCCGAGGAATACAAGGATGCGTCGCTCGGCATGAGCACCGGTTTCGGCCGATACAGTTTCGATCCGGTCAAAGGCACGCTCACATTTCACATCGACCGATCTTCGGTCCCCAATCTCGACGGCACCACTCAAGTGCGCATTTATGAGCTGAAGGGCGACGAGATTTCCTGGAAGGTGACTGCCCGAAAGGACGGCTCGATACCGATTACCGTTCTGCGGAGAGTCAACGAGGAAGGAAGACCATGACGTTTAAGTTCAATCTCGAGGGACATGGGCGCGGTGTTCTCGCGGCAATGGCCGCAGCGCTTCTCGTAAGTGCGCTCCTGGTTCCCCCGACGGCTTCAGCACAAATAACTAAGCGAATTCCGCTGCCGACGAGTCAAAACCCCTCGAATCGTAACCTTCCAATTTCGGCAGCGGTATGGGCCGGAGACACCCTGTATGTGAGTGGATGGCTCGACCCGGACCGGAAGACACACACCGATACCACGTCACAAACCGTGGGCATTCTCAAGGACATTGAAAAGCTCCTCGAATCGCAAAAACTAACGCTTGGCGACGTGGTGATGATGCGTGTCTACCTCGGGGCCGATCCTGCGAAAGGCGGCAAAGGAGACTTTGACGGCATGATGGCCGGATATTCCCAATTCTTCGGCACCAAGGAGCAACCGAACAAACCCGCACGCACAACAGTGGAGGTGGTTCTGCCCGCTGCTGGCAGTGGCGCTTTAATAGAAATCGACGTAATCGCGGTGCGCCCAAAGTAGCATCGACCGCGCCTGATGGTGCGGTCGCGAGCCTCATAGCAGCCTCAGAGGTCGGATATAGCCCAAGCAATGACACTTGAGTCGAAATTTACTCTCCGCCTCGCCACGGAGGCTGACATCCACGCCTTGCACCCTTTGATTGAAGCCTCTGTACGTGGCCTGCAGGCGAACGAGTATACGCCCGCGCAGATCCAAGGTGCGCTCGGGACCGTCCTGGGCATCGATACACAGCTGATCGCAGATCGCACTTATTTTGTCGCCGAATCGGTCGATAGGAAGCGGCTGGCAGGCTGCGGCGGATGGTCCAAACGCCAGACTCTCTTCGGCGCAGACTGTGGCCCCGGTCGTAAACCCGAGTTGCTCAACCCAGCAACCGACGCCGCTAAGGTGCGCGCCATCTTCGTCCATCCCGACTTTGCCCGACAGGGGCTCGGTTCGCTGATCCTCGCCACCGCTGAAAACGCCGCCCGCGCAGTAGGCTTCCACCGTTTCGAGATGGGCTCCACGCTCACCGGTGTCCCGCTGTACCGTCTGAAAGGCTACATCGAGGTCGAAAGCATCATCATCCCGCTCTGGAATGGCCAGACACTGCCCGTCGTGAAGATGGTGAAGGGAGCGGAGTAACAGCGACTCCGCCACATTGCGAATTATCGGTCTCGAAGAGGTCCGCTTTCTCTTGCGTGAATCAATTTCAGGAAGTCCTGAGCGAATGGGGGCTGACTGGGATCTGCAGGGTCCCCGCAAAACTGCATGTCGCTCATTCCAAAGACGAAAAGAGACCTTGAGAGTGGCTCCTAAATTCTAGTAATTCTGTTATTTTCAATAATCTGGCGGAGAGAGTGGGATTCGAACCCACGTTACCCTTTCGAGTAAACACGCTTTCCAAGCGTGCGCCTTCAGCCACTCGGCCATCTCTCCCTTGGGTTTGAGGTGTGAAATTTTCTGCTGTGTAGATTCTATGGCCCGTGGCGGAGAAACCGCAACTTTGTGAGGCCGGGGATGACGAGGAAACTACGCGGGAAGCTACTAGGGTTTGGTGACGGATTCTGTTGTGGCGGGAGACAGGTCTGTGGCGCTGCCATTTCCCGATGACGTCACGGGCACCGGTGGCACTTTCGCGTTTGCGTCCAGCACTCGGTTGTGCAGGCAGAACAACGCCAACTCCAGGCGGTCGGCGACGCCCAGCTTGTCGTAAACCTTGCGCAGGTAATTCTTGACGACCTGTTCGGTGGTGCCGACGCGCAGCGCAATTTCCTTGTTCTTCATCCCCTGAGTTACGCAGGAGACGATCAGCGATTCTTTTGGAGTCAGCTGCACCTTGGGCCGTGGTGATGTGGGCCGCGAACCCTGGGTGCGATAGGCCTCGAGCACCCACTGGGTGCCCCGGCTGTCGAGCCAGGGATGGCCTTCCGAGACTTTGTGCAGGCAGTCGACCAGCTGTTCAGGCTCGACGTCGCGGGAAATGATTCCGTGCACGCCCCGGCGTAGAAGTTCGAGGGTAAGTTCCTGGTTCGGCTCCGGGGTCACGACCACGATGCGAAGATTCGGAGTTTGCCGTATCAAATCCGAAACTGCTTCCACCGGGTTCTGCGCCAGCGCTGATTCGAAGATCAAGATGTCGGCGGTAAATTTCTTGGCCGCGGAGAGAGTCTGGGGAAGAGTTTCGGATTGGCCAACCACCCGGATATCGTCTTCCAGAGCAAATATTTTGCGCAGCCCGGCGCGGAAAATGGCTTGGGTATCCGCCACGATTACGCGAATGAAGTGGCCGTCGACTTCCAGCGGCTGCTCGACTTCGATCTCCATACTGGCGGAAGTGCTTGCCATTCGGTTTCCTTGCCCTTCAGTGCCCTGGCCTCAACGGCGCTCAAAACGATATTCATCGATGACTACGCCGACGCCGCGGCGGCCATCCTCTTCGAAATTTCGCACCACGCGGCCGCGGCAGTCGAGCTGTACATCGGCCTCCGCTCCCACCACGTCCGCGGGCAGCGAGATGGTGAAGTCCACCATCGAACCAATGGGCATCTCCGAATCCACGTGAAAGAGCACGCCATTGGCGGAAATGTTTTCGGTTTCGGCTGCATTTGCGCCGGATTTCGATTTCACCAAAATCGGCAGTTTGATGGGAAATCGCGCCGCGCTCTGCATGTCCGAGTAGCGCGCGCGACTGGCCTTCGTCGATGCGGACTCGCGGTTCACGGCTTCAGGGGAAATCGACGGCGAGTTTTCTCTCCGAGCCGCTGCACCCGCACTGAGATTCCCTTCCTCCGCAAATCGCCCATTGTTCGACATTACGTGGTGCAGATTACACCCCGGCACCAGCGGATAAAAGTTACGGAAGTCATGGAACTAGTAGGGGTAAAGCCTTGTGGATCATGGAATTGCGGAAAGATAGCGGGGCAGCTGGACCTGGGGCGAGCTGTCAGCTATCAGCTCTCAGCTGTCAGCGAACCCTGGCCTTTCTGACAGGTGAACTTCAGAAATTCCGGACCCACCAGCGCAACGAATTTTCAATCCTTGGTCGGTCCGAAACGCTGAAACCCTATGGATTTGGCTGAAGGCTGACCGCTAAGAGCTGACAGCTGCTTCTAAAACTTCGTCACTTCCGTGAAGTTAAAGTCCTTCACCTTCATCGGCGGCGCGACCATGTCGAAGGACTCTTCGCCGCTGGCGCGGACAGGAGTGCCCATCGCCTCCACATTCGAGAGCATGTGGATCAGGCTTTCGTTGAAGCGGAAATTCAGGATGCCGTGGCGCACCTTCCCGTCTTCCACGTAAAAGGTGCCGTCGCGGGTCATGCCGGTCAAAATCTTTTCGTAGGGATCGACCTCGCGGATGTACCAGAGGCGCGTAACCAGGACGCCGCGTTCCGTGGAAGCAATCATCTGGTCGACCGTCCTGGGATCCGACGGCGTGCCGAAAACGATATTCATCGGAGCCTCGCCCATCTCGTTGGGCAGCGAGAAGCCGTGTCCGGTGGCCGCCACGGGACCGACTTTGTCTTTGTACTCGGACTGCGCCATCCTTTTCGCGGTGGCGCGCGCATACACCAGCCGCTTAACTACGCCGTTTTCCACCAGATGAACTCTGTGCCGTGGCATGCCCTCGCCATCGAACGGCGTGCCTGACTGCAGCGGGTGCGCCACGTCGTCCCAGATGTTGATGTTCGAACCGAAAATTTGGGTGCCGACACGCTGGTTCAGAAATGATCGCTGGTCAAGGATCGACAGACCGCCGAAATCCCAGAACATGAAGCCGGACATGTCGAGGACCGCCGCCGGTTCCAGGATCACCGTATATTTTCCGGCAGGAATTTCGCGCGGGTTCGCCGAGGCAATCGCCTTGCGGGCCGAGATTTCCGCGAGAGTCGCGGGATCAAGGCTGGCTCACGTCGGGCGAGTTTGCCTTCTGCCATCCCGAGGAATCGGCCGCCAGCATGGTGACGGAAATTTCGGACGAAGTCTGAGTATGCCAGTCACTAAGCCCGCGCGAATTGAAAATTCCCTCGGCGGATTCCGAAGACGAAAAGATGCCGGCGGTGGTGAGCTTGTGCTGAGTCGCCACGCGCACAATTTTCTTGACGGCGTCGGCCCGCAGCTCGGGAGTGAGGCCGGCAGTCTGTGCGAAATGCCGGCCGGGCCTGGCTTGTTGTGTGGTCGCGGTCGACTCGCCCGCGCCCGGCATCGGCAACAAATCCGGATCGGGATGCTGAACCTTGGCCAGGCTCTCTGAGGCCTGCACGACCCGCTTCAGACTGTCGCTGTCGAATTTGTTGGTGGTGGCGCGGGCGGTGCGTCCGCCAAACGCTGTCCGCACCGAGATCGAATAGCTTTCCTCCGCCACATTTTGATGGATGGTGTTGTTGGCGAAGCGGGTCAACGCGAACTTGCCGCCATAGATCGCGGCTTCGACCTCGTCTGCGGTCGAGTGTTTTTTTAACTGCTCGAAGATCTCGGCGGCTTGGTCTCTGGTCAGCATTCAGCACTTAGCAATCAGCTCGAGCAAACAACACCGTGGAAAACTTCCCTGCAGCGACTGTGCCGCATTTGGCAGACAGCAGATCCTTCGACTCGTCGCCCGTTCGCAAGCGAACGAGCGAGTTCGCTCAGGATGACAAGGTTTGCCGTCTTGCTAATTTCCTTTGTAAGCCGTGCCTACCTTCACGTTGCGAAACCTGGCCGGCGCCGCGCCGTGGCCTGTGCCCATCACCTGTTGCGGCTGTCCCTTGCCGCAGTGCGGCGTGCCCCACAATGTCCACTCATCGCGCGAGCAAATTGCATCCATTGAGTTCCAGAATTCTGTGGTGATTCCGCTGTAGGACGGGTTCTTCAACATTCGCGTGCGCTTGCCATTCTTGATTTCCCATCCTGCTTCGCAGCCGAACTGGAAGTTGTAGCGCTTGTCGTCGATCGACCAGGAGCGATTGGTCTCCATGTAAATGCCATCGCCGGTCGAGGCAATGAGCTGGTCGCGGGTCAATGGCTTTTCGCCGGGAAGGATGCTGATATTGGTCATGCGGATGATGGGCAAATGGTTCCAGCCGTCGGCACGCAGAGTCCCGCCGGAGCGGTTCGCGCCGATGGTGTGGGCGGTCTCGCGAGAACTCAGATATCCGGTGAACAATCCTTTGGTGATGATCGGCGTGCATTGTGCCGGAACACCTTCGTCGTCGAAGGCGAAGGTGCCGAGGCCGGGACCGTGCTCCTGGCGCGCATCTGCGACGATGTTCACCAGATCGCTGCCGTAGCGGAGAGTACGCAGTTTGTCGAGTGTCAGAAAAGACGTACCCGCAAAATTTGCTTCCATGCCGAGGACCCGGTCGAGTTCGATAGGGTGGCCGACCGACTCGTGAATCTGCAAGCCGAGCTGCGAACCGTCAAGGATAACGTTGAATACACCTTCGGGACACTTGTCGGCCTTCAGCAATGCCACTGCTTCTTCGCCCACCCGGCGCGCGTTTTCGACCAGCTTCAATTCTTCGACCAGTTCGTAGCCCTTGTTCTGCCACTGCCCGCCATAAGAGTTGGGATACGACCGCTTCTGAATTTCGCTCCCCGCAAATGCCAGAGCGGCGTACCCGGTTCCCGTCGTGTACTTGGTCTGATGAATGTCGGCACCCTCCGACGAGAAGAACCATTGCTCCTCACGGCGGAAATTCAGGTTGGCCTCGGCCAGCGTGACTCCGGGAACGGAACGCAACTCGGAATCAATCTTCAGCAGCAGCTCGATGTTCTGTTCGACCGAGGTGGTAAAGGGATCAATCTGGAATGGCGAAGTCCATTCGGCGGTGACCGCCTTTTCCGGCGCCAACTGGATATCGTGCACCTTCACCTGAGCGGACGCTTTGGCGATTTCTACAGCGCGGGCGGCGGTGGCATCGACGGCGGCGCGAGCTCAAGTCATCCGAGGCTGCGAAACCCCAGGCGCCGTCAGCGATGACGCGCACTCCGAAACCGAACGACTCGGCCACCGACGCGCTGCCGACCTTGCCATTCTTGGTGGAGAGACCGCGGTGACGATCGTCGGCCAGGCGAACATCTGCGTAGGAGGCGCCGCGCTGTGCGGCCGTGTTCAATGCCCAGGAGGCGACGTCTTTCATGGATTTGTCGAATTTACCACATCGGAAAACGATCGTTGGAAAAGCGCGTGGAGGTTCAACCGCAGACGGTAACACTCAATCGCAAGGCACTTGCGGGCGGGGCCGGTCACCTCTCCAACCTGTCATCCTGAGTGCGGTCTTTCGACCCGCGCAGCGGGACGAAAGCAAGCGAAGGACCTATGCATTCCTCACTGCCTTCTACTGAACTCGCTGGGCGTCGGGCGCTACGATCGTTCGTCAATGCATAGGTCCTTCGTCGGGAGCCCTTCGCGCAGCGAAGGGCTCCTCTCCTCAGGATGACAAACTATGGGGTTAGGTTCCTTCAGACCAGCCGGCCAGATACTCTTCCTGTTCCGGCGTTAGCTTATCAATCTTGATCCCGACTGACTCCAGCTTCAGTTTCGCGACTCGCTTGTCGAGGTCATCGGGAACTTTGTAGACCTTCTTCTCGAGCGTCTTGTAGTTTTTCACCATGTACTCGGCGGAGAGGGCCTGGTCGGCGAAGCTCATGTCCATGACCGACGGTGGGTGTCCCTCGGCGGCGGCGAGGTTAATGAGGCGGCCCTCGCCGAGGAGGTTGATCTTGCGGCCGTCGCGCAGCGAGTATTCTTCGACGGAGCTGCGGGTGGTGCGCTTGGAGGACGACATTTTTTCCAGGGCCACGATGTCAATCTCGACATTGAAGTGGCCGGAGTTGGAGATGATGGCGCCGTCTTTCATGACTTCGAAGTGGTCTTTGGTCAGCACGCTCTTGTTGCCGGTGACGGTGCAGAACACGTCGCCCAATTTCGCGGCTTCGGTCATGGACATGACGCGGAAGCCGTCCATGTGGGCTTCGAGCGCTTTCGTGGGGTCGACTTCGGTGACGATGACTTCGGCTCCGGCGCCGCGTGCGCGGCTGGCCAGGCCTCGTCCGCACCAGCCGTAGCCGGCGACCACGAACTTCGATCCGGCCAGCAGGAAGTTGGTGGCGCGGATGATGCCGTCAATTGTGGATTGGCCGGTGCCGTAGCGATTGTCGAACAGGTGCTTGGTGTCGGCGTCGTTGACCGCGATGATGGGGAAACGCAGCACGCCTTCTTTGGCCATGGCGCGCAGGCGAATTACGCCCGTCGTGGTTTCTTCGGTGCCGCCGATCACGCCTTCGAGCGCGTCCTGACGCTTGGTGTGCAGCAGGGTGACGAGGTCGGCGCCGTCGTCCATGGTGATCTGGGGCTTGTGGTCGATGGCGGCCAGAATGTGGCTGTAGTAGGTGTCGTTGTCTTCGCCCTTGATGGCGAAGACTGGAATATTGTGATCGCGGACCAGGCTGGCGGCTACGTCATCCTGGGTGGAGAGAGGATTGGAGGCGCACAGCACTACGTCGGCTCCGCCGTCCCTGAGGCAGATGGCCAGGTTCGCGGTTTCGGCGGTGACGTGCAGGCAGGCGGAGACGCGGATGCCCTTTAACGGCTGGTTCTTGATGAATTCCTTGCGGATGATTTGCAGGACCTTCATGGACTGGTTGGCCCAGTCGATTCTCTTCTTGCCAAGGTCGGCAAAGTCCAGGCTCTTCACATCACAATTCAATTGCGTAGGTGTCGTCGACATACCTCTCCTGTGGCGCTTGTTATTGAACCTATTGAATCACGAAGGACACGCAGTCACACGATGGAAATCACATATTCGGCTTCCGTCGTGTCATTTGTGGTTACAAGAACTACTTGCGAGCGCCCGCTGTCTCCCGCAGACCGGCATCGCTGGCCAGCTTGGCCGCCTTGTCGGTAGCTTCCCAGGTGAAGTCGGGATCGTTGCGGCCAAAGTGTCCGTACGCCGCAGTCTTAACGTAAATCGGACGGCGTAGTTTGAGCGAATCGATAATTCCTTTTGGAGTCAGCTGGAAATTCGCTCGCACCAGATCGGGAATCCCATCGGGATCTACTTTGCAGGTGCCGAACGTGTCCACCAGAACGCTCACTGGCTCGGCCACGCCGATGGCGTAGGCGAGTTGGACTTCACAGCGGTCCGCGAGGCCTGCCGCTACGATATTTTTCGCAATGTGCCGCGCCATGTAGGCCGCCGAGCGGTCGACCTTGGTCGGGTCCTTGCCGCTGAAAGCGCCGCCGCCGTGACGTCCCATGCCTCCGTAGGTGTCCACGATGATCTTGCGCCCGGTGAGACCGGTATCGCCCATGGGGCCGCCGATCACGAAACGTCCAGTGGGATTGATGTGGTACTTGGTATCTTCGTCGAGCAACTGGGCGGGGATGGTGGCCTGGATCACGTGTTTGAGAATGTCGCTGCGGAGTTCTTCATTGCCCACGGTCTCGGCGTGCTGGGTGGAAATGACTACTGCGTCCACGCGAATGGGTTTGTGATTCTTGTCATATTCGACCGTGACCTGCGATTTGCCGTCGGGACGCAGGTAGGGCAGGCGTCCATGTTTGCGGGACTCGGAGAGGCGCATGGTGAGCTTGTGCGCCAGCGAGATCGGCATGGGCATCAGCTCAGGGGTCTCGTTGCAGGCGTAGCCGAACATCATGCCCTGGTCGCCGGCGCCACCGGTGTCAACGCCCATGGCGATGTCGCCGGACTGCTTGTTGATGGTGGAGATGACGGCGCAGGTGTTCGAATCGAAGCCATAGAGCGCGTTGTTGTAGCCGATTGACGAAATCGTGCCGCGAACCAGCGACTGGAAGTCTACATAAGCTTTGGTCGTGATTTCGCCAGCGATAACGACCAGGCCGGTGGCGGTCAGGGTTTCACAGGCAACGCGGCTGGACGGGTCTTCGGCCAGGCAGGCGTCAAGGATGGCATCGGAAATCTGGTCGGCAATCTTATCGGGATGGCCTTCGGTCACCGATTCGGAGGTAAAAAGATAGCGGTTTCGGGATGACAATCAGCTTCTCCTTCAGCAATCTGGACATTTACGACCTGGCGGGAGGGTCAGAACGCAACAGCCTATGAATGAGCACTTTGCGGACTCTAATAAAATTACCAGAGAAGGCCCGGGGAAGCAACGGCTTTGGGCCGAAGGGAGCGTATCGGCAGCCATTGGGGAGGGTCGGCGGCCAACTGGTAAATTCGGGGGGCGAATGGGATGGAAATCTCTGGCGCCCGGGCGCGGACGAAACGCCCTGGCGACAGCCGGCGGGACGCCGGCGTTACTTAGGTCGCAAGCCGTTGAGATCAAAAGTAAGAGTTTTTACCTGATTCTCATGGCCCAGCGGGGCGAGCTGCTTTCCGTTGAACGAGATATCCAGAGCGCCAACATTGCCGCTTTTGACGACGATCTGGTCGCGGGCCTCGATGGATTTCTGAGCTGCGGCTGAGAGTGTGTCCTCGAGGACCGGTTTGCCATCCGCCGTGATGCTGACCCATGAATCCTCGCGAGCTTTGATCAGCACCGTAAATGCTCCTGTGTCAGTCGCGGTTGCAGCAGGGGGTGTCGCGGCCTTGGCGGCGCCTGCCGAGGGTCCGGCTGATGGCGGCTCAGGGGACGGGCTCGTCGCTTGGGGCGAGGTTTGCTCGACGTGGACCGAGGTTGGAGCCTCAATTCTCCGAACCGGTTTTTCACGCGAAAGGAAGCCCCACAGGGCGAAGCCAAAGGCGATGATCAGAAGTCCAGCCGCCACGAAACCCCAGGGGATGCCGTCGTTTTCGCGGCGCTTCTGTTTGCTTTCCGGCAACCGAACCGCCATCGCGGCCAGCACCGGAGGGTCTTCCGGCGCAATCTCGGGCACGACGGGTGCGCTGGCCGCTACGAAATCGGCGATGGCCTGGTTTTCATCGATGCCCAGATGCCGGGCATAGGCGCGGACAAACCCCTTGTTAAAGATTCCGCCGGGAAGCTCGTCAAAGCGTTCCTCCTCGAGAGCGACCAGGAAGCGGGTGCCGATCTTGGTGGAGACAGAGATCTCGTCCAGCGTCATCTTGCGCTGTTCCCGCTCCCGTTTCAACCGCGCTCCGAAGGATTCCACCTGGCTGTCTTCCCGCTGCCTTGAGCTGCCGCTGGCCGCATCCAAGATGTAAGAGTAATCTGCAGATAACTATATGTTAAACAAGGCGCTCCGGACCCATGAATTTGGGGTGGGAGAGAACCGCATTGTTAAACGAGAAAGCGGCGTTTTTGGCATCCGCCGGCTTAACCATGTACTTCAGGGCGTAGCAGGAGGGGTTCAGGTTACTAAGGTTGATTGCCGCCGGTTTCCGGGGCCGCATATAATTTCAACACTTCCTGCCCGCATCGAGGATCGCAGTTCATGACCAAGGCCGCCGCCGACCGCAAAGTTCAGGAACTAGGCATCTTCCATGATGTGGCCAAGGCCCTGACGTCGTCCCTCGATCTGGACTCCATCCTTCAGACAATAATGGAGAAAATGGCGGAATACTTCCGTCCCGACAACTGGTCTTTGCTGATGGTGGATGAAGAACGCGACGAACTTTATTTTGCCATCGCGGTGGGCAAGGCCTCCGAGGCGCTGAAGAATGTCCGGCTTAAAGTCGGCGAAGGCATCGCCGGGTGGGTGGCAAAACACGGCGAGCGGGTAGTTGTGCCTGACGTATACACCGATCCCCGCTTTGCCAAGCGCATCGATGAGATGACACAGTGGGAGACGCGATCGATCATCTGCGTTCCCCTGCGCTCCAAGCTGCGGGTGCTGGGCGTCATTCAACTGGTCAATGTCAGGATGGAAAACTTCACCGACCAGGAATCTTTCTTTCTGCAATCGATTTGTGATTACGCCGCCATCGCCATCGAGAATGCCCGCGCCGTCGAAAAAATTCAGGAACTTACCATCACCGATGACTGCACCGGCCTCTACAATGCCCGCCACTTGTACAAGACGCTCGAGACCGAGGTCTACCGCTCAGCGCGTTACGGTTATGAGTTCACCGTCCTGTTTATCGACCTCGATCACTTCAAACAGGTCAACGACACTCATGGACATCTGGTTGGAAGCAAGCTTTTGACGGAAATCGGTTACCTGATCAAAGCCCAGCTTCGATTGATTGACTACGCCTTCCGCTATGGCGGCGACGAATTCGTAGTGCTGCTGCCGCAGACCGGAAAAGATGCCGCCCTGATCGTGGCCAAACGCCTGCGCGACAGTCTGCGCACCAGCATGTTCTGCCAGGAAGAAGGACTGAACCTGAATGTCCGCGCGTCCATGGGCGTGGCTACCTATCCGCACGACGCCAAGACTCCACGCGAAATCATCCGCCAGGCGGATGAGATGATGTATCTGGTCAAGAACACTTCGCGCGACAATATCGGGATTGCCGCGCGCGGGGTAATGAAGTAGTCCAGCATTCAGCGCTCATTCCTTGCGGTAATTATCCAACACGTCACTGTGCAATTAGAGAAAGTCACGATTACACTCACGACCCGCAGGAAGCTGCCGTTGAGGACTTTCCGGGGTGCAATTGGTGTTAAAACCTTGACTACAACATTTACGTCTCAGTCTTGCGATTCGACCTTAGATGGCGTGCCGACTCAAAATCCGCCAGCCAGAAAATTATCACTAGGCCTGCGAACAACTCCGCTCGGTGTTGAGCCCAGAAAAATCGTCCGGCTCGGTAGCTCATATGGCTATTATCGATCCTGTAGCCTTCCGCAAACCAGAACCATACTTCCCCAAGCATTGTGCCCCCGACCCCAAACGCTAGGGACAAAAACAAAGCCATTGTGATTCCGGGACTCCACCCTTCCTCGTGAGGCGGATAGCGACGCCAGATCACACGGACAACGACGACGACGACGAACACGTAAAACAGCACGAAGGGCATACTTTCGGCGACATCGATGAATGCTCGGTTGTGGCCGAGCGCACTGGACACTTGCGCAACTGGCACGCCATGTTCTTTTGCGATGTCTTCAAACAGAGTTTGCATACACCGATTTCTGGCGGCATCGTAGGCCTCGTTGGATACGTAGTACGGGGTTCGCAGCCCGTGATGAACGTCGGCGTATCGGATTGCCAAATCTTCGGCAAACTCTGCGTCTTCGCTGAGATGCTGCCGGGTGGCTGAATGAATCGTCGTCTCCGCAGGCCACCTGCAATCGGAATTGCGGCCGTCCCGCCGCATGCAGCCGATAGTACAGAGGAACAGCATTAAAGCCGCGACCAGGGTGGGCCTTACTGCATAGGCACTGCTAATCCCTTTCGGCAGTTTCGGTCCGAGTGGTTGTTGGTGTAATCGCGATATTTCATGCATGGCAATGAGTGATAACGTGACCTAAGGGAATTAGCTAACTCGGCGGACTTCGCAGAATTCCTTTCCACGGTCAACCTTTCTTTACTCCGATCGCTACACAAGCCCAAGCGACGGCTAAGCATGCAAAGGATGCAACTACGGGTGAAAGTCCCTCCGTAACAACCACCGCTACACGGCGGACACCGGTCAGGTCGAGAGTGTTCATGGTGCTGACCGTCTGAAAGCCGTTAGTGATGGCTAAGACGAAACTGCACAGGGCCGAGAAAATTGCCGCGAGTGTAAGCGGCCTCATCAAGGGCAACAACCTCTCGCTCGGCCGGATGGCAAACCATGCACCGACCGCCACAGGCACCGCGCAGATGAGCAAGCCGAGAAGCGAAGCAAGACTCGCGTTGACAATCCCGTGCATAATGACCTCCCCGAACGTGTCGTTGGGCGTTTCACCATGTAATAACGCCTGACAGGCACGAGCGTGACAGGTGTCACAATTCGACGAGCGTAGCGTTATTCTCTCTATGGAGCGCAATCTCGAAGTCGCTCTGGTTCTCCGATTACAGGCAGGGGATACGACCGCCTTCGACGAGATTTACGGCACACTGAACCCTCGCCTTTTCAGCTTCCTCCGTCGAATGGCAAGAAACCGAGCAGTTGCCGAGGATTTGTTGGAGGAAACCTGGTTGAGGTTAGTCTTAGCCCGAGAGGATCTTCGACCCGACACGCACCTCGTCCCGTGGCTCTTCACTGTGGCTCGTAACCTGTTCCTTAGCTACTGCAGGTCCAGAGTCCGGGAGCAGACCTACGCATCTGATCTGGTGTCACTATGGCCAGAGCAGTTGTCACGATCCCCATTCGAGATAGCGTCCACCAACGAGTTCGAGCAGTGCCTTGAAACGGTCCTCGAGGAACTGCCGTTCAAATATCGTGAAGTGCTCTTGCTGGTTGGAGTTGAGGGTCTTCGCCCCGCAGATGCGGCGCTCGTATGTGGTATCAGTAGGGAGGCCCTTCGACAGCGCCTGTGCCGCGCACGGCTGCTGCTTTCACAACGCTTGAACGACAGGGGACTGTCTCTGGAGACGTTCTCGAAAAAGGTGAACTTATGATTCAAGGCGACGATCGATTGCTCCAAGCCTTGGCCAATCTGCGATCCTTCACCCCTGATACGGAGTGGGAGAAAAGTGTTCGCCTCCGCTGCCATGCCAAAATCGTTGGTCGAAGGTCAAAGCCATCGAGGGTGAGACTCGTCGATGCAGTCACACTGGCGGTTCTGTTCGCCTATTTGGCGGCCGTTTTTGGACAATCTGCTCGATTATTAGGCCTGCTATAGACGGCTCAATAGAAACAAGGGAACTCTAGTAACTAGGATTTACATTGGCGAAGAATCGATTACACTCACCACACCCCGGGGTCAATAAGATAATTGCTTGTAAGAGAAAGTGGGCTTTGCCGAGCTTCGCTCGGCTGGACAGCCGAGAGCGGCTGTCCCCACGCAGCGTGTGCTGACTACTTTGCTGCCGCTGGGGCTGGCTGGCTCAAGCGGGCGGCTTGCGGTTTTCGCTCCGGCTCTGGTTGCTGCAGCCACTTTCGGACTTCAGGCAGCGCTGCGCGCATCGCGGTTTCTCCGGAACGAATTAACTCGGCAGAGCGTTCGAAGTCGTCGTATTTGAATCCGTTCACATCTGGATCGATGACCAGATCGGCGGCCGCTTTCCAGACTCCGCAGTTCATCTCCTGGGCAATGGCGAAGCACTGGCCGATCACGTCGAACAAATGTCGCGGCCCCGCATCGCCGTTGTTCCAGGTTCCCTTGAGATGCACGGCCAGCACATGCTGAGCGCCCATCTCGCGCAACGGAACCGTGGGCACAGCGTGGGCCAACATTCCATCCACTAACAGACGTCCGCGAATTTTCACCGGAAGAAACATTCCGGGATAGGCGCAACTGGCGCGCACTGGATCCACCAGCGGGCCGGAGTGGAAGACGACTCCTGCTCCCGTGGAAAAATCGGTTGCGGTCACCGCCAGCGGAATCCGCAAGTCTTCGAATGTCTTGACCTTCAGGATGCTGCTGAGAAACTTGATCATGCGCTCGTTGCTGGCGAACCCGTAACGCGACAGAGTCCAGCGGGCGAAGTCCTTGAAGCGCACCCGGGTTGCCATCTGTTCAAGTTCCGGGATCGTGACACCGCTGCAGTACGCTGCGCCAACCAGCGCACCGACGCTGGTCCCGGCCACGAGACTGATAGGAATATCTTCTTCTTCGAGAACTTTCAGAACGCCGATGTGCGCAATGCCACGGGCAAAGCCACCGCCCAGGGCGAGCCCGATGCCGGAAGGATGCGCCTCGCCCGCCGTAGACAGGCCTGAAAGGCCGCGTCCGAAGGCCTGTACGCTACGAATGATCTTGCCCAGACTCTTCACCGGAACCCTCATTTCCCCGGCTGTCCCAGCCCTCTGCTAGCACATAAGATGCCAGCTTCCAGACATACGTTCCAGTCACGCCGGTCAGCGGTCGCGTGTTACCTTCGGGCCCGTTTTGGCACCGATGACTAACTCCCGCATTCCTGTTAACTTGGGGGCCATGGTTCGGGAAATCTCAGCGGGGGGCGTGGTCGTGAGGCGGTCCGGCGAAAGCTGGGAAATGGCCGCCATTGAGCCGCACACCGAGGTCTCTTCGTTGCGTCCGGCAAGGAAAACTTCACGAAAAGTGGTACTGGCGTTACCCAAGGGATTGGTCGATCCGGGCGAGAAACCGGAGCAGACGGCCCTGAGGGAGGTCCGTGAGGAGACCGGACTGATCGCGAGCCTGGTCGCCAAGCTGGCGGATATCAAGTATGTTTACGTGCGCTCATGGGGAGACCAGCAACGGGTATTTAAAATCGTATCGTTTTTCCTGCTGCGCTATCAGTCTGGAGAAATTGACGACGTGTCCCGCGAGATGCGGATCGAGGTTACACGAGCGCTTTGGATTCCTATGGAGGAAGCGCCAAGGCGGCTGGCTTATCGCGGCGAACGCGACGTGGTGCGGCGCGCGCAACAATATTTGAGTTCTCATCCGGAGGTCTAGTCATGCCACACGAACATGTCGAGACGCATTTCATGGCCACTAATCTGGTGCGCGACGTCGTCATCGGCATGGCCGACGGCCTTACCGTACCCTTCGCCCTCGCCGCTGGACTCTCCGGCGCGGTGCAGAACACGCGGCTGATCGTTGTTGGTGGACTGGCTGAGATCGCGGCTGGCTCGATCGCCATGGGCCTGGGCGGATATCTGGCGGCCCGCGGCGACGCGGAGCACTACGAGCAGGAGCGGGAACGCGAGTATCGCGAGATCAAGGAGATTCCAGAGGAAGAGATGGCAGAGGTAGGGCGCGTGTTTCAGTCTTACGGAATGACGCCTGCGGAGAGCACTCCGGTGGTCGAAGCGCTCAGCCGCCGTCCTGATGCCTGGGTAGATTTTATGATGCGCTTTGAACTTGGGCTGGAAGAGCCGGACCCGAAGCGCGCGGTCACCAGCGCCGCCACGATTGCCGCGTCGTATGTCGCAGGCGGCCTGATTCCACTTTCGCCGTATATTATTCTCTCCAACGCCGTACATGGCCTGGCGTATTCGGCGGTAGTAACCCTGGCCGCGCTCGGGATCTTCGGATACCTGAAAGGACGTTACACCGGAACGGGTCCGGCGCGCAGCGCGTTACAGACTATGGCAATCGGCGGCGTGGCCGCAGCCGCGGCCTTCGCGTTGGCCAAACTTATTTCGTGAGAGCCATGTGGCGTCGCGGCCCGCCCGCGCGGTCAGCGAGACGGGCGAGGACGCCCGTCCTCCATATTGCGGGTAGAGGGAACCTCGGTGGTAATCGGGCTAAGTCGCCGCTTCCCGCATAATTCATGGGTGAATCGTGAATTGGTTACGCCGGCGCCCCTTCGACTGCGCTCAGGACAGGCCCGCCGGCTGTCGGGAAAGCGCCTTGCCTTCCCCCTCATAATTCTGTCTTTGGCGTCTTTCTTGTCCACGTCCGTGGACGCCAAGAGCAGACACTCTTCTACCCCGCCAGTTCCTGATCCCGAATACACGCCCGCCTTGGCCGCGGCCAACCGCTTTCTGCAGGCGTGGCAGAACCAGGACCACGAAACCGGTCTGCTCATGCTGACCGATATCGCAAAGCAGAACAGCTCCCAAGATCGCATGGACCTCTTCTTCTCGTCGGGGCGCGATGCGGCCTATGAAATCGCGCGCGGGAAAAAACTGAAGGCTGGACGTTATGCCTTCCCTGTCGCCCTGTTTGCATCCCGTTCTGACGCAAGCAAGGCATGCCGCCCACTGAGATCGGAGATTGTCGTGGTTCGCGCCGGCAGGGATGAGTGGGCAATCGACAAACTGCCGTAGTCATCTCGGGCTCGGTCGAGGAGGGCATCAAGCGCGGCACCCACATCTGAAGATAGAATCGTTTGTCGTTGCCGTTCCTCCGAGGTAGTCAATGAAGCGTATCCACAAAGTTGCCGTTCTCGGCGCCGGAACCATGGGCGCCCGCATCGCTGCCCACTTCGCCAATGCCGGCGTGCCCAGCTATCTGCTCGATATCGTTCCTCCCGATGCCTCTGGTCCGGCCCGGAACAAGATCGCCGCGGCCGGTCTTGAAGCGGCGAAGAAATCCAAGCCTGCCGCTTTCTTCGAGTCTGGACTTGCGCGTTTGGTAACCGTCGGAAACTTTGAAGACGATCTCAAGCGTTTGAGCGAGGTGGACTGGATCATCGAAGCTGTCGTCGAGAATCTCGACATCAAACGAGCTCTGTTAAAGAAGGTTGAAGCCCTCCGCAAGCCGGGGACGATTGTCACCACGAATACCAGCGGGCTGCCGGTAGCAAAAATCGCCGAAGGCTTTTCAACCGATTTCCGTAAATCGTGGTTCGGCACGCATTTTTTCAATCCGCCGCGCTATATGCGGTTACTGGAGATTATTCCGACCCCAGAGACGGACGCGGCGGCGATTGAAGCCGTCACCCACTTCAGCGACGTGAATCTCGGCAAGGGCGTGGTTTTCGCTAAAGACACGCCCAACTTCATCGCCAATCGCATCGGCACGTTTTCCGTGCTCAACGTGATGCGCCTCATGCAGGAGATGGATCTCAGCGTTGAAGACGTCGACGCGTTGACCGGCGAGGCCGTGGGATGGCCGAAGTCCGCCACGTTCCGCACGATTGATCTTGTCGGGCTCGACATTCTGGGGCATGTGGTCGGGAACATGGAAAACGCAGGCGGCCAGGAGCACCCGCCCCATCCGAGCCCGTTGCCCGCCTTCTACAAACAGATGCTGGAACGTAAGTGGCTGGGCGACAAAACCAAGGGCGGATTCTACAAGAAGGGTGCAGGGCGGGCGCCCTCGCCCGCCAGTGCCGGCGCTGAAGATGAACGCCTCGCCCTGGATTGGAAGACGCTCGAATATCGCCCCCGCCAAAAGCCCAGGTTGCCTGCTCTCGACATGGCGAAAAACATTGAGGATCCCGGGGCACGGCTGCGCACGCTACTCGGACTTGAAGGCGGTCCACAAAAAGCGGATAAAGCAGGCGCATTCCTATGGTCGGTCCTCTCCGATCTCTGGAATTACTCTGCCAACCGTATTCCCGAAATCTCTGATTCGATTGTCGAAATCGATCGCGCCATGCGCCTGGGCTTCAACTGGAAGCTGGGTCCGTTCGAACTATGGGATGCAGCTGGAGTTGAAGCCACCGTCGCCCGCATGAAAAAAGAGGGGCAGACCGTGGCGGCGAATGTCGAACAGTTGCTTGCCGGAGGAAAAAAATCCTGGTACTTGGACGATCCCAAGTCCGCTTCAGGCCGAGTCTACTTCGATTTGAGGAGCGCGAAATATGAGGCGGTGAAAGTTCCCGAAGGCGTGTGGTCGGTTGAGGTGGCAAAAAAATCCAACGGCGTAGTCAAGAAAAACTCAGGCGCATCGCTGGTGGATCTCGGTGGCGGCGTCGCCTGCATCGAATTTCATTCCAAGATGAATTCGTTGGGGGGAGACATTGTGAGTCTCATCACCCAAACCCTGAAGCCGGGCGGCCCTGGGGACGGGTTCGACGCCTTCGTCATCACCAACGACGCCGAAAACTTTTCGGTCGGCGCCAACGTCATGCTGCTGCTCATGTCCGTCCAGGAGGAGGAGTGGGACGAGGTTGACCTCGCCATCCGCCAGTTTCAGGGCATGACCCAGGCCATCAAGTTCTCGCCCAAGCCGGTGGTGGTTGCGCCTTTCGGGCTTTGCCTGGGCGGTGGTACCGAAATAACTCTGCACGCCGCCGCCCGCCAACCTCATGCCGAACTCTATGCCGGACTGGTGGAAGTCGGCGTCGGCTTGTTGCCGGGCGGGGGCGGCTGCAAAGAGATGCTGCTGCGCGCGCTGGATAGCGCGGCGGCGATACGTCCCGGACGCGGCGAATCCATCGAACTCATGGAGGCCATAAAAAAAGCATTCGAGACGATCGCTACCGGAAGAGTCGCAACCTCCGCTGCACGAAGCCCGCACCCTTGGCTTTCTGCACGAGTCCGACGTCATTACGATGAATCGCGAGCGCGTGCTGGCCGACGCCAAAGCCCGCGCCCTGGAACTGGTTCGCGCCGGATACGAACCTCCGCAGCCGCGTACTGATATTCCGGCGCCGGGAGAGAACGTGCTGGCGGCCCTGAGGCTGGGAGTGCATATCATGCGGCAGGGTGATTACATCTCAGACCACGAAGTGAAGATTGCAACCAAAGTTGCAGAGGTCCTGTGCGGCGGAAATGTGACCTCGGGCACGGCGGTGAGCGAGCAGTACATTCTGGATCTGGAGCGTGAAGCGTTTAAGTCGCTCTGCGGCGAGAAAAAGACGCAGGAGAGGATTCAGTACACGCTGAAGACGGGAAAGACGCTGCGGAACTGAGATGCACACGTAGGGCGGAGCCTGTCCTGAGCGTGGCAGCATCCAATATCTTGTGGGATAAGACTGAGTGCTAGACTTGGGCACAACACCCTCTGGAAAATGCTATGAGAGAAGTCGTGGTTGTCTCCTCGGTTCGTACGCCTGTGGGACGCGCGTTTAAAGGCACGCTGCGCGCTACCCGTCCCGACGAACTGGCCGCCATTGCCATCAAAGGCGCGCTCGAGCGCGTGCCGCAGGTGGATCCCAAAGAAATTGAAGACGTCATTCTGGGCTGTGCCACGCCTGAGGCCGAGCAAGGGATGAACGTTGCCCGCATCGCCGCGCTGCGGGCTGGGCTGCCGGTAGAAACTTCGGCGATCACGATCAATCGCTTCTGCTCATCCGGACTGCAGGCGATCGCCATGGCGGCGGAGCGCATCATGAGCGGCGGCGCGGAGATTATTGTCGCCGGCGGGACGGAATCGATGTCGATGATTCCGATGGGCGGGCACAAGATATCGCCGAATCCCTGGCTGGTGGACCACTATCCCGACGCGTATCTGACCATGGGCCTGACTGCCGAACGACTGGCACAGCGCTTCGGCATCACGCGGCAGGCTGCGGATGAATTTTCGCTGCGCAGCCATCAGAAGGCGCTGGCCGCCATCCATGCGGGAAAGTTTGCCGATGAAACCGTGCCGGTGAACGTAAGTTTCACCACGCCAAACGGATCGAAACCGAAGCGCCAGGAGATTGTGTTCAAGGTGGATGAAGGCCCGCGGGCCGACACTTCCCTTGAAGCTCTTTTGGCCCTGAAGCCGGTTTTTCATGCCAAGGGAACCGTGACCGCGGGCAATTCGTCGCAAACCTCGGACGGGGCAGCCGCTGCCGTCGTCATGTCGGCGGAACGGGCCGCGGCGCTGGGAATCAAGCCGCTCGTCCGTTACCTTTCCTTTGCCACGGCTGGATACAAGCCGGAGGAAATGGGACTAGGCCCGGTATTTGCGATTCCGAAGGCCTTGAAGATGGCGGGGCTCAAACTCTCTGACATCGATGTGATCGAATTGAATGAGGCTTTCGCGGCACAGTCGCTGGCGGTGATCAAAGAAGGCGGCCTCGATCCAGAGCGGGTGAACCCAAACGGTGGAGCAATTGCTCTGGGGCATCCGCTGGGATGTACTGGAGCGAAGCTGACGGCAACCATTATTCGCGAGATGAAGCGGCGCAATGCGCGGTATGGGATGGTGACGATGTGCGTGGGCGGGGGCATGGGCGCGGCTGGCATCTTCGAAAACCTGAGCTAACCGCCGGGTCCGCAGAACGCAGAGAAATACAGGCAGAAAAGCCGAGAATCGCGGTAGTTTCGGACCTATCGTTGGTCACGAGATCGGATTAGAATTGTTGTTGGGCTTGGTCCCGCAGTAAGGTTCTTTCGCAAGACTGTGAGGTGATCCATGGCTACGATCTCAGCAATTCCCAGCACCAAAATTTCCGGCGGCAGCTTTCTGCTCGAAGAGCGAAAGGTTAACGAAGTATTCACACCCGAGGATTTTACTGAGCAGCACCAACTCATTGGGCAGACGGCGGAAGAGTTCGCGGTCAACGAAATTCTGCCCAACGCGGAAAAGATGGAGCACAAGGACTTCTCTATCTCTCGCGATCTGCTGAAGAAGGCTGGGGACCTGGGACTCAGCGGAGTTGAAATCCCCGAAGCCTACGGCGGCCTTGAGATGGACAAAGTTACCGCCGCCGTCATCGCCGATCACATCGCCAAGTATGCCGGCTTCGCCACTACCTGGGGAGCGCACTCCGGCATCGGCACGCTGCCCATCGTTTACTTCGGCACCGAAGACCAGAAGAAAAAATATCTGCCGCGGCTTGCCGCCGGAGAGATCGTCGGGGCTTATGCCCTGTCGGAAGCATCCTCCGGTTCGGACGCGCTGCACTGCCGCGCTCGCGCCCAGCTCTCGCCCGACGGGAAGCACTACATCCTCAATGGCGAAAAGATGTGGATCACCAACGCCGGCTTTGCCGACTTGTTCACGGTGTTCGCCAAAGTGGATGGCGAGAAGTTCAGTGCGTTTCTGGTGGAAAAGACTTTCCCGGGTTTCTCGGTTGGCGCGGAAGAGCACAAGATGGGCATCCGCGGATCGTCGACCTGTCCGCTGATCCTCAATGACTGCAAGGTTCCGGTGGAGAATCTGCTGGGCGAAATCGGCAAGGGCCACGTCATCGCTTTTAACATCCTGAACGTGGGACGCTTCAAGCTGGGCGCGATGTGCGTCGGCGGAGCGCGGGTGTCGCTGGAAAACGCCATCGCCTATGCCAAGCAGCGCAAGGCCTTCAGCAAAGTAATTGCCGATTTCGGTTTGGTGCGCGAGAAGCTGGCTAACATGGCGACTCTGATCTATGTCGGCGAGGCACTCGTCTATCGCACCGTGGGCATGATGGATGTTGCGCTGAACGAGGTGGACAAAACCGGCGCCGATGCCGGCAAAGAAACGCGCAAGGCGATCGAAGAGTATGCGGTCGAATGCTCCATCCTCAAGGTCTGGGGATCGGAGATGATCGACTACGTGGTCGACGAAACTGTCCAGATTTACGGCGGCTACGGTTTTGTCGAGGAGTATCCCGCCGAGCGCGCTTACCGCGATGCGCGCATCAATCGCATCTTCGAGGGCACCAATGAAATCAACCGGCTGATCATTACCGGTTTCCTTCTCAAACGCGCGATGTCGGGGCAGTTGCCGCTGATGCCCGCGATCAAGAAACTGATGGACGAAGTGCTCGCCGGACCCAGCGTGAGCGAAGAGCTCGAAGGTCTATTAGTTGAAGAACGCAAGCTGGTTGCTCAAGCCAAGAAGCTGGGGCTCTTTGCAGCCGGTTCAGCCACGCAAAAATACATGCAGGCCATACAAGACCAGCAGGAAGTGATGGGAGCGATCGCCGATATAGTGATCGAGACCTACGCCATGGAATCAGCCGTGTTGCGGGCGCAGAAGATGGTCGAGCACCAAGGCGAGGCGGCAGCAGCGACTGCGATTGCCATGACGCGCGTCTATCTCTCGCAGGCTATGGATAAGATCGAATCGGCGGCGAAGAAGATTATCGCGGCGGTCGCCGAGGGCGATATGCTGCGCACGCAGCTGGCGATACTGCGGCGCCTGGTGAAGCATGAGCCCTTCAACACGATTGAACTGCGACAGCAGATCGCACAAAAAGTGATTGAACGAGGAAAGTACACGCTGGCGTAGACAGGAATAACCACGGAGGCCACGAAAGCCAGACTAGCCACGAAGTCGGGAGATTCAGCTGGCTTTTTGCGGCTTCTTGCTCAACTCCGCCATCACGCTCTGGATCAGTTCTTTCGCGTCGGTCAAGCCCTTCATCACCAGTTGGATATCAAGGACCGGCTTGCCGGGCCAGCGCTGACTCTGGCAGTAAACGCCATGCTGGCCGACCAGCGCCATGGCGTCGGTGATCATGTCCATGGTCACGGCCAACCGTCCTCGCGGGACGCCCATCATGGTCTCGTAGTGTTCCAGTTCTTCCTGCTTTTCATCGAATACCGGCATGGCCTGATTGTATCGGGTGAGCCGCGGGGCGCATAATTGCGAGTCGCTCGCTGTCCAAGTTTTTGGAGTTACGTCAAAGCATTAGGAACACAGCTTCTGGCTACTGGCTTTCTTGGCTCCTGCCAGACTTTAGAGGCCAGAAGCTAGAAGCGAATTGCCTAAGGAGAGATCCATGAAAATACGCATCGCCATCGTCGTTCTATTACTGCCAGTGTTCGCCCTGCTGGCTTGTGCCCAGGATGCGAACAAGCGTCCCAGTCCCCCGGTGCAAGCCCAATGCAGGTTCACGGACGGCAAAACGATCAAGACTGACTACTCCAGCCCGCGCGTGAAAGGCCGCAAGATTTTTGGCGGACTGGTGCCCTACGGCGAGGTCTGGCGGACTGGAGCCAACGAGGCCACCACGCTGGTCACGGATACGAACCTGAATATCGGCGGCAAAGATGTCCCTGCGGGAAGCTACACTCTCTTCACTCTCCCTAACGCCGACAAATGGGTCCTGATCGTCAGCAAGAAGACGGGGGAGTGGGGTATTCCTTATCCGGGCGAAGGAGAGGATTTTGTTCGCGTGGATATGAGGGTGTCATCGTCGCCCGCGCCGGTCGAGAATTTCACCATCGGCTACGATCAGACGGGATCGACTTGCACGTTGCACATAGATTGGGAAAAGACGCGCGCGTCGGTGGACATCAGTGAGAAGAAATAGATCCCAGGACTCGAACCGTGCAACGCTTCAGCGCGGATTTCCCGATAGCGTGTCTACAGCGTGCTGGGCTTCCGGCATATCGGGAGAGAGTTTCAAGGCAGCCTGGTAGGCAGCCAGGGCTTCCGGACGACGGTTCGCGCTCTCGAGTGCATGGCCAAGAAGCAGAAATCCCGTGCCGGTCGGGCGCAGCTCAACCGATTTTGAGTAGTTCCTGATGGCATCATCCAGCTGGTTTTGCTTTTCCAGAAGCTGACCCAGGCCCAGATACGCATTCGCCTGATTGGGATTCAGCCGCAGAGCGTGTTCGTAACTGTCGCGGGCTTTTTCGTCTTCTCCCAGCTTGCGATAGGCCGCCCCCAGGTTGGCATAGGTTGCCGCGAGCAAGCCGGCGTCGGTAGTTAGGCTGATCGTGCGATCATACTGCTCCATCGCCTCCGGTACCTTTCCGTGTTCCTGCAGGTAGGCGCCCAGGTTGGAGTGGCTCATGGGATCTCGGGGGTTGATCTCGGCCGCGGCCTGGAAGTGTGAATAGGCATCGTCGGGTTTTCCAAGCATCAGGAGCGCGCCGCCCAAATTGTCCTGGGCAACGAAATTTCGATCGGTCACGGCGAGGGCGTGGCTCCACAGATCGTAGTTGCTCGACCAGTACCCGAGTTGTCGATTCGTAACGAAAGAGAGGGCCAGCAGGACGCACGCTGCGGGAATCAAGCACCCGGCGAATCCAATCCGGTGCGAATCGGCCAGGTCCGCGGCTGCCCAGGCGATCATCACAAAAATTCCAACCAGCGGTAAATAGGCGTAGCGGTCGGCCATCGCCTGGTCGCCGACCTGAACCAGGCCAATCACCGGAACCAGAGTGCCCAGAAACCATAGCCAGCCGGTCAGCAGATATCGCTGGGAGCGGAACCTGATCGCCACCGCAGTCACGGCCAGTAGGACCAGCGCGGATATCGTCACCTGCCACAGCGCCAACGAATCGCCGGGATGAGGATAGAGGGGCGCCAGATGCGATGGCCAGATCATCTTCCACAAGTACGCAGCGTAGGCCACCACCGCATTCTCAAGACGGACGCCCAAAGAGAATTGTGCGGAGGAGCGCATGGCGCCCCCCGCCCTTTGGGCCTCGATGGTGATCGCGGCGCTGGCCGCGGCCAGAGCAAGCAGCGGGAGTTTCTCCAACAGCAACTTCGACAGAGGCGCTTGCGGAACCGGTAGCTCGCTTTTGGGACTCCCCTGAGTTCGGTTCAGCGGCCAGTAATCCATCAATACCAGTACGAATGGAAGAGTAATGACCATGGGCTTCGACATCAGCCCTAAGGCGAACAAACCGGCAAACGCGAGATACCGCCGCCAGTCTGGTTTTCTCGCATACCAACAATATGCGATGAGCGCGGCAAAGAAAAAGAAGGTGCAGAGAACGTTCTTGCGCTCCGCCACCCAGGCCACCGATTCAACGTTGATGGGATGCAGCGCGAACAGCGCCGCCACCAATAGGCTCGGTCCGAGTCGGCCGGTCGCGTACATGAGCAACAGGAACAGAAGGACGGCGTTCGCGGCGTGAATCAACAGGCTGGTGAAGTGATGGCCCGTGGGATTCTGGCGGAACAGTTGATAGTCGAGCGTGTGGGACAACCAGGTAAGAGGATGCCAATTTCCCTGCTCGGTGGCAGTGAAGGCCCAGGTGATTGTCTCCCAGTTCAAGCCGTTGTGGACGTGCGGGTTCTCGGTAACGTAACGGTCGTCGTCATAATTGACGAAAGGGTGGCGGTTGACCGGGTTGTAGAGCGCCAATGTCGCGACGACCAGCAAAAGGCACAAAATCGCGTTGCGCTTTTCGGGTGAGGAGAAAAGGCCGGCGGACTTTTCAGGCGGTTTTCTTGCGGAAGTTGGCAACAAAAGGATTTAACCACAGAGGACACGGAGGGCACAGAGGTTCTGCCTTCACTGCACCTTTTTTGTCATGTGACGAATGTCACAGACTCTGCTTGCTATTTGCAGTAGAACCACTGAGTACACGGAGGACACAGAGTTTATGCACTTTAACGAGGTCAGCGGCGCTGTTGTCGATTCGGCAATGAAGGCATCCGACGGATGGTACAAGGCGAACCACCCTCAGTGTCCTCTGTGTCCTCCGTGGTTAGGTTCCCGGTTTCCACCTGAGCAGAGGCTTGCGGGCCGCAGCGGTTTCGTCAAGCCTTGAAACACGCGTGGAGTGGGGCGCGTCCAGAACCATTTGTGGATCTTCTTCGACTTCCTCAGCGATCGATTTCATGGCTTCGATAAAGAGATCGAGTTCTTCCTTCGGCTCGCTCTCGGTCGGTTCGATCATCAGCGCGCCCGGCACGATCAAAGGAAACGCAGTTGTGTAAGGATGGAAGCCGTAATCGATCAGGCGCTTGGCGATGTCCATCGTCTTAACGCCTTTCTTCGCTTGCAGCTTATCGCTGAAAACCACTTCGTGCATGCTGGGCGTGGAATAAGGCAGATCGTAGACGCCTTCGAGTCCCTTGCGAATGTAGTTGGCGTTGAGCACCGCATCTTCGGTGGTCTGGCGCAGGCCATCAGGACCGTTGGCCAGAATATATGCCAGGGCGCGGACGAACATCCCGAAGTTGCCGTAGAAAGCGCGCACCCGGCCGACTGATTGCGGACGGTCGTAATCGAAGCCGAGAGTGCCGTCGAGCTTGGTCACGGGGACGGGCGTAGGCAGGAATGGTTCGAGCTTCTGTTTCACGGCCACCGGACCGGAACCGGGACCGCCGCCACCGTGAGGAGTAGAGAAAGTCTTATGCAGATTCAGGTGCATCACATCGACGCCGAAATCCCCGGGCCGGACTTTTCCCACCAGGGCATTCATGTTGGCGCCATCCATGTAGAGCAGCCCGCCCTTGGCGTGCATGATCTCTGCGATCTTGTGGATTTCCTGCTCGAAGACGCCCAACGTGTTGGGATTGGTCAGCATGAGCGCGGCCACGTCGTCATTCATCTGCGCGGTAAGAGCGGCCACGTCCACCATGCCCTGAGCATTGGATTTCAGGTTTTCCACGGCATAGCCGACCATGGCAGCAGTCGCGGGATTGGTGCCGTGCGCGGAGTCAGGAATCAAAATCTTCTTGCGGGGGTCGCCCTTCGACTCGTGAAACGCCCGTACCATCAGTAGCCCCGTCAATTCTCCGTGGGCTCCGGCGGCGGGTTGCAGCGTAATGGCGTCCATGCCGGTGATCTCGGTCAGGCATTCGCTCAAGGTCTTGATGATGCGCAGCGCCCCCTGCGAAATCCGCTCAGGCTGATAGGGATGCCCATTGGCCAAGCCCTCGAGCCGCACCACCACCTCATTCACCCGCGGGTTGTACTTCATGGTGCACGAACCCAGCGGATACATACCGAGATCGATGGCGTAGTTCCAGGTCGAGAGCCGGGTGAAGTGGCGGATGATTTCGATTTCGCTGACTTCGGGCATGTTGCCCAGGTCTTTTCTTTCCGACGATCCAAGCAGCGCTGCGGTGTCCACCTCTGGAACATCCAGCGGCGGGAGTTTCCACGCTGCCTTTGCCGGAGACGATTTCTCGAAAATCAGGCCTTCGTTCTGATTGACGTGGCGAGTGGCCTTGCGCGGCGTCCTCTTCACCGTGCCACCTCCTGCTCGTCTACCTCTTCTTTGGCTGAGACCATCGAGCGCTCGCTCTCCGCCACCAATCCCACGGCGGTGTCAATCCCGCTGCGCGTGGATAATTCGGTGCAGCACCAGAGAGAGGCATTGCCCAGTTCGGGATAGAACTTCTTCAAGGGAAACCCGCCCACGATTTTGTGTCCCAGCAGGCGGCTGTTTACGGCATATGGATCTTCGCTGGTCTGCACGACGAATTCGTTGAACCGTGGAGAACCAGTGAACAGGATCTTCGCATGTTTGCCGAATTGAGCGGCCGCGTAGGCCGTCTTGGCCAGATTCTGTTTGGCCAGCTCCTTGAGCCCGACTTTTCCGTAAATGGTCATGAAGATATTGACCATCAGCGCCACTAATGCCTGATTGGTGCAAATATTCGACGTCGCCTTCTCGCGGCGTATGTGCTGTTCGCGCGTGGCCAGGGTCAAAACGAAGCCGCGTTTGCCGTTGCGATCGGTGGTCTGGCCGGCCAGGCGTCCCGGCATCTGGCGAACGAATTGTTCGCGGGTGGCAATCACGCCGCAGTAGGGGCCGCCGAAGCCCAGGGGGACGCCGAAGGATTGAGCTTCCATGGCGATCACGTCCGCATGGCGCGGCGGTTCGATGATGCCCAGCGAAACCGCTTCGGCGATCGACACCACCAGCATCGCGCCCTTCTTGTGCGCGATCTCGGCAATGGCGGCGGCATCTTCAATCGTTCCGAAGAAATTCGGCGATTGAATCAGGACGCAGGCCGTCTCCGCGGTGATCGACTTTTCCAACTCTTCCAGATTTAAACGGCCGTTGTCTTTGAACGACGTCGTGGACAACGGAAGATTCTGATGATGGGCATAGGTCGTGAGCACCTCGCGATATTCGGGGTGAACACTGGTCGCGATGATCACCGAGCGCCGGCCGGTGAGCCGCACCGCCATCATCACGGCCTCGGCGGCGGCGGTCGAACCGTCGTACATGGAAGCGTTGGCGACTTCCATGCCGGTGAGTTCGCATATCATGGTCTGGAATTCAAAGATCGCCTGCAATGTTCCCTGTGAAATCTCGGCCTGATAGGGCGTGTAGGCGGTCAGAAATTCACCGCGCGAGATCAGCGAATCAATGATCACTGGCCGGTAGTGGGAATAAGCGCCGGCGCCGAGAAAACTGGAGTAGCTGTCGCCGTTTTCGCGGGAGCGCTCGCGAAACCAATCCACAATTTCGGACTCGGCCATCTGGCGCGGCACTTTGAGGTCCCGCTCCAGTCGGTATTCCGCAGGGATGGGCGAGAACAAATCATCGATCGAGCGCGCCCCCATGGCCTGGAGCATGGCTTTTCGGTCGGCGGGCGATTTGGGTAAATAACGCATAGAACTTCTTTAGATGTCGCTCAAAGCCAGTTCGATTGCTGCATGGTCGCGATAGGTCCCGGCTGCACGAATCAGTGTCCGCCCTCCTCAGCGACGAACTTTTCGTAGTCTGGGGCCGAGAGCAACGAATTCAGCTCAGCCGGATCTTTTATCGTGATCTTGATCATCCAGGCGCTGTGCGCATCTTTGTTGATCTTTTCCGGCGCTGTAGCCAGTTCCCCGTTCACTTCGGTTACCGTACCGGAAACCGGCGCGTAAAGATCTGACACTGCCTTTACCGACTCCACTGAGCCAAACGTCTTACCCGATGTGATTTCGGCGCCCGGCTTGGGCAGGTCGACGAAAACAATATCGCCAAGTGAATCCTGGGCATAGCTGGTGATGCCGATGGTGGCGTTCTTGCCGTCAGCTTTGATCCATTCGTGCTCTTTGGTGTACTTGTAGTCGGTTGGAAAGGGCATGATAGCTTCTGGCTCCTGGCTCGCGGCTTCTGGCTTTTGGCTTCCTCTGTGCTTCTCTGTGTTCTCCGTGTCCCCTGTGGTTCAAGCCTTTTTAGGTTTCTTGTAAAAAGGCGTCGGCACGACCTGCGCCTTCACTCCCTGTCCGCGAATCTCTACTTTCAATTCGGTGCCCAGGGCGGCGAACTCTGGAGGCACGTACGCCAGCGCGATGTTTTTCTTCAGAAATGGCGCTGGAGAGCCGCTGGTGACGTAGCCGATCTCGCGCCCGCCCGGATCGAGAACTTTGTAACCGTCGCGGGCGATGCCGCGATCTATCATTTCCAGTCCGATCAAGGCACGCTTTGTCCCCTCAGTCCTCGCCTTTTCAAGCGCCGTTCGGCCGATGAAGTCTGCCTTGTCCATCTTGCAGAAACGATCGAGCCCCGCCTCCCACACATTGATGGAGTCGGATATTTCGTGGCCGTACAGCGGCAGCCTGGCTTCGAGACGCAGGGTGTTGCGTGCGCCGAGACCGCAGGGAACGACTCCAAATTCTTTGCCCGCCTCAAGGATTTCCTTCCACACGCGCGCGCTGGTTGCTTCGTCACTCGGGATGTAGATCTCGAAGCCGTCTTCGCCGGTGTAGCCAGTGCGCGCGATCAGAATATTTTTCAGTCCGCAGACCGTCCCCCGAGTGACCCAGTAGAACTTCACCGCCGGGAGGTCGGCATCGGTGAGCTTCTGCAATAGGTTTACGGCCTTGGGTCCCTGGATCGCGATCTGGGTAAAGTCGTCGGAGAGATGTTCCACCTTGCAGTTGAACTGGCGGGTCTGGTCGCGCACCCAGTTGAAATCTTTTTCGCGAGTGCCGGCATTGATCACCAGCAGATACTCATCGTCGCCGAGACGATGCACGATCACATCGTCGACGAAGGTTCCCTGCGGATAAAGCAACGCCGAGTACTGTGCCTGGTCGATGGCAAGCCGGGAGGCATCGTTCATGCAGATGTGCTGTACGGCGGCCAGGGCCTGCGGCCCAGCCAGCCGGATATCGCCCATGTGGCTGACATCGAAGATGCCAACGCCGGTCCGCACCGCATTGTGCTCGGCCATAATGCCGCCGGCGGAGGGATATTCAACCGGCATTTCCCAGCCGTTGAATTCGACCATTTTGGCGCCCATCTGGCGATGCACAGGGTTAAGCGCGGTCTTGCGGATGGCTGGCGTGGTCGCCTCGACTGCGGGCAATGATACCTCGATCAAAAGCAGTGGCTGGGCTGCTGAGATGGTGAGACTTATTACCCTAACATGCGCTTGGCGGTGGCTTCAACTTGGTTGGCCCAGAGCCCGGTCCGGCACGGGACGGGCGGTTACCAACGGGACCTTCCACGTCCCCGGGCCCCGCGCTAGAGTTCGCTTATGGCGACCACAACCAAGACCAAGTATCACTGCATGCAGTGCGACATGACCGAAGACAAGTGTGATTGCGAAAAGTATTGCTGTTCCTGCCAGGGCCAAATCGACATCCGTCTGTGCAGCGACGGTCTTTATTATTGCCCTCCGTGCCGACAGGCTTGCGGCTACCGGGTTTCGGATTAGGTTCGGAAGGTGCGTCGGTTCGGAGCCGAAGCCGCGAAGCGGCGGCAGAATGTAGCCCACGGCGTAAGCCGTGGGTCCCAATGAAATTGATGCTCAAAGCCCCGAAGGGACGATAGAAACCAGCCCCGCGACACAGCATGATCGCGTGCTCCTAGCATTGTTTGTCGCGAACACTCTGAGATTCCTCGGCCGAAATGCTTCCTGCTGCGGTCGGGTAGATCAGATGACGACCAGTGCCTTTCGCCCCGTTGGGGCTCTCCCCCTTTTTCGTGCTGGAAACCCACGGCTTACGCCGTGGGCTGCATTCTAGCGCCGCTTCGCGGCTTCCGACGCAGAGCCTGCGGCGAATTGGGGCGTGACGGGTGAACATCAAATGCGGGTGATTTCCGGGCTAGATCCGAACTAGATGACGACCGCTTCCTTGTATTCTCCAAACACCTTCCGCATGGTGTCCGAGATCTCGCCCACAGTCGCGTTGGCTTCGACGGCAGCCAGGACTCGCGGCATGAGATTTTCACCCGAGCGGGCGGCAGCTTCGATCTGCTGAAGAGCGGCTTGCCACGGGGCCGGATCGCGGCGGGCGCGCAAGGCGCGCAATCGCTCGACCTGCTTGCGTTCCAGTGACTCGTCGATGCGTTGGGTAGCGATGGGTTTCTCCTCGCCCACAGCAAAGCGGTTCACACCCACAACCACCAATTCCTCACGATCGATCTGTTGCTGGTACTCATAAGCCGCGTTCTGGATCTCCTGCTGTACATACCCGCGCTCGAGAGCTTTGATCATGCCGCCCAGAGCCTCGATCTTTCCCATGTAGTCTGTAGCGCGGGTTTCGATTTCGTTGGTCAGGGCTTCGATGTAATAGGAACCAGCTAGCGGGTCGACCGTTTGCGGAACGCCGGATTCGTACGCCACGATCTGCTGGGTGCGAAGCGCGATGCGCGCGGCTTGCTCAGTGGGCAGTGCGAGGGCTTCGTCGTAGGAATTGGTATGCAGCGACTGGGTGCCGCCGAGCACCGCGGCCAAGGCCTGCAGCGCTGTACGGACAATATTGTTCTCAGGTTGCTGCGCGGTCAGCGTCGATCCCGCGGTCTGAGTATGGAAGCGCAGCATCCAGGAGCGCGGGTTCTTGGCTTTGAAATTTTCCCGCATGATGCGGGCCCACATGCGGCGGGCAGCGCGGAACTTGGCCACCTCTTCCATAAAATTATTGTGGGCGTTAAAGAAAAACGAGAGTCGTGGAGCAAATCTGTCGACGTCGAGGCCGGCATCGATGGCGCCCTGAACGTACGCGATTCCATTCGCCAGCGTAAACGCCACTTCCTGGACCGCGGTCGATCCGGCTTCGCGCATGTGGTATCCGGAGATGGAAATCGTGTTCCACTCGGGAACGTTCTGGTTGGTCCAGGCAAACAGATCGGTGATGATGCGCATGGCTTGCGCCGGCGGATAGATGTATGTGCCCCGGGCTATATATTCCTTGAGCACGTCGTTTTGCACCGTGCCGGAGAGATGGCGAATGTCCGCGCCCTGGCGGCGGGCTACTGCGACATAGAGCGCGAGCAGGATCGACGCCGTCGCGTTGATGGTCATCGAAGTCGAGATTTTCGTCAGGTCGATGCCGTCGAAGAGGCGCTGCATGTCCTCGATCGAATCGATGGCCACCCCCACTTTTCCCACTTCGCCGACCGCCAGCGGATGGTCAGAATCCAGCCCGATTTGCGTGGGCAGATCGAAGGCGACGGACAGCCCGGTGGTGCCGTTGGCCAGCAAATACTTGTAACGCTTGTTCGATTCCTCGGCATCGCCCATGCCGGCATACTGGCGCATGGTCCAGAGCCGGCCGCGATACATGGTGGCTTGAACGCCGCGAGTGTAGGGGAAATCGCCGGGGTACCCAACTTTGCGTTCCTGCTCTTGAGCGTTCAAGTCGTCGGGGGTGTACAGCGGGCGGATCGGGATGTGGGAGGAAGTTTCGGGATCGGCGTGCGGGCGGCTTTCGGGTTTGATCTTATCGGTCATGCAGCAGAGCCACAACCAGGACGGACACGAAGGTCACTATAAAGGAAGCCTTATGGGTCCACTGACTCTTCAGCCCACACGAAATTTCGTATCCTTCGTGGTTCAGGCCCTAGCCTTTTTTCCATACTCTCCAGAATGAGCTGGCGCCGAACCAGGCAAAAGTCAGTGTGAAAATAATTGCGACCGCCACGCGTCCCGGGGTGGTTTGCCCAGCCTGGTAGCGCGTATATTCGCGGAAGAAAGCGCCCGCGCCGATGAATGCTAAAGCCAGGAAAACAAAGCCTGTGACCTCCAGCCAAAGCTGATGGAGAACGCGCCCGAAATGTACTGCCGTGGTACGGGCGCCGTTGAGCACGGCTCGCACCGATCGAGTGCGCCCGGCATGCTCGGCAGCAATCCGCGCCATGATGCTCAACTTCCGTACGGTCGAGACGTTCGCCATCGCCGTCGATTTTAACAGTGTTCAGGGTTACAATGACGTTGGCGGCTGTGACGGTAAAGAAGCCGGAAACCTCAATCCGGCATCTCAGTAGCTGATTACTGTCTCTTACAGGGGGCCACGTGGACCAGCAGTTGAAGCAGTTGATGAAAGAACTGGGCGAGGCGATCAACGAGTCGTTGGCTGACAGCGAGCAGATTGCCGAAGTGGTTTCCAAGATCAAAGACAGCGGTTACGACATTTTTCTGGTGCTCGAAGCGACCATCGGAGTGAGCAAGCCGGGTGAGAAATCTGACGACAAGACCTCGATGGTGACCACCCTGACGACGAATCCCGAATTCAAGATCAGCGATCAGGATCTCAAGTTCTTAAAGTCTCTACGGATCAAGATTGAGAACGACGCGGCTTAGCAGTCGTCAGTCTTCGGTCTTCAGCAAGTCCACTTTCTCTCCGCCTGTCACGGATCCAAACCTTCCTCAACAAATCATCGGTTGTGCCAATCCTTGCGGATTTCTCCGCCCAGGCTCTCGCTGAAAGCTGATAGCTGACGGCCGACAGCTGTGGTAAAACCACGTCTTGCCTGGGAGCGATAAATCCGGCCTGGTGCGCGCCATTGGGCGATGGAGCCTGGCAGCGCTGGTGATCAACTCGATCATTGGGAGTGGAATCTTTGGCCTGCCCTCCGATGTGGCCAGGCTCATTGGCCGGGCGAGTCCCTGGGCAGTTCTGCTGGCGGGGGCGGCGGCGGGCGTCATCATGGCTTGCTTCGCCGAGGTAGCTTCACAATTCACCCAGGCCGGCGGTCCCTATCTCTACGCTCGCGCTGCGTTTGGCCGGTTGGTGGGAATCGAGGTGGGGTGGATGCTCTGGCTGGTGCGAGTGGCTGCGCCGGCAGCGACCGCCAACCTGTTCGTGATTTATTGCGGCGAGTTCTGGCCGCAAGCGCGGGAACCACTTCCACGATTCCTCATCCTGACTTTTCTCTACGGCGTTCTGACGCTGATTAACTACCGCGGAGTGCGGGCGAGCGCGCAAGTCAGCAACGTGTTCACGGTGGCGAAACTGGTGCCGCTGTTTCTGGTGGCGGCTGCAGGTTCGTTCTACCTGCTCGCAGGTCACACGGCAGCGCCGGTATTGCCCGACAGCGCTGGAATCGGCGCGTGGCTGAAAGCCTGCCTGCTTCTGGTCTTTGCCTACGGCGGCTTCGAGACCGCACTCACCCCGTTGAGCGAAGCTAAGAATCCCCGGCAGGATGTAGCCTTCGCGTTGTTCACTGCGCTGATCACCTGCACTTTGCTGTACTCCGCGATCCAGTGGGCGGTGATCGGAATTCTGCCCGATCCGGCGCATAGTGAACGTCCCCTCGCCGATGTCGCTCGAATCGTGCTCGGGCGCGGCGGCGCCGTCTTCGTTTCCGTGGGCGCGCTGATTTCAGTGGTCGGTTACCTCAGCGCGAATATGCTGGGCGTACCTCGAATTACATTCGCTCTGGCGGAAAACGGAGACTTCCCTTCAATCTTCGCGGCGATTCATCCCCGGTTCCGTACTCCCTACGTTTCGATCGTTGCGTTTGCCCTCTTGAGTTGGCTGCTGGCGCTGTTCGGAAGCTTCACCTGGAATGCGACCCTTTCCGCGGTGGCACGCCTTCTTTACTACGGCCTGGTTTGCGCCGCATTGCCGGTATTTCGCCGCCGGCAACCGGGAGCCGCGCTGTTTCGCCTTCCCGGAGGAATTTTGTTCGCGATACTGGGAGCTGGGATTTGCGCCGGGTTGATCGCGGGTGTGAATCTGAGTGGGTCATTGATCTTGCTTGCGACTGCGCTGGTGGCACTGCTGAACTGGCTGTTGGTACGCAGCGAGCTTGACGATCGTGGAAACGCCGGAACTTCGTAACCGGTTATCTCGCGCAACCGCCGCGCTATAATTCCCCGCCGAGCTGCCGGCCCCGAGGGAAGATGCGAAATCGACTCACCACGATTCTGGTTCTATTGTCGCCTCTGGTGCTGTTCGCCCAGCGCGAACCTGTCCTGAAGCAGATCGAGGTACCGCATCCCTACTATTTCCGGGAGATGTACTTGCCCCAGCTCACCACCGGGCCGAGCGCCGTGGCGTGGACCGCGGATTCCCGCAGCGTCGTCTATTCGATGGTGGGATCTCTGTGGCGGCAGAAGTTGGACTCCGCTGTGGCCGAACAGTTAACCGCCGGGCCCGGCTACGACTACCAACCCGATTGCGCTTCCGACGGACGCTGGGTGGTTTATGCGTCGTATGCCAAAGATGCTGTTGAACTCTGGGCGCTGAATCTCGAAACCGGGCACAGCCGGCAGCTCACAAGTGAAGGAGCGGTCAACCTGGAGCCGCGTTTCTCGCCCGACGGCAAGCGAATCGCCTTCGTTTCGACTTCGTTCAACGGACGATTCCATATCTTCATCGGACAATTCAGCAATGGCGAGCTGAAAGAAGTCGAACGCCTGACTGGCGAGAACCGCAGCCCTCTTCCGCGCTACTACTACAGCCAATTCGATCATGAGATCAGCCCGGCGTGGTCGCCGGACGGGAAAGAAATTCTTTTCGTTTCGAACCGCGGGCATATCTATGGCACTGGCGGGTTCTGGCGAATGAAGGCGGAACCAGGCGCCGAAGCGCGCGAAATTCACTATGAGGAAACTACCTGGAAGGCGCGCCCTGATTTTTCACCTGACGGCAAACGCATCGTCTATGCCTCGTATCTGGGACAGCAGTGGCACCAGCTCTGGGTGATTCCGTCTCAGGGTGGCGACGCCTTCCCGCTTTCCTATGGCGATTTCGACAATGTTGCTCCCCGCTGGTCGCCGGATGGAAAACGGATCGCATTCATTTCCAATCGCGGCGGCAACACGTCTTTGTGGACGCAGGAAGTTCCCGGCGGTGCCCAGACCCCCCTGGTCGCGAAAGAAAAGCACTACTTGAATCCGATGGGGCAGTTGAGCGTTACAGTACTCGACCCAGCCGGGCATCCCACGCCGGCTCGAGTCTTCGTGGTGGGGGAAGATGGACGAGCTTACGCTCCCGATGACGCATGGATGAACGCCGATGACAACTTCGTGCGCTCCGAGCGGCCTTTCGAATCTCACTACTTTCACATTTCAGGAAGCGCCGAGCTGACTCTTCCGGCGGGCTCGGCAGAAGTCGAGGTCATGAAGGGCTTCGAATATCGTTTCGAGCGACGCACCGCCACCATTACGGCCGGGCAAAAATCTAATTTGACGATTCAGCTTAAGCCGCTCGACGTTCCCCGGGACGCGGGCTCGCAGTGGGTCAGCGGCGACGTTCATGTACACATGAATTACGGAGGCGCGTATCGCAATACGCCCACGCATCTGGTGGCGCAGGCGGCAGCTGAGAACCTACAGATTGTCGAAGACCTGGTGGTCAACAAGGAGCAGCGAATTCCCGATATCGCATACTTCAGCACCAAACCCGACCCGGCCTCGACTGCTTCCAATCTCCTGCTCCACGGCCAGGAATTTCATACCAGCTATTGGGGCCACCTTGGCCTGCTTAACCTTACCCAAAACTTTATTCTGCCGGGTTACGCTGGCTATCCTGGCACTGCTGCCGCCAGTTTGTTCCCTGCCAACGCAAATGTTGCCGACATGGCGCATCAGCAGCACGCACTTGTCGGATACGTTCATCCTTACGATTCAATTCCCGATCCTGTCAAAGACGCCTCTGTGGTACATGAGCTGCCGGTGGACCTGGCGCTGGGCAAGGTGGACTACATCGAAGTCCTCGGATTTGCCGAGCATAAATCCACTGCCGCCGTTTGGTACCGGCTGCTGAACTGCGGATTCCGGCTGCCGACCGCTGCCGGCACAGATGCGATGGCCAACTTTGCGTCCCTGCGCGGACCGGTGGGCCTGAATCGGGTCTACGTAAAGGTTCCCGCGGGGCCGCTCAATATCGGGTCGTGGCTGGATTCTCTGAAGCACGGCCGCACCTTCGCGACCAACGGGCCCTTGCTCGGATTCTCGCTTGCGGGCAAAGTACCCGGCGACGATGTGCTACTGCCGGCGGGCGAGAATCAAGTGAAGTTCACGGCCTGGCTGCGGTCATTCGTGCCCGTCGATCACTTCCAGGTGATCTGCAATGGCGAGGTGGCGCGTGACCTGAAGCTGAGCGGCGATGGCGAGACGGCCAACATCGAAGACACCATTCCGCTTTCGCGCAGCGGTTGGTGCGTGCTCCGGGCCTGGAGCGACAAGGCGGAGCATCCCGTGCTGGATATGTATCCCTACGCGACTACCAGTCCGATCTATGTGAAAATTGCCGGATCAAACCCAAAACCCGCCGACGGACGCCGCTTACTTTGTCGCCTGGATCGATCGCATGATCGACGCCGCAAAATCGAATCAGGATTGGAATACCGAGACAGAGAAGAGTGCGGTACTTGAAACGCTGACATCAGCCCGGAAAGTTTACCTGCAGCTAGAGAAGTAAAATGGGTGCCCCGTCCAAGCTCTGCTTGGGCGGGGACTCTCAAGCTCCCACCAAGATCCTTACCTCGCAGCTTCTGCCCGTTCCAGTTCCAGCAACGCCTCCTTGCGCTCTACGCCCCAGCGATAGCCTCCCATTTCGCCGCCTTTTCGAACTACGCGATGGCATGGAATGGCGATGGCCACCGGGTTGGTGGCACAGGCACGGGCCACGGCACGGGTTGCGGTCGGCTGACCGATGGCCTTCGCGACCTGGGCATAGGAGCGGGTCGCGCCGAAGGGGATGGACTGCAGCTCCGCCCAGACCCGCCGCTGGAATGCGGTCGCCTGAATGTCGAGCGGCAGCGAAGAGCGTAGCTTGTGGCCGTGCATCTGGCGAAGCAGTTTGTCTTTCCAGAGCTGCAACGCTGCGTCATCTCGGCGCCGGACCGCGAATGGAAATTCATGCCGCAGGCCGTGCTCCAGTTCGTCATCCGAATCCGCGAACTGGATGGTGCAGATTCCCTTGTCGGTGGCTGCGATCAACATGCGTCCCAAGGGAGAATCTGTGCAGGTGTAACGGATAGGCGCTGCGATCGCGCCGCGGCGATATTTGTCCGGAGTCATTCCCAGTTGCGAAGCGGTGCGCTCGTACAGACGGCTGCTCGAGCTGTAACCGGCGTCATACATAGCCCGCGTGACCGAATGGCCGGCCTGCAGATTGCGTTTGAGCTGATTCATGCGGCAGGAATCGGCGTAAGCTCGCGGCGAAATGCCGAGCACCGCCTTGAATGAGCGCTGAAGATGAAACGGACTCTGGCGAAACTCCGCTCCGAGGCGGCTTAGGGTGACCGGTTCGTCCAGATGCCGCTCCATGTAGCGGCAGACCGCTTTGACCATCGATACCTGCTTGCTGCTGCCAATCGCCTTCGGGCGGCAACGCAGGCAGGCGCGGTAGCCGGCTCTTTCGGCCTCGTCGGGTTTGCGGAAGAAAGTAACGTTCTCCCGGCGCGGGCGCCGCGAGGGGCAGGACGGACGGCAATAAACTCCCGTCGAGGAAACGGCAAAAACGAAATTGCCGTCATGACTCTCGTCGCGGGCCAGGACTGCCTTCCACCGGCCTTCCGTGCTCCGACTGTCCGATTGATTGAGATTGTTGCCGGCCATGTCGCTGACTTCGATCAGATTGAGTATCGCATTGGCTGTCATAATGCTTCCAACCTATCCTTGGGCGCGTGCGTGGGCTATCCGGATCTTGCGGTCAAAGTGATTTATCCGGTTATACGGGTGCACCCATGAAACCTATACTGATTTTTAGCGCTGTTATTCTGTTCTCTTCGGTCGCTATGATGAGCCAGAGCAAGGCCCCTGCGAAGTGCGCCACTAACCCTCCCGAGATTGTCGCCTCTTATGTCGCGGATGAACTCAGTCTTGACGCTGAACACCCGGCGGCTGAGTGGCAGAGTGCCCAACCGATTCTTTTCTGCTCCGACTGGCAGGGAAACAACCCTGACGATCAGCGGCAAACCGAAGTCCGCATATTGTGGACACCACAAACCCTTTACTTGAGATTCCAATGCCGCTATCGGGAGCTGTTTCTCTTCAACGACTCTGACAGCAGCGGACGCCGGGACCACCTGTGGGACCGTGATGTGGCCGAAGCGTTTCTACAGCCTGATCCTTCGCTACTCCACTCCTACCGCGAGTTTGAAGTGAGCCCCAACGGCATGTGGATCGATCTGGATATTTTTCCTGGTGGGCTCGCAGATCTCAAGAGCGGAATGAAGAGATCTGTGTTTTTGGACGAGAAACAGAACTGCTGGGCGGCCGAGCTGGCCATTCCGATGAGGGCCCTGACCCTGAAATTTGATCCCCGGGCGGTTTGGCATGCCAATTTCTTTAGGGTTGAGGGAAATAAAGAACCGAGAGCGTACATGGCCTGGCGGCCAACCGGCACACCTCAACCCAACTTCCATGTGCCGGCTGCCTTTGGCGCCGTGCGCTTTGAGGGCGCGAAAAAAGGCAAGGAGTGAGTTAGGATCACCGTGGGTGATGTCTTCACAGTTTCCGTTGGCAATGGAGGACTTTCATGCAGCGACGTCTAGCTTTGGTGGTTTTGATCTCTTGGTGTCTGACGCTCGTGGCCGCTGAGCCGAAGGCTGGCGTATTGAGCGCCGACGAGATCAGAAAAGTGGTACCTGCAACATTTTTTTTCCGCGGGCAATCAGCTCCGGTCCAGCTGCGCAATTCGGCGGGATTCAGCGGGCCGGGTGGGATGCTTGTCCTTGCCGGGCTGGTCGACACCTCGGGCTATGCCTCCGATGTCCAGGCGAAGTATCAGGGATTTCTCATCACAGAAGTGAATCTCGACGTTGAGGGAACCAAGCTGCAGCCGGGCGAGTACGGTTTTGGCTTTTCCCAGGAGGGAAAATTCCTGGTGATGGACGTCGGCGCCCACGACCTGTTCAGCGTCGCCGGCAAGGTCGACGAGAAGCTGGCGCGCCCGGTGCCGTTAAGGATCGTCGCGGATGGAGATGCATACCGGCTTTATGCCGGCAAAAAATGGGTCAGCCTGAAGGCTGAGTAGTCGATTAGTGAGCCAGTGGCTGAAACGGCCCTAACACGGCGGAAATCCCGGCGCGTTTTCGCATTTCGGCAAGGATGGCGCGAGCTGCATTCAGATAGGTCTTGCTGGGGTCAGACGGATCAGCCCAGACCGCTTCGTAGACCACCCTTGTAGCTTCGATCAAGTCCATGTGCAGGGCCGCTTCCAGAAGGTCAACCCGCTCCTGCAGTCGGGAATAGCAGCTCTGGCATACCGCGGCCGGCTCCAACGCGCCCTGATGGTTTCCTTCCACGCTGCAGGCCAGACTTTTCTCGGAGTCAATTTCGGCCGCGGCAATCCGCAACTCGGAAGCGTAGACCTGCGATTTGAACTCCTCCAGGAAGCGCTCGCGCTCTTCTTCCAGCGCGGCGTCGTCGGGAACGGGCAGAGCAGATTCGGGAACGGCCGGGATTGCGTTGCCGGACGCGTCCACCACCGGCGAGACTCGCTCTTCACTCTGGCATACCGGGCACATCGAGAGATCGGCGGCGTAATAAGTCTTGCACTTCACGCAGGGCAGGCCGTATCCAATTCGCCGAGGGCCCAGCCCAGCCGGCAGGTCCTCCATCGCAGTCGTGGCACGCTGAAAACCTGTCTGACTGGGAAGAATGGCCGAGGGTATCGAACCGGTTTCGACAGACGGTGCTGGGGTTGCGGAGTTCATCAGATTGCTCCCGGGGTGAATCTTTCTCGCCCTGAACTAAAGGACATTTTAGGTCCGCCTGGCCGGATCACCGACGCACGACAGTTCATGACCGCCATTGCCCTATAGTGCGTAAAGATGTGGAACCAGTTCGCGCCGAAGCAAGTCAGGGCACGTTTTGGCCAGATCCAGTCCCGTTCTGGAACTTCGAGCACGGTTTAGCGCACGCTCGAGGCCTGCATCAGTCTTAGAAGTTCCCGTTTGCGGGTGCGATAGAGATTTTCCTCGGGCTCGAGTCGAGCCGCGATGTCCAGTTCTTCCAGGGCGGCGTCATACCGCCCCATGCTCATCAGGCAGGCAGCCAGGTAGTAATGATTGTCGGCGGTAGGTTGCAGGCGGACGGCTTGGCGAAACTCGGTTTCGGCACTCCGAAAGTCCTCCCCGCTGAACAGTGCGGCAGCCAGATAATGATGAGCCAGGGGAGAATCCGGATCCAACTGCACCGCGGTTCGCAACTCACCGACAGCCTCCGCCTGGCGGTGGACGAGAAGCAGGGTCTGTCCCAGGTAGCGGTGCTCGTCCGGACTCGTCGGATTCTGCAGGATAGCCGCCCTGAGTTCCACGATCGCGCCTTCGTACTCGTGCCTGGACATCAGCGCGCGGGCCAGGCAGCTGTGCCCGTTCTGCCAGCCGGAATCCATGCGAAAGAGTTCGCGGAGCTCAGAGATGGCCGCCGCATAGTCGCCTTTGTCGCAATATGTGTTGCCCAGATTGTTGCGGACCACGGACTCATCCGGCGCCAGGCGCTTGGCCTCCCGGTATTCGGCGATAGCGCCATCGAGGCTCTTTAGATCATGTAACAGCATGCCCAGGTTGTTGTGCGCCTCCCAGAGACCCGGGTTCAACGCAATCGCTTTGCGGTAGGCGGCCGCGGCCGCGTCAACATCGCCCTTAGCCCGCAACGTGATCCCCAGGTCGTAGTAGACATCGGCATTCTTGGGCTGGCGGGCAAGAGACTCATTGAAGGCATGGATCGCGGCGTCGTATTGAGCATTCGCAGACAGGCTGAGCCCGAGGAAGCGATACGCTTCGGCGTTGCGGAAATCGATGCTGAGCGCGGTGCGCGCCTCCGCAATCGCATCGTCGGCTTCATCCGAGCGATAGAGCACGTAAGCCATCCGGCTGTGCACATCGGAAAGACCGGGCATCAGCTGCTGTGAATTCTGGTAGGAATCCAGGGCTTCGTCCCAATCTTCCTGCTGCTGGTGAACGTAACCCATCGCGAAGTGCAAGGCGGCGTTGCCGGGATCTTCCCCGAGCAACTTCTGCAGGATGGATTGAGCCTCCTGGTATTTTTTCTGCCGAATTAATTGGCCGGCGCGGCCGAGCGGCGCAAGACAAGCACCGGCAACTTTCTGCGGATCCGAATTGATTACCTGCGAGTTGAGCGTGCGTAAGTTTTGCAGCAAGGCTGGCTCGGCCCCCGCCGTCAACAGAGAAGCAGTTGTGGACACATCCAGAGGAAAGGCAATTCCTCGCTGCTGGGCAAGCCGGAGCAGCCGGGAGCTCGACATTCCGCCGGCGGTCCAAGCCATGAATTGACTGCAACTTATGGCCGCAGCATCGAATTGCTGCGCGGAGGCAGGCGTCACGAAGGCGGTAAACAGCAGAAATAAAAGGGTCTGGCGGCGCACTTCAACTCCTTGACGGGAATAAATTCACCCGTCCGCAGTTGCAACATAGAACCGCGCGTTGCGTCGTGATAGGTCACGGAGGTAACTGGTCCTTGGCAGCTCCAGGCCTGGCCCGCGGAGAAGTTGACGTAGGTAGACGCTTTCGATAGTGTTGGTCTTGCTGCCAGCGGTCAGGCGGAGGAGGAGTTTTATGCTTGAAGGCCTGTTTCAACCCATGCATCTGCTGGTGATCTTCTTTATCGCGCTGCTGGTATTTGGCCCCAAGAAACTGCCTGAGCTGGGCAAAGGGATTGGCGAGGGCATTCGCGCTTTGAAAGACGGAATGAAAGACGGATCTACCGAGCACGCGACCACGGCAGCGACCGAAGTCAAGACCGCGCCGCCGGCGGATGTTTCCAATCGGCCCAGCTGAGCTCTCAAACCAGAACGTTGGCCAGGGGGGAATGCCGCAAAGGCCTTCCCAGTAATTTTCCCTCGCCCGCGATCCAGATTTTGCTCTCGCGGGTCCTGTCTCATATAATCTCGTCGACCTTCACAACTCACGCGCCGGATGGTCAGGTAAGAATAAAGAATAGAGGAGCTCAGGTAGTCGGTAACTCCTAAGTCCATCTCTTCTTCTTTTCTCAGCGCCTGTGGTCTTTTACTAGCCATGAATTAATCCACGCTTTCTGCAGATAATTTTCGGAGGAAATACGTGTCCAAACTAAAAGTGCTGGCGCTGATTTTCGTTTTCTTGAGTCCCGCATCCCTGTTGGCCGACCAGATTGTGCTGAAGAACGGCGATCGTTTGACCGGGACCATTGAGCAATCCGACGGCAAGAGCCTGGTGATCAAGACTGAATTTGCCGGTGAAGTCACAGTGCAGTGGACTGCGGTGCAGGAGATCACCTCGACACAGCGTTTGCATGTGAACCTGAGCGACGGCAAAACGGTGGATGGAACAGTCACGACTGCGGACGGCAACCTGGCGGTGGTAACTGCGAATGCCGGGACGGTCACTACGCCCATTTCGTCGGTCGCGAAACTATTCGGCGAAGCCGAGCAGGCAGCGTATGAAAAATCGTTGCATCCGGGTCTGCTCGAGGGATGGAAGGGCGGAGCGAACGTGGGATTTGCGCTGACCCGCGGTAACAGCGAAACTTCGAATCTCGCTATCGCCTTCACTGCCGATCGCAAGACCCTGCACGATCACCTGGGCCTTTACACCAATAGCGTATACGCGACCAACGACGCGCCGGGGGCGATTCCCGGAACGACCGCTAACGCGGTGCAGGGCGGAATCCGCTACGACCATAATTTAACTCCCCGGATCTTCGCGTACGTGGGCGCTGATTTCCAGACCGATGCTCTGCAGACTCTGGACTTGCGCTCCGTTTTTGGCGGCGGCTTGGGCGTACACACAATTCAGAATGAGCGCACTACGCTGGATTTCCTCGGTGGCGTGAACTACACCCGTGAAAAATACACGCTGCTTCCCAGCCGCAGTTTTGCTGCCGCGTCGGTGGGAGAGGAACTCAGTCACAAATTGGGAATGAGTACCGTACTGACCGAAAAACTGTACTTTTTCCTCAACTTGAATGAGACCGGCGAGTACCGCGGGGCCTTCAACTTCGGGACGGTAACCAAGATCAGCAAATGGCTGGGATGGCAGAACGCGTTCGGAGACATCTACGTCACCAATCCGCCTGCGGGAGCCAAGCAGAATGACATTCTTCTGACGACAGGGCTGAACTTCTCCTTCACGCACTGAGGTGGCGCGGAAGCGTTCGAGGGTGCACCCGATGCGATGGCAGCGTACAATCGCCGGGTACGCCCGTCCGTTGTTCTGGAGGCGGCTCATGTGGTGCCGGATTTCGATTGTCTTGCTGTTCTCGCTCCTGTTAGCTCCCGCCAGCGATGCGAAGAACAAGAAGCAGCAGTTGCTTCCCGATTACGTTCTGCGGGCGCAGTACGTCCTGGTCGTCATTCAGCCCGATGCGGGCGAGTCTCTGACCAATCCCCGGGAAAATCGCACCGCCCAGGATGAAGTCGAAAGAGCAATCACGAAATGGGGCAGGTTCAAATTGGCGCTGGATGCGCAAAGCGCGGATTTGATCATCGCGGTTCGCAAGGGAAATAAAAGTGGACCGGTCATCACCCATTCACCCGCCGACAATCGGCCGGTCATCTTTCAGCCTGATCCGGGAGGGGCCCGCGTGGGGCAGCAATCGGGCCGGCCTCCGGACTTGACCCAGCCTTTGCCGGGCGGATTGGGAGACAGAGGGCCGCAGATCGGCAGCCAGATCGGTTCGTCTTCCGATGACTTTGCCGTGTACATGGGAGGAGGCGAATATCCTCTGGATGCGCCAGCGTTGTGGCGCTATACCGCGAAAGACTCCCTGAATGCTCCGCAAGTCGAGGCAGTCGAGCAATTTCGCAAGGCGATTGAGGAGTCTGAAAAGCAGCGCCGTAAACCGTGAAGATGGAAAGACTTTAAACGCTAAAGACTTAAGGCGGGGGTGACTTCGTTCTGGTTGCACACGCTCCATTCCCATCCACTGTCTCAACTGCCCTACTTTCATTGACTTATCGGCCTTCACCCCGTAAGATTCGCGCCAGTGATCGGCCAGACCATCTCGCATTACCGCGTCATCGAAAAGCTCGGTGGCGGCGGCATGGGTGTGGTCTACAAAGCCGAAGACCTCGAACTCGGCCGCTTCGTCGCTCTGAAGTTCCTGCCTGACGATGTGGCCAAAGACCCGCAAGCGCTGGAACGCTTCCGCCGCGAGGCGCGGGCAGCGTCGGCGCTGAACCATCCCAACATCTGCACCATCTACGAAATCGCGAAGGATGGAGGCCAGTCCTTCATCGTGATGGAGTACCTGGAGGGGATGACTCTGAACCACCGCATCGCGGGAAGGCCGCTGGAGACCGCGACTTTATTGTCGCTCGGCATCGACATTGCGGATGCGCTCGACGCAGCCCATGCCAAGGGCATCGTCCACCGCGACATCAAGCCCGGAAACATCTTCGTCACCCAGCGCGGCCACGCCAAGATTCTGGATTTCGGACTGGCCAAGGTGACGCCGGTGGGCAGCGGCTCGGGAGCAGCCGGACTCATGAGCGCCGCCACCGCCGCCAGCGAGCGAGAGAACCTGACCAGTCCAGGAGCAGCCTTGGGGACGGTTGCTTATATGTCTCCGGAACAGGTAGAGCCAAGGACCTGGACGCTCGCACCGATCTGTTTTCATTCGGCGCAGTGCTCTACGAGATGGCAACCGGCACCATGCCCTTTCGCGGGGAAAGTTCCGGCGTGATTTTCAACGCCATTCTGGAACGCGATCCCGTTCCTCCGGTGCGGTTGAATCCTGACCTTCCTCCGAAGCTGGAAGACATCATCAACAAGGCGCTCGAAAAGGACCGCAATCTTCGCTATCAGGTCGCGGCGGAAATGCGGGCCGACTTGCAGCGCCTGAAGCGGGACACGGAATCGGGGCGTTCGGCCGCAAGGGTAGCCGCTGGGAGCAGCCCCGAGGACTCCGAAGTCGCAACCGCCAAAACCACCTCGGGGTCCCGGCCAACCTCAGGAGCGGTGCCCGAACCGCCCCCAACAAGACGATGGATCGGACGCGCGACGCTGGCAGCCATCGCTGTTCTTGCCATCGCGATTCTTGCCTACCGGCTGGCAGTCCCGCTGCCGCCGCCCAGAGTCTCGGGCTACGCTCAAGTTACGAATGATGCTCAAGTGAAGCTTTGGCCTCAATTTGGCAGCGAAACTCCGCTGGTCACAGATGGTTCGCGGATTTACTTCGTGGAAGGGCCATCTGTTTCGCCCGCTCTGATGCAAGTCTCCACTTTGGGTGGTGAAGCGTCGAAGATTTCTGTGCCTTTCCCGGCTTTCGGAATCGGGGATATCTCACCGGACCGGTCCTCGCTATTAATACCGTCTTTCAATAGTCAGGAGAATCAGGTCGATCTCTGGGCATTGCCGCTTCCTGCGGGTACGCCTCGCCGCCTGGGAGGACTGCAAGGTTATGACGGAACCTGGTCTCCTGATGGACAGCACGTACTCTTTGCCGATGGTCATGATCTATTCATCGCCAGGGCTGACGGGACGGAGTCGAAAAAGCTGGCATCGTTACCCGGCCAACCCTGGTGGCTGCGCTGGTCGCCCGATGGTTCACGGATACGCATTTCTGTGGTCAACACGGCGAGTGGAACCGACTCGTTATGGGAAATGCAGCCCGACGGAAGTAATCCTCATGCCTTGCTTCAAGGCTGGAATAACCCTTCCCAGGAATGCTGTGGCAATTGGACACCGGACGGGCAGTACTTTGTCTTTCAATCAACCCACAACGGTCAGACGCAGATCTGGGCGATGTCCGAGAAACGCGGCCTGCTCCGTAAGACAAACTCGGAGCCAACCGAGTTAACCACAGGGCCGTTGAGCTATTTCACTCCTGTGGCCAGCGCGGACGGGAAGAAACTTTTTGCTATCGGTTCTCAGCCACGTGGGGAACTGGGACGCTTCAATCAAAAAACCTCGCAGTTCGAGCCGTACCTTTCCGGGATATCGGCGGACGGAGTGGAATTCTCCAGGGATGGACAATGGGTGACCTATACCAGTTATCCCGAGGGCAGTTTGTGGCGAAGCCGGGCTGACGGCAGTGATCGACTCCAGTTGACATTTCCTCCCCTGCGGGCCGGCTTGCCGCGCTGGTCTCCTGACGGTAAACAGATTGTGTTCACCGGCATACTCCATGGCCAAGGTCTGAAGACCTATCTGGTCAAGGCCACCGGGGGCGCTCCCCAACGAATCACTCCCGAGGACCGAAACGAAGGTGACGCCAACTGGTCTCCGGATGGTAATTCGATTGTTTACTGGTCGTCCGCTTCCTGGCCACTAGGCAGCGATGTGACGATAAATATCCTTGACTTGCAAACCCACAAGGTTTCGATTGTGCCGGGTTCAGAAAAATTGTTTTCCCCGCACTGGTCCCCCGACGGCCGCTACATTGCCGCGCTTCATACCGACGCCCCGGGTTCAATGCTCTTCGATTTCAAGACCCAGAAGTGGACGGAATTGGAGAGTATCGACGGCCGGCTTCCCCAATTGGTCGCGGGATGGGACTTATCTTTATTTTCTCTCGTCGGGTAGCGACGCCGCCATCTATCGCGTGCGGATCAGCGACCGCAAGCTGGAGAAGATTGTCAGCCTGAAAGGAATCCGCCTGACGATTGGTGAAGTTGGCACCTGGTGCGGTCTGGCCCCGGATGATTCCCCTCTGATATTGCGCGACGTTGGCAGCCAGGAAATTTACGCTCTTGATTTGCAGCTTCCGTGATGCTTGATTCATTGACTTGGCAATGTTTCCCCCATAGCATTCTTCTTCCCCATGATCGGCCAGACTATCTCACACTACCGGGTCATCGAGAAACTCGGTGGCGGCGGCATGGGGGTTGTCTACAAAGCCGAAGACACGAATCTAGGCCGCTCTGTCGCTTTGAAATTCCTGCCGGACGACGTGGCGCGGGACGCGCAAGCTCTCGAGCGTTTCCGGCGCGAAGCACGCGCCGCTTCTTCTCTCAATCATCCTGGCATTTGCACCATTTACGACTTCGGCGAACACGAAGGCCGGGCTTTCATCGTCATGGAATACCTGGATGGGATGACGCTGAACCACCGCATTGCTGGCAGGGCCCTGGAAACCGAGGCTCTCTTGTCGCTGGGCATTGAACTTGCCGATGCGCTCGACGCAGCCCACGCCAAGGGCATTGTCCACCGCGATATAAAGCCGGGAAACATCTTCGTGACCCAGCGCGGTCACGCCAAGATTCTGGACTTTGGGCTAGCCAAGGTGACTCCGGCGGACAGGGGCGGATCGGGAACACCCGGACTCATGAGCGCCGCCACGGCCGGGGCCAGCGTGGAGAATCTGACCAGTCCGGGAACGGCCTTGGGAACGGTGGCTTATATGTCGCCGGAACAGGTACGAGCCAAAGAATTGGACGCCCGCACCGACCTGTTTTCATTTGGAGCCGTGCTCTACGAAATGGCCACCGGCACCATGCCCTTTCGCGGGGAAAGTTCCGGCGTAATCTTTCATGCCATCCTGGAACGAGACCCCGTTCCTGCAATGCGACTAAATCCCGAGCTGCCACCAAAGCTGGAAGACATCATCAACAAGGCGCTCGAAAAAGACCGCAATCTCCGCTATCAGGGCGCCGCGGAAATGCGAGCTGATTTGCAGCGTCTGAAGCGCGACACGGAGTCAGGGCGTTCGTCTGCGCGGGCAATGCAACCGGGCAGCATCGAGGAATCCCAACTCTCGCCTTCAAAAATTACCTCGGGGGCTGGCACAGTGCCAGCAGCGGAACTGGGAGCGCCCCCGAGAAGATGGTGGATTGGGGCTGCCCTTGCGGCCATCATCGTGCTTGCGCTTCTTGGGTTCCGGTTGACCGCCCCGCTGCCGCCGCCCAAGGTCTCCGGCTACACTCAGCTTACGAACGACGGTCGAGCCAAGCTCTGGCCTGGAAGCTCCAGCACGTTGGTAACGGACGGCTCACGGCTCTACTACGTCGAGTCGCCGGGTATTTCGCCTGTCCTTACACAAGTCTCTACTTTGGGTGGCGAGACATCGGCAATTACGACGCCCTTCGTGGTGGATCGAATTAGAGATATTTCGCCCGACCGGGCTGCCCTTTTAATTTCGGTATTGGCTGGACAGTACGATCCTTCACTATGGGTGTTACCGCTCCCCGCAGGGACGCCCCACCGATTGGGAGACTTGGTCGGCCACGAGGCAACGTGGTTTCCCGATGGCCAGCGAATAATCTTTGCCAATGGCCATGATCTTTACGTTGCTCGGGCGGATGGAACGGAGTCCACAAAATTTGCGTCCTTCCCAGGATTTCCCGGTTGGCCACGGTGGTCGCCAGACGGTTCCCGTCTGAGCATCTCCATGTTTGATTCAAAGACTGGATCCTATTCGTTGTGGGAAATCCAAGCCGATGGCAGTAACCCTCATCCTTTGCTACCCGGCTGGAATAATCCGTCGCAGGAGTGCTGCGGTAGCTGGACGCCCGATGGAAAGTTCTTCATCTTTGAGTCCAACCATGAGGGTAAGACACAGATCTGGGCGATGGCCGAAAAAGGCGGCCTGTTCCGCAAAGCAAGAGGGGAACCCACGCAGTTGACCACCGGGCCCCTGAGCTATTCCCACGCAATTCCCAGCTTAGATGGAAAGAGGATTTTTGCCGTCGGTTCTCAGCCCCGTGGAGAGCTCGTACGTTTCAACCAGAAAACCCAACAGTTTGAGCCATACCTTTCAGGAATATCGGCGGACAGTGTGGACTTCTCCAAGGATGGGCAATGGGTGGCCTATGTCGCTTATCCCGAAGGCACTCTGTGGCGGAGCAAAGCAGATGGCAGCGAGCGACTCCAACTCACATTTCCTCCCATGCAAGTCTTATTGCCGCGTTGGTCTCCGGATCGAAAACAGATCGTATTCACGGCCGGGCTTCACGGCATACGATGGAAAAACTATCTGATTTCGGCCGACGGGGGCTCCCCCCAGCCAGTGCTATCCGGGGAGCAGACCAGCGAGGAAGAGGATCCCAATTGGTCAACGGATGGCAACTCGATCGTCTTCGCTTCTGCTGAAGGGATCAATATCGTCGACTTACGAACCCGCGAAGTCTCCGTCGTGCCGGGATCGAAGGGACTCTACTCACCTCACTGGTCGCCCGACGGCCGCTACATCGCGGCTGTGTCGTCCGACCAGCGAAAATTGCTGCTCTTTGACCTCAAAAGCCAAAAGTGGACAGAATTGGCCAACAGTACGACTTCTTTCCCCAACTGGTCACGGGATGGGAGTTACCTTTATTTTCACTCCTTCGGAAGTGATCCGGCCATTTACCGCGTGCGTATCAGCGACCGCAAACTGGAGAAGATTGTCAGCCTGAAGCAAATCCGGCTGACCATTGGCGTGGTTGGAACCTGGTGCGGTCTGGCCCCGGATGATTCCCCTCTGATATTGCGCGACGTCGGCAGCCAGGAAATTTACGCGCTTGATTTTCAGCTTCCGTGAAGTGCCACAAAACAAGTCTCCGAGTTACAAGCAACCATGAATAAGGTTCTGTTGTCGATTTTGCTAAGTTTCTTGGTACTGCCGACGAGTGTGTCATATTCGCGCGCACAGCAATCGTACGATCAGCCCTGGCGGCCGCAATACCACTTCACACCTCCCAGGAATTTCATGAATGACGCGAACGGCACCGTCTTCTACAAAGGCGAGTATCACCTCTTCTACCAGTACAACCCGGAAGGCAACGTCTGGGGACACATGAGTTGGGGCCATGCCGTCAGCCCGGACATGGTGCACTGGCAGAATCTTGCCGTCGCGCTGCACGAGGAGCCTGGCCAGTACATGGTTTATTCCGGGAGCGCCGTGGTCGACTGGAACAACAGCAGCGGCCTGTGCCAGAATCCCGACCCGCAAGACCACTCGTGCCTGGTCGCCATCTACACTGCGGCCTACAAGGACCGGCAAAAACAGCACATTGCCTTCAGCAACGACCGTGGTCGCACCTGGACCAACTACCCCGGCAATCCGGTCATCGACCTCGACGCTCCGGATTTCCGCGATCCGAATGTTTTCTGGTACGCGCCGCAACGCAAGTGGGTGATGGTATCCGTGCGGGCCGATGAGAGAACGCTGGTTATCTTCGACTCGCCCGATCTCAAACACTGGACCAGGCGCTCGACCTTCGGCCCGGCGGGAGACGTCGCGGGACAATGGGAGTGTCCCGATCTGATCGAACTGCCGATCGACGGAACGAACGAAAAGAAGTGGGTGCTGATCGTCAATCGCAATCCCGGAGCTCCGGCCGGCGGCACCGGAGTTCGCTACATAATCGGCAACTTCGACGGCGCAAACTTCACCAGCGAGGTTCCCGATACTCCGGCGCTCTGGGCCGACTGGGGCAAGGACTTCTACGCCACGAACACCTGGAACGACACCCCCTCAGCCGACGAGCGCACGTGGATCGGCTGGTTCAGCAACTGGCAGTATGCGAATGTAGAACCGACCGTGCTATGGCGGGGAGCGCAATCTATTCCGCGTACGCTAAGGCTGCGCCGCTATACCGACGGGCTGCGCCTGGTACAGCGGCCGGTCCGAGAACTGGAAAGCCTGCGCCGTGAAAAATTCCGCATCGTGAACGCCAGCGTGGCCGAGGCGAACCGTAAAATCCGCGAGACCGGAACCAAGGGAGAGGTCTACGAGGTCGAGGCCGAGCTTCTCCCTGGATCAGTCGACGATATCGGCTTTCGACTTCGTAAAGGCAAGGATGCCGAGACTCTGGTGGGCTTCGATGCTACCCGGAACGAGGTCTATGTCGATCGAGCCCGCTCAGGTGAGATTTCCTTCAGCAAAGATTTCTCCGGACGCCACTCCGCCACGATCGGGCGAAACGCGAGCATCAAGCTGCGAGTGTTCGTGGATCGGTCGAGTGTAGAAGTATTCGCCAACGACGGCGAACGTGTCCTTTCGGAGCGTATCTATCCTCCGCCGGGTAGCGACGGCATCGAGCTTTACCAGAAGGGAGCTGGCGGAAAAATCGTCTCGCTGACCATCTGGCAACTGAGTTCCATCTGGAAGTAGGACCCCTGCGGCCCGCGCATATTAACTTGCTTGTTACCCTCCCGTGCACCTCCTGAAGAGCGACCTGAGCAGCGAAAATATTGCCAATCGGGGCTTACCTGCGTCTAATCATGTAATGGTTCCCAGGTTTACGAAACTTTACGGTTGTTGACTGAGTTTTTACCCGTTGGGTAGGTGCAGCAGTGTTGAATATATTGATGCCTCCCGCAATTCATCAGCACCGGCGCGCATGACCAGCCGCGTCAAATCCCCTTGGTGCGTGCCTACGTCTGTCGCTTTGAAGACGTGGCTTGTCTTCGTGCGGCACTTCGCTCTTCTGCTGCTGATCGCGAGCGCCGCCCTGGCGCAGGACACGCCGCCGGCTCCAACTTTCTCCGTCACCGGCATCGTGAAATCGGGTAACACTCCGATTCCAGGAGCCACCGTGACTGCGACCAACTCTTCCACTCAGCAGAAAACCACAACGTCTACGGACACGAATGGCTCCTACACGCTCCGGGTTGCTCAAGGAAAATACGAGTTGAGCGTCGAAATGCCGGCGTTTGCGGCCGGCGCGCGCGAAATTGTCGTGCAGGAAACGGGCACTCATGCCGATCTTGAATTGATCTTGACATCGCGGACGCAACCGGCGGTGCGCGCTGCGCAGCGCCCTGCCACATCCGGAGCAAGTCCCAGACAGAGTACCGGACCGAATCGAGGATTTCAAAGCATGGCCGTGATGCAGGGACTGGCCAACGCCACCGCCGACAACAGCGGCGGCAGTGGGTCTGACCAGATCGTGCCTTCCGGAATGCCGATACCCGGAATTGCACCCGACGTGGCCACCGAATCGGTGTCGTTTTCCGGCAGCAGCTCGGGCGTCGGAATGTTCGGCATGAGCACGGACGAACTGGACCAGCGGATGCGCGAAGGCCGGGAACAAGGCGGCGGCTTTGGCGCGGGCGGCCCCAGCGGTGGTGGCGGGCCGGGCGGCGGTGGCGGCCCGGGTGGCGGTGGACCGGGAGGCGGCGGCCCCGGTGGCGGGTTCGGCGGCTTCGGTGGTGGCGGAGGCCGCGGCGGTCCCATGGTTCTGGGCGGTGGCCGGGGCCGATATGACGTCAACCGGCCGCACGGTTCGGCCTACTATTCGGTCGGCGACGCCGCGCTCGATGCCGCGCCCTACGCTCTTACTCAAAGTCCGGAAGAAAAAGCCAGCTACATCCGGCAGCGCTTCGGCGTCTCGCTGGGAGGGCCGCTGAACATTCCTAAAATCTACAACGGTGGAAGCAAGACTTTTTTCTTTTTGAACTACAACGGCGCGCGCGGCAGTTCGCCGTACGATGCGTTTTCTTTTGTTCCCACGCCCGACGAGCGCAGCGGCAACTTTTCAGGACTAGCGGGAGTTCAGCTCATCAATCCTAATAATGGACAGCCGATTCCGGGCAACATTCTGCAGAACGCCGGACTGGCCATCAATCCAATTGCGCAAGGCCTTCTGACGTTCATCCCTTTGCCTGACGTTGCCGGAGCGGCTCCCAATGCGCCCAATTTTCATTTCGTTACCTCAACCCTCAACGACAGCGATGACCTGAACATCCGTGTGAACCAGACCCTCGGTGGCGCCAGCAACACCAGAGGTCGCGGTCAGAGAGGACAGCGCGGGCCGCGTAATAATCTGAGTTTTGGTTTCCATTACCACTCGGCCAGCGCGAACCTGACCAATCCTTTTCCCAGTGTCGGAGGCAACACCCATACGCGCAGCTTCGACATACCCGTCGGATACGTGCGGACCTTCGGCAAAGTGGTCAACAACGCGCGCATCGACTTCAACCGCTCCCGCACCAGCACGCAAAATCTCTACGCATTCAATCAGGACATAACGGGAAACCTCGGCATCACGGGAGTTTCGACGAATCCATTTGACTGGGGCCTGCCTAACCTGGCGTTCACGCACTTCGGCAGCGTCAACGACATCAATCCGCAGTTGTTGCGCAACCAGACCTGGACATTCACCGACAACCTGATCTATCGCCGCGGAAAGCACACCTGGCGGTGGGGTGGCGATTTCCGGCGCATCGAAGTCAACCCCGAAACCGACAGCAATGCCCGCGGCACTTTCACCTTTACCGGGTTGAACAGCGGCTATGACTTCTCCGATTTCCTGTTGGGACTTCCCCAGCTGACTTCGGTGCAGTTCGGCAACAATGACTATCATTTTCGCGGCAATTCATGGGACCTGTTCGTGCAGGATGAATGGCGTCTTCGCGGAAACCTGACGTTGAATCTGGGTGTGCGCTATGAATACTTCTCACCATTCTCCGAAGAGAATAACCGCATTGTGAACCTGGATTTGCCGGCGGGCTTCACCTCGCCGCCGGTGCCGGTGCAGGTGGGACAGACCGGACCGTACAACGGCAGATTTCCCGCCACCCTGGTGCGTCCCGACCGCAATAACTTCGCTCCGCGCCTGGGGTTGGCCTGGAAGCCGTTGCACAATACCGTGGTCCGCGCCGGATATGGCATCAACTACAACACCAGCGCCTATCAAAGCATCGTGCAGAACATGGCGTTCCAGCCACCCTTCTCCACCACGGCGACGAACACGCAATCGGCGACCACGATCCTCACACTGCAAAATGGATTTCCGCCTGTCCCGCCCGGGTCCATTACCAATAATTTTGGCGTGGATCCCAACTACCGCCTGGGCTATGTGCAGATATGGAATGTCGACGTGCAACAGCAAATTCGCCCCACGCTGATCATGAACCTCGACTACACCGGCACCAAAGGCACGCGTCTCGATATTCTGGAAGCGCCTAATCGCACCGAGACCGGGGTCCTCTTCCCCGGCGTGCAGCCTTTTTACTGGGAAGACTCGGCGGGAGATTCGACTGCGAATGCGCTTTCCGTGCGCGTCCGCAAGAGATTGCAGGCGGGCTTTTCAATTGGCGGCCGCTACACCTTCTCGAAATCGATGGACAACGCTTCCACCATCGGAAGCGGCGAGCCGCTGGTGGCCCAGGGCGCAGGCCGCTCCGCGGTTTCCGGCGTCACCAACGTCGCCCAGAATGCGTTCGATCTTTCGGCTGAGCGTGGCTTGTCCAGCTTCGACCAGCGCCACAATTTCACGGCCGACTATTTGTGGGAACTTCCCTTCGGACATCAGCGCCGCTGGCTCTCGGGCAACAGTCCATTGCGGGCCATCCTAGGAGACTGGAATTGGAGCGGCGACTGGACTATCGCTTCGGGATTGCCCTTCACGCCACGAATTCTCGGCAACGTATTGAATGTGAGCCAGGGCGTTAACGGCACGCAGCGAGCGGATGTAGTCCCGGGCCAAACTGTCGCCCTGCCAAGCCCCTCCATCGCAGAGTGGTTTAACACGGCCGCGTTCGTCGCACCAACCGGAGCATTCGGCGATGCGCGCCGCAACAGCATAGAAGGACCCGGCAGCCGATTGTTCGATATGTCGTTCACCAAGATTTTTCCGCTGAGCGAAACGCGTTTCCTGGAATTCCGGGCGCAGTTCTCGAATGTCTTCAATACACCCCAATATAACGGGATCGATACCGTCGTAAATTCGCCCACCTTCGGCCGCGTAACCTCGGTCGGACCGATGCGCTCGCTGCTTCTGACCGCGAGGTTCAGATTCTGATGGGAACCAACTTTAGTTGCGGCCGAAGAGTTCGTGGAGGAACGGGCAGGGACGCCCGCTCCTCCATGGTTGCGTCTGCGCTGGTCATCGTGATGCTGTGCACCGGCGTCGTTTCGCAGGACTCCAGCGAATACACATTTCGCAGCAAGACCGAACTGGTGCTGGTGAACGTCACCGTGCGCGACCGGAACGGTAACCCGGTGCGCGACCTCAAGCGCGAGGACTTTACCATTCTCGAAGATAACAAAGCGCAGCAGGTGATTTCTTTCGATCTGGAAAATACCGATGCAGTGCTCTCCACCGCTACGACGGAAGCCCCATTGCTTCGCCTGGCTCAACCCAAGAGCACCGACGTTGCATCCGCGCTCGCCAACAGGCCTCTAAAAGACCGGCGGCTCATCATCCTGTTTTTCGATCTCAGCGCGATGCAACCTGACGAAATCGACCAGGCCGCCGGAGCGGCGCAGAACTATGTGGACAAGCAGATGGTCCCCGCCGACCTGGTCTCGGTGGTCTCGCTGGGGAGCACGCTTAGCGTGAATCAGGATTTCACTTCCGACCGGGCATTATTGAAAAAGGCCCTGCAGTCTTTCAGCTTGGGCGAGGGCTCGGGCTTCGAAGAAGGCAGCACCGGCACGACCGAGGGCACAGCCGAAACCGGCGGCTCCTTCAGCGTGGACGACACCGAATACAACATCTTCAACACGGATCGCCGCCTGCAGGCCCTGCGCTCAATCGCAGACAAGCTGGTTTCCATCGACGAGAAAAAGTCTCTGATCTATTTCTCGAGCGGAATGGATCGTACCGGCATTGAAAACCAGTCGCAGCTGCGCTCCGCCACCAACGCCGCGGTGCGCGCCAACATGGCGATTTACACTCTCGACATTCGCGGCCTGCAAGCATTGGTGCCGGGTGGCGAGGCCCAGAACGCCAGCCTGCGCGGAACTTCGCCGTATTCCGGAAAGTCCGTAGCCAACGCGTTCGACTCAAACGCCACCACCCAGGAGACGCTCGTCACTCTGGCCGGCGACACGGGCGGCCGCGCATTTCTTGATTCGAACGATCTCGGCCGGGTGTTCACCGGCGTGCAGCAGGACACTTCGCTCTACTACCTGCTGGGATATCACAGCACAAATCCGGCGCGGGACGGCCGCTTCCGGCGGATCACGGTGCGAGTCAACCGGCCCGGGGTGAAAATCGACTTCCGCCGCGGCTACTACGCTCCCGCCGACTTTCAGCATTCCACTCGCGACGATCGTGAACGCCAGTTGGACGAAGAGCTCGCCTCGGATCTTCCGACCACCGATCTGCCGGTATATCTGTCGGCGGCCTACTTCCGTATCGCGGACCGCAAGTTCTACGTGCCGGTGTCGGTGGTAGTGCCCGGATCGCAGATTCCATTCACCCAGGCCAAGGACCAGGACCGCGCCACGCTGGATGTTCTGGGCATCGTGACCGATCCCGAAAAACGGCCGGTCGGACAGATACGCGATACGGTAAAGCTGGCGCTGAACGTGTCGCAACTCGTCCAGCGCAAGAACGTGCAATATAACAGTGGCTTCGTTCTGCCTCCCGGTGCCTATCATCTGAAGTTTGTGGTGCGAGAGAACCAGAGCGGACGCCTCGGATCATTCGAAACCGACATCACAGTTCCAGACCTGAAATCGGTCCCGGTGAAAATGAGTTCGATCGTGCTGGCGAACCAGTTGCAGCCGGCCGGCAAGCGCAAGACGGAAAACCCGCTGGTGCGCGACGGGTCCGAGGTTATTCCCAGCGTCACGCACGTGTTCTCCGCCGGGCAGCACCTGTATTTCTATTACGAGGTGTATGACCCGGCCCATGCCGCGAGCAATTCGAATCCGCCAACCAATGATCGCAATGGCGCACCCATTCGCCTGTTGACCAATGTCGCTTTCTTTCGCGGCAACACCAAGGCTTACGAAACCCCGCTGGTCGAAAGCGGACAATTGAATGCCCCGGATCGCAAAGCTGCCGTTTTTCAACTCGACGTGCCCCTCACTCAATTGAAGCCAGGCTTCTATACCTGCCAGGTCAATGTGATCGACGATGCCGCCGGACAATTCCGCTTCCCGCGCCTGGCATTGCTGGTTCGGCAATAGCCACAGACCACGTAGGGGCAGATGTCCTCATCTGCCCGGCGGAGCGCAGCTCCGCTAAATTTGTTCACGGGCAAGAACCTGTCGAGCTTCTCTCGACCGGACAGATAAGGACATCTGTCCCTACGTAGTTCGTGGCGAATACTCAGCGACTGCTATAATGTTGAACCTGAGTTGCAATAAGGATTGCCCCATGCCATTACCCGAAACCGAGATTCCTGGACGTTTACAGGCTGAACTTATGTCGCGCGGGCTACGCATGACCCGCCAGCGCCGCACCATCCTCAGCGTGGTGGAGACGGCCAAACAGCACCTCGATGCCAGCCAACTTCTGCGACGCGCCCGGCGGCTCGATCCGCAGATCGATCGCGTCACGGTCTATCGGACGCTGGGACTGTTGAAGCGTCATGGGTTGATTGACGAGCTCGACCTGATGCATATGCAGGGCGAGAAGCACTTCTACGAACGCCGTCCCCAGCGGGACCACATCCACATGGCCTGTTTGCGCTGCGGAAAAATTACGGAATTCGAGAGCGACCTCTTCGATCGACTAAAGGGACAGATTCAGAGAGATTGCCGATTCCACATCGTGGTCACTCGCCTGGAAGTCGGCGGTTACTGCGCGCAGTGCCGAACCACGGAACAAGCGAAAGATTAAGGGCCTTCTCTTACCGGCCTGAAACTCGCAACGGCAGAGTCGATGGCTGCTGCCCTCCTGGATCGACCTCTTCCCTACATCACAACTAGTCTGGGATTCCCGCTCCTGACCCGCGTTGTGTACAGCGTCTAGTTGCAACCCGCGTGCAACAAACAAATAGTTTACGAGGCCCGCGCGAGATTTGGGCCGCCGGAGCCCATGACTCCCCTCTTAGTTGCAAAAATGTACCGTCGATCAATCCCAGTATCGAGCCAAAGCGATAGCTGGACGCTTTGCCTGCCTACAGTCTCCCCTGTATTGACGAAGAATGCTCGGGATATAGAGTACGTTTGGTGCGTTGTACTCCCCCGGTGGCCCGGCACTGAAAAATCAGTCATTTACCTCAGATGGATTCTGAACCGGGGTCAAGACGCCCGATTCTCTCTCCAGGGGCTGAATTTTCCAAGCTTCGCCCTTCCTCGTTCTAGGGCTGAAACGGGATTCTCTGAGAAATGTAAAGTCTTGTAAAAGCGGAAGATAAGTCGCAACCGGGATATAATTTCTAACGTCAATATGGGAGCAGTTTGATGCACCGCGAAGATGAAGATGCGGTGTTCCGATGGGGAGCGATTGAGTGGACAAACGGACTGAGGAAGGTTGGCCGAAGCCAGACGCGGCAGGGCCCCGCGAACCACGAGCCAGCAAGTCATCTCGCCTGCGGCTTTGTGCGCCTTTCATCTTGACTGCCCTAGCGGCCTGCCTTTCGGGCTGCAGCGCGGGCTCCAAACCCAGTACGGCGCGGGCATCGACCCAGACCGTGGTGCCGGTGGCGGTCGCGACTGCTCAACTTCGCGACGTTCCTGTCTACTTGAAGGGCCTTGGCACCGTGACCGCTTCCAACACAGTCAGCGTTAAAAGCCGGGTGGACGGCCAACTGGCGCAGGTCAATTTCAAAGAAGGCCAGCACGTGAACCAGGGAGAGCTGCTGGCGGTCATCGACCCGCGGCCGTTCCAGGTTGCGCTCGATCAGGCGCAGGCGAATCTATTCCGCGACCAGGCGCAGCTCAAAGACGCACAGCTGAATTACGAGCGCTACAAGAGTCTACTGGATGAGTCGGGAGCGATGTCGCAACAGCAGGTGGACACCCAGAAGGCATCCGCGGATCAGTTGGAGGGCACCGTCCGCGCGGATCAGACCGCGATCGACAACGCGAAGTTGAATCTGGTCTACTCACACATCACCTCTCCGATCAGCGGCCGCATCGGACTCAGGCTGGTGGATGTGGGCAACATGGTGCACGCCGCGGACACCAATCCGCTGTTGGTCATTACCCAGCTGCAGCCGATTGCGGTCATATTCACGCTGCCGGAAGATAATCTGCAAACTGTGTCCCAGCACATGCAGAAAGGCACTCTTTCGGTTGAGGCCTACAGCCGCGACGATCTGACCAAATTAGCCACGGGCACGTTGCTGACAATTGACAATCAGATTGATCAGACCACTGGCACGGGGCGTTTGAAAGCGATGTTTCAAAATCCGGACGACGCGCTGTGGCCCAACCAGTTCGTCAATGTCCGCCTGCTGCTCGAAACGCACAAGGGTTCCACCGTTATTCCCTCGGTCGCGGTTCAAACCGGCCCTCAGGGAAACTATGTGTTTACGGTCAAACCAGACAAGACGGTTGCGGTCAACCCGGTCACGGTCTCTTTCACTCAGAATAACGTCGCATCCATCGCCAGCGGAGTCGCGCCGGGCGACATCGTAGTCGTCGATGGACAGGACAAGCTGCAAGCCGGAAGCAAGGTCGATCCCCACGCCAGCGCCGGCGGAGGCAACCGGAACGGCCAGTCGTCGGCCGGACAGTCTTCCTCTGCCCAGCCGCAGCCCGCGCAGACCGCCCCTACGGGAGCGCCATGAACCCGTCGCGACTTTTCATTCTTCGTCCGGTCGCGACAACCTTGTTGATGGTCGGACTTCTACTGGTAGGCATCGCCGCCTATACCCAGCTGCCCGTTTCCGCGCTGCCCGAAGTTGACTATCCCACTATCCAGGTGGTGACGTTTTATCCCGGAGCCGACCCCGATGTCATGGCGTCTTCGGTGACCGCCCCGCTCGAACGCCAGTTTGGCCAGGTTCCTGGCCTGAGCCAGATGACATCCACCAGTTCTCTAGGCAGCTCCATCATTACGCTGCAATTCAACCTCAACGAGAACATCGACGTCGAGGAACAGCAGGTTCAGGCCGCCATCAACGCTGCCACCACTTATCTGCCCAGGGACCTGCCAAATCCACCCATCTACAGCAAAGTAAATCCGGCGGATTCTCCCATTCTCACGCTGGCCCTGACTTCGGACACATTACCGCTCTCGAAAGTTGAGGACCTTGCCGACACCGCCCTGGCCCAGAAGATTTCCCAGCTGCCGGGCGTCGGCCTGGTTTCAATCAGCGGCGGGCAGAAGCCGGCGGTCCGCATCCAGGCCAACCCGACGGCGCTGGCTTCGTACGGATTGAGTCTGGAAGACATCCGCACCGCGCTCGCAGCCGCCAACGTCAACCAGGCCAAGGGAGTGCTGGATGGCCCGCGGCAGTCTTTCACCATTGGCGCCAATGACCAACTCAATACCAGCTCGCAATACAACAGCATTGTCGTGGCCTACAAAAACGGCGCGCCGGTGCGCCTCTCCGATATCGCCACCGCCGTAGACAGCGCCGAAAACGTGAAGCAGGCCGCCTGGATGAACACCACGCCGGCGGTGATCGTGAACATTCAACGCCAGCCCGGAAGCAACATCATCAGCGTGGCCGACCGGGTAAAGCTGCTCTTGAAGCAACTGCAGTCGTCGCTGCCCGCCGCGGTCAAAGTTCAGGTGCTCACCGATCGCACCGAGACCATTCGGGCGTCGGTAAAAGACGTTCAATTCGAATTGATGCTCACCGTCGGGCTGGTGGTGATGGTGATCTTCCTGTTCTTGCGGAACCTCTCGGCAACCGTGATTCCGAGCGTGGCGGTCCCCCTATCGCTGGTCGGGACGTTCGGAGTCATGTACCTGCTGGGCTATAGCCTGAACAATTTGACCCTGATGGCGCTCACCATCTCCACCGGATTCGTGGTTGATGACGCCATCGTGATGATCGAGAACATCGAGCGTTATCTGGAAGAGGGCGAATCGCCGCTTGATGCCGCCTTGAAGGGCGCGGGGCAAATTGGTTTCACCATCGTGTCGCTGACGGTTTCGCTGATCGCGGTGCTGATTCCCTTGCTGTTCATGGGTGACATCGTCGGACGGCTGTTCCGTGAATTCGCCGTGACCCTGGCGGTCACCATTCTGGTCTCAGCCATGGTGTCGCTGACCCTGACGCCCATGATGTGCGCCAAGCTCCTGAAGCGGCACGACCCCAGGCATCAGAGTCGTTTCTACAAATCCACTGAGGACTTCTACAACCGGATCATCGAATTCTACGGCCGCACCCTCAAGTTCGTACTAAAACATCAGACCATCACCTTGCTGGTCACTGCGAGCACGCTGGTCCTGACTCTTTTCCTGTACGTTGTAGTACCCAAGGGTTTTTTCCCGGTGCAGGATACCGGTGTGATTCTTGGCATTTCGGAAGGTCCGCAGAACGTTTCTTTTCCGGCCCTGGCGAAAAGCCAGCAGGCGCTGGCGCAGGTCATTCTGAAAGATCCGGACGTGCAGAGCCTTTCATCTTTTATCGGAATCGACGGCACCAACGCGACTCCAAACAGCGGGCGCATTCAGATCAACCTGAAGCCGCGTGACCAGCGCAAATCAACCGCCACCGAAATTATCCGCAGGCTGCAACCGGAGCTCGCCAAGGTAAACGACATCACCTTGTACATGCAGCCGGTGCAGGACCTCACGGTTGAGGACCGGGTCAGCCGCACCCAGTATCAGTACTCGATGGAAGATGCTGACTCCCAGGAACTCTCCCTCTGGGCGCCGCGCTTGGTGGACGAACTGCGCAAACTCCCCTCGATGCGCGACGTGGCCACTGATCAGCAGAATGGCGGGCTTAAGGCTCAGTTAGTGATCGACCGCGATACCGCCTCGCGCCTGGGCATACTGCCGCAGGCCATCGACGACGCCCTTTACGATGCTTTCGGACAGCGACAGGTCTCGACCATATTTACGCAATTGAACCAGTATCACGTGGTCCTCGAAGTGGATCCCCAGTTTGCGCAGAATCCGGATTCACTCAAGAGCATTTACGTGCACGCCAATGGCGGAAGCCAGGTTCCCTTGGCCTCGTTCAGTCACTTCGAGACCTCAAACACCGCGCTCGCCGTGAATCACCAGGGACAGTTCCCCGTGGTCACGCTTTCCTTCAATCTGGCGACGGGAGTTTCGCTGGGAGAGGCGACACAGGCGATTCAGAAGGCGGAGCAGGACATTCATCTTCCGCCCAGTATTCACACCAGCTTTCAGGGCACGGCGGCGGCATTTCAGAATTCACTTTCTTCCGAGCCCTACCTGATTCTGGCCGCAATCGTCACCGTGTACATTGTGCTTGGCGTTCTCTATGAAAGCTATATTCACCCTCTGACCATTCTCTCCACGCTGCCTTCGGCTGGCGTGGGCGCCATCCTCGCGCTGCTTTTGACTCACAACGATCTTGGCGTTGTGGCCCTGATCGGAATCATTCTGCTGATCGGTATCGTGAAGAAGAACGCCATCATGATGATCGACTTCGCTCTGGAAGCGGAACGGGTCGAACACAAGCCGCCGGAAGAAGCTATCTTCCAGGCCTGCCTGTTGCGCTTCCGTCCGATCATGATGACTACCATGGCGGCGTTGCTGGGCGGGCTGCCGCTGGCGCTCGGAAGCGGCACCGGATCGGAGTTGCGCCATCCGCTGGGCATCACTATCGTCGGCGGCCTGCTGGTGAGCCAGTTGCTTACCCTCTACACTACGCCCGGTTGTGTACCTCTGGTTTGACCGCCTGGCGGAGCGCTTCTCTCATTTAAGTATCGGGAACCCTATCGAGGAGCCGGGCGGGGCTTCTGCGGACTGAGCGTCTTCGGACTATGCGTTTTCGGACTACACAATGAATATTTCCGCGCCATTTATCAAGCGTCCCATCGGCACTTCGTTGCTGGCGGCCGCCTTGCTCATGGCGGGAACGCTGGCTTTCAATTTTCTGCCAGTGGCGCCGCTACCCCAGGTGGAGTTCCCGGTGATCTCGGTCGGCGCCGGACTGCCGGGCGCGAGTCCTGAGACCATGGCTTCAGCGGTGGCAACGCCGCTGGAACGGCAGTTTGGCCGCATCGCCGGCATCAACCAGATGACATCGGTCAGTCAACTGGGATCGACTGGCATCACGCTTCAATTCGACCTCGGTCGCAATATCGATGCCGCTGGACGAGATGTGCAGGCTGCCATCAACGCCGCGCGCAGCCAGCTTCCGGCCAACTTGCCCGGAAATCCCACTTATCGGAAGGTGAATCCGGCAGACGCGCCCATCCTGATTCTGGGTCTGACATCCGACATCATTACTTTGCCGCAGATGTACGATGCCGCCGACTCCATTCTTTCGCAGAAACTGGCTCAGATCGATGGGGTCGGACAGGTGTTCGTGGGTGGCGGCGCCCAACCCGCGGTGCGTGCTGAACTGAATCCCACGCTCTTGAATAAACTCGGCGTGGGCCTGGACACCGTCCGCACCGCCCTCGGCAACGCCAATGCCAACGCCCCTAAAGGCGCGATCGATGGCCCGGTTAACTCCTGGACTCTGGATGACAACGATCAGATCTTTACCGCTGACCAGTATCGCCGCTTGATTGTTTCCTACAACAATGGCGCACCGGTGCGTCTGGGCGATGTTGGGACGGTGTCCGACTCGGTGGTGGACATCCGCAATATCGGGCTGTCTCAGGGCAAACCCGCAGTCCTGATCATCGTCTTCCGGCAGCCCGGCGCGAACATCATTGCGACCGTGGACCGGGTACGAGCGGCCTTGCCGCTGCTCAAGTCTTCCATCTCGCCGGCCATTGACGTCAGTGTCGTTCTCGACCGGACCACTACCGTCCGCGCTTCGGTCCAGGACATCGAATTCACCCTGCTGATATCCGTCGTCCTTGTCATTCTGGTGGTTTTTGCATTCCTTCGCACCTTCCGGGCCACGCTCATTCCCAGCGTTGCGGTTCCATTGTCGCTGATCGGCACGTTCGGCGTGATGTACCTGCTGAATTACAGCCTGGACAATCTTTCCCTGATGGCTCTGGCCATTTCGACGGGCTTCGTTGTCGACGATGCCATCGTGGTACTTGAGAACATCACCCGCCATATCGAGGAAGGCGTGCGCCCGGTAGCGGCCGCTTTCCTGGGCGCCCGCGAGATCGGTTTCACCGTCCTCTCTATGAGCACCTCACTGGTGGCCGTATTTATTCCGATTCTGATGATGGGAGGCATCGTTGGCCGTCTGTTCCGGGAGTTTGCGGTAACGCTGAGCGTGGCCATCGGGGTATCGTTGCTGGTCTCCCTCACCGTCACTCCCATGATGTGCGCAAAATTCCTGCGCTCCGCGGATCAGGAAAAGCACGGACGCATCTACCGCTTCAGCGAGAAGATTTTCGATGGCATGCTGAATCTTTATAGCCGGGGCCTGAAAGTTGTTCTTCGCCACCAGCCCCTGACCCTGTTGATCACGATCGCGACCGCCGCCCTGAGCGTTTATCTCTACATCATCGTCCCCAAGGGCTTTTTCCCGCAGCAGGACACCGGTCGCCTGATGGGTTCGGTGCAAGCGGCGCAAGATATTTCATTCGCCTCGATGAAGGAAAAAATGACGGATTTCGTGAACATCGTCATGAAAGATCCGGCGGTGGAGACCATCGTGGGCTTTGCCGGAGGAAACACTTCGGCCAACCAGGGCCGCATGTTTATCACCCTGAAGCCGCTGTCCGAGCGCAAGATCAGTGCCGACCAGGTAATCGGCAGGTTGCGGCGTAAACTATCCGTGGTGCCGGGCGCGACACTCTTCATGCAGTCCGCCCAGGATCTCACCATCGGCGGACGCCAGAGCCAGGCACAGTTTCAATACACCCTGCAGGGCGAGAATTTGAGTGACCTGAACCATTGGTCCCCTCTTCTCCTGGAAAAGCTGCGTTCGCTGCCCGAACTCCGCGATGTCAACACCGACCAGCAGGACAAAGGTTTGGAGGCCACCGTGATCATCGACCGCGACACGGCGTCGCGGCTGGGAGTCGACGCAGCCACGATTGACAATGCGTTGTATGACGCCTTCGGCCAGCGCCAGGTCTCGATCATGTACAAGCCGTTAAATCAATATCACGTGGTCATGGAGGTCGCTCCGGAATTTTCCAACAGCACCGACGCGCTGCAGAATATCTACGTTCGCGCCAACAACGGCACGCCGGTGCCGCTGTCCGCGTTTGCCCACTTCGGTCCTTCCAACACGCCGCTGGCAGTCAGCCACCAGGGCCAATACCCCGCGGTGACGCTGTCGTTCAATCTCGCGCCCAACGTTTCCTTAGGTCAGGCGACAGAAGCCATCAACAATGCCCAGCGTGCCATCAATTTTCCCGCCACCATCGATGCCAGTTTTCAGGGCACGGCGGCGGCCTTCCAGTCGTCTCTGGCCAGCGAGCCTTTCCTGATTCTGGCGGCGCTGGTTACGGTGTATCTCGTCCTGGGCATGCTCTACGAAAGCTATATTCATCCCGTCACCATTCTTTCCACTCTGCCTTCCGCCGGCGTGGGCGCGATCCTGGCGCTGCTGCTGACCAAGAGCGAGCTCAACGTGATGGGACTGATCGGTATCCTGCTGCTGATCGGCATCGTGAAGAAGAACGCAATTATGATGATCGACTTCGCGCTCGAAACCGAACGCACGGGCAAGAGTCCGGCAGAATCGATCTATGAAGCGTGCATTCGCCGCTTCCGTCCCATCATGATGACCACCATGGCGGCACTCCTGGGTGGATTGCCTTTGGCCCTGGGCACAGGTACCGGATCGGAATTGAGGCGGCCGCTCGGCATCACCATCGTCGGCGGACTGATCATGAGCCAGGCCCTTACGCTATTCACCACGCCCGTCGTCTACCTCTATCTTGATCGCTTCCGCCTGATGCTCGGAAGGAAGCGCCACGTCGACGGGAACCAACTGGCCCCGCTCTCCCCGCGCCCCAGCGGCGCCGACTGAGCACCCTGTCATCCTGAGCGGAGCCGACCGATTCGCTTGCGAATCGGACCGCGAAGTCGAAGGACCCCTAGCGCTACCACACAGCTCCGCTCGAGATGACACTCTTGTTTTAGTGGCGATGTCCGTGCCGGTGGGGATGGGAGTGCACTTCACCCGGGGCATGCGCGTGACGATGCGCATGAATCAGGTTGGTGGAGAGCAGCAGCGCGTGGTCGCTCAAGATCTCCCCTGGCGGGCCCGATGCCACGACGCGCCCGCGCTGGAACACATGGCAGATGTCCGCGATATCCTCGACCAGATCGAGATCGTGCGTGGCCGTGACTACCGTCTTCGGGCCGCCGCTGCAACTCACCAGAAAATCAATCATCTGGCTTTCGCTCTTGGGATCCAGCGCCGCCGTGGGTTCATCCAGCAGCAAAACTTCGGGATCGAGGATCAGCACCGAAGCCAATGCAACCCGCTTTTTTTCTCCCGTCGAAAGATGATGAGGGGACCGGTCCTTCAAGTGCGCGATTTCCATCCGCTCCAGTATCTGGTGGACCTCCCGTTGAATTTTCTCATTGGGCCAGTGCATCTGCAGAGGTCCAAACGCGACTTCGTCGAAAACGGTCGGGTTGAACAGCTGTACGTCAGGGTTCTGGAATAGCAGCGCCACCCGGCGCCGGAACTCGAACTCGATTTCTCCCCCCAGGCGGCTCTCGGTCAAGGGCTCGCCCTGGAAGGCGATGCTTCCCTTCTCTGGAAAACAAAGACCGTCGAGCATGCTCAGCAAAGTCGATTTTCCGGAACCGTTCGCTCCCAGCAGAGCAACTCTCTCGCCCGGCATGATGCTGAGATTCAATCCGTCGAGCGCTGTCACTTCGCGATAGCTGTAGGTCACATCGCGCGCCTCGAAGATGGGGAGGGTCACAACTCTTCCTCGTCGCGATCTCTTCGCACATTCGCTGAGATAAAGACCGCGCTCATCGTCCGAACCAGAAGGCCACAGCTGCGACTGTGATGAAGAGCGCCAGGATGGCCCAGTCGAACCAGTCGGTCCGGAATTCGTTCAGCAGGTAAACCTCGCCTTGAAAACCTCGCGAACGCATTGCCAGGTAAACGTCGTCGCTGAGCTGCAGCGTTTTCGACATCAGCACTCCGGCGGCGGCAACCGCTGCGCGCCGGTGTTGCGGGCCGTCGAGACGGCCAACCCGCCTGCTCTGGCGGGACTTGAACATTTCTTGCGCGCTCCGCAACAACAGAAAAATGTAGCGATACGTCATGCCCAGAATCACCACCAGCACAATCGGCAGCCGAAGCAACGCGAAGTGCCTTCAGCAAATTGCCCCACGGGGTACACAACACCAGCAAGACCGAAAACGTCGCCGCCGTCTCCGCCCGCAGAATCAGGTACGTCGCGGCGCGCACTCCCTGCGCTGTAACCGTCCAGCCGGCCAGAGGTGCATTGTAGATCGCCCGTCCCGGGGTCACGAACAAAGCTGGAACCGAGATCAGTCCAGTAAATGCGAGCACTCCCAACCAGACTCTTTTCGCCAGCGTGCTCAATGGGACCTTTGACAGCAGGGCTACCGTAACCGCCACCGCCAAGAGGCCACTGATCACCCACAACGAGCGCGCCAGCGCCGCGATCACGATCAGCGGCAAGATCGCAACCATCTTGACTCGCGGGTCGATCTTTTGCAGCAAGCCATTCTGTCTCGCCAGCTTCTCCGCATAAAAAGCGTGCTCGAGTGCCGCTGCGAACGACGCCAGGCTGCGCTCCAGCACTTCTCCGGAATTTTTTCTGCCCCGGGTCATCGTCATGGGAAAGGCCTGGGCGCGTCCCCCGCGCGCAAACCGCCACCCATCCAGGCTATCAGCAGGAAGAGTCCAAGAATCAGGCCGCTGCCGAACAGGGCCGACATCACGTAACCGAAAGCAGGACGGTGCACAAACGGAGGCGCGTACTGCGGAAATGGCGCGCTCCATAGAGACGAAAGCCGGGCCAGGCCCTGCGGTTGCTGAGCTGGAGGCGCGATGTTGCCGGAAGCTGAAGTGATCTGTTGCCGCATCTGCGGATCGGAAAAATCCCGGGCCCCCCATTCTCCCCACGCCGTTCCTGCTGCCAGAATTCCGAGCGGCGTCAGAAGCATGAGCAGAGCCAGGCGAATCCAAAGTGGACGAGTGATTCCCCAGCCCGTCGGCAACGCAGGCGGCCGAACTCCATCGTTGGCGTCCGCCGAGGTCTTCTTCCCCAGCAGCGCCGGATTCGTACGCTGCAGATAGGCCACCACCCCGCCCGAAACAAACAGCTCAGCCAATCCGGCGAAAGTCAGGTGCCCGAGCATCATCGCAGGAATCGCGACGCGAAGAGCATAGGGAGCGTACAAAGGAGCCCCGCTCGCATCCTTGAAGAACAGAGGTTGAACGCCCAGTTCGCAGGCCGCAAACAGCGCGGCAACATTGATGGCGGCATACCCGGCCAACCCTGCCGCCAAAACCCGCCGCCGGGAGCTGATCGCCGTCTTGCCCGCCACAGCCCGGTACGCGAAATGCGCCACCAGAGAGCCTACTATCGCCATATTGAAACAGTTTGCGCCCAGCGTCGTAATACCGCCGTCACCAAAAAATAATGACTGGACGAGCAACGCAATCGATACCGCGAGCATGGATGCCCACGGCCCCAGCACCACCGTCGCCGCGCCCACACCTACCGCGTGGCCCGTGGTCCCGCCGGGCAGCGGGACATTAAACATCATGATGACAAAGCAGAATGCGCTGACCACCGCCAACAGCGGTACCAGGCGCGTGTTCAAAAGACGTTTTACCCGCGCGAAAGCCACATACCAGAACGGTATGGCGGTGCCGTAAAGCACCGCACAGGTCGAAGGACTGAGATATCCATCAGGGATGTGCATTGCTGCGGACCGGCATCAGAGGCGGCCCAACATCGAGGGCCAGGGCTTTCCAAGGCGCCAGAGTAGCACACTTTTGACCTTCGTGTTACCCGTCGACATCCCCGCAGGATCAGAGAAACCCGTAGTCACAAACATACGAATTCCACCACTGAATCCAGCGATTCAGCTGTCAGGATCTGTCGTTGACACCTGTGCGAGGACCGGAGAACACTTTCTCCAGCCATTTTTTCGTTTCGGATACGGGTTGGTTCCGCGTAGGCTTTTTGGTGGTGCGGTTTCGGAGCAGACAGCTTCTGATTTGTTCACTTGCGGAGAGCGGGGGGCGGGAATTCCGCTGGCGATGAAAGCGCCACCGCAGAACTCCCCCATCAACCTCCGCCACTTCGGCCACTTGGAGTCTTGCTAACTCGGCCGTACAGCAAACTGGCACCGGCGCTTAGAATTCGCGCGCCCGCGGTACCCGGCCAGACTAACCTACTGCAGCGAGGTGTAAGCTGCGCACGCCGCCGTGGTCGCTACCTGAGCGGCAGCTACCGTGATATAGCGGACAACGCCGTCTTCGTTGGAGCAGAAGCCGCGAACGCCGCTTTGGTTCTGCGAACCGGGAATGGTACTGGCTGTGTATCCCAGGTTAAGGCCACCAGATGCAATCCCGGTCGCCGCAAAAAAATAGCCGCTCTTGGAGAGAGCTGCCGTAGTGGCGTTCGACAAGACGAAGTCGAGCAAGCAGGCGTTGGTCGAGGTCGGAGCAGCTCCAGCGGCGCAACCCGCCGCAGTTGCCGGTCCCAGGTTGGCGAGCGCCGTCGCGTAGCCTACGGTGGGATAGGTTAGCTGGTAAGTAACTTCCGACGTGCTGATGGTGCGAATAGAGCTGGCAGCGGACGACTCGTTCGCCGCAATTCGCGCCCGCAGCAGGTTTGGAATAGCAATCGCAGCGATGATCAGAATGATCGCCACCACGATCAGCAACTCGATCAGTGAAAAACCCTTTTGTTTCCCCATGTTCTTGTTTCCCCTTAGCCCATACATTTCTGAAATCTTCATACCTCAGCGTAGACGACTTCCGGGGTTGAACTTGTTAGAAGGGACTCAGCTTGAGATTAGAATTACCTCAGAAATGTCGACCACGCCGGCGGGCTCACCGCAAGGGATTCAACGTCCGCGATCCCGGCCAGTAGCAAATTAGGAATTGCGGTCGCAATGATGATCAAGAGGATCGCGACCACCATGCCCAGCTCAGATATGACCGGCTCAGAGAGGAAAGATCTCGGCTGTCTCCGCACCCATCCTCCGTCGTTCTGGCTGGAATCTGAGATTTGTACCGATTGAAGGGGTTCGGGCACAGCAGGTTCATCGGCCAGGTGCAAATATCCTTTATGTGAGTCCAAGAAGCGTCCGATGCGTTCGCCAACCTCGCGATGATGCGAGAGATGATGCGAGAACAGGCGGACTCAGACACTTGGCGCCGGCACTTGCGCTTAAGAAGTGGATGCTCGCGAGCAGGAGTAACCAGCAGTTAGCAGGGTCACCAGGCAGGTGTACGACAAACACCACGAAAAAGATTCGCCTGCACAAAACCTAAGGCGATTCGGCGTATCGGCATGAAGTAAAGACACAAGTCGCCACACAAACGGGCCGGCAGCCGAACATTCTGACGGAACCGCCAGAAATGAAAAGAATGGTAGGCACGACTGGACTCGAACCAGCGACCTCTACCGTGTCAAGGTAGCGCTCTAACCAACTGAGCTACGCGCCTACTGATTGACTGGATTATACCTAAACGCGCTGCCATCAGAACATTCCGGACCATGCTTCGCGGTCGCAGCCGGGTGTCGCAACTGTCGCCAGTGAAATATTTTGTAGCCCTTATTTGCCATTGACTGGGTTTGCCTCGCCGGGGCAAAATGCCGGGCACGCTGGGGGGCGAGCTCTAAAATGTCCAGATCCACGTGTCTATGGACACTCACGCTATTGATGGCGACGTCAGTTTTTGCCGGTGCCCAGGGCGTCTGTCCTCTTAACGGTACCGCCAGTCACAAGCTGATTTGCATGCTGCCGCAGGCTCTGGGATCATCTGGCTTCAACTATGCGCTTTTCGGGATACTGAATGATCGGCCATTTCCTAATATCAAGCCGATCACCCAGGCCGTTGGAACCCGGCTCTCGCAATTGCCGATCGCGTCTCCGTCCTCCGGCATCAGTGTCACCTATGACGCGGCGCTAAAAACATTTGTGCCTTCGACCGACAGCAGCCTCGGCCCAATCTTCGGCGAGCGGGCGTCTACCATTGGCCCACACAAGCTGTTTGTGGGATTCAGCTACCAGTACTTCAATTTCGATTCCATCGACGGTCATAAACTGGACAATATTCCGCTGGCGCTTCACGCCCTTCCCATTTCTGCCGCGATCATTCCGCCCGTCTTCGATACTCCCGCCTGCAATACCACGGGTTTCCCGGCGGACGGCTCTTACAACGGCAGTCCCTGTTTTGTCCGCGACTATATCAAAACGACCTACGACACCAGCCTGAAGGTGAACCAGTATATTTTCTATCTGACCTACGGCATCACTCGCCATTTCGAGATCTCGACAGCTCTGCCCTTCTCGAATGTCAGAATGAGCGTGGTTTCGCACGCCACCATCGTGCCCGAATCCTTCGCCCCGCAACCGCCCTATATTTTTAACCGGTTCAACTTCTTTCAACCCTCGATCGCACAAGCCCCGCCTCCACCGAATATCACGGTACCCAATTGCCCGGCGGCGCCCTGTTTCGACGCCGTCTTTTCCGACTCCAGAAGCGTCACCGGGATCGGCGACGTGGTCCTCCGGGCCAAGTATGAATTCTACGAAGGGGAGCGGCTGGGAATTGCGGGCGGTCTCGACGCGCGTCTGCCGACTGGCGATGAAGAGAATTTCCTCGGTTCAGGCGCTCTCGGTCTCAAACCTTTCGTGGTCTTTTCCTACCGCGGCCGGGTCTCGCCCCACGCATCCGTGGGATATGAGCTGAACGGAAATTCGCTCCTCTATGGCGATTTCATCGCCACCCCAACCAACACCAAGAGCGCTTTGCCATCACGCTTTTTGTACGTGGCCGGGGCGGATGTTGCGGTCACGAAGAGAATCACTGCCGCCTTCGACCTTTACGGACAGCGCGTGTTCGGAGCTTCGCAATTGGAGTCCGGAACGCTGGCCGATTTCGGGGCTTGTAACGATTCCAATTGCGGCGCAGTGACCGTCGGTAGCCCGATTCCTACGTCGCTGCTGAAATCGAACGCCAATATCAGCATTGTCGACGCATCCATCGGAGGGAAAGTGCGTCTATACAAGCACCTGCTGGCGACGGGGAATGTGCTCTTGAAATTGAACGATAGCGGCCTGCGCGCCAACGTGGTACCCCTGGCCGGGATATCTTACGTTTTCTGACGGACTCGGCGGCCCTGCAGGGGCACGCCGCCGAGCCTACTGCGCGCCTTTCACCAATTCCGCATCGATCGTAATGGTAATTTCATCACCCACCATGCCGGGGGCGCCGCTCACGCCGAAATCTTTACGATTGACGGTTGTGCTCGCGGAAGCGCCTACGTGAAAGTTTCCCCTCGGATCCTTCATGGGAGCGGTTGGGCCATCGACATCCAGAACAACCTCTTTGGTCACGCCGTGAATTGTCAGGTCGCCGGTGATCTTCATCTTTCCCAGACCCGCCGCTTCCGCTTTTTTCGATTTGAAAGTAATGGTGGGAAACTTCTGGACATCAAGGAAGTTTGCGCTGCGCAGATCGTTGTCCCTCATGTCCACGCGAGTGTCGACCGAGGTCGCGTCGATCGTGGTTTCGAGCGAAGTCTTGCTGGGATCGCTGGGGTCGTAGCTGGCGCTGCCGCTGACCTTCCTGAACTCGCCCCGAACGGTGGAAATCCCCATATGTCGAACCGCGAATTGCGCAGCGGTGTGGGCCGGATCGATCTTCCAGGCTTCCAGTTGCGCAAACGCCGACGCCGAGAGCGCCGACACGACAAACCACGAAACCAGCATGAAGCCGGTAGAACGGATAATCCGTTTACGGATCAATGAATCCTCCTGCGGGCGAAAGCCGTCACTTATGATATTACCCAAAGTCACGGAATTGCGCCTCGCCGTGTCCTTGAATTGCCGTGCAGTTGCAAAATGGACCTGCGGGCGGCGACAATCGGCTGTGCAGCCTGCATCGTCAAACGACGCTACGATCTTCGGCGGTGGAAATCCGTTTCAACCTGGCGCCATGGTGCTGTTGACGTTGGGTAACCCTCGGGAAAAATTCTGGGGCGCGGTTCTCGCCCTCAACCCTCAAGGAATCAGCCTGTCTGGCATCGAATTGGGCTCCTTCGAAGATCTGGCATCCATGATAAAAGACGGCGATCCTCCCTCATTCGGTGTAGTCTTCTTTCCGATGCATCGCATTGAGCGCGTTGAACTCGATTCACCGATCGGGAATATTCCATCTCTTTCTGAACGCTTCACGGCGAAGACCGGGCTCGACCCCGCCTCAGTTCTCACTCGTCACCTTCAGCAAGTCTCCGGCCGGTCGGATATCTGAAATGAAGCTCTCCCAACTTCTTACCGCGCCCAACCAGCTGACTCTGCTGCGCATGATGTTCGTGCCTTTTATCGTGATCGACCTGGTCGCCGGCCACTACCGGTGGGCGCTGATCTTGTTCGTCCTCGCCGGTTTCAGCGATGGCCTTGATGGGCTGTTGGCGCGCACGCTCAAGCAACAGACTATGCTGGGCCAGTATCTCGATCCTATCGCCGACAAACTTCTGCTCAGCACCATGTTCATGGTGCTCGCCATTTTGCATAAAATCGCCTGGAAGTACACGGTGCTGGTTTTCAGCCGCGATATTTCGATTCTTTTTGCCAGCGCAGTGCTCTATGCCATCGCCGGACTGCGCGACTTCCGCCCCAGCATCTTCGGCAAGGCCAACACCTTTGCCCAGGTGGCTGCGATTTTCTTCGTGATGCTGTTTCAGGTCAAGCACGACCGCTGGGTCTGGATTACGCAGGCCACGTTTCTCCACGCTACCGTCGCTTTCACTGTGGTTTCAGCCTTGCACTACGTGATTCTGGTGGGTCAGCGGCTGCGCGCCACCAGTCACGTTCCCATCGACGCTCCAAAATCGGCGAGGAGCTCGATTTGACCGTGTTTCGCGTGTCCCCCTAGAATTGACGGTCTTCTCTCCGCAAAACTTTCATCCTATGGCGTTGCGTCTGTACAACACGCTTTCCGGCAAGGTAGAGGAATTTCATCCGCTACAGAACAATGAAGTTCGGATGTATGCCTGTGGACCCACCGTGTACGACTACGGTCACATCGGCAACTTCCGGACCTTTGTCGCGGTCGACATTCTGCAACGTTTTTTTCGGCAGAGCGGTTTCGGGGTGCGCTACGTCATGAACATCACCGACGTGGACGACAAAATCATCCGTAACTCTGCCCAGGAAGGCTTGAGTGTTCAGGATTACACCGCGAAGTATGAGAAGGCGTTTCTGGAAGACAGTTCCACCTTGAATATCGAGCCGCCGCTTCTGGTTCGCGCCACCCAGAATATTCAGGAGATGGCGAGCTTCATTGCGGAGCTCGAGAAAAAAGGCTTCGCCTATCGCACCGAGGACGGCTCTTACTACTTTCGTATCGCCAGGTTTCCCGGCTACGGCAAACTTTCCAAAAAAGATTTCGCAGGCATGGAAGACGGAGCGCGTGTGGATGTGGACGAGTACGAAAAAGACAATGCTCGCGACTTCGCCCTGTGGAAGGCCCCCAAGCCCGGCGAAGCCTTCTGGGAAAGTGCGATCGGTCCGGGACGTCCCGGCTGGCATATCGAGTGCTCCGCCATGTCGATGAAGGAACTCGGAGAAACTTTCGACCTGCATGCCGGCGGGGAGGACCTTATTTTCCCCCATCATGAAAATGAAATCGCGCAATCCGAAGCTCTGACCGGAAAACCCTTCGTGCACTTCTGGTTTCACGCTCGTTTTCTGCTGGTCGAAGGCGAGAAAATGTCGAAAAGCGCAGGCAATTTCTTCACTTTGCGGGATCTGGCGCTCAAAGGATACAAGCCCTCTTCCATCCGTCTTTTGTTGGCGTCCGTCCCCTATCGGCACCAGCTCAACTTTACCTTCGACGGTTTGAAGCAGATGGCCAGCAATGTCGACAAGTTGCGAAACTTCCAGCTGCGTCTGAAGTCGGGTCAATTTCCTGCCGGTGCCTCCGGTTCCACGCTGGCGGGTGAAGCCATCGAGCGCATGACTGCAGCCCTGGACGACGACCTGAACACGGCGCAGGCGCAGGCAGCCATCTTTGACATGGTGCGCAAGGCCAACGTCGCAATCGACGACGGACAAATCAAGAAAGACGACGTGGCTCCGCTGCTGGCTGCACTCGGCAAATTTGATGAGATCTTCGCGGTCTTGCGCGACGACGATGGCCCGAAGATGAAAGCTATTCTGGATTGGGCGAAAGCGGAGGGACGCGAGAAAGATATCAGCCAGGAATTACTCGACGCCGCGGGAGCGCAAAGTCTGTCTGAAGCCGAAGTCGAAGCGAAAATCGCCGAGATGGAGACCGCTCGCCGGTCGCGTAATTTCCAGGCCTCCGACGCCATCCGCGCCGAGCTGACCTCGGCCGGATTCCTAGTCGAAATAACCAAGGACGGGATCCGCTGGCGTAGAAAGTAGCATAATCATTTACTTGAGTGGGGTATTGGTATGACTGTGTGCATAGCGGCATATTGTAATCGAGAGGAGGCATTCGTGTGTGCGGTAGATCAGATGCTGTCCGCCTCTGATATTTCGGCCGATTCGTTGGCAATTAAATATTCGGCCTTGGGCGGCAGGTGGATCTGCATGTTTTCGGCTAGTGATATCTCAGCGGTGACGTCGATTGTGGGAAGAGTACAAGCAGAACTCGCCCCGGCCAGTGCTCCCGAGGAGGCAGGCGACGTAATAGCTTCATTCAAGAAAGCATTCGATGCGGAGCGTAAGAAGAAAATCGAAGCTACTGTGCTAGCACCAGGAATGAACCTCGAAGAGTTTTATCGAGTTGGCCTAGAGAAATTAGGCGGGGAGATTTTTTCCAGGACCTACAATTTGCTGGAAACGGTACAGTTGGGAGTAAGTTTTCTTGTGTGTGGATTTTCCGCCGGCGCTAGGCCACATCTGTTCGTATTCCTCTCCGATTTTTTAGACTTGCAGCACACTCTTCCTCCACTTCGACTTTTGCAGATTGCGCCGCTGCCTTCGGCTGCCTGGCGGAATCGGCGCTCCGGGCTCGTCCTGTGCCGCGATCTGCTTCCACCCTCCGGCGGCGTCCAGCACCGAGATGTATCCTCCTGAGGCCAACTCGAACGGTTTCGCGATTCGCTTCTTGAAATCCATGCGATCGGCCTCCGTCGGCTCAAACCAGGAGGGAGTGATGAAGTCCGACACCAGCACTCCCTCGCTTTCGTATCCCAGTCCGTCCGCTTCGACTGCGTCACAAACCTCCAGGGCATAGATCTTGCCGTCCGAACCCTGCGCACACCAATTAATCCACGGATCAACCAGCATCTCCAGCAATTCATGGCTTAGCGTAACCGTCCACGATCCTCCAGTTTGGAGGTCAAGGCCGGCAAACACTTTCCCCAGCGGAGTCCCGCGGCTGGTCATTTCGTGATAACCGAGCGCACCCGCCTGGTCAGGATTGTCCATCACCGAAATCTGCCACCATCCTTCTGGCAGCGGCTCATGCCTGGTCAAGAAGCTCAACTGGCAATCCAGGTCCCAATAAGCTTTGAAATCGAGGGAAACCTGCCGCTGCAATGCCGGAATTACGGCTGAAACCTGCTTGTCGGTCAGGCAGGTGGATGCATTCGTGATAACAATCACCGGTAGAGTCATAAGAAAGGCCTCGCCTTCTGCTGCTGCAGAGCACTGGTTTCTCGATCCCTTTTTCTGGATTACCGCAGCACTCTCAGGCTGAGTGCGGCATCGAGCGCGGCGTTGCCGCTGGGAGCGCATACCTGCTGGTTCCACTGCCGCTTCAAATCCTTGGGCTGGGGGATTACGGTGTTCCGTCGAGCCGTCTTCGGCGCAACCGCCGCAACCTGTGGAATCAGTGAAGCGAAGCTGCTTACCGTGGTAAGGATCAGATTGACCGCCGCGGTGATTCGCGCGGAGAGCGCAGGATCGCTGATGTGCGCAGCCTGCAGCAGTGCCGGCAATTCCTGGTTCGTGTCCTGAATCATGTTTTCGATCTTCTGCAGAGTGTCCGCGCTGGGGTTCGCCTTGTAAGAGTTGTAGAGGGCCTGCAGGAGCGTCAAATCTTTGCTCGCCTCCGCCGAAATGTTCTGGATTGCCAGGGCCTCTGCGGGAGTCAGCTGCTTTCCTGATTGCAGCGTTGCCACCAGCGCCGCCAGGTTCAACGCCATCTGGGTGAGCACCGGCAAGTCGGCCAGCGCCACGCTGACCCACTGCGCGCTGCACCCCGCGGCGATCAAAGAAACGCTTAAGACCACTGTCAGCAAGATTCTGCTCATCGAATTCCCCTTCATGAGTGCTTCTCTCCTGTAAAGATTGTTGGTCTGGTCCCGATCGATGGAATTCCGGCGAAAACAAAATCGCCATCAGCCGAAGCCGATGGCGATTCTTTTCTGGAATCCTCTAAGTTATTTCAGAGTGGTGGCGAAGCGAAAAACCTACGCCGCCTTTTCGCTGGCCTGCGCCACGCGCAGGATTGTGCTCTCATCAAAATGGCGCCCCAGGATCTGCAGCCCGATGGGCAGTTTTTCTTTCGTCTCGCCGCACGGCACGGAGATTCCCGGGATGCCCGCCAGGTCCGCAGTCACCGTGTAAATGTCGGCCAGATACATGGCCAGCGGGTCATCCACTTTTTCGCCCAACTTGAACGCCGCCGTCGGACTCACGGGAGCCACGATGGCATCCACCGTCTTGAACGCCTCTTCGAAATCCCGCGTCAGTAAGGTACGCACTTTTTGCGCCTTCAGATAATAAGCGTCGTAGTAGCCTGCGCTCAGGGCGTACGTGCCAAGCATGATGCGGCGTTTTACCTCTGCCCCAAAACCTTCATCGCGGCTGCGCCGGTACATTTCCGAAAGATTGCGTGCGTCCTTGGCGCGATAACCGTAGCGCACGCCATCAAAGCGGGCCAGATTCGAGGAAGCTTCCGCTGTGGCCACAATGTAGTAGGTCGGAATCGCGTACCGTGTGTGCGGCAGCGACACCTCAACAATCTCGCAGCCCTGCTGGGCCAACTTCTGGATCGCCGCTTCGATGGCGCTGCGAACTTCCTTGTCGAGTCCCTCGCCCAGATACTCTTTGGCCACGCCGATCTTCAGCCCGCGCACCGGTTTTTCCAGCTCCGCAACATAATCCGGAACCGGGACGTCGGCCGAAGTCGAATCCATGGGATCGCGGCCGGCAATCGTCCGCAGCACGATGGCTGCGTCTTTCACGGTTTTCGTGAGCGGGCCGATGTGATCGAGTGACGAGGCGAACGCAATCAGTCCATAGCGCGAGACTCTTCCGTAGGTCGGCATCATCCCCACCACGCCGCAGAATGAAGCGGGCTGGCGAATCGAGCCACCGGTGTCCGAGCCCAGCGCCGCCACGGCCATATCCGCGGCCACCGCCGCCGCCGATCCTCCGGATGAACCGCCCGGAACCCGCGTAAGATCCCGCGGATTGTGCACCGGCTTCCAGGCCGAGTTTTCGTTGGACGATCCCATGGCAAACTCGTCGCAGTTCTGCTTTGCCCAGCACCACGGCCCCGGCCGCTTCCAGCCGGGCAACCGCGGTGCAGTCGTACGGCGGAACATAATTGCCCAGGATTTTCGACCCAGCGGTGGTGCGAACGCCTTTGGTGACCATCACATCTTTGATTGCGACCGGCACACCGCCCAAGGGTGGAAGCTTTTCGCCTTTCGCGGCCAGCGCGTCCATCTCTAACGCCTTGGCAAGAGCCCGATCTTTGCAAAGAGTCAGGAACGCACCGATCTTGGGATCGTCGCTCTGGATCTTGGCGTAAAACGATTCCGCCAGCATGGCAGCGCTGATCGTGCGCTCCTGGACCGCGGAGCGGGCTGCCTCGATGGTGAGAAGGTTGAGATTCATGAGCGCGCCAATTCGAGTCGTTGGCCGTTGGTCGTTGGCCAAAGACCAAGGGCCAACGGCGGTTCTTCAGCTATCTTTCAATCACTTTCGGCACTTTGAAGAACGTTCCGTCCGAATCCGGAGCATTTTCGAGCGCCACGTCATGCGGCAGCGACTTGCGCAATCCGTTGAGGATGTCTTCGCGGCTGGCGTAGGCGAAACGCTCACTTCCCTGCTTCGACTGATCGACGCCGTAACGATCGGAAACCTGCGCCATCGGCGGCACGTTCGCCGTGTCCAGTTCGTTCAGGCTGTCAATGTGGCCAAGAATCGAATTCAAGTCGCGCACCATGCGCGTGCGCTCCTCGGCGGTCAACTCCAGGTTGCCGAGGTCAGCCACGTAAGCAACGTCCTTTTCGGTAACTTTCATGTTTGCGTAGGGCGGGCGCCCTCGCCCGCCGCTTTGTCCATCGTCACAAACTCGATCCGCCTCACGCTTTCAGCAACGTAGCGATTGATAACCGCCAGGTATTGCGGAGCGAGCGCCTGCAGCTCGGCTCGCCAACCCGCGTCAGGAACCTCCACTCGAAGAATGCCCTGAGCGAAGTCGACAGCCTTGGTCCGACCGGCGACCGTTCTCCCGCAGGCCAGAGCCCACGCCAGCAACGGGCCTTCTCCCTCAGGAGAACGCCGCAAGCTGCCGGCAACAATCTTTTCCAGGTCTGCGCCGACTTGTTCCATGGCTCGGGTCATCAGTGGATCAAATTCCTGGTGGGGACGAAAATTATCTTACCATTTCTCGAACCTCTCGCCGTCTGCGGAAAAATCTACATCCACATTTTTAGGATAACAATTCGCAGTGGGACAATGGGACATGGATCGAGACAATATATTTCTTTTGCCATCAACCGCTTGACCATAAACCAACGCTGCATCGGGCTTGACACCCCGCATCCCCCGTTCAGTTCTGGCTGGAATTGTTTGCTGGCGAAGGAAACTCCCGCCTTACATAGTCCATTGCGCTATCCTTCGACTGCAACCGTCCTTCGAGCTGGGCATCTTCCACCAGGGAAAGAATTTTCTTGAAGCCCGGCCCCGGCGCGTACCCGGCGGCGATCAGGTCGTCGCCGCTGATCAGCGGAGCCGGACGAATGGCGTCCGGAGGAATCGCGGCGATCCGGGTGCGGGTAAAGTTGTAGGAAGTCAGGTCGCGGTGACTGGCCCGGCAATCCAGGCGGTGCAACTCCATGTGCTCTTCAAAGTGCGGCATGCGCACAAATTTCTTGAAGGTGGAATCCTTCATCTGGGGCACGTGCGCGAAGCGCATGTGATTGTCAACCAGGGCCAGGATCTGCTCAGTCGCATGGTTCGAAAAACGCAAGCGTCGGCAGATTTCCTCAGCCATCTTGACGCCAACGCCCACGTGATTGTCAAAGCGGATACGATCGGGCGCCACGCGGAAAGTCGGCGGCTTTCCGACATCGTGCAACAGCGCTCCCCAGGCCAGCGTCGGCGGACAAGGATGCGGCAATTCCTGAAGCAGCAACAAGGTGTGCACAAAAACGTCGCCTTCAGGATGGAACTCCGGCGGCTGTTGCACGCCCTTCATCGCGGAAATCTCCGGCAGGATTTCGCCGAGCAGGCCGGTTTCATCGAGCAGGAGAAAAGCCTGGCGGGCGTGCCCCTCAGTGAGCATTTTGGTCAATTCGTCGCGCACCCGCTCGCGCGAGACTTGATGGATAGCGCCTGCCAGCTCTTGGATCGCGGCCAATGTCTCCGGCTCGATGGCGTATCCCAACCGGGCGGCAAAGCGCACCGCGCGCAGCATGCGTAGTTTGTCCTCGGTAAAACGTAGCTCGGGCCGGCCGATCGTACGAATGATTTTCGCTCCGAGGTCCTGGCGGCCGCCGACAAAATCCAGCACTTCCTCCTTGATAGGATCGAGCAGCAGGCCGTTGATGGTGAAGTCGCGGCGCTCGACATCTTCCCGCGCGCTACTGCTGAACCGTACCTGGTCGGGATGGCGGCCATCACTGTAGCCGATATCACTGCGGAAGGTAGCGACCTCGACGGTGCTGTCGGCTGCGTCTCTTACCGGCACCAGCACGACTCCGAACTGCGCGCCCACCGCATAGGTTTCGGGAAAGATCCGCATGACCTCGCCGGGTGTGGCGTCGGTATTGACGTCGTAGTCCGCGGGCTCGAGTCCGAGCAAAAGATCGCGCACGCATCCGCCGACCAGGTAGGCCTGATGGCCGGCATTGCGCAGCGTACGAACGATCTGTGCGGCGAACTCCTTGACCTCAGGCATTCCACACCGCCCGCAGGCGCTCCCGTTCTAGCTCGCTCAATCCGAACCATGATTCGGCCAAATCGCGGACCCGCTCGAGCGCGGCCTGCATCTCCGCGTGCTTGCGCTCGATTTCTTCCGCATCCGCGTCCGGCGACACCTGGATCAAGGGAGCACTCACGATCACCGCCCGCGAAAAAAGATGTGGAATCGCCATCAGGTCCCAGGCTTTTTCCAGGGTGTGCGCTTTCTCCACTCCGATATGAAATACATAAATCGGCCGGCCAGTCTTCCGGGCCAGCAACACTGGCCCCGGCTTGGCCACATAGCGCGGGCCGCGCGGGCCATCGATGGTAAACGACGAGTCGAACCCCTCTTCCATGCGCCGAGCCATCACCGCCAGTCCGCGCAGCCCTCCTCGCGTAGAACTTCCCTGCGCAGTGTTGAAACCAAGATGCTCGATCACACGCCGCGTCCATTGGCCATCAAAGTTGGTGGTGTTCATCACCACCACGCCTCGGTTGCGCCAGTACCAGGTGGCGGAAATGATGCAGCGGTGCCAGAAGGCGGAAACCACCGGCACTCCTCGGGCGCGGGATTGCCGGTAGTGATGCATTCCCAGTTCCTCGAAACGCAGCGTGGGACCGAGCACGCGAATGACGGCAATGACTGCCGCGGCGATGACCGGAATTTGCATCCGCCGCCAGCGGGAGAGTTGCGGCAGGCGAGTATCGTAGAGCGAACTGACCGGCTCAGTGGCGGGTGGCGCGCTCGGGTTTCCGCTCGACATCACGGATATTGTAGCCGCGGAGAGGGCCAGCAGACAGCAGGGCCTGTGGAGGACGGGAGGGACGCCCGTCCTCCATCGTGATTTAGACTAAGAGTATGGCTGGCACCTACATTCTCGGCATCGAAAGCTCGTGCGATGAAACCGCCGCTTCGGTGGTTTATTCAGGAGAGAGAGTCGTCTCGAATGTCGTCTTCTCGCAGATCGCGGCGCACCAGCCTTACGGCGGCGTAGTTCCGGAACTGGCGTCGCGCGAGCATTTGAAAGCGATTGTGCCGGTCGTCCGCAAGGCTCTGGCCGATGCCGGGCAGACTTACCAATCCATCGACGCACTGGCCGTAACTCAGGGACCGGGGCTGGCGGGAGCGCTGCTGGTTGGAATCGGATACGCCAAGGCGTTGGCCTTCGCCCTCGGCAAGCCGCTGGTGACCGTCAACCACCTCGAAGGACACATTCATGCTGTGTTGCTCGAGGAGCGCCAGAAAAATAATCGCGAGATGAATTTCCCCGTCCTGGCTCTGGTGGTTTCAGGCGGACACACTCATCTTTACCTGGCCCAACGGCTGGAAGAACGTTGGTCGTATCGGAACATCGGTCACACCCGCGACGACGCCGCCGGCGAAGCCTTCGACAAAGTGGCAAAGCTGCTGGGGTTGGGATATCCGGGAGGGCCCATCATCGACCGGCTCTCCACTCACGGCGATCCCACTGCCGTAAACTTTCCGCCTGCACAACTGAAACATCGAGACCGGCGAGAACCGAAAGAGAGAGATACGAGCGATCACGTCGCACAACCGCGTTTTGATTTCTCTTATAGCGGTATCAAGACCGCAGTCTTGCGTTACGTAGAAGTCCACGATATGAAGCCTTCGATTGAGGAGCGCCGGAAGGCACTGGCCGGAATCGAAAAGCCAAAGCTGGAGGACTATCTTATCCACTGCGACCGCAAAACCCTCAACCTGGTGGCATCCTTCCAGCGTGCGCTGGTGAGCGATCTGGTCGCAAAGACTCTGGCGGCCGCGCGAGCGAGCAACGTTGCCACCCTGTTCGTCACTGGAGGCGTGGCCGCGAACAATGAGCTACGCCAGCGTTTCGAGCAGGACGCGGCCATGGACGGCCTGCCTGTGTATTTCCCTTCCCGCCCGCTCTCTACCGACAACGCGGCCATGATCGCGGCCGCGGCGTATCCCAAATTTCTGGCCAGGGAATTTGCAGCCATGGATTTCTCTGCTGAAGCGGGTATGGTCCTGGGCGGCGCGGCACCGGGCAATTAGCAATTGGCGCTTGGAAATTACCAGTTGTCAGTACTGAGCTGTCTGTTCTCCGCTGTCAAGGGTCTGCTTTAGCTGATTGCTGCTTTTTACTTCACTGCAGCTTTAGCTTTGGCCACGCTTCCCAGCAGCGCCTCGAGCGCCTTCTCCAGCTGGGCCTCGATATCGATGTCCTTGAAAATGGCGAAATTGGCCCGGTGCTCCTGGGCATCGAATCCGCTATTCTTGCCGGCCACAATCACGATTGGGATGTCGGCGGTTTCGGGCTGAGCTTTGAGGGCGGTAATCAGTTCAGTCCCGGTCATCTTCGGCATCTGCATATCGGTGATGATGATGTCGGGATGGATCCGTTTGACGATGGGAAGCGCTTCCTCGCCGTTCGTCGCCGACTCCACCGTATAGCCGCGCTCCTCGAGAAACCGGCAGACCGTGTGCCGGATGAGCATCGAATCGTCCACGACCAGGGCGACGAGCGGAGTTTGACTTTTTGCGGACAAGATATTCCCTTGGCGACACTAACAAATTGTTATGTCCGGCAACAAGCGTAAAGCCCGCCAGCCAAGTTACCTTTGTCACCAGAGTTTGCGTAGCGCCGGCTGTAGCGAGGTCATCTCCCTCGCAAGCTCAAGGTTCCTTCTGAAGCTTCGTGTCCTCGATGATCATGTCTTTGAATTCGCTGGATTCGAAGATCTCACCGCATTCCTTGCATTCGACGAATTCAGAGTCTTCTTCACGAGCCACGATTTGCACGCGCGGATGTTTACACGGTGCCGGGTTGCTTTTCTTCTCGGGGAGTGGGGAAGGCGAGGATGGAGTCATAAATCCGGGTCTTGGGCTCCCCTGTCAAACGGCCGGGGATTTCGCCGGAAATTGGCGGTATTTTAGACCGCCTTCTGCAGTTGTCAAGTCCCTCCGTTGATCTTTTGGCCCGGATCGTTCATCTAAACAGGTAGAAGTCTCCGGCCGGAACGGGTGCGCCTCCCCGGTTGCGTTTTTCAAGCGGTTAGGCCCGTTCCCACAACACCTCGCTGGCATTTTTCAACCGTTGCCTGTAACAGGTTGCATTTGGGCAGGTTGGCATCTAATATAGACATATCCGACTGAAAAGGTCGGATTTACTAGGCAATGCTGAAGCTGACCAAAAAAGCGGACTACGGTTTGATGGCCATGAAGCATCTGGCCGAGCATGCCGAGCAAGGCGCATGCAGCGCCAAGGATGTGGCAGACGCTTACCATATACCCCAGGAGGCGCTGGCCAAGATTCTGCAGCGCCTGGTCAAGGCCGGCTTGCTTCATTCGCAGCATGGCACGAACGGCGGTTACACGCTGGCTCGCGATCCGGGAATGATCTCGGCATTCGAGGTGATCAGGGCCATCGACGGTCCACTTTTCATTACGTCGTGCGTGACCGTGCGCGGCGAATGCGATCAAAGCGATCGCTGCAGTATCCGGGAGCCTTTAAGGCGGGTCAGCCACGGAATCGAAGAACTGCTCCGGGGCATCACTATCCTGGAGATGAAGGACGAGACGGATTCCCGCACCGACAAGATCCGCCGCGATAAAGGAAAGTCCGCGGGCGAATTTGTAACCATTGGATAAGCAGGTTCTGAGGAGAGTATTTATGAGCACGGATGTAAAGACAATCCCCCAGGGAACAAACGGACACACCGAAGTTTCGACCCACGAACAACGCACTGCTCCTAACGGCGTGAAGTTGCCGGTCTATATGGACAACCATGCCACCACGCCCATGGATCCCCGCGTGCTGGAAGAGATGCTTCCTTTTTTCATGGAGAAGTTCGGCAACGCCGCCAGCCGCAATCACTCGTTCGGATGGGCCGGCGAAGAAGGCGTCGAAACTGCGCGCGAGCGCGTGGCCAAGCTGATTGGGGCGACTCCCAAAGAGATCATTTTCACTTCGGGCGCCACCGAAAGCGACAACCTCGCCATCAAAGGCGTGGCCGAGATGTACCGGGAGAAGGGCAACCACATCATCACCGCGGTCACCGAGCACAAGGCTGTGCTCGATACCTGCAAGCGTTTGGAGAAGTACGGCTACCGCGTCACCTACATGCCGGTGCAGAAAGACGGCCTGATCGATCTGGAAGAACTGAAGCGCGCCATGGATGACAAAACCATCCTGGTGACCATCATGGCCGCCAATAACGAGATTGGCGTGGTGCAGCCGGTCGCGGAAATCGGAAAACTCTGTCATGAGCGCGGCGTGATCTTCCACACCGACGCCACCCAGGCCGTGGGCAAGATTCCGATTGACGTCAACAAGATGAATATCGACCTCATGTCCATCTCGGCGCATAAGATGTATGGCCCCAAGGGTGTCGGCGCCTTGTACGTGCGTCGCAAGAATCCCCGGGTGCAGATTTCCGCCATCATTGACGGCGGCGGACACGAGCGCGGCATGCGTTCGGGAACCCTGAACGTCCCCGGAATTGTCGGCCTCGGCAAAGCATGCGCGATTGCTTCCGAAGAAATGGCCAAGGAAGCCTGCACGCTGGCAGGCCTGCGTAACCGCCTGCGCGACCGCATCATGGGTCGCCTGGACGAGGTTTACATCAACGGCTCCTGGGAGCATCGTCTGCCGGGCAATCTGAATATCAGCTTCGCCTACGTCGAAGGCGAATCGCTGCTGATGGGCATCAACGATATTGCAGTTTCGAGTGGATCGGCATGCACCTCCGCGACTCTCGAGCCATCTTATGTATTGAAGGCTCTGGGCACGGGCGACGACCTGGCCCACAGCTCGATTCGCTTCGGCATCGGCCGCTTCAACACCGAAGCTGAAGTGGACTATGTCGCCGACCGGGTTATCGAGACGGTCGAACGGCTGCGCGAGCTTTCGCCGCTGTACGAAATGGCGAAAGAGGGCGTGGATTTGAAGAGCGTCAAGTGGGCAGCAGAGTAAATTTAGCAGCCGGGCAAGTTTGAGCCGCGAAGCGGCGCAAGAGTAAAGCCCACGGCGCAAGCCGTGGGTGGGAAGTGGAGTGAGGATGCAGCCCTGAAAGGGCGAAAGAGGCCGGCACCGCGAACACCAGTTGAGGGAGTAGGGGTCCTTCGACTCCGTTGATCGGTTGCAAAGCAACCGATCAAGCTCCGCTCAGGATGACACGAGTTTAATTTTTCAGGAGAGGGTCAAAATGGCATACAGCGATAAGGTTCTCGATCATTACTCAAACCCGCGCAACGTGGGCTCGATGGACAAGAACAGCAGCGAAGTCGGCACTGGCCTTGTCGGCGCGCCCGAGTGCGGCGACGTCATGAAGCTGCAGATCAAGGTCAATCCGCAGACCAACATCATCGAAGACGCGAAGTTCAAGACTTTCGGCTGCGGTTCCGCAATCGCATCGTCCTCGCTCGCCACCGAATGGGTGAAGGGCAAGACGGTGGACGAAGCCTTGCAGATCAAAAACACCGAGATCGTGAAGGAACTGGCGCTGCCTCCGGTCAAGATTCACTGTTCGGTACTGGCGGAAGACGCCATCCGGGCGGCGATTCATGATTGGAAGGCGAAGCAGGGCGCGGTCAAGCCGGTAGCTGTCGAAGCGAAGTAGGCTATCAGCGATCAGCCGTCAGCCTTCGTTCAAGAGCTGCGCGCACTTTGGATTATTTATGGCAACGATCACCGAAGAAACGACCAAGCCAACGGCCCCGGCCAAGGGCGGCGTCAAAGTCACGGACAAGGCGCTGGCCAAGGTGCGCTCGGCCATCGTCAAGGAAGGCATCTCGCCCGAACAGGGCGGGCTGCGCCTGGGCGTGCAGGGCGGCGGATGTTCGGGCCTGAGCTACAACATTCGCTTCGACACTCAGCCCCGAGAGCGTGACCGCATCTTTCAGTTCGGTGATGTACGCGTGTTCGTGGATCCGAAATCGTTCATTTACCTGAACGGCATGGTCCTCGATTATCAGGAAACTCTGATGCAGCAGGGATTCGTCTTCGTCAATCCCAATGCATCGAAGTCGTGCGGCTGCGGTACGTCATTCTCAGGGTAAGTGGCTTGTGTGGCCGCGGGCGACTCGCCCGCGAAAGCCTGGAGCGGCAAGGCCCTCCGCGCTCCGGTCGAACTTCCTCGATCCGACGATCCTCTGAGAATTTTTACGGCGAATATGCTGGTCGCGGGCGAGGGCGCCCGCGCCACACAAGCCACGAACCTCGACATGGCGATGGATACTTCCAAAACGATTGCAGCGGCCGAAACCGGCGATACTACGTCCAGTTGCTGGTCGTGTGGCGATATGCGCGCCGCCCACTTCTGCCACGCCTGCGGCAAAGTGCAGCCGCCGTCTCCGGTGAATTATTTCTCTTTCTTCGGACTGCCCCGAAAGTTGAACTTGGATGTTGCGCTGCTGGAGCGTGAATTTTACGAACTAAGCCGGAAGCTGCATCCCGACCTCAATGCCCGCGCCGACAAACGCGAACAGGAGTGGAGCCTGGAACAAAGCTCCCTGCTCAACGACGCCTACCGCACCTTGAAAGATCCCATCAAGCGCACCCAATACCTGCTGGGACTGGAAGGCGTGGAACTCGAGGAGCAATCGAAGACCGCGACCGAGAAGGCGCGCGCGACCGGCGAAGTCAAGAAACAGATTGTGCCTCCCGACCTCCTGGAAGAAGTGTTCGAGCTGAACATGCAGCTCGAAGAACTGCGGATGAACAAAAAGATGGGTGAGGACGATCCCGCACTGGTGAAAGATCTGGAAGCGCACAAGGCCCAGTTCGAAAAGAAGTACGAAAAGCTGGCAGAAGAATTGAAGAGTCATTGGGGCCGATGGGACCAGTCGGTTGAGCACAACAACGACGAGGAGCGCCGCGCAGCGCTGGACGGCATGGTCGACCTGCTGAACCGTCGAAGCTACATCAGGAATCTGGTACGGGACGTGAACGAAGCGCTGGAGAATTGAGTAATTTGGTAATCGGGTGATTGTGTAATTTGAACACCCGGTTTCCGATTTTAAAATTACTCAATTACCCGATTACACAATTACTCAATGATTACTGACCGCATCGTCGGCATCGATCTCGGAACCACCAACTCCCTGGTGGCTTTCATGCAGGGGGATCGCCCGGTCGTGATCCCGGGCGAAGATGGAGTGAACCTGGTGCCATCTGTAGTGGCGCTGGATGAAAAAGATCAGATCATCGTCGGCAACGCGGCGCGGAAGTATCTGATCGAGACTCCAGAACGCGCCGTGTATTCGATCAAACGCCTGATGGGGCGCGGCATTGAAGATATCCAACAAGAGCTGAGGCTGTTTCCCTTCCGCCTGGCCGACGATCTGCAGCCGGGAGAAGTTCTGCGCATTCGGCTGGGCGAGAAGACTTTCACGCCGCCCGAGATATCGGCTTTTGTCCTGCGCCAGCTCAAGCGCAACGCCGAACGCTTCTTCAACGCGCCGGTGACGAAAGCTGTCATCACTGTGCCTGCCTACTTCAACGACGCCCAGCGCCAAGCCACGAAAGACGCCGGCCGCATCGCTGGCCTCGAAGTCCTCCGCCTGGTAAACGAGCCGACAGCCGCTTCTCTGGCCTATGGACTCGACAAGAAACAGAACGGGATTGTCGTGGTGTACGACCTGGGGGGCGGCACATTTGACGTGTCGATCCTCAAATTGCACGATGGAATCTTCGAAGTGGTTGCCACCAACGGCGACACGCATCTGGGTGGCGATGACATCGACAACCTCCTGATCACGATCGCACTGGACGACATTCGGGGCGATATGGGAATCGACGTTTCGCGAAATGGCGAGGCTGTCGCTACCATCCGCAAGGCAGTCATCGAGGCCAAGATTGCGCTTTCCTCCGAGCCTGTGACTGCGCTGGAAGTTGAATTGCCCGGCGGCAAGCACTATGCGCGCACGATCACGCGGGAACAGTTCGAGCAACTGATTCAGCCCATCGCGGATCGCACCGTCGGCCCGTGCAAACAGGCGTTGAAGGACGCCGGCCTGAAACCTGAGCAGATTGATGAAGTGGTGCTGGTCGGCGGATCCACCCGAATTCCCAAAGTGCGAGCGCTGGTGGAAGGGATGTTTCATCGCAAGCCGCACACCGGCCTGAATCCGGATGAAGTCGTTGCTCTAGGCGCGGCCGTGCAGGCCAACATTCTTTCCGGCGGCTCGGAAGCCACCCAGAACATGCTGTTGCTCGATGTAACGCCTTTGTCGTTAGGCATCGAAGTGGCGGGCGGAGTCACCGACAAAATCATCCTGCGCAACTCGACCATTCCGGCTTCGGCCACGCAGCACTACACGACCCAGGTGGACGGACAGGCCAATGTTGCCATCCACGTACTACAAGGCGAGCGCGAGTTAGCGAAAGACTGCCGCTCCCTGGCGCGCTTCGAGCTGAAAGGAATTCCGCCGATGCCGGCCGGAATCCCGCGGGTAGAGGTGAAGTTCCTGATCGACGCCAACGGCATTCTGCATGTCTCCGCGCGCGAACAACGCAGCGGCAAGGAAGCGGAGATCGAAGTCCAACCCAGCTACGGCCTGACCGACGAACAGGTCGAGAGCATGATCCTCGATTCATTTGACTCCGCGGAAGAGGATTTCCGTCAGCGACAGGTGATCGAAGCACGCAATGAAGCCGCCACGATTATCGCGGCGCTCGAAAAGGGAAAGCGGAGCCCGGCCTGGGGACAGCTCACCAGCGACGAGAAGAAGCGCATCGCAAAACTGGAAAAGGCATTGAACGAAGTGAAGAGCGAAGACGATTATCCGGCGATCCGCAGCGCGATTGACGCACTGAACCAGGGCACAATGCGGCTGGCGGAGTTGATGATGGATAGCGCAGTGTCCACCGCCCTCAAGGGCAAAACAATGGACCAGGCAGATATGGGCGAAGGCCCTGACGCGCCGCACCCGGTAGCTAAAGCGGAGTTTGAATAAACCAGTTATCAGTCTACGGTTCTCAGTTGTCAGTTAAGGAGTTGTGATGGCAGAAGATAAGACGCAAGGCGCGGGAGCAGCGACAGTCGACGCTCCGGGCGAAAACACGGTGCAGGTCACGTTTCTGCCCGAGGGCAAGACGGTGCAGTTCGAGCACGGCAAGCTGCCCTACAAAGATCACGGCAAAGAGGAATCGCTGCTCGACGTCGCCCTGAATAATGGCATCCGGCTGGACCACGCCTGCGGCGGCAACTGTGCCTGCACCACCTGCCATATCTGGGTCAAGGAAGGCGCCGAGAACCTCTCCGAGATGGAAGACGACGAAGCCGACCGGCTGGACATGGCCGCAGATTTACAATTAAACTCTCGTCTCGGGTGCCAGGCGGTAATCAATAAGCCGGGCAAAGTGGTCGTCGAGATTCCGGCTTGGAACCGCAACTACGTGTCGGAAGAACATTAAAGCAGTTTCTGGTTTCCAGTTTCTGGTTTCTCGGTTTCTTGGTTTTGAAACTGGAAACCAGAAACTGGAAACTGATTCAAGGAGTTATCACGCATGCCGAAAGAACTGACTTGGGACCAACCTGAAGATCTCGGAATCCTGCTCTCCGAAAAGCACCCTGAAATCGACCCGCTGGCCGTTCGTTTTACCGACTTACACCGACTGGTCACCGAACTGCCTGAATTCAAGGACGATCCTAAGAAATCGAATGAGGGCAAACTTGAAGCTATCCAGATGGCTTGGCATTCGGAGTTTCTCGACCGGACTCAAGCGTAGCCGGCCTGCGGCCGGCTATTTGGCGGAATCCATTTCCCGATAGAACTTCTGCAACACATAGAACGCCTGTTTTTTCTGTCCCGAGATCGAAAACAATCCCTTACGGTTGTAGTAATCCTGCGTGCCCGCCAGCAAGCGGCGCGGTGAGTGGAAATCCATCAGGACCCAGGGCGACATGCCGGCCAGCGACGGAATCTTTTTGAGCATGCTGATCTGGTGCTCGTAGAGGTTGGCCTGATACTCCTCGGTCCAGCGTTCGTCAGCCGTACCGTGCCGGCCGTAGGGTGCCCCGCCTCCAAATTCGCTCACGATGAGCGGCTTATCCCAGGCGAACTTCCATTGCATGCGTTCGGCATCTTCGGGACGCCCTCCGTACCAGCCGAGATACTCGTTCAATCCCAGCACATCCAGATATTCGCCCAGCGGGTCGTTGAGAGCGCGGGCATCCGGCCCGGTCTCGTCAACGTGACTCATTGCTGACGTAATCAGGCGCGTGGAATCTAGCTGGCGGGCACGGTCAGCAAGTTGGCGCAGAAATGTCAGCCGTGCCGGCTTAATGGGGGTCTCGTTCGAAAGCGACCACAAGACCACCGACGCGCGATTGTGATCGCGGGCAATCATCTCGCGTAACTGGTTCTCGGCGTTTTGTAGTGTGGCGGGATTCTCCCAGTCAATGTCCCAGTAGACCGGGATTTCCGACCACAACATCAGTCCCATGCGGTCGGCGAGGCGGGTCACGTTCTCACTGTGCGGGTAATGAGTCAGCCGAACGAAGTTGCAGCCCAGATCCTGGGCCCATCCCAGGAGGGTCTGTGCATCCTCCGCGCTGAACGCGCGACCGCCGCGGATGGGCGCCTCTTCATGCATGGAAATACCGCGCAGGAAGATGGGTTTGCCGTTGAGCAGTATTTGCGTTCCATGAGTTTCGATAGTGCGGAAGCCAATCTCATCGCGAACTTTATCCGAGCCGGTCGACAATACGACCTCATAGAGCTTGGGATGGCCGGGCGACCACAGTTCGAGCTTGGCCGGAAAGCGGAATTCGGCGCGGCCTGCTGCATCGGTGGCGAAGGTTTGCTTGATCGCCGCTTCGGGGATCTCAACCGTGACCGGCTGCGACGCCGCGAAGCCGCTGAGTTGTACCCATCCTGAGATCTCGTTACTCGACCCCTTGGAGAGCTGCACGAAGTAATCCTGAATAAAGTTTTGCGGGACTTCGACCAGCATCACATCGCGCGTGAGTCCTCCGTAGTTCCACCAGTCGGTATTTACTGAGGGAACGCCCTCACGCCGGCGCGCGTTATTGACCTCCGCCACCAGAAAATTGTCGCCTTCATGGATCTGCTCGGTAACCTCAAAGTTGAAGGCAGTGAATCCGCCTTCGTGTTCTCCCAATGCCTGCCCGTTGAGATAAACGCGGGTAAAGTAATTAGCCGCTCCGAAGTAGACGAAAACGCGGGTATGGTCTCGCCTGTGATAAGAAAATGATTTCTTGTACCAGACCGCCCCTTCGTAAAAGAACAACTCCTTTTTCTGCGAATTCCAGTCTCCGGGAACATTCAGGACATCAGACTTGTCGAAATCGTATTCGAGAAGTTCGCGCTTGTCCTTTGGCTTGGCATTCAGATAAAAGCGGGCGTTGAGGCCGGTTTCATAAGGGTCGATGATGGCCTGCCACGCGCCATTCAGGCTGATGGTGGTGCGGTTGGAAACGTTCTGAATCGGAGGAACCGGGTCCGCGGTGGCGTAGCCAAAAGAAGTAAGCGTCAGCAGCAGGAAAAACAGGCGTCTCATAGCGGCCTCACGAGTCGGGCAATCTTAGTGAGGCCCAGCAATGGTGTCAATCGGCGGCGCGTCCCAAGATGATGACGGCCTCGCCTTTCTATTTACCCGCAACCGGGGCAAAGATTTCTTCCACGCTGGCTTCCCGCAAAAACTTTGCAGCCTCCTCCGGTGGCGTCGGATTAATGTAGAAACCAGTTCCCCACTCGAAGCCGGCCGTCTTGGTCAGCTTGGGCATGAATTCGATGTGCCAGTGATAGTGGTCATTGTTCGGGTCCTGCACCGGCGAAGTGTGGATCACCAGGTTGTAAGGCGGATTCTCCAGCACACGCTCGGCCTTGGCGAGCAAGGTCTTCAGCGCCTTCGCCAGATTTTCAAACATGTGGGAAGAAGAATTCTCGAATGCCGACTCGTGCTGTTTGGGCAGGATCCAGGTCTCGAATGGAAAACGTGGCGCGTATGGCGCCAGCGTGATGAAGTCCGCGTTTTCGGCGACCACGCGCGTGCCAGTCTCGATTTCCTGGCGAATCACGTCGCAGAACACGCAGCGCTCTTTGTACATGTAGTACTGCTTCGCGCCCTCGATTTCTTCGCTCACGTATATCGGGAGAATGGGCAACGCAATCAACTGCGAGTGCGCGTGTTCGAGCGAGGCGCCGGCGGCTTCTCCGTGGTTCTTGAAAATCAGGATGTACTTGAAGCGGCGATCTTTTTTGAGATCCAGAATGCGGTCGCGGAAAGTCCAAAGCACATCCTCGATCCGCTTGGGCGGCAAGTTGGCCAGGCTGGCATTGTGGTCAGGAGTCTCGATGATGACCTCATGCGCTCCAATGCCGTTCATCCGGTCGAACATTCCCTCAGCCTGGCGATTCAGCACGCCTTCAATGCCAAGCGCCGGGAATTTGTTGGGAACCACGCGCACCGTCCAGCCCGGAGTATCGCGCTGCGGCGGCGGCCCGCCGTTAGGGTTGGGGCGATAGGCCTGGATCTCAGGCGGAGTCTTGGATTCGTTGCCGTAGCAGAAGGGGCAGAATCCGCCTTTGATCTTCACCCCCTCGCGGGTGAAATCGGTCGGACGCTTGGCGCGGTCGGTCGAAATGATGACCCACCGGCCGACGATCGGATCTTTTCTAAGCTCGGGCAATGACTGAAATCCTTTCCAGAGCTGACACTGTAAGCCTTGCGGCTTGTTTCCAGCTTATCTTATGCCCGGGCAGCCTGCTAGAGGGAGACGTTGTGGAAGAGTTCGATCTGCGGCCGGTGTGATTGCCGGTCGTAATACACGGTGATGACATCCAGGCGCCAGGGATATGAAGAGGGTAGATGGCGCAGGTATTCGCGCGCCACCGCGAGGAGTTCGCGGCGCTTCTCCCGATCAACCGCGGCTTCGGCGGGCTTCACGTCGTGGGTCGTGCGGGTTTTCACCTCGACGAAGCACAGGACGTCCTCATGCCAGCCGATCAGGTCGATTTCGCCGCGCCGGTTGGGAGAACGAAAATTGCGAGCGACCACGGTGTACCCGTTTCTCCGAAGATAGAAGTAGGCATCTTCTTCGCCTCGTCTACCAGTGCGGAGATGCTCGGCAACGTTGTCGGGGGACAGGATTCGTCCTGCGATCCAGTCAAGGATGCGAACCGCAGCGTGAGTGACGCGGCCGGAGAGCATTTGATTGTCGCGGCGCCGGACTTACGTAGCGCCGGCGTCCCGCCGGCCCAAAAGGGCGGGCAGGATGCCCGCCGGACAGCCGGCGGGACGCCGGCGCTACTAGTCTGCGGATTGTAGAGTTCCGAGGATCAGTAAAGCAGTGACGGATGTCACAAGCCGCAGTTTGCGGCCACGAACTGATTTGGGTGGCCCGACCGCGCTCCTTGCAACGTATTGACTCGCCTCAGGTTGGTTACTACTATGGTCGCGCACGGCTCTCAGGTTTTCTATTGATTGGCCAGACCATCTCGCACTATCTCGTCATCGGGAAGCTCGGGAGCGGTGGCATGGGCGAAGTCTACCTGGCGGAGGACCAGCAGCTCAGCCGAAAAGTGGCGATCAAGTTCCTCCCGGCGGAATTCGCTAGCGACGAGCGCGCCAGACAACGCCTGCTGCGAGAGGCCAGGACCGCAGCCGTTCTCGATCATCCCAACATATGCGCCATCTATGAAGTAGGACAAGACGACGGCCGCAGCTTCATCGTGCTCCAGTACATCGAAGGAGAGACCCTGGCTGCGAGGCTGAAGCGTCAGCCGCCGGACTTGCGCGAGGTGCTCGCGATTGCGGCACAGGTTGCCGGTGCTCTGAGCGAAGCGCACGCCCGCGGCATCATTCATCGCGACATCAAACCGGAAAATATCATGCTCACCACCCGCGGGCAGGTGAAGGTCCTTGATTTCGGCCTGGCAAAAACGCTGCGTGATCCAGGCGTTCTCGAAAGCGATGCACAGACCGGAAGCATGTTGAGCATCCCGGGAGTGGTGATGGGCACGGTGCCGTATATGTCACCGGAGCAGGTGCGCGGCGAGGAGTTGGATGGCCGCAGCGATATCTTCAGCTTCGGCACAGTGCTTTATGAACTGGTCAGCGGGCGGCGGCCCTTCGATGCCAAGAGCACGGCGGAGGTGATCTCCGCGATCCTGACCGTGCAACCTCCGCCGATTACCCGCTCCGGCCCTGGCCCCATCGGCAGTGGCGGGGACGGGCTGATACGAAAATGCCTGGAGAAAGATGCGGGGCAGCGCTATCAGACGATGGACGAGTTGATCTCCGACCTGGAGCAAATCCGCAGCCAATACGAGAGCGGGCAGCATAGCCCCAACGTAACCAGCCCGGCGCTCGAGGCCTCGCCTGTAACGGAGCAGGCAGCGACCAGCAACTTCGCGTGGAGATGGAGCAAAGGACGAAAGATCGAGGTGATTCTGGCAGCCGTCATCCTCGCGGCAGCCGCAGGCGTTTACACATGGTCATATCGTTCGCGCCCTGCGCCCGTGTCTGGGACAAAGCCCCCCAACGCCGCGGCATACGACGACTACATGCGAGGCAAGGTAATCGTCAGTAGCGAGAATCCAGATGACAACGAAAGTGCCATCAAACTTTTCCAGCAGGCCGTCGCGGCCGACCCGAATTTCGCCGCCGCCTACGCCGAACTAGCTCGCGCTTACAGCATCAAGGCACGTTTTTTCGCGCCCGTGCCAGAGAAGAAAAAGTTGAACGAGGAAGCTGAAGTGGACGTAGAGAAGGCGCTGGCATTAGATCCCAACCTGGCGGAGGGCTACTTTGCCCGCGGTCTGATCTTGTGGACACCCTACAAGCGCTTCCCTCACGAACAAGCGGTGCAGTCGTACAAACGCGCGCTGGAATTGAATCCTAATCTCGATGAAGCCCATCACCAGCTGGGATTTGTCTATCTTCACATCGGTCTGCTCGACAAAGGATGGCAAGAGATCCAAAAAGCATTGGCTATCAATCCCGGCAACAGCCTGGCACGATACCGCCTGGGCGTCATCGATATGTGCCGGGGCAAGTACGAAGAAGCCTTTCAGATCTTCAACACCACCCCGCTCGAAAAGAGCCCTTCACTCCTCGCATTCTATACATCCACAGCTTTATTCCGGCTGGGGCGAAAGCAGGAAGCCTCTGAGGTGATTGAGCAATTCCTGAAAAACTATCCCAATGATGAGGGCGGCCTGGTCACCAGCGTGAAAGCCATGATGCTGGCCCAGGCCGGCAAGGAACGCGAAGCTGAAGCCGCGATCCAGCGCGCCATCGGGATCGGTCGAGGCTACGCACACTTTCATCACACCTCATATAGCATCGCCTCGGCATACGCGCTCATGAAGCGGCCGGAGGAGGCACTCAAATGGTTGGAAGTTACCGCCGATGAGGGCTTCCCTTGCTATCCTCTCTTTGAGGGCGATACCAACCTGGACAGCTTGAGAAAAGACGCGCGGTTTGTTTCCTTTTTGGCGAAGCAGAAGCAGCAATGGGAGCACTTCAACGCCACCCTGTAACCTGCAGGCAAAATCCAGGGTAAGGGCGAACCCTTAGTGGTCTTCGCGGGCGCGCAGCCAATCGAGGAACATCTGTTCAATGGGTTTGTCGTAAGTCATCAGGACATGCCGCACCGTGTGGCCGCTGACGAAATGGCAGACTTCTTCCGCCAGGTTCTTGGCATGGTCGCCCGCGCGCTCCAGAGATTGAGTCATGAAGATGACTTGCAGGCTGGCGTGGCGCTGCAGGTTCTCGGGATTTTCGATGTGACGCAGGAAGATGAGGTTCCGCAGGCGATCGATTTCCGCGTCGGCCCTTAACACGTCCACAGCTCTTTTAACGTCCCGCGTCGAAAAGGCCGTGCCCGCGTCCGATAGCATTTTCTCCAGCACGGTAGCCATGTGGGTCAGATCGCGAATGTCCTGTGGATCGAGGCGGGAACAAACCGATTGCGCACTGCCGGAAAAGCTGAGCAGGAGATCCCCAATACGCTCCAGGCTGATCATGAACTTCATGCACGCCAGCAGTTCGCGTGCTTCCGAGTCGGTCACCTGGGTGATGATCTGGGTCACGCCCGCGTCTATTTCCATGTCGAGGCGGTCGAGTTCCTTTTCGCGCTCGCGCAACGTTTGCAAAAGCGGACCAGACGCAGTGGCGATGCCTTCCGCAGCCGTGGCAGCCGCTTCCTTGGCCAAACCGCAGGCTTCTATGGTTCGCTTCACCAGATAGGCATAGGGCGATTCCGGTTCGGGACTTCTCAAAATAGCGGTACTCATGCTGGCAGAAACCTTCCCGGGAACGACCCTGAACCGCCGAGCCGCGTTCCGTCTGCTTTTACTCTTGTAGCTATGGATGGTCAATGCCGCAGCATAGGTTGTTTCTGCAAGACTGTGGTTAAAAGCGTGTGAATTTTGTCAGGACGCTTTCCCGGCGTCCTCCAGAGGCAGCGTGAATAGAAAAGTCGAACCGTGGTTAAGCTCACTCTGGGCCCGAATGGAACCGCCGTGGGCCAGGACAATGTGTTTGGCAATCGCCAATCCCAACCCGGTTCCTCCGGATTCACGGGAGCGCGCCTTGTCGACGCGGTAGAAACGCTCGAACAGGCGAGGCAGGTGCTCGTAGGGGATGCCGGGCCCAAAATCCTGCACATAGAATTCCACTCCCTCGGGCACGGGCCGCGCCCCCAGAACAATCCGGCTGCCCGAAGCGGCGTACTTCAGGGCGTTGTCTACGAGGTTCGAGAAAACCTGATGGATGGCTTCAGGGTCAGCCCCGACCAGGACGGGTGCATTGTCTTCGACCTTCAGTTCCACATTTTGCGCCCGCGCAAGCTCGCGAAAGCTCTGCACGGCCTCCTGCAGCAGGTCGGCCGGCGCGGTGGGTTGTACGTCGAAGCGCTGCTCTCCCGATTCCACCCTCGCCAGCGTGAGCAGGTCTTCAGTCAGCCGCGACATGCGCAGGGCGCTCTTGCGAATGATCTCGAGGAAATCACGCGAATGGCTGTTGTCAGGCGAGCTATCGAGCAGGGTCTCGGTGTATCCCTGAATGGAGGTTAGCGGCGTGCGTAGTTCGTGCGAAACGTTGGCGATAAAGTCACGGCGCGTCTTTTCAATCCGTTCCGTTTCCGTAAGGTCGCGCAACACGGCCACCGCGCCACCGCCAGGCATGGGAGCGGCAGTAACGTCAAAAGTACGCCCGGGAACGATCGATGCAGCCCGCGTGGTGAATACTCTGCGTGCTTCATTGGCTCCCCGCACCGCGCTCAGGAAATCCGGGTCGCGGACCGTCTCAACCAGGGGAGCGTCCTTGCGAGTGCGTTGTGGCACCAGTTTGTCCATGGTCAGGTTTGCCCACTGCACGCGATCGTCGGCGCCGACCGCAATGACGGCGTCCTCCATGCTATTGAGCAGGGTTTCAAGCTGGCGCTGGCTGGTCTGCAAATTGGCGAAGTTTTCTTCCAGATGGCGTGCAGTTTTATCGAGTGAGGCAGCGACCTGTCCGATTTCATCTCCGGAGGGTTCATCGATGCGAGCCGCCAGGTCTCCCGCGCCGACGCGATTGGCGAACTCCACTATGCGCTGCAGACGGCGAGCGATCGACGGAGCGGCGAGGCCGGAAACGATAAGCGCTGCCACGAACGCCAGCAGCGGGCCCAGGAGCAAATGACCGCGAACTCGGGTCAGCGCCGCATCGACATCGGAGAGAGGATAGCCCTGCAGCAAAGAATTCTTCCAGACATAGTGGACCGAAAAATCGAGGGTCAGGGCAGCTACTGCAATCACAATGGCGAAGGCAGCCAGCAACTCGAAGAATATCCGCTTCCTCACTTCGGAGCCTCGAAGCGGTAGCCCGCCCCCCGCACGGTCTTGAGGTAGCGCGGATTCTCCGGATCGGGCTCGATTTTTTCGCGGATGCGGCGCACGTAAACGTCCACCGAACGCGGGGTGACATAGGCGGTATCGCGCCAGACGGAATCGAGCAGCTGATCTCGGGTAAAAACGCGGCCGATGTGACGCGCGAAGTAATCGAGCAGGCGGAATTCAGTGGCAGTCGTTGTTACCGGAATTCCCTTTACCGTCAGGGTCATGGCGCTGGGATCGATCTCGATCTCCCCGATTTTGACCGGAGCTTGCGACAGCGGACGCTCAAAACGGCGCAGTACAGCCTTGACTCGCGCCACCAGTTCGCGCGGGCTGAACGGTTTGGGAATATAATCGTCCGCCCCCAGCTCCAAACCGAGGATTCGGTCCGCTTCCCCGCTTTTCGCCGTTAGAAAGATTACCGGAGTTGCGGCCAGCCCCGGGATTTGCCGTATCTGGCGGCACAGCTCGAGCCCGTCTTTTCCCGGGACCATGATGTCGAGAATAAAAAGCGCCGGCCGCTGGCGTTCGGACTCACTGATCACGGTGTTTCCGGTGGAAAAAACTTTCACTGCGAATCCGTCCGCCTCCAGGTGATGACGCACCAGCCGGGAAATGTCTGGGTCGTCTTCGACCACAAATATACTTGGCTTCATGGGGAACATTGTAGCGGGCGGGCCTGCGAAGCACCTAGTCCTCCAACCACATCGGACCGAAACTACCCAGGACACGAAGGATCACAAAGGAACGGAGCATCTCCTTCGTGGAACTTCTTGTCCTTGTTGGTTCATTGGTTTGTGCCCACTGACCTAGCGGTTCTTCGAGGACGCCCCGACTTCCACAATCAGATTTCCAGCCCGGTCTTTTTGGAAACTAACGCCCGGAGGTATCACTGTGGTTGCGCTGTACTCCGTGACCACCGCCGGCCCGGAATATTTTCTGCCGATGACCAGCAAATCCCGGGATAGCACGGCGGCAGCGAGTTTTTTCCGGGAGAAAAATACCGGGGAGCTATCTTCAACTGCGCTGCCGGGCTTTGCCCCTCCACGACGGGCGGGGGAGCCGCCCCCCAGGTGGCTTGTGGTAGTTCCCTTGATTCTCGACCGAAGGCGCAGCGTAACCAGTTCCACTTCGCGCGTGGGATAGCTGTAGCCATAGCGGCGCTGGTGCTCGTTGCGGAAATCCCGGATCAGGTTGCGGGTGTACGGAATATTCAACTCGTATCCCTGGCCCTGGTAGCGGGCGTCCACGCTGCGCTGGTGGCGGATCGCTCTCTTCCATTCTTCGTTGCGAAAATCCTTTTCGGCGCGGCGGCTCAGGATCGCAAACTCGCGCTCGAGGCGCTGGATGGGCAGCTTCTGTGCGACTCGCCACAGCACGGTGCGCGAATAGTCCTTCACCACGTCGCTGACCAGAATGCCGAACGCCGAGAGGGCCCCGGGCATCGCGGGAACGATCACTCGGGGGATGCTCAGTGCCTCCGCCAGTTCGCAGGCATGAAGCCCCCCGGCGCCGCCGAAGGCCACCAGCGCGAACTCCCGCGGGTCGTACCCGCGTTCGATCGACACCACGCGAATGGCCTTCTCCATGGTGGCATTAATCACGCGGATTACTCCGGCGGCGAATTGCTCCGGAGTCAGCTTCGATCCGTACCGTTTGAGCCACTCGGTGACCAGGCGCCGGGTGCGCTCCAGATCCAAAGTGAAGTCGCCGCCCAGAAAACGCTGCGGCTGCAAGCGGCCAAGCAGAAGATTCGCGTCCGTCACGGTGGGCTCGGTGCCGCGCCCGTAGCAGATCGGGCCGGGATCCGCCCCGGCTGATTCCGGGCCGACTCGCAGGGCGCCGCCAGCGTCGAAGCGCGCGATGGAACCTCCCCCAGCGCCCACAGTATGTATGTCGAGCATGGGCACGCCAATCGGGAACCCGGCTATGTCGGCGTGGCCGCTGGCACGAGCCTCGCGGTCTACCAGCGCAACATCGGAAGAAGTGCCGCCCATATCGAACGAGATGATTCGTTCGAACCCGCTGCGCCGCGACAGAGCAGCCGCTCCGACCACTCCGCCCGCCGGCCCGGAGAGCACGGTGCGAACCGGCTCGCGGGCTGCGGAACTGAGGGCCGTAATCCCTCCACTCGATTGCATGACAAAGATGCGGCAGTTGACGGAGCGATCGAGATTCTCCAGATAAGTTTGCATCACGGGCTGCAGGTAGGCGTTCACTACGACCGTGCTGGTGCGCTCGTATTCGCGGAACTCCGGAAGAATCTGATGGGAGATCGAAATTGGCACCCCGAGCTTTTCCAGCGCGCTGGCAACGGCTTCCTCAGTTTTCGGATTGGCGAAGGAAAACAGTAGCGAAATAGCAATGGCTTCGGGATGCGCCCGCTGAATTTTGTCTAGAAGGGATTGCAAATTCTGCTGTGACGGGGCGTGCAGGATCTGGCCATCGCTAGCCGTGCGTTCGTCCACCCCAAACCGCAGATCCGCTGGGACAAGCGGTTCCGCGCGATCAAAGAAGAAATCGTAAAGCTTAGTCCGGGCCTGCCGTCCGATTTCGATCACGTCCTCAAAACCAGCGGTGGTGACCAGGGCTACGCGTGCACCCTTGCGCTGCAACAAGGTATTGGTACCAACCGTGGTTCCATGCAGAAGGACTATGGATCTGGGCTGTCCGATCTTCTCCGTAACTTTGACAATAGCTTCGACAATGGCCTGCGAAGGATCGGCTGGCGTGGAGAATACCTTGAGCATTTGCACCCGACCGCGATCAACCCAGACGCAGTCAGTAAAGGTGCCGCCGGTGTCGATGGCGATGTGAAGCGATTGAATTCGAGAGTGGCCTGGCATGGAAGTCAAAGCGGAAGGGTAACATGCGTGATGGAAAATGGGCGTCACGTCCGTCATCCCAGTCCGTGCCCCACGGGCGGAACGCCCTTCCCCCATTCACACCCCGCGAGCGGCCGGGTCGTTATTCTTTTGATAACCTGATCCAATGGCGAAAGAGGCAGCCAGCGAACTGTTGTCGATCGAGGGACGCGAAGTCCAGATAACGCATCCCGACAAACTGTATTTCTCCGCGCAGGCGCACATCTCGAAGCTCGATCTGGTTCGCTATTACCTGTCCGTCGCGCCGGGCGCCCTCGCGGGAATTCGAGACCGTCCGATTGTTCTCAAGCGTTTCGTCAAGGGCGCCGAGGCCGAGGCCTTTTACCAAAAGCGTGCGCCGACCCAGCGGCCTTCCTGGTTGAGAACCGTCACGCTGTCATTCCCTTCAGGCCGGACCGCGGAGGAAATCGTCGTCGATGACACGCCCGGGCTCGCCTGGATCGTCAATCTCGGCTGCATCGAACTGCACCCTCACCCCGTCCGCTCCGGCAATCTTGATCACCCCGACGAATTGCGCATCGATCTCGACCCAGTCCCGGGCGTGAGTTGGGATGATGTGCGCCGCGTAGCTCTCGAAGTACAGGCCTTGCTCCAAGATGTGGGACTTCGAGGCTGGCCCAAAACCAGCGGTTCACGCGGCATGCACGTTAACGTTCGTATCGAGCCGCTCTGGACGTTCACTGAAGTACGCCGCGCTGCCATCGCGTTGTCTCGCGCCGTGGAGCGGCGTGCGCCCGCGCTGGCCAGTTCGAAATGGTGGAAAGAAGAGCGTCACGGCGTTTTCCTGGACTACAACCAGAATGCGAAGGACCGCACCACGTGCTCGGCGTATTCGGTCCGCCCGCTTCCCGACGCCCGTGTTTCAACGCCGTTGCACTGGCACGAGGTCCCTGACTGCAATGCGGCTGACTTCACGATTTTCACGGTACCGGAGCGCTTCGCGAAGATCGGCGATCCGCATGCCGGCATGGATGCAGAGCCTGGATCACTCGAAGGATTACTGGAACTCGCGAAAAAAGACGAAGCCGCCGGCCTTGGCGACGCGCCCTGGCCTCCGCACTTTCGCAAGATGGAAGGGGAAGCGCCCCGCGTCATGCCCTCTCGCGCAAGATCAGCGGCAAAGAAGCCGACACGAGTGAAGATGCCGCTAATTGTTGTTGCAAATTCCACCGACAGAGCGGCCGCCCTTGCGGGACTGGAAAGATGGAAGAACAAATATTCCCAGGTCGCCGCTCTCCTGGCCATGGACGACGTGCTGGTCGACTCCATGCGAGGCCGGTCTTCCACCTGGACTCGCATCCGCGTCAATCTGCGTCATGTACCCGAGGCACAACGGCCGCCGCAGGAAACTCCCGACCCCGACGACGATCCCACGCGTGAATGGCGGCAATGGCGCAAGAAGAAAGCAAAGAAAAAAGAGACCGGGTAGATAAGCGGCCGGGCGCTAACGGCCGCGTCGGAAGATCTCCTCCAGTTCCTGCGGCGGGACGACCTCGAGCTGCGCGTAAGTGCAATCGCTCGGCTTCTTGTCGGTCCGCCATCTGCGGAACTGCGACATATGACGAAATCGGTCTCCTTGCATATGCTCGTACGCAACCTCCACTACCAGTTCGGGTCGCAGCGGTTCCCACGACAAGTCTTTGCCCTGACTCCAACGGCTTTGGCCGCCGGGCATACGTTTGACGCCGTCATCGGTCGCAGCTTCCGCCTCCGCCCAGGCTCTCCACGGATGATTTGCCAGCGCATCTTTACGATACGGTTCGAGAAATTCCGCCAACTCCTTCCGCTTGGCAGCGCTGAAGCTCGCACAAACCCCAACGTGCTGCAAAGCTCCCGCATCGTCAAAGAGGCCCAGCAGCAGTGAGCCGATCAGGGTGCGATCGCCTTTTTTGTACCAGCGAAATCCCGCCACCACACAGTCGCAATCGCGCTCATGCTTGACCTTGAGCATTACGCGCTTGTTCGGCTCATACGTTCCTGCGGCAGGTTTAGCCATCACCCCGTCAAGCCCCGCACCCTCAAAGCGGCGAAACCAGTCGGAGGCAACGCTGCGGTCGACGGTGGCTGGCGTTAGGTGAATGGGCGGCGGCGCTGACGAAAGCAACCGTTCCAACTCGCGGCGGCGGATTTCAAACGGCTCGCCCCGAAGGTCCCTGTCGTCCCGGCAAAGCAGGTCGAAGAATACAAATGAAGATGGAGTTTGTTGCGACAGAAGCTTCACCCGCGATGCGGCGGGATGAAGCCGCAGCTGGAGTGCATCGAAGTCGAGCCCATTGTCCTTGACAATGACAATCTCTCCGTCAAGCACGCAGCGCGCAGGCAAGGCCGAACGCAATGGATCCAGCAACTCGGGAAAGTAACGGTTCAGCGGCTTTTCGTCGCGGCTCTGGATCAGTATTTCATCGCCATCACGGAAGACGAGCGCGCGAAAGCCGTCCCACTTCGGTTCGAAAATCCAATCTCCATCAGCCGGTAATTCGCCCACTCGCTTGGCCAGCATGGGCAACAGTGGCGGGTTGACCGGAAGTTGCACACCTCATGGTATAACGCGCAATCGTCTTGTGATTGCTGGGAGCCTGAGTTTTTCCACAATTTCTAGGTCTTATTCGTGAACGCTAGCGTCAGTAGAGTTTTCTGTTCCACTTCGTGGGCCTTGGCCGATCCCGTGGCGGGACTGGCGCTTGCGGATCTCTTTACCGACAAGACCGGACGCTCGCCCGCGATACGACGCAGACGGGGCAGCACATAAAACAGAGCCCCCATATTCGCCGGTTCTTCCTGTACCCAGACAATCTCCCGCGCGGAAGCAAATTGCCCGATCGCGGCTTCGAGCTCTTTTTCAGGGAACGGATACAACTGTTCCACCGAAATAACCGCGGTTGAGTGGTCATTCCTCTTCTTGCGTTCGGCGCGCAATTCGTGGACGATCTTTCCCGTGCACATCAGAATCCGCGTAGCGTCACTGACTTCCGTATCGGGCAATACGGGCAGGAAGCGCTGATGCGTGAAGTCTTCAATGGGAGACGACGCATCCGGGTGCCGCAACATGCTCTTCGGGGTAAAGACGACCAGCGGTTTGCGCCAGTGTCGCAACGCCTGGCGCCGCAGCAAGTGAAAATACTGCACGGCATTCGACGGCTGGCAGATCTGAAAATTATCCCGCGCCGCAAGTTGCAGGAATCGTTCGATGCGAGCGCTCGAATGCTCCGGTCCCTGTCCCTCGTGACCGTGCGGCAGCAGCAGCACGACTCCCGAAAGCAGTCCCCACTTATCTTCGCCGGCGCTGATGAATTGATCGATCACCGCCTGCGCCACGTTGGCAAAATCGCCAAACTGGGCCTCCCACATCACCAGCGTCTCGGGATAGTCGCGGCTGTAGCCATACTCAAATCCCAGCACGCCGGCCTCGGATAGCGCCGAATTATATATTTCGCATCGCGCCTGTCCCTCGGAGATGTGTTCGAGCGGAACGTACTCCTGCTCGTTCTCGATATCAAGCAGCAGGGAGTGGCGCTGGTTAAAAGTGCCACGCCGCGTGTCCTGCCCGGTCAGCCGGACTGGGATGCCCGCCTTGACCAGACCTCCCAGGGCCAGAGCCTCAGCCATACCGTAGTCCACCAGCCGTTTGCCCGCGCCCATCTCCGCCCGTTGCTCCAGCAACTTCTTGACCTTGGGATGGATATGGAAGTCCGCGGGATAGGTCGTGAGCCTGGCAGTAATCTCGCTCAACTCTTCCGCGGAAAGACCGGTGTTTACTTCGTATTCAGTTTTATAACGGCCGCCCTTGTACTCATTCCAGTAGCTCGGCAATTCGCGCAGCAGCGGTTTCTTCCGGATGCTCTTGGCTTTCTTCTGCGCCCCTTCCAGCTCTTGCTTGATTTTTTCTACCTTCTGCTGGACGTCCTCCGCGCCGATATCTTCGGCATAGATCTCCCATAGTGGAGGATGGTCTTTGATCGCCTTATATAGCAGCGGCTGGGTAACTGTTGGGTCATCCACTTCACTGTGGCCGTGGCGGCGATAGCCAATCAGGTCCACCACGACATCGCCTTTCCAGGTGTAGCGATAGTCGGCTGCCAACCGGCCCACGCGGACCACTGCGTCCACATCTTCAGCATTCACATGAAAGATCGGGATCGACTGACGACGAGCCAGCTGCGCCGAAAAACGTGACGAGTGTTCCTCGCTATACAAAGTCGTGAAACCGAGCAGATTGTTGGCGATGATGTGCACCGTTCCGCCCACGGTGAAGCCCCGCAGGTCCGACAGGTTGAGGGTCTCGGCCAAAATGCCCTGTCCGGCAAATGCCGCGTCACCGTGAACCAGTAAAGGCAAATATTTCTCCCGGCCTTGCTCTCCCGCGCGGTCCTGTTTGGCGCGGGTTCGGCCTACGGTCACGGGATCCACCGCCTCCAGGTGGCTGGGATTTGAGACCAGGTGTATGTGGACTTTCGTCCCCGAACGGGTCACGTACTCACCGGTCGCGCCCATGTGATATTTGACGTCGCCGCTGCCCAGAACGCTGCGCGGGTCCACGTCCTCAAAACCCGCGAAGACTTCTTCGGGAGGGCGTCTGGCCACCTGCACGATGATGTTTAGCCGGCCGCGGTGGCTCATGCCCATTACCAGTTCCACTGCGCCCTGCTGCCCCGCTGCGTCGAGAATTTCATCGATCAGCGGGATCAGGGCGGTCACGCCCTCGAGGGAAAAGCGCTTGCTCCCCAGGTAGCGCTGCTGCAATACCTGCTCGAACAGGTCCGCCCGGATCAACTGGTCGAGCACACTCTCCTGATCTACATCGGGCTGGGGACCTTCCAGGCGCTCCTGGATCCAGCGTCGCCGTTCGGGATCGGTAATATGCATGAATTCAGCGCCCACGGTTCCGCAGTAAATGCGGCGGGCTTCATCGGCCAGTTCGCCTTCGATTCGCAGGCTGGGATGCGACACCGGCGGCAGAAATCCCAGCGGATCGAGATCGGCCTCCAAATATCCCCAGTGGCGGAACGGGTCAAAGATGCGCTCTCGCGCGTCGCTCGGAGCCTCCATGACGCCGGTAGCAGATTCACTAACAGGTTTGGATCGGGTAGCCATAAGTCTGTTAATAGAATAACGGATGCAACGGGATGCGTGCTGGATTCGGCCCCAGAGAGAGCAACCGCGGCTGAAATATGGCTAGCCTAAGCCGCCGGCGCCGCAGTCTTCGGCAGCGCCTTCATCAATAAGCCATTCAGCAATATCGTGATTACGGAAGCAGCCAGCGTCGCGTGATAGATGTCGTCTGTCACCAGGTGAGCATCGCGAGCGACTCGGACCAAAACGTAGGAAAACTCGCCGATCTGCGTGAGTCCAAGACCCACCATCAGGGCGGTTCGCGGAGGATAGCGAAAAAGCCAGACGATCAGCGTCCAGATGGCGAACTTCCCCAGCATGGTCAGCAATACGATCGTTCCCCACAGGGCTGGTCTGGAGACCAGGATGTGCGGGTCGACCAGTGCTCCGATGGTGACAAAAAACAGGGCGACAAAGGCGTCGCGCAGGGGCGACAGCTTGTCCAGCATTTTGTGAGTTGTACCCGACTCGCTGACAATCAAACCGGCCAGAAATGCCCCTAGGGCAAGGGACAAACCCACCGCCTGCGTGACTGCGGCCGTGGCAAAACCCAGCGCCAGTACAACCAGCACATACAGCTCTTCATTTCCACTGCTTTCGACCCTCTTCATCAAGGGCGGCACCAACTTCGCGGCCACAAACATGACCGGGGTCAGAATCAGCAGGGCCTTTCCGAAGGCAATAACCAGCGAGAGGAAATGGCTTCCGGTGAGATTGGAAAGCGAAGGGAGCAGGACGGTCAGAACGACGACGGCAAGATCTTCTACCAGGGTGATGCCGATCATCACATTGCCATGCGGTGAGCGTAACTCGCCGCGGTCGGCCAATAGGCGCGAGAGCACCATGGTGCTGGCCACGGAAACAATAGCGCCGACGGCAATTCCCTGAGTCACGCCCCAGCCCATCAACCGTCCCACGCCTACGCCCAGTCCTAGCGACAGCAATATTCCGAGCGGCCCGCCAAAAATCGCCACCCACTTCACCTGCAGAAGCTCGCTGAAGGAAAATTCCAGGCCGATCGAGTACATCAGCAGGATGACCCCAATCTCAGCCAGAACTTCGAACTGGTGAACCTCCGACAGGGTGGGACCGGGAGTAAAGGGACCAACCAGAAATCCCCCGAGAACGTATCCCAGAATCAGTGGTTGGCGCAGGACCTTGGCCACACCTCCGCCCACAACGGCGGCACCGAAAACATAGGCGAGGTCCCGAAAGAAGGTGGCTTCCATTATTGCGCCGGCGCCTGGCGGACTCATCAGTGTAAATGCCTCCAGACCCGAAACGGCACTTTTCCCGATCTAGCGATCGGATTCCACCTTCTTCTTTCAAAGGCACTTCCGTACTCATCATGTCCCCGGCCTCGGCCTCCGATATACCACCTAAGCGCGGAAACGGACCCCGCTGGATTTCCACGCGCTCTCCTCTGAAGAAGTTCTGATGAAAACGGCCAACGCGAACGCCAACGCGAACTACGACCTGCCACTCTCCGACTACAAAGCGGACGACGACACCGAGCACCATCGACGCCAGAAGGCTGAAGACACTCTCCGCAAACTATGGCGCGCGGTGGAACAGTCGGCCGACCTGGTCATGATCACCGATCGTGAGGGAGTGATCGAGTATGTGAATCCTGCCTTCGAGGCCTTGACCGGTTACTCTCCCGGCGAATTGATGGGCCAGACCCCGCGAGTTCTGAAATCGAACCAGCAAGCTTCGGAACTCTATAACGAACTGTGGAAAACCATCCTCTCGGGGAACGTCTTTCGCTGCACCATGGTGAATCGCAAGAAGAACGGAGACACTTTCGTCGCCGAGAAAACCATCACTCCCTTGCGCGACAGCGAAGGAACAGTCACCCATTTCATCTCCAACGATCGCGACATCACAGACCGTCGCCGCATGGAAACCCAGCTGCAGCAGGCGCAGAAAATGGACGCAGTGGGAAGACTGGCCGGAGGCGTAGCTCACGATTTCAACAATCTCCTGATGGTCATCAGCTCCTACGCCGAGCTGATGCTCGATTCATTGACGCCTCAGCATCCCCTGCGCCGCAACGTGGATGAGATCCAGAAAGCCTCCCGCCGCGCCGCCGACCTGACCCGCCAACTGCTGGCCTTCGGACGAAAGCAGATGCAGACCCTGCAACTCCTCGACCTGAACCTGATCATCGAGGACATCAGCAAAAT
>CAWJBA010000014.1:0-122602 GCA_963841075.1 Terriglobia bacterium
TCGCGGAATACGATTCCGGCACCGATCAGCTTACGCTCTGGAATACAACGCAAAATCCGCACGTGTCACGGCTTGTTATTGCGGCATTTGTGGGAACAAACCCCTCGGAATCCGAGAGGTTTGTTCTGACCGCCGAGGTTCATGCTTACGACTAGCTTGCGCGCGGCATGGGCCGGTCGGTCTTGGAGAAATCCGCAGTGGCCTCGCCTGCGGAAGCCACATCCTGCGCACCGCTGCGTTCCAGAATGTCCTTGGCTTTCTTGGTCCACTCCGAGCTGTCGCTGTGCACCGAAAGCAGGATGCCGCCCTCCTTGATCCGGCCTTCATAACGCTTCGCCTCGTATTCCGGAATGCCCATCCCAATCAGGGCGCCGGTGATGCCGCCGACGGCTCCGCCAACGCCAACGCCTGCCAGGGCAGCCATAATGGGACCTGCGGCAATGAACGGACCCACGCCCGGAATGGCCAGCGCGCCGATGCCCGCCAGCCAACCCAGTGCTCCGCCCACGACAGCTCCGGTGCCGGCTCCAGCCGCTGTGCCTTCGGGGGCCTTGGTGTTTTTCTCAGCAGCGAAGTCCTTGCTGCCTTCGTTGTACGGAAACAGGACTGAGATGTCAGTATTCCGGAATCCCGCCTGTTGCAGCATGTCGACCGCGAATTCCACGGTCACGCGGTCCTGATAGATGCCAAATACGGATGTATTCTTACCTGCCATGATGATCTCCTTGAGTTGTTGTTTGCTACGGGGTTGATTGGTAAATTGATCGCCAGTCTCTCGATAATAGTTCCGCTCAAACTTTCCTCGTTACTTCGATCGGACCTGAATTTCGCTGCTGACTTTATCGGAACCTGCCACCTGCGCGGCCTTGGCTTCGACCGCTTGTTTTTCGCTTTCGGAATCCACCGGCCCTTTCAGGGTGACCATGCCGTTTTGCGCGATCACCTTAACGTTGCGGGCATCGGTCGACAAGGATTTGTCTTTCACGATGGCCCGCCGGATCTGCTGTACCAGTTGGCGGTCGGCGGGATTCTCTTTCTGGCTGTCGGCTGTGGGTTCGGATGGGTTCCGATCCCGCTGGTTGGTTTTGGTATTGTCGGCAGGGGGCGGGGACTGGTTTGTATCCGCATCCTGTCTGGCCCAGATCATGCTCAGGCTGCCCACCAAGATCAGCTGGGCAACCAATGCCGTTACTGCATTTCGTTTCATGGTTTCACCTCGCTGCACTTGGATGGCGGACCGGCTCTGGCGGATGGCTGAACAAAATGCGCAGTCCGTCTTCCGCGAATCGTTATTTTGAAGCCTAATCCGACAAGAGCAACTTCACAGTCGATAGTTTCATCTCAGTCGCGTTGGCACTTCTTGTCGGGAGGACGCGATGAGTATCTGGACCATACTTTTTGTGGTTCTGTTGATTGCTTGGATCGGTGGTTTTACAGTGTTCCACGTGGCGGGCGGGCTAATTCACCTGCTGCTGGTGTTTGCGGTAATTTCCCTGATCTTGCATTTCGTGCTGGGCCCCCGTACTGTTTGAGTTCCAAGGCCCATCCTCGGTCGCATCGGGGCGTGAATTGAGTCCGATCACGCCCTGCCGTGCGTTCCCCGCAATCAGATATCTCGTCCCGAACAACTGATAGAGCACACCCGTCGTCAAAAAGCGGGCGCCCACTCATGCCTCTTGAACCGATTACGACGTCAGCAAGATCAGCCGCGCCGGCTATTTTTAGCGAACCAGCCTCCCTGCCCCGCGCTACAGCTGCTTCGCCTGTCGGCGACGATTCCGTTCAAGATGCCGAGATTCTTCAGGCCTCAATCAAAGCTGGAACGGCGGCGCAGATTGTAGTGGCGGTCATCGCCGTGATCGGTCTGATTTATCTGCTCAAGCTCGTGATGGTCACGACACTGTTCTCAATCCTGCTGGCATTCGTGTTGGAGCCCTTCGTGAACCGGCTTGGCCGAATCGGACTCCCTCGGGCCGTAGGAGCGTTGCTCGCTGTGGCTCTGATGGTCGGACTGGCCGGAGGTCTCACCTACTTCTTCTATAGCCGCGCCGTCAATTTTGCGACCCAATTGCCAAAGTATTCAGGGAAGATTCGTTCCACGCTCGCGGACATCCGGTCCCAGACAAACCGGATCGAGGAGAGCACCCGGTCAGTCATCGCATCTCCGAATGCGGGCAAAGCACCAGTCGCCGTCGAAGTCCGGGAAGCTCCCGGTCTATCGAATATTATTTCGGCAGGCAGCGGCACTCTGGGAGAGGTTCTGCTCGCGATCAGCATCATGCCTTTCCTCGTCTACTTCATGCTCACCTGGAAAGACCACGCGCATTCCTCCACGGTGCGCCTGTTTCCAAAGGAACATCGTCTGGTGGCCCACCGCACCGTGGCCAGAATATCGACGATGATTCGCAGCTTTATCGTGGGGAACGTCCTGGTCGGGATGGTCAGTGCGCTGGTGAGTACGATCGTCTTCTGGCGCCTGGGAATTCCGTATTTCTATTTTCTCGGCTTCATCAGCGGCTTTGTCAGCCTGATTCCATACCTCGGCGTCTTCCTGGCTCTGCTTCCACCGTTGGCCACGGGCATCGGGGCGATCGACAAGACTGGGGTCGCGATCATCCTGCTCACCGTGATCGGACTTCACCTTTTATCCATGAACGTTCTTTATCCCAAAATTGTCGGCAGGCGGCTGCGCTTGAATCCGCTGGCGGTCACGTTGGCCTTGCTTTTCTGGGCCTGGATATGGGGAGCGATGGGTCTCCTGCTGGCCGTTCCTCTGTTGGGAGCGACCAAGATCGTTTGTGACTACGTGGAACCGCTCCGCGATCTTGGGGCCTGGCTGGGCGATTGATGCAAGACACGATGCACAACGAAATCCAAACCGGTCTTCCTATGCCCCATCTGAACTTTCGCGGAATTCTTGCTCTGTCACTCGTGGGGGGCTGTTTGCTGTTCGTGGCTGGGCAAGACAACGCTGTCGCTCGGCGGTCAGATCAAGGCAAAGCAATCGCTACACCGAGGCAGCGGGCTTGGAAAATGCTGGACGACGTCTGTACCGGTGACAAAACCGGCGATCGCGCTACCGCCATCCTCGTATTGGGTCTGATTCCGAATGACCCGAGAGCCGCCAACCTCGCCGCGAAGGCCCTGACCGACGACAAGCCTGACGTGCGTGCAATGGCGATATTTCACCAACTACACCGGTGCCATGCTGCGTCGGCTTTCCGACAACCGCATACCAGATCGTCGGATCATCGCGATTAGAAGGAGAATTAACTCGGATCGGGCGCGGGAGGTAGTTAAAATCGGGTTCTGGCCATTCGCGTACAAACTTTAACTTGGTTGCCACTTCGGCGAAGAAGAAAGTTGTCCGTGTGAGGTGTATGATGTCGGCCCAAAGTGGCTCTCATTGCAGGTCATGCCAATCAGCCAACCTGAGCACGTTCAATGGTGAGATTGCGATTCACTTCCCTGGACTCGAAGGACTGGACAAACCCATAGTTTGGGTTTTTCCAAAGGTTCTAGTCTGTTTGAATTGTGGCTTCACGGAATTTGTAGTTCCCGAAGCCGAGTTACAACAGCTAGTGGAAGGCGATGCGGCTGCAGCGTAACGTGCAGCGCGGGAGACTTGGCGCCTTTACTTGAGTCAGAGGGAGAATTATGCATACTCGGTTTCACCGAAATTACCTGCCTGAATCCCACTACTGACAAAGTTCGCGCCCCGTAGAACAGTTTCTATCGCAAGCATCAGGTCAATGGCCGCGTTCTGCTTCCAAACATATCCTTTCGCTCCGTTGCTTAAAGCTTCCTGAACCACATCCGCATCGCTGATCTGACTTACAAAGAGGATTTTTGCGGTTGGAATGAGCCGAGATATACTTTGCGCAGCTTCGATCCCATTTAGACTGGGAAGACCGATGTCCAGCAAGATCAAGTCTGGTTTCAGTGCTTGGGCTTTCTCAACGGCTTCTAACCCGTCTGAGGCTTCGCCGATGACCTCTAAATCCGGCCTGCTTTCCAGCCTTGAACAGACGACTCGCCGAAAGGGCTCGTAATCGTCGACCACAAGAACCCGGATCGTCGACGACGGCATAGGCTCAGCAACGCTCCAATTTTACTAATGAGCGTCAAAGCCTACCTCAAGAAAGACGTTCCGTCAGGCAGGAAGACCCCGATTTTTGCCTAGTGGAATCCCTTATAAAAAACCGGGCGCGCCTCCCCAGAATTCCGTTTAGCCGCTTCTGCTGAAAGCTTCAACAGTTGTTGTTAACAGGCGTTAGCACCAACTACGACCCCGGAACCCTCCCCAAGGGGCAGTTTCCGCTGGGTTGTGAGTGTAATCGCGATTTATCGGCGATGACTAGTTTGCTGAGAGCCGATGGGTGACCGACAGGCATCTCCAGATGTCAGGGCGTTCTGCCGAACAGGGTTCGCGCATTTTGATAGCGAATTTTCTTCTTTTCCTCTGCCGTGAGATTGAGTTCCTCAAACGCAGCGAGTGTCTCCGCAAGAGTGAATTGAGGAAAGTCCGAACCGAGCAGGACGTGGTCTACACCCACACCGCGGATCGTCCAGACGAACTCGTCCCGGATCGGCGAATCCTTGAGCAAAACGGTCGTTCCCGCAATGTCGAAGTAGATGTTGTCCGCATACAGACCTTTCGCCGTGCGAGCGGCCCGGATCACATTCCAGAAGCGAAAGTTCATGCCGCCGAGATGCGCATAGATGAATTTGGTTTTCGGCGCTGCAAGTGCGAGATTAAACAGCTTCTCGCTGTCTCCCGGGATTGTGTTGAAGTTGTCCACGAGCACGATCATGCCCAGATCACCAGCACGGATGACGACGGCCAGCACGCGTGGGTCCGAGGGGTCGAACTTCTGCGTGTGCGGATGCAGCTTGAGTACTTTGAAACCAAGCGCGGCGACGCGCGTGACTTCTTCGATCGCGGCTTCGCCATCATAGGGATGGACCGTCGCAATGGGCAGCATCTCCGGGTGTTTTGTTGCAAGGGCGAAATGGGCGTCGTTGCTTGCTCTGATCTGGTCGGGATGCCCACTCAAAGCCTGGTTTGGCCCGCCGAACCACATGCCACCAAGGCCTACCAGATCAATCCCTCCTGTTTTCGCCTCCGCTTCGTACTGCCGGAGTGACTTCTCGCCTTCCCAGAGATGGACGTGATCGTCGAAGACCTGCTGAGCAGGTGATTTCCCGGTCAGTAGCAAAAGCAGGGCAATCAGTACGGTTTGAGGTCTCACAAAATTCTCCTGAAACACGCCCCTGAGATTGGTCGCTCTGCATCAGTGTGTTCGTATTGCGCTCAGCTGAGTTCTTGGGCGAGTCCGATTAGAAGCCCTTCAGGCCCGCGGATGTAGCAGAGCCGATAGGCGTCTTTATACCTGACTACTTCGCCTACGAGCTGCGCGCCGCGATTGCGCAGCTTTTCAAGCGTCTCGTCAATGTCGTCTACGGCGAACATGACGCGGAGGTAGCCAAGAGCGTTCACCGGGGCGCTGCGGTGATCCGCGACGGCAGGCGGCGTGAGGAAGCGGGAGAGCTCGAGCCGCCCGTGGCCGTCGGGCGTGCGCATCATGGCAGTCTCAACGCGCTGATCGCCCAGTCCAGTGACACGTCCGGCCCATTCTCCTTCAATCGTGGCCCGACCTTCGAGCTCGAGGCCGAGCTCGCGAAAAAAATCAATCGTCTTTCCAAGGTCATCGACGACGATTCCCACGTTGTCCATCCGTTTGAGCGCCATGTTTCCAATCTACAAAAGCGTCGTCTAGTCTGACAAGCGACCCTTTTTGCAACGCCGAAGCACGAGCGCTCCGTAGAGCGTGAGAGATCGCTCCCGAATAGAGGGCTTCCTCGGCGGATCAAGGGGAAGCGGAAAGTCGACTGTTGTAACCCGCGTGAACATCTTTGCTGGCCATTACGCTATAACCAACAACCCGGACCGGTGACGAGACAGGGGGCTTTCCTTTGAAGCATCTTTCGAACTTCACTTCGCTAGAGAGTTGATCACGGTCACTGCCATCGATTGTTCGAGTAATACCAGTGCGAACCGGGGCAGACGCAAGGCCGGTGCAGACTGAGTCGCAAGCATCCCAGCGTTGCCAGATGCTTCGCAAATATCGTGGAGCCTCAGCAGCATAGGTTGCTGAGGAAAGTACCAGCAACAGTGAAATTCCCGCCCGCATATACAGGATAGACACCGCTGCAACGTGAACGGTTTCCGGCTAGATGACGCTAACAGGCGATTACACTCATAGACCTATTACTGCCCGCAACTAATCCATTTTTCTATTTTTTTTGAATTCTGCACGGGCAGGTGCATCCATATGGCACAGGGGCGGGCTTACCCCTAGACAATTCAGGAGGACAACCACTTGGGAAATTGTGCCCAGTTTTGTGCCCACCACCAAACCCTACCGAGTGCGACGGAGTGTTACGAACATGCCGGAAGGCCCTGCTGCAAAGGGCGTTTGTCGCATTCGGTCACAATTCGTAGCACTCTGTCTAACTCATTGATTCTGTGTTCGCTAGGTACTCTTAATCAGTAGGTTGAAGGTTCGATTCCTTCCGCGCTCACCACTTTTTCGATCAGTGAACTCAGTTTGCCCGCCGTTGCGATTCCTCAACTAGCTGCGTCCAAAATTTGGCATAAACAGACTGCGTGTTCCGGACCCGGATGGCCAAAAGACCGCCGTGCCGCGATGAAGATCCGCTCTCAGCAATTCAGTTCTTAGGCTTGCCCGGTGCCGGGCGATCTACCGGGAGCGGCAAAAGGTCGCGAGCCTTGAAAGGGAGTTTCAGCCGGTGGACAATTTCGGGCCAGAACTCCCGAAGCGTATCAAATCCCGCATCCCAGGCGATGCTGACGCCAATCCGCTGGGACGCCGCCCCTACGCCGCGCGAATTTCCCGGATGATAAGAGTTGCTCAGGAGCACCGACGAGGTTGTGCCCAGCCACTCTGAGAAATTGAACGCCTTCCGTCCGGAATCACTCTTTGCCACGAAAACGTGCGAGAGAGCGTGGCCGAACCGGGCAGGGACCTTCCCTTCAAGCTTCCGGTAGTAACGAGGATCCTGCCGAAAAACAACCGGGAAAAGGAAAGTATGGAAGAAGCCGCTAGACACTGAGTCCGTCAAGGCTGCCCCATATCGTTTGGCGTAGCCGGCAGTCCCCTGACCGAAGCTGGGATCGTTATCTTCTGCTTGCGCCAAACCAGCGTCAAACGCCGCTCCTATGAAAGTGACCGGTTCGATGGTGTCCTGGGTAAACAGATGGAACTTCTCGGAGGCATCTAACGCGCACAGCGTCAAGCCGGAACGAGAGTGAGGGTGCACCGTCTTGATCTCTGGTTTGCGTGCGAAATACACAACGATTTTCTTCAAGGGACCTTCATAGTCCGCCGCTGAGTATAGCTTCGCGGGCTGAATGCAAAATGAGGTCTCGGCGGCTTCGTGTTGCTGGTCAGAGAGATTGCTGGGGGGTGGCGTGCCACTCTGTGACAGAACAATTTGACTCTCGAAGAGAAAAACGATGGTTAGAAAACGTATTATCGATATTGATCTTCGGAATGTCACGTCAAAGATCCAAGCATGTCATTTCGTGCCACTATGTTTCACAAAAGCCGTCTGTTTCGTCTTTGCGAAACGGTACTAAATCCAAAAAAATAGTATCGTTTGCGCTGGTGCAGATCGGTGAGTGCAATCACACTGGACAGTGATATTTGGTTCCCGCGAGAGCCTTAGGGTTGAGCTGACCGGAGCCCGGCTGATCGTCATCCCTGGAATCTCACTTCGGCATTCGCGGACGTTGGCCAATCACCCGAAGAGTGACGTCGAGAGCGGATTCCTCCATGTATGTCGCGTTGGCGACGACAACGGCTAGGCGGCTTCCTTCACCCGGCGTATGAAATCTTTGGTGTCGAGGGGCAAGCCTTTCCGCACTACTCCAACGCCCATCCATTCCATCGGGACTTGTGCGATTGCGCGGAATACCGCATCAGCCGGGTTTCCTTCTTTGAGCCAAGGCGCTAATTGCTCTTGCGCGTGGCGGATGAGCATTCCTAGCATCATTCCACGGTAAGAGACTGCTGGAATATTTGCGCCGGGTTTGCATGCTGCCTTAAAGACCTCTATACCGACTGCGTAAGCACGCAGTTCACCTGTCTCGGCGGGATGCCTCGCCTCTATATCTTTGCCCAGTTCCCAAACGGCTTTGACATCTTCCGCATCCACTTCCGGCACGGGCGCTCCGGGTGGGCCAAATAGCCTCATCATTTCAGCTTCGTCCATAGGTCCTCCGATCGGCCGAAACTATACGCTGCCGAGATGGAAGGGACGAAGTGACTTTGGTAACCACCTTGACCGTGGCCGGATGCCCCACTTATATGCGCTCTTGCGAATCAGGGGGTGAGAGTGTTCATTCCCATACAAGAAGAAAAGTCCCAGGAGAGAAAGGTCTGTGGAATCCCACCCTTCGAAAAACGAAGGGTGGGGCACCCATGTTAAAGCCGGAGTGGCGAACGTCTATTTTACCGGGGGGCTTCAGTACGCCATGCAAATCCTCAACTGGCGATCGGCTTCGTCGATTGCTCGTATCGCGTCCACCCGGTGTCCGCCAAAGTCATGACTCGCGTGCGCCAGATGATCTTTGGCTGCGTGTAGAGCGTGGAGCGCATCTTCAATCTCGGGATGCCGCCCGAACGCCGGTGAGGGGGAAGAAATCGCCAGCATCATCGCTAAGACCGCGAACGAACTCACTAGTCTTTTTGTCATTGCTTCTCCTATAGCCGTCCGAGTTGCCCGGACCGACTCTCAGTCAGCGTAGTCAACCGCAATCCCTAGGCCAAGTTACAGGGCTGGTTACAGCAATTGGCAATCAGCGCATGCCTCCGGATGCCGGACGTGGGGATGCTCACTGGCTCTTGCCAGGTGCCATTGCTAGTTGCCAAGTACTGACAAGGAGAAAGATCCTCAGCAAGAACGAAACCGTGGAATCCCACCCTCCTAAAAAGGGTAGGGTATCCGACGGTTGATGCGGTGCCCAGGCTCATTGACATATAAGATGTAGCAGGATTTTACTCAGCGAAGTAACCGGAGGTTTAAGAGTGCGAGGAATTCAGCGGCGGACTCGTCATACTTTTCGATCCATTCTCCTCACTTCTTCTGCCACAACTAAACCTGAGCCCTGCACTGAGCTTGGGGAGCGGGGCGGTCTGTTGCTGGTCCTGATCGTCGCCATGTGTGCCGGAATTGCCAGTGCCCAGAGCTCGCGAGTTGTAATGGACCGTAATGGAGGCGCCATCGTGTTGGAGCCTTACGCGCCGAATATCATCCGCGTAACCTTGAGCCTGGACAAAAACGCGGCCCAGTCCGCGCCGGGCTTTGGTTTCGTGGCGACGCCCGCAGCCGACGGCTGGACGCACCAGCAGGGCGAAATGGGAGACGTCTATCGCTCCTCTCGACTGGTGGTCACGGTGGCACTAAACCATTCCGGCAAGCCCATGGCTACCCAGGTTGATATTGGGAAGTTTTTCAACGGATCCGCTCCGCCGGCCAACATCTCGATACGAACTCCAGAAGGCAAGACGCTGCTGCAAATGACCGGCTGGTCGATGTCTGTGCCCAACCGTAAAGACGGCAACGCGGCTGTGCTGAATGAAAAGAGGCCCTCAGATCCTCCGTTCTTTCAGGTGGGCGCGAATTTCGTTTCTCCCGAGGACGAGCACTACTACGGCCTCGGCCAGTATCACGAGGGGTTCCTGGACCATCGCGGACACCGCGTCGAATGCTGGCACAATTACCTCGCAACCGGCGGCCCAACCGTCTGCGTACCCTTCATGGTGACCAATTACGGTTATGGAATCATCTGGGACAACCCGTCCCGAACTGTGATTGAGCCGGGATTTAACGAACAGACGCGGTGGACGTCGGAAGTGGGCGACCGCGTATCGTTCTTCGTCATCGCCGGCAGTACGCTGAACGAAATCTACTCGGGATACCGCCAGCTGACTGGAACCACGCCGCTGCTGCCGAAGGCGGCATATGGTTACATTCAGTGCAAGCAGCGCTATGCCTCGCAGGACGAATTGTTAGCGGTGGCCAAGGGATACCGCGACCGCCATCTTCCCGCGGATATCCTGGTGGTGGACTGGTTCTACTACACGAAAATGGGTGAGATGGATTTTGTGCCCGAGAAATGGCCCGATCCAGCCGCCATGAACCGCCAGCTGCACGACATGGGTTTCCAGACCATGATCAGCGTCTGGCCCCGCTTTACTCAGGGCTCTCGTTACTATGATTTCCTGCTGAAGAAAGGCTGGTTTGAGCATCTCGCCGACGGTACGCCTACCGACGGACTTCCCTATGACCGGGCCGGGTCGGATATCGATACCACTAATCCCGAAGCGGCGCGCTGGTACTGGGAGACGATTCGAGACAATATCCTGAGCAAGGGATTCGACTCAATTTGGGCCGATGAAACCGAGCCCGATCTGCCGCCGCAGGGCAGCTACTTTTCGGTCGGGCCGGGCACCCGCTACTACAATATCTACCCTCTGGTTCACACCGGCGCGCTCTATGATGGCTTCCGCCGCGACACCAAGCATCGCGCTCTCATTCTCTCTCGGGACGCTTATCTCGGCGCTCAACGCAACGGCAGCATGTTCTGGTCGTCGGATATTTATCCCACGTGGGACACGTTGCAGCGGCAGATCCCCACCGGTCTCGGATTCACGGCTTCCGGCATCGCCTACTGGACCCAGGATATCGGCGGCTGGCAATATCTGCCGACGGAGCACCATGCCGCGCATCCTCCGCTACTTGACGCTTCCGACGCGCGTGACAATGTCGGAGGGTACGAAGACTATGCGGAGCTTTACACCCGCTGGTTCGAGTACGGATCGTTTCTTCCCATCTTTCGCGCCCACGGCAGCCGTCTCTACAACGAAGTCTGGTCCTACGGCAAACAGGCGGAACCGATTCTGGAGAAATACCTCAAGCTGCGCTACCAGCTGATGCCGTATATCTATTCTCTAGGCTACGACACCTACCAGACCGGCGCGCCCTACATGCGCGCGCTGTTCATGGATTTCCCCAGCGACCCGAAGGTCGCAGATCTGCGCGATGAATACATGTTTGGTCCCGCGTTTCTCGTGGCCCCGGTGACCGAACAAGGCGCAACCAGCCGTGCCGTTTATCTTCCCGCCGGCGCCGACTGGTACAACTACTGGACGAACCAGCGCCTTCACGGCGGACAGACGGTTCAGGTGGATGCGCCGATCGACACGCTGCCTCTGTTCGTTCGCGCCGGTTCGATCCTGCCTTTGGGCGACGCGATCGAGAGCACCAATCAGATACAGAAGATTACAAAGGTGCGCGTCTATCCCGGAGCCGATGCCGAGTTCGCCCTCTATCAGGATGACGGAAAAACCTACGCCTACGAGCAAGGAGACAGCCGCGTCACTCACCTGCACTGGAATGATGCCACGGGCCAACTGAGCCACCAGGGTGCTCCGGCCTGGACGACGCCGGATGCTGAAATCCTCGATTTGGTGGGAAGGTAAAGACGGGACATCCTCAAAGAGCTCGTGGCCGGCGGCGTCGACGGCATCATTCTGACCGCCGGCAGTCCCAAAGAGCTCAAGCCCCTGATCGACGATGCCGGGCCCAAGGGCATCCGGATCGTCTGCATTTCTACGGATGCACCGGAGAACCAGCGTTCCAGCGTGATCCTGTCGGGGAGTGTCCTCCGTACTGCCTCTTCGACTGCAGCCCGGTAACGCATCGGGATGATCTCAGGGAAGAGTCTTCCTGCCCGGTCGCTGCTACAGATCACTTCGGTTCTCAATCCTTCAATCAGTGGACGTGTGATCGCGGCCGGAAATGGGGTCACCAGGTTGAGCCAGTAAGAGGACAGCCGCGGCGTAAGTATCGGGACCCGTAACAGCCACCTGCGCAGTCTTCGGATGCGGGCATAGGTCAGCATCATGCTGCGGTAAGTCTCGATGCTGGCGCCGCCGATTTCGACAATCTCACCGGCCGACTCCGGCACGTCCAGAGCCGCGACCAGGTAGTCGAGCACGTCGCCGACAGCGATGGGTTGCGTCCGCGTCATGACCCAGCGTGGACAGACCATGACCGGCAAGCGTTCCGTAAGGCACCGAATGATCTCAAACGACAGGCTTCCGTTCCCCACGATGATTCCAGCGCGAAACTCAGTCAGCGCGGGTCCAAATTCACGCAACACCGCGCCGGTCTCCTGGCGGCTCTTGAGATGCGCCGAGACCTGAGAAGCCTGCGAGCTCAGCCCTCCCAGATAAATAATGCGCTTCACTCCAGCCTGCTTGGCTGCCGTGGCAAAATTCTTGGCGGCGCGGCGGTCGCGCTCTTCGAAACCGGCAGAGCCGCCGCCCATCGAGTGAATCAGGTAATACGCTGCTTCGATCCCCTGCAACGCGGAAGGCAGACTGCCGGGGCGAAGCGCATCGGCCTCGACAATACGTACGCCAACCGGGCCGTAGCCCAGTCGGGAAGCGTTCCGCACCATGCAGCTCACTTCGTGCCCGTTCTCCAGCAGCCGTGGCAGCAACAGTCCGCCAACATAACCAGTCGCGCCCGTGATCAGGATTCTCATGATCCTTCCGGATTCAATCGCCAGATTTCAAAATTGAGCAGGCTGGCAAAACCCACCCACATGGCATACGGGGCCATGAGCCAGAACGCGGTTTCCGAGAACGAGCGGAACACGATGGCAGTGGCCACGATCGCTGCCAGCAGGCCGAGAATGTCGATGAAGGCTAACCCTGGACGGTGCAGGCCAAAAAACAGGCCGGACCACGCCAGGTTGAGTCCCAATTGAATGAAGAAAAGAATGAATGCAGTTCTGGGAGTGTCCCATCCCGCATTTCGCCATACCAGCCACGCGCTCATTGCCATGCAGAAGTAGAGCGCGGACCACACTGGCCCGAAGACCCAGCTCGGCGGGTTGAAAGAAGGCTTTTGCAGCCTCGCGTACCAGGTCCGGACGGACGTCGATGTCCAAATCGATCCGATGGCCGCAACCGAAAAACAGATGGCGACGAATAGAGCGAGAGTAAGCCATGGGCTCTTAGACATACGGCGTTGCCTCCAATCCGGCGATCTGCTCGATATATCGCTTCGAATCGAACTTTCGTCCCGTGCTGGCCAGCGACATGTACCGGATTTTTCCGTAAACCGGGCGCTCCGACCAGGCCCGGTCGTGCTTGCCGACGATGGCCCAGGCGATTCCCGCATATCCGTTGGGATCGCGCCCGTCGAGTTCATAGCGATCATTCAAATAGACCGCGCGCCGGTAAGCCGCACCCACCGAAGGGCTCCATTCCAGAATCTTTTTCGCCCAGTACATGCGGAGGTAGTTATGCATCCATCCGGTCAGCACCATCTGTTTCTGGGCCGCATTCCACAGCGGATCGTGGGTCAGGCCCTGCTCCAGTTGCTCCTCGCTGTAAACCACGGTCCGCCGGTCGCGCACATGCTCTGAAAGGGAGCGCCGGGCCCACGGTTCCAGGCATTCCATGGACTCGTAGTCCGGGTTGAAGCGCACAAAATTAACAGCCAGCTCGCGCCGAACGATCACCTGCTCGAGAAATGCGTCTTTTGCCCGGGCGGGTGCGTCACTACGCTGCACCGCAAGAGCGACCGTGATGGGTCCAACGTGCCCGAAATGAAGATAGGGAGAAAGCCGGCTCGTACCGGTTTGTTCGGGATGATTGCGGGCCACGGGGTAAGCAGCGAGACGTGCGTCCACAAATTCGCGGAGCGCGCGCAATGCCTCCCGGCTTCCGCCATGAAAGCCTGAAACCGGCTGGACTGAGCGGTCGAGTTTCCATCCTTCGATAACGTCTTCGACGAGGGGAGAGCGATTGCACCCGCGCTGGCGAAATCCACGGTATGTGAGCTCTCACATTCTCTTGTTTCTTTAGGAACTGCGGCAGGAGCGCATGAACGCGGGGCCGGATGGTACGCGCCGCGAATTGTTCCTTGAGCAATAATTTCGTGGGAACGATGACGTCCGCGTCCACCGTCCATAGGGGCACGCGAAGTTGGCTTGCAGCTCTGACTCGCCATTGCTCCGGTTCCCGCATGGGATTCTCGTCGCCAATCACGATGGCCGGCCGGACTTCCTGGCAGAATTTCAGCAGGCTATGGTCAGGATAGGTCCGCAGAACGAATCCCACGCCGCGGGCCTGTAGGTCCTTTGCGAGGTCGGGAATGCCCTGGAGCAGGAAGCTGTAGTGTCTGAAGTTCGCACGCGGATAGAAAGGTACGGGCGCGAAGAAAGCTGCTACCGGCTTTTTCAATTCGTTGCCGATTTGAATTGCCACATCCAGCGCAGGATTGTCGGCGGCACGCTGGGCTCGTTGCATCCAGTAAACCACGCACTTTCCTGCCGGATCCGGCGCGCCCGGTCTCCGCACCGTGATCCGCTCATCCTGACTGAGTTTTTCGATCGGATTCATGATTGTGTCAATCGCAGATTGGGAGAACGGGAAGATGCCGATGGCGTCTTCCCGTGGCCTGAGCTCTATGCTCTTGCGCAAATTCCCGGTCGAGCGGTCCCTTACCTGGCCATGACAGCGTCGTGTCCCCAGCGGCGTTGAATTGCCTTGAAAGAAACCGCCTGATACAACGCCGACACCCCGACCAGGATGTAGACTGCCGAACTCAGCATCGAAGTTTCACCAAATCGCATGCCAAAGATGGCTGCGACCAGGTCGAAGTGAGCGACACCTACCAGTCCCCAGTTCAACCCTCCCACTACCAGCAGTACCGCGGCTACCACATCTACTGTTCTCATTTGTCCTCCAGATCTCTTGTCAAATTTTTCTAACTTGGCGCTTGCATTCGTTTGCGCTTGCGATGTATTAACTGTAATGCACAATTATTGTCCTGTTATGAAAACCTTCGAAAAGGGCTGAAATGGCTTGCCTCGCAATCAAAAAACAGCCGATTTGTTTCTCGCTGAGAAAAAGAGGCCGGCGTTGATCAACAAGACGATCGTGGATGGCCTGAAACCCTACGCTGTCGGCGAAAAACTCCGGACTCTGCGGCTCAAGAAAAGCATGGGACTGGTGGAGCTGGGACAACACACGGGCCTGTCCCCGGCCATGTTGTCGAAACTGGAGCGCGGAAAGTTGTTCCCCACGCTGCCAACGCTGCTGCGGATCGCCATGGTGTTCGGAGTCGGCCTGGATTTTTTCTTTGCCGACGAGCGCAAGCGCCACGTGGTTTCGATCGTACGCAAGCAGGAGCGGCTGAAGTTTCCCGAAAGCGCGGGATCGAGCGTGATCGCGTACAACTTCGAAAGCCTCGATTTCAAGGCCAGCGAGAGAAAGTTAAACGCGTTCTACGCGGAGTTTGAGCCGGTACCGGCGGAGAAAGTGCGTCCCCACCAGCATCCCGGGGTGGAGTTGCTGTACATGATCAGCGGCAGGCTGGAATTGAGCATCGGGTCTGACCTGCACGTTCTCGATGAGGGAGACGCCATCTACTTCGATTCAGCCGTCCGCCATGGTTACCGCCGCGTGGGCAAGAACCGGTGCAGCGCGGTCATCGTCACGGTTTGATTTTTTTCTGCGAGGCTCTCTCGTGCAGAGCCTGATCGAGTGCCCGCTTCTCTTCGCTGGTCAACGGACGCACGCTCCCCTTCGGAAGCTGCCCCAGGGGCAACGGGCCAATTGAGACTCTTACCAGTCGCAGCACCGTAACTCCGAGCGCCGCCAGCAGGCGTCGAATGTGACGGTTCCTGCCCTCGTCCAGAACAATCTCCAGCCACGAGTTGCGTTTGCCCACACGCAGGGTGCTAACCCTCCGTACGCGCAGAAAATCGCCCTCTTCCGTCCTGACTCCTTTGCCGATTGATTCCAGCAAACTGGCGTCAGCGACCTGGTCAATTTGGACGTGATAGGTCTTGTCGAGGTGAGAAGCGGGCGACGTCACCCGGGCCGCCCATTCGGAATCGTTCGTCAGCAGCAGCAGACCTTCGCTCGCCTGGTCGAGCCGTCCGACGGGCGCGACCCAGGGCAGGGTCAGATTCAGAAGCGAATAAACTGTTTTTCGGCTCTTCTCGTCCGATGCGGTGGTCACAGTACCCCGCGGCTTGTTGAGCATGAGATAGACCTTGGCAGTCGCGGCAACCAGTTGACCATCCACTTCGATCCGATCGCGCTCCAGGTGGACTGGGGCCTCGGGATCGGGGCAGGCCGCGCCATTCAGTCGCACCCTGCCACCCTTGATGAGATCAAATGCCGCGGAACGAGAGCAATAGCCGAGCTTCGAAAGAGCGCGAGCCAAACCCACTTGCCGGGAGGACCTGGTGCTGGGCACGGTTCCATGCTAAATGAGAGACAGCGGGTTTTTTTGAAGGCAGTTCTCTCCCCCCATCACTTCGCGGCGCAGAACCGCCGCGGAGCGCCTCCTGAGCAGGGCCCAAGTCATCACAAGTAACAACAATACCGGCTTCGATTGGTGTTAATCTGTCTTTGAAATCTCGTGGATTACGGCGAACGTCCCCGGTTTGCCTGATGAAGGGCTTTGACCAGCGTATGACCGAGAAAAACATCAACGAGGACAAGCTTGCAGGCAACGGACGCCGGGGCGTCAAGAAGCCGTATCTCAAGCCGGAATTCCGCTATGAACGGGCCTTTGAGACCATGGCCCTGGCCTGCGGCAAGATGCGCGGCACGCAACCGCTGTGCCGGATCAATCGCAAGACCTCCTAACCTCAGTTCCCAGTTTCCGGTTTCCGGTTCCAGCTTCCCGACGTCTGGGTTGAACGTCACCATCGACCCCTTGAAACTAGAAACCGGAAACTAGAAACTGAACGTGATAGCATCCTGCGCATGTTCAAACTACTGGTTGTGATGCTGGGCCTCGCGGTGACTGGGTCGTCGGTTGCGGCCACGTCCCCCGACCTTCCCGCCCGAAAGTATCTGAATCTGGCCGCGATCAAAATCATGGTCGCCGCCGCGGAAGCGGAAGCCAAAAAACAAAACGTTGAAGTCACCATCTGCATCGTGGACGAAAGCGGCAATCTGCTTTTTCTTCAGAAAGCGGACGGCGCCTCTCTCAACACGATTCAGTTCGCGCAGAAAAAAGCCCGGCACGCTGCGTTCTACGGGTCTCCTTCCAAAAATGGCGCCGATGCCATTAAGAAAGGCGACGTCCAGGCACTTGCCTTTCCCGACTTTTTCCCCAACCAGGGAGGGTTGCCCATTCTGTTGGACGGCCAGACTCTGGGCGGAATTGCGGCCAGCGGGGCCAAGTCTGAAATCGACGAGGCCATAGTACAGGCAGGGCTCGACGCTCTCTTCAAGAAGTAGTAAAAGCGGAACTCGATTGACAATAGCGGGAGGTGATCGATGCCGGGAACTCGCCGCAGTTCTTTAGTCGGCGCGATCATCCTGGTCGCCCTGGGCCTGTTCTTTCTCTACAGCAACTTCCGGCCGGGCCTGGATCCGTGGCCCCTCTTGTCCCGCTACTGGCCCGTCCTGCTGATTTTCCTGGGACTGGGAAAAGTCTGGGACCACCTTAGACCGCGAGACCCTTCGCAGGCAGGCAGCGCGTGGCTCGGCGGTGGCGAGATTGCGGTTATCCTGCTACTCGTCATCGCCGGGATCGCGCTCAGCTTCCAGACTGCCGCCAAGCAGGTTCGCGAAGCCCAGGTCATCGACCGGCAAGGGTCGGAGCCAGTTCAGATCCACATTCGAATGCCCGCCGGTGAAATGAAACTATCTGGCGGCGCGACCAAGTTGATGGAAGCCAACTTCGACTACGAGGAAGCCGAAGGAAAGCCGGAGATTTCCTACCACGTCGTCAGCGACGAAGGCCAACTCGACGTCAGTCAGGCCGGCAAGAAATTTCACTTTGGCCCCACCCGCAACAAATGGGACCTTCGATTTGCGAATGACGTCCCGATGGAACTCAAGATCGAAATGGGGGCCGGGCACAGCGACGTGCGGGTCGGGGACCTCTCGCTCACCCGGCTCGAAATCGACGTCGGCGCTGGAGAGGTCATTGCGGATCTGACGGGCAACTGGAAGAAAGATCTCGAGGCCGAGATCCGCGGAGGCGTCGGGCACGCGGTCATTCGTCTGCCGCAGGATGTCGGTGTGCGCGTTCACGCCACCGGAGGTATTGGTTCGATCAACGCAGGCGGCCTGAAGCGTGAGGGGGACGAATACGTGAACGACCTGTATGGCAAGTCGCCCGTGACTTTGCGACTTGACGTATCTGGCGGAATCGGGAATATCGAATTGCGGCCTACGCCCAAGTCACAATAGGCGGGCCGCCCGGTTGTCGACCTGAGCAAAGATCTGGGGCTCAGTCCATCGCTTGCGGCGGTTCGAGGCTCCCGAGCGCGTTACTCCTCGGTCGAGTCCTGCTTTCCGCCTCGATCCGAAGCGGCTTCCATCTGAAATCCGCCGCCCAGAATCTTGGCCACCGAGGTCAGGTCTTTGCTCAACGCGCTCCGCCAGCGTCCCACGGAGTCCTGCGCCAGCTCTTCCATGGTCTGCCCGAAGGAGAGCAGGCTGGCTGCGACCTCGGTCTTGACCAGATCGCTGACCGATGTCTCGATTCCCTTCTGGACGATCTTCAGTTTTCCGCGGGCTTCATCCAACTGATGGTCGAGTTCTTTCGCGTTGCGCGTGCCCAATTCCTTGAGCACTACGTCGACCGCGCCCTCCAATTGCACCCTGGCCGCGGAAATCTGGTCGCTGGCCATCTGCTGCAGACGGCTATCCATGCCGGACTCCAGCCGGCATGCCGTGTCATCCAGTTGCGCGATGCGGCCGCCGAGAGAAGTGGCCTGGGCCTGCAGCCGTGAGACCTCAGCCGCCACCGTCGTTTGCAGCTTCTGCATTTCGCGGCGATAGCCATCGTGTTCCTCACCCAGCCGCTGCTGCAGAGCGCGAAAGTGTTCTTCGCTCTGCTGATCTGCGCGAGTGCCCGCATCCGTTACCTGCTGCTGGAATTTCTCCGCTCCGGAATTGAAATGCTGCGCCACCGCTTCGGCGATCTCCTCGGACAATCCACGCGCGCTCTGTTCCACGGTCTGGAGTTGCTCGGCCACCTGCTGACGGAATCCGTCAAGCGCCTGGCTGATTTTCTGTTCGATCAGAGTCTTGGCCGATCCCAGCACCTGCGCCGACTGCTCCTGGGTCTGCTTCAGGACTTGTGTCCCCAGGTCTTCACGCAGGCGTACCCACAATTTCTCCTCCACCTCAGGTGGAATGTGCGAGAGCGATATATCGAAGCGGCTGCGTTTCAGGTCTCCCTGCGCGGCCTGCTGTTTGAGCGCCGCGACTTCGGCGTGAAGCGGCTGAACAAATTCGGCCACGATAGCCCGCAAATCCCGATCGCTGACCTGGGACGAGTTCTTCTCGGAAACGATCTTCAGTGCGGGCGCGCCCGGGACCTTGTCGCTCCTCATCGTCATTTTTCGTGGAGGTTGCGGGTCGTCGGAGTGAATCTCCAGCAGCCGCGACCAGTCTTCCGGGCAGGTTTCCAGTCCCCAGAAATTTTCCGGCCGGTCCAGCTTCACGGCCACCTGCCAGCCGTGCTGACCCGCGCCCATCGGCTTGCAGTCGACCACGTGAGCCTGGGTCGCGCCTCCGCCTTTTCGCCGGAATTGCACCGGGATGCCGGCTTCCAGCCGGGTCGGAGAAAATATCGCGCAGCCATGCGCGCTCACCACCAGCGTCTCGCAAATCTCGGAAAAGGGAGCGCTGGGCTCCAGGCTGGTGACCGCAAGGGGAAGGGTGATCGGCACTCTCGAACTGCGCCGTATGGTCTCGGGAACATTCGCACTGTGCATGTGGTCCCTTTCGTGGTGTCCCACTTATCGTCGTGCTTTCCTGATGCTTTTAAAGAACTCGCTGACGCTCGAACCCTGTCGGGCTCAAAACTCTGCACCCATACGGTAACGCAACCCGCGCCCGCAAAGGGATTCCAGTAGTTCCTGCCGCAGGCTTCCACTGGACAGTTACGTTACGCCTCCCTCGGTAACTGGGTATCCGACCGGGCACTGGCCATATTCCCGCCGCCGATGGCCAAGAAACACGGACGCATTCAGCCCTTCCCGGGTTAGGTTGAGTACAGCACTCAGTTACATCGAAGGGATCGCAAGCAGCCATGACAAATTCCCTCCTGCAACGGCTTATCGAAATGTGCTGCCGGCACGAATTCACCTGGCCGCACGCCGGCATCCACGGCACCGCTTACCAGGCGTGCCTGCTTTGCGGCGCGGTCTATTCGTATGACTGCACCACCATGCGTCGCACCGGACGCCTGGTCGCGCCCCCAAACTCAGGTCACCCATCGCTGACCGAGACCCAGGCGGCAAGCGAGTAGTTGCTCCTGTCATCCTGAGCGGAGTGGAAAGTTCGCTTCGCGAACTTCCTCGGAGTCGAAGAGCCTGCCCCGAGCGCAGCCGAGGGGACCCCTACCAGCTGAAATTTGCCTGCGTGCGTGGGTTTTTGTGTACAGCGCAGGAATAAGCGCAGAAAATGCCAAGGGCGCCCGCGACGATTTGCTTAAAGGGGGCCTTCGACTACAGTACTGTTTCGCGAGCGAAGCAGTCCCTTCGCTCAGGATGACACGCCTGTCGTCACGCCGCACTCCCTTGCCCCGGAAGTACAACACCGTCCGTTTCCAGCCGTTATCTTGCGGGTGCCGATGTATGTACCCAAAATCAGGCTTGGGAGAGCTATACCACCGTGAAAATACTGCTGGTAGACGACTCGAAGCTGGACCGGCTGCGCGTCAGCGAGTGTCTGGAGGAGTCGGGCTTCGAGTATGTCGCGGCGGAGAACGGAACTGAAGCCTGGGAAATTCTGCAGGCCCCCGAAGCTCCGACTCTGGCCTTGCTGGACTGGGTGCTGCCCGGTATTGACGGCATCGAACTGTGCCGCCGCATCCGTACCCTCGGATCCAACGGGAGCTATATTTATACCGTCATGCTGACGGCCAAGGATCGTAAGCAAAATCTCCTGACCGCCATGGACGCCGGCGCCGACGATTATTTGGCCAAGCCGGTCGACCCTTGCGAGTTGCGGGCCCGTATCCTGGTGGGCAAACGGATTCTCGACCTGCAGCAATGCCTCAGGTTTTCCGCGACCCACGATTTCCTGACCAACCTGCTAAGCCGCGCGGAAATTCTGGCATCGCTCGAGCGCGAACTGGTCCGCACCCAGCGCGAGGGAAGGCCGGCCGGAGTCATCATGGCCGACGTCGACGGCTTCAAACAGATTAACGACACCCTGGGTCATCCCGCGGGTGATGCGGTGCTGGCGGAAGTGGCCCGCCGGTTGAAGTCGGACCTCAGGCTCTACGACGTGGCCGGACGCTATGGCGGTGAAGAGTTCATCCTGGTGCTGCCGGGTTGCGATCTTCAAACCACGGCACGCCGCGCCGACGAAATCCGGCGACGGGTCGCGCGGGATAAAATCTCGACGCCTGCGGGATCGGTTTCCGTGACCGTAAGCATGGGCGTGACCGCCACCTGCGGCGATTCGGATTCGACCCTGGAGACTCTGCTGCAGAGCGCCGACTCCGCTCTCTACCGGGCGAAGAAAGCCGGCCGCAATCGGGTCGATGGCTTCTCGCTGAATCTCCACGTCGACAAAACACCCAGATAGCATCAGGCGAAACGGCGTCGCGTCGCATCACGCGCTCGCGTCGCAACCGCTGTTTGCAGGCACGCGCCACCGCCCAGCCGACGCGCCATGTGCACGTCGGCTCGCTGTTGCCCGCCTTTGTCGCTGACTCTTACGCTTTGATGAATTGAATATCGAGGGTAATCGCGACCTCGTCGCTCACCATAAATCCACCGGTTTCGAGCGCCGCGTTCCAGGTCAAGCCGAAGTCCTTCCGGTTGATGCGCGTGTTGGCAGATAGCCCGATTCGCGTGTTGCCCCACGGGTCCTTCATGGGAGCGCTCGGTCCATCAACCTCAAGAACTACATTGCGCGTGACGCCGTGGATGGTCAGGTCGCCTGCAACTGTCAGTACGCCGTCTTTGTTCTTTGATACGCGAGTCGATTTGAAGCTCAGCGTGGGAAATTTCTCTACGTCGAAGAAATCCGCGCTCTTAAGGTGACTATCCCGCTGCGCATCGCCGGTGTTGATCGACGTGGCATCGATAGAAACCTCGACGCCGGACTTCGTAATGTCTGCTTCGTTATGGTTCAACTTGCCGGTAACGCCTTTAAATTCTCCCTTAACATTGGAGATCATCAAGTGCCGGACTTTGAACTCAGCATGAGAATGGATGGGATCGATGTTCCAGGTTGTGGTGGTAGCGGTGAGTTCAGGTGCAGTCAGTGTGCTCATAGGTGAATCCTCCTGTTATACAGATGATCGTTATAACGAATAGATTCAGGATTCACCCAGATTTACGGCGCCAGGATTTCCCGGCCTGTTGACATTCGAGCCTTATTTTCCTATCTACAAGATAATAATAGGTATATAAACACGCCAATTGCCAGTTTTGGCCTGAATCTAGGGTTTCGATCCTGGGTAGACCAGATGCCGCACCGTCGGCGTCCCGCGAACCAGGCTCTGCACTCGCTCCTCCACCTGGCTATCAGCGCGAGTAAGGCGTTCATGCTGGCGCAAGTGTTCGGCCCAGGAATCCACCAGAAACGTCTCCAGGTAGTGGCTTGGATTTTCGAGGTCGCGAAAAATTCCCCACTCAAAGGCACCGTCGCGGCGGCGGATGCGTTCGTACTTGTGCATCGCCTCAAGGAAGTTCTCTTCTTTTTGTGGGTCGACCTCATATTCGACGGTGACGAGAATTGGGCCGGCATCAGCGAGGCTCGAATTCTGATCCAGCAGATTGGGTGTCCTCCAACGGGCCCAGGGCGTGAGATCAGCGGTGGCATCGGGCAGCTTGAAGAACAGGCCTAGCCCGGCGGTGGCGATGATGCCGGCGCCAGCCCACAGCAGCGCGGGATGAATGCCGATTCTCCCTGCCAGTGCACCCCATGCGGCGCTGCCGCCGGCCATCGCTCCCTGAAACACCAGCATTGACACTGCGAGCACCCGCGCCCGCACCCAGTCAGGAGCGAGGTTCAGGACAAGTACGTTGAACAGCGAGATGAAGACGATCCAGGCTGCGCCCGAGATGATCAGGCTTGCTCCGAGTGCGGGCAAACGATGCAATATCCCGGCAGCGATGGTGCCCAGTCCAAAAATCACGACTCCGCCCGACACGACAACTTCCGCGGACCAGCGGGCCCGGGCTCTTTGCATGAGCACCGCGCCCAGCACGGCGCCGAGGCCGAAGCAGCCAAGCAGAAGTCCATAGCCCAGCGGGCTATCGCTGACGCCGTGAGCCACGGAAGGCAGCAGCGCCAGAAGCGCGCTGGCGAAGAACATGCCCGCTCCCGACCGAAGCAGCACGGTGCGCACCCCCGGGGAATAGCGCACATAGCGGATGGCCGCCGCGGTCGCGCCGCCCAGAGTTTCCGCCGGCCCCGATCGTTTGCGATGAGGACGCTTCCACCGCGCGACGACCACGATCACTCCAATAAAGGATGCCGCGTTGATGGCAAATGCTGTGCCCACGCCCGCCGCCGCGATGACCACTCCGGCCAGCGCCGGCCCGACCGCCCGGGCAAAATTGAACTCGATGCCGTTGAGCGCCGACGCGGATGCGAGGTCTTCATTGGGAACCAGTTCGGGCAATGCCGCCCGCCAGCTTGGGCTCTCGAACGCATCTCCCGCGGACAGGGCAAACGTAAGCAGCAGCAACAGGGGCGGAGTGATGAGTCCGCCGATGGTCACACCGGCAAGCACGACAGCAACGCCCGCCATCCACACTTCGGTAAACAAAATCAATTTCCGGCGATCGACAATGTCTCCAATAGATCCTGCCGGCAGGGCAAAAACAAAGAAGGGAAGGGCGCTTGCCGTCTGGGTCAGGGCGACATAAAGGGGGCCAGCGTGGAGCGACACCATGAGCCAGGCCGCACCCACGCTTTGCATGAAGGTGCCCATGTCGGAGACGACATCGGCAAACAGAAGATTGCGAAATGTGGGCCCGCGCAGGGGCCGCCACAGGGTGGGTACGTCCTTCGATTCGTGGCTGGCTACACTCAACCGCGTGCTCCCGACTACCGCGTTATAGATTATTCTCGACCGAGGTGGTCGCTCTTAAAGAGTTAACGAATATTCATCGTATATGTCCAGCGTCGCGTGGGTTGGGGCTCGAGTCCGGCTCGACCGGTTGCATGAGCTTTGAGCGCCCTACTGGGATCAGCTAGACTTTGGCACTAGACGCCGATTTCTTGGCGGAAAAATCCTTTTGACCAGGAGCTTGGATGGATCGAAAGTCGTCTCATGAGGCTCAGCGACCGAAGGTCCTGATTACCCGGCCCATCCAGCAATCGGTGATCGATCGGATTTCCGAGCATTGTGATGTTCAGGTCCACACCGTAGACGAGCCGATGCCGCCTGAATTACTCCTACCGGCTATGCGCGATGTAGACGGCGTAATGCCCGCCGGAGTGCGAATCAGCCGCGAGATCATCGAGGCATCGCCTCGATTGCGCGTGGTATCGAACATTGCCGTCGGTTACGACAACATCGATCTGGAGACCTGCAACCGCAGGCACATTCTGGTCACCAATACTTCTGACGTGCTTACCGAAGCCACGGCTGACCTCGCTTTCGCCCTCCTGTTGGCTGCCGGACGTCGAGTCGCAGAGGGTGATCGCTACGTGCGCGGCGGGCAATGGAAGCACTGGCAATGGAATTTTTTATGGGGTACCGAAATTCACGGCAAGACCCTGGGACTCTTCGGCTTCGGCCGGATCGCCCAGGCCGTGGCCCGCCGGGCGCGCGGATTCTCTATGGGCATCCTTTATCACGCTCGCCATCGCGTCGCTGCCGGCATCGAAAAAGAATTTGCGGCGGAATTCGTGGACCGCGAAACCCTGCTGCGGCAATCTGATTTTCTAAGCCTGCATGTTCCGCTGACTCCGGAGACTCGCCATGCTATCGGAGCATCCGAGCTGGCGCTGATGAAGCCCAGCGCTTTTATCATCAACGCCGCGCGCGGGCCCGTCATCGACGAAGAGGCCTTGGTCCAGGCTCTGCAAGCCGGCGGGCTGGCCGGCGCCGGTCTCGATGTTTTTGAGAACGAACCCAAGCCGCATCCCGCGCTGATGACTATGGAGAACGTGACCATGACGCCGCACGTAGGAAGCGCCACCGCCGAAACCCGCCTGCAAATGGCGCTGCTGGCCTCCAAGAATCTCCTGGCCGCACTGCGCGGAGAGCGTCCTCCGAATCTGGTTAATCCGGAAGCCCTCAAGTAAGGGACTCTGATATCTTGCTGATCCGATTTTCCTGCCAGAGAGGCTGCGGTTTTCCAAGGGAGCTGAGAAGAGCAGAGTCGATCTAGGAACTGGCCTGCATGAACGCGCTCTTGCTCAGGGCCTTGGCGGCCAGTTCAAGTTGCTGCAGGTCGTCGAGAGTGAAATCGGGGCCGGACGACGCCAGGTCGAAGCCTTTGTGGCAGATTTGAATCACTCCCAGCACTCTTTCCGCCTTGTCCATGACCGGCGCTGACATCAGTTTATGAATTGTGGCGGGACGAAGCTCCCCACCTTCATTTTTGTCTCCACCCGGCTTGATGCTCTCAAAGATGCTGGCATGTTTCACCCGAGTGAAGTTGTTGAACAGCTCGATTTTTTTGGTGACCGCGGTATGCGCCGCAACCGCGGTTGAGCTGGAAATCGGAATCGATCCTGCCGTGCTGAGCTCGAAAGGACAGAGAAACTTCAGCAGCCCGCTCTCCAGACGAAGCAGGGCAACCTCGTTAGGCAGCACTTTGAAGATCTTGGAAAGTTCGATACAGCATTGATCGGGAGTGGTGGCCTGGGCGAGCCGGCGTTCCATGGCGCCACGATCGCGCGCGGGCGCGGTTGCGGCCCCGGCCGCACCCTGACTCGAAGATCCGTCTTCTCGTTCCATAGGGTCGCACACTTGCGGAGAACATCTTCCCGCTACCCAATGCTGACGTCATATGGATTTGCTATCAAGTTACGGAGGTACTTTGGCCCACATTGCAGCTGGCAGAGTCTGCCGCGGTCAGGTTCCGGCGGCCGTCAGGAGGTCAGCGGGAAGCGCTTTTCCCGCCAGCCCCGAATGCCGCCGTCCATGGAGAGTACGTTGGTATAGCCCATCTTTTGCAGATTGTCGGCGGCCAGAGCGGAACGATATCCGCCGCCGCAATAGAGTACGAGAGGCGCGCCTAAATCGGGTACGCGTTCCTCAATGTCGCGTTCGATGACGCCCTTGCCCAGGTGAATGGCCCCCGGTAAATGGTCTTTGGCGTACTCGCTTTCTTCCCGGACGTCCACCAGAACAAATTTGTCGCCGCGATCAAGTCGCCTCTTGACCTCGTCGATGCTTACTTCTTTGACGCGTTTTTTGACGTCTTCAACGATATGCAGAAAGCGAGGAGAATGCTGGTGCGCCATAAGGCTCCGTCCGGGACAGGGTTTAAAGGTGTATTTTAGCGAAAATTGCGAACCCAGGCCGGAAGGGGTGCACGGTAACGACGGAAGGGTAGAAGGAAGAAGCAGACAAGCCCTGATGCAACCCGGCCAATGCTAATCGCCAATTGCTGAACTATTCTCCGGCGCCGGCAGCCGCCTCGGACGCCTGATCTTCGTCGAGAGTAACAGCGGAAGGAGAAGCCAGAAATTTCTCCAAATCAGCTTTTAGTTTCAGCTGGTCGTCTTCGCCGAGGTCGGTAAACTCAAAGGGCTGCAGACAACCCTGGGTGGCCCACATAGGAAAACGCATCGCGGCTTTGCTCCGCACCGTGCTGCCGCCGACGTGAAACATGACCTCGGCTTTGATGCCTTCATCCAGCGGAGATTCCAGGTGGAGCAAGCCGCCGGTGAAGGAGAGTTGATGCAGGCGAGCTCTTATCTGTCGTCCGTTTTCCAGCCGCACCAGAGCCAGAATGGTTCCAGCCAGCTTGACCCGTGGTCCGCGCCGGGCATCACTTGCCTGTTTGGAATGAGGCATACGTCCCTGCCAGTATGCCATTGCCAGCTAAATGGCGGCATATTACGAAAGAGCGCGGCCTTCCTGTGTGCCGAATTGTATTTGTCGGTTGGTCTGTTCTCAGGGGGAGAACGGCAAACCTGCGGTTTCGCGACCGAAAGCGCATTTCAGGTAAGCATCGGGCGATTACCGGGGTTACTTTACCTGTTGCCGCTGCCACCGTAAGCTGCGGCCTTATGGCGTTCAATGCCCTGCTGATGTGCCGCGAAGAAAAACATCTGCGAGTCCTGGGAAAGGCTCTCGACGGGGTGGGCATGGAGCAGGAAGTCTGCCTGTCGGCGTCCGAGGCCCTCGACCTGACGGTGCAGAGGCACTACTCGGCGCTGGTTATCGACTTCGATCAGCCTGGGGCGGCCACGGTGGCCCGGATGGCACGCCTGGCGCCGTCGCGGCGCCGGCCGGTTATCTTCGGGATGATCGGGGCGCTCACTGAAATCGCCGACGCCTTTCAAGCCGGAGCGAACTTTATCTTTTATAAGCCGCTCGCGGTCGAGCAGATCGTTCGTTGTCTGCGCGCCGGCCGCGGCTTTATGCGTCCGGACCGCAGGAAAACGGCGCGGCAGAGTCTGGAATCGCTCGTCTATCTTCAGTTTGGCATTGCGTCGCTGCCGGCAATGGTGCTCGATTTGAACAAGAACGGTCTCGCGCTGCAGGCTCCCGAGCCTTTGCCGCCAGTGCAGCAAGTACCGCTGCGCTTCGTTTTGCCCGGGACCAGTCACATGGTGGAGGGTCTGGGCGAGGTAATCTGGGCGGACGATGGCGGACGCGCCGGCATGCTCTTCTCCCGCCTGACCCCGGCGTCAAGAAAATATCTGAAACAGTGGTTCGTGAAGCGGGACTCCAAAAAGAGTCTTGCCTTGCGTCCCGCGCTGCGGGCTCGAACCGAAAAAGTCCGAACCGAGAAGGTCCGAGCCGAAAGAGTTCGCCGCGCCGCGGCGGGTTCGCACTAACCCTTCCGTTTTGGTCCTGGCTGGGCCGCGCAGGGCTCTCTCCTCCACATGCTAGACTCACTTGTCTCCTCATCATTAAGAGCGCATGCCCGGACTAACTTTCCTTTCTGCCGTATCCATGGCTGAGCAAATCCGGGAGAAAAAACTTTCGCCGGTCGAACTGGTCGAAGCGCATCTCACCCGGATCCAAGAGCTGAATCCCAGGCTTAATGCCTTTGTCCATGTCGATGTCGATGGCGCGCGAAGGCAGGCGCGCGTGGCCGAAGCCGCGGTGCGCAACGGAGAAGAATTGGGAGCCCTTGCACGGCGTTCCGCTCAGCATCAAGAGTTCGATACAAGTCGCCGGTTTGCGTTGGGAAGCCGGAACCAGACTGCGGGCCGGAATCGTGGCTGAACGAGATGCCCCGCTGGTGGCCCGACTGCGCCAGGCAGGCGCCGTCATTCTCGGCGTCACCAATGCTCCCGAACTGCTCATGGCATGGGAGACCGACAATCTTCTTTATGGGCGGACGAATAATCCCTGGGATCTGGCGCGCACGCCGGGCGGATCGAGTGGCGGGGAAGCGGCGGCGATCGCGGCCGGCATGTCCGCTGGAGGAGTAGGCAGCGATGGCGGCGGATCGATTCGCGAGCCCGCCCACTTCAGCGGAATCTGCGGCTTGAAACCCACTCCCGGCCGCATACCTGCGACCGGACACTTTCCTGAGTCCGTCGGTCCGTTTGCGCTGCTTGGGCGTCGTCGGACCCATGACGCGGACGATGAGCGATCTGAAAATCATGTTTGAAGTCCTGCAGGGTCCTGACGATGGCGATCCCTCGGCGGCGCCGGTGCCGCTTCGCTGGCCCGGGAAGGATGATTTGAAACGCGTCCGTATCGGTTATTTCGAGGACGACGGACGGACGCCTGTGACCCTGGAAACACGCGCCGCAGTTCGAACCGCTGCGGAAGCATTGCGGCACGCCGGCTTTCAGGTAGAGCCTTTCCGGCCCGAGGGACTTGAGCACGCCCGCAAGCTGTGGTGGCAGCTGTTCGGCATCGCCGGCGGGATGATGCTTGGTCCCATGACCAAAGGCCGCGAAGCGGAACTGAGTCCGATGCTCAAAGAATTCTCCCAGGGGGTGGCCGCTCAGCCTTCTCATACAGGCGAATCTTTGCTTGAAACCTGGATCCAGCGCGATGTGGTGCGCATGCAGGTCTTTGCCCAGATGCGGGATTATCCCGTGCTGCTCTGTCCGGTGGCTTCGATTCCCGCATTCCGGCACGGCGAGCGCAGCTGGCAGGTCGAGGGAAAAACGGTGCAGTATCTTGATGCCTGGAGCTATACCGAGTGGTTCAATCTGCTCGGAACTCCAGCCGTCGTCGTGCCGGTGGGCAAGTCACCCGAAGGCTTGCCCATCGGAGTGCAGATCGTGGCGGGTCCCTGGCAGGAGGAGTTGGTCATTTCAGTCGCTGCGGCTTTGGAAGATCAACTCGGTCCGCTACGGGCATCCGATTATAACGTAGCGCCGGCGTCCCGCCGGCTGTCTGGCGGGCGTCCGCCGCCCATCGGGCCGGCCGGAGGCCGGCGCTACCCTGGCTCTGCCCCTACGCATGCATTTGTGGTTTACTTATTTCTGGCATGACTAAGCGAAGTCTTCTGCTCTGCGCCTGCGTCGCCATGGCCGCGGCCGCGATTTTTGCCGCTGCTCCGGAAGATCCGCATTCCAGGCCGGACCCCTCCGACCGAAGCGGCACGCCTGAACAACCTGGGCGCAGCCTACATGAACCAGCAGCTTTTCGAGAAAGGCCTCAAGGCCTTTCAGGAAGCGGCAGCGCTCGATCCCAAGTTGCAGGTCGCCTCGATGAATCAGGGCATCGCCCTGCTGAACCTGGCCCGCATCGATCCTGCGAAAGGGCTGCTGGAAGCCGCGGGCAAGAATGCGCCCAACGATCCCCACGCCTGGTTCAGCCTGGGCCTGCTGTACAAGAACTCAGACAATCCGCAGGGTTCGGTGGAGGCTTTTCGCCGCGTCACCGAGATCGATCCCAACGACGCCGACAGCTGGTACTTTCTGGGCGCTGCTTTGGCGCAGCTCAGGCAGTATCCGCAGGCGATCGAGGCTTTTCAGCACGCTCTCAAGGTGAATCCGCTGCACGCTTCGGCCGAGTTCGGCATTGCGCGCGCCTACCAGCAGTCGGGCGATGCGGCCCAGGCCCGCGAACACCTGGTGCGCTTCCAGCACATCACGCAGAGCAAGTTGGGTTCGCCCATCGGGCTGGCTTACGGCGACCAGGGAAAGTATTCGCTGGTCGAAGAGGCGGTGGGCGCCGCGGAGAAAGCGCTGCCGCGATTGCGGTGCGCTTTGTGCCGGTGACGGACCAGGCTGGGCTCGTCGCAAGCATCCTCGGCGGAAGCAGCGATCTGGCGTCGTTCCTGGGACCCGGCGCTTGTTTTCTTGACTATGACGGCGACGGCAAGCCTGATCTTTTTTTGCCCGACAACGGGCCCGATGGCGGCATGGCGCTTTATCACAACCTGGGCAATGGCAAGTTTGAGGATGTCACCAAAAAAGCCGGACTGGATCCTTCGCTTCATGCCATCGGCTGCACGGCCGGAGATTATGACAACGACGGCGCCACCGATCTGGCTGTGAGTCTGAACAGTCGAGTGCTGCTATTGCACAACGAAAAGAACGGAACGTTCAAGGACATGGCGGAAGCTGCGGGGATCAAGAGTGAAGGCCCCAACCTTGGCGTCACTTTCATAGACTACGACCACGACGGGGACCTCGATCTTTACGTAACCAGCACCCTCAAAAATGCGCCCGCGCCGGCTGTCGGCCAGAACATCGCGTTTCCAAGTGGTTTGGCTTTTCCCGGCAATGCCATGTGGCGCAACAATGGCAACGGAACGTTCACCGATGTTGCTCAGGAACTTGAAATCGGTCTCGACCCCAGCGTCAGCTCGATTGGAACTGACTACAACAACGACCGCGCTATCGACCTGGTGGTTACGGATCTCAAGGGCCCTACAATTCTTGAGAATCCGCGCGAGGGAAAATTCTCTTCAAAGTCGGTCGGCGAGTTGCCGGCCCCAGGTCCAAGCCTGGCAATCGCAGTTCTTGATTTTGATCACGACGGCTGGATGGACCTGGCGTTCACCCATTCCGCCGCGCCCGGATTGACTCTCTGGCGAAACGATCATGGACAAAAGTTCGAACGCGTGACGCTGCCCGCCACCAATTGGAGCCGCGCCTTCGGGATCGCAGCTTTCGACTATGACAATGACGGCTGGATCGACATCGTCGCTGTCGGTGAGACCGAAGATGGCAAGGGGGAAGTTCGCCTCTTCCGCAATCTCGGTCCGGACGGATTCAAAGACGTCACTGCCGATGTCGGCCTCGACAAGATTCAACTCAAAGATCCACGCGCTGTGATCACGGCCGACTACGACGGCGACGGCGCTACCGATCTGCTGATCACGCAGAATCACGGGCCGGCAGTGCTGCTGCGCAACGATGGCGGCAACAAGAACAACTGGCTTCGGGTTTCGTTCAAGGGCCTGGCTGATAACAAGAGCGCGATTGGCACCAAGGTTGAAGTGTTTGCCGGAGCGAATCGCCAGAAGTTCGAAATCGCGGGATCGTCCGGCTACCTGGGGCAGAACTCAGCCGACTTCGTGGTCGGCCTGGGCCAAGCCAAAGAGGCCGACGTAGTACGCATGCTGTGGCCCTCGGGCGTGCTGCAGGATGAAATCCAGATTGCCGGAATGAAAGACTACAGTTTCGGAGAACTGGACCGCCGCGGCAGTTCCTGTCCAACGCTTTTCGCCTGGGACGGAACCCGCTACGCGCTGGTGGGAGACATGCTGGGCGCGGGCGTGGTCGGCCATTGGATTGGCCCGAACCAGCGCGACATTCCGCGGCCGACGGAATATATCAAGGTGGCCCGCAACTCCATTCGCGAAAAAGACGGCAAACTCAGCTTCCGCTTCATGGAGCCGCTGGAAGAAGCGGTCTATCTCGACCAGGTGAAGTTGCTGGCGGTGGACCATCCCGCTGCGGAGGACGTATTCCCCAACGAATACTTTGCCAGCAACCCGCCGTATCCGCCGTTCAAAGTTGTCTATAGCCACGGTGCCGTGCCCCCGGCTGCGGCGCGCGACGAGCATGGCCACGATGTTTTGCCTGACCTGCTGGCGCATCGCTACTTTGGCGATTTCGATCTCCTGCCCTTTCAGGGCTTCACCAAGACGCACACTCTGGAACTTGACCTCGGAGAACCATATCGGGGTGGCCCGCTCTGGCTCATGATGCATGGCGAGATCGAGTACTTCAGTGCTACGAGCATGTACGCCGCCTACCAGGCGGGCATCGAACCCGTCGCGCCTTACGTGGAAGCGCAGGACGCCAACGGAAAGTGGAATCGCGTCGTCGATGACATGGGTTTTCCCGCCGGCGGCCCGCGCACCATGACCGCCGATCTCACCGAGAAGCTGCCGCAGGGAACGCAGCGCATCCGCATCACGACCAACCTGCAGATTTATTGGGACAACATCCTGATCAATCGTGCCGAGCAGAAGTGGGGATGCCCGGCTTACGCCGGTGCCGCTGGCTCGCGCCGACCTGCGCTTCCGCGGCTTTCCCCTGAAAATCGAAAACCAGCCGCCCGGAAACGTCTTGTACGTTTATGAGAAGACCAGTCCGACCGGTCCGTACACCCGGCCTGCAGGCGCTTACACTCGCTACGGGGATGTGCGTCCGCTGCTCACGGGATATGACGATCGTCTGGCCGTGTTCGGATCCGGAGACGAGGTCGTTCTCGATTTCGATCCCGCGAAACTGCCGGTGCTGCCCAAAGGTTGGGCGCGTGATTACTTCTTCGTGGCCAACGGCTACGAAAAAGATATGGATTTCTACGCCGCCGAGGCCAACACCGTCCATCCGCTGCCCTTCCGCGCGATGGGCACATATCCGTATCCCAAGAGCAGGTCATTTCCCCTGGATGATGCGCACGTAGACTATTTCCTGGACTACAACACGCGCCATCTCTCTGGAAACGAGCCCAGGGGATACCGCTTCGACTACTCCCATTAATAACTGACAAATGATCAACACCCGGGAGGTTAACCCGCATGGATGATCTGCGAAAACCGATCCTGCCCGGCAAAGGCGCGTCGGACTACGAACGCTACTTGCGCACGGATGAACTACTGGCGCTGCAGAAGCGTCCGGAGGAACTGCTTCATCCCGACGAGATGACCTTCCAGGTCGTGCATCAGGCGTCCGAGCTGCTTTTGAAAGGGGTCGCCTTCGAGCTGGAACGGGCGCGCGTTTTGATTGCCGACGGAGATTTCTTCAACTCCGCCCAACTCCTGCGCCGCGGCAATCACATGCTGGAGTATCCCATCTCCATGCTGCACGAACTGGAGACCATCACGCCTTACGACTACCACTTGATTCGAGCCGGCCTGGGACACGGCAGCGGCCTGGACTCTCCGGGTTTCCTGGGGCTGCTGCACATCGGTCCGCGGCTGGGAGAGGCATTCCAGTCGCAGTTGACCCGGCTCAACCTGAGCGTGGATGAACTCTATCGCCGGCACGCGGAATTTTTCGGCTTGCATGACGTGGCCGAGCGTCTGCTCGATTTTGACGAGCGCGTGCATTTATTCCGGTTTCACCATCTCAAACTGGCCCAGAGGATCATCGGCGGCGGAGTGGTCGGCACCATGGGCACGCCGGTAGAAGTCCTGCACCAACGCATGGAGCATCTTTTCTACAAAGACCTCTGGGACGTTCGCAACCGCATCACGGCAGAATCCATGAAAGAAATGTAGCGTTTACCTGTCGTCCTGAGCGGAGAAACTGCTTCGCGAAGCGAAGCAGTTTCGCAGTCGAAGGAGCCCTATAGGCTCATCGGTAGCGTTTCTTTCTGGAGATTGAGAATCCACTTCCAAGCTTTTCCGAGCGTTCGTAGCTATAGGGGTCCTTCGACTCCGCGGAAAGTTCGCGAAGCGAACTTTCCCCTCCGCTCAGGATGACAGGGTTGGGGTGTATGCAGACTGAGACGTCAGTTGCGCCGTCATTGCTGCAATCTCCCCACCTGTTTATAATCAGATTCGCCGAGCGGGAGTAGCTCAGTGGTAGAGCGCGACCTTGCCAAGGTCGATGTCGCGGGTTCGACCCCCGTCTCCCGCTCCAGAGTTTGATTGGGAAAGCCCCGCTCCCGGCGAGGGCTTTTTCAATGTTCGGCGCTCTCGCTCCGGATGGACAATTCCGGAAGATGGCGCTAAGTTAAGCACGAGCGGCGCGGTACCCAAGTGGTAAGGGAGAGGTCTGCAAAACCTTTATACGTCGGTTCGATTCCGACCCGCGCCTCCAATTCTTAAAAAATCCATCCCCCCGAATCGACCTATCGACGCGCACTTTGAGCGGACGGACTTACTTTGGTTGCGCAAGAAGTTGCGCACTGAAAGCATCTGCACAGTTTGTAAATCGCCTTGATTTTAGATCCCGATCTGCTACATTAGCGATCCCTCCCCCAGTTGTATCTCCCTAATATTTACGAGCCTGGGCCAAGCTGTGCGGATTTGCCGACGGGCCGAACCAAGGAGCAAGTTGCGATGAGTCGATACCGGGTTTTGCTGGCAGTCGCAGGGTTGCTGGTGGCGGGATTTTCGTTGAGCGCCGTCGCCGGGTTCCACCTTCCGAACCTGATGCCATTCCCTGATCCCAGCGGCATTTTCAGGACGCTTGCAGTAGGGCCGGTCGATCTTTCGAATCCATTCTTCCAAAGTCTGGGAACGAACGGCCGGAGCTGCGCCAGCTGCCATGATGTCGCTGAGGGATGGACCATCACGCCGCCGAACCTGCAGCAGCGATTCCAGTCAAGCCAGGGCAAGGACCCGGTGTTTCGCCCGGTGGACGGCGCGAATTGTCCCAGCGCCGATGTGTCTACACTCGCGGCGCGTACCTCCGCGTACAGCCTGCTGCTGAACCGCGGCCTGATCCGCATGTCGCTGCCGGTGCCGGCCAATGCCGATTTCAGCATCGTCTCCATCGATGATCCTTACAGTTGCCCGGCGACTACGACCAGCCAGCCTTCGCTCTACCGGCGGCCGCTGCCTTCCACCAACCTGCGCTTTCTCAACGGCATCATGTGGGACGGACGCGAACCCAACTTGCGCAGCCAGGCCAAAGACGCGACCCTGGTGCACGCCCAGCCCAAATATCCGCCGAGCGATTCGCAATTGCGGCAGATTGTCGATCTCGAGTCATCGCTATTCACCGCCCAGACGGAAGACAGTCAGGCAGGGTGGCTGTGGGCGGATGGCGCGCGTGGCGGTCCGATCTTCCTTGCGTTCCAACCTTTTCGGATCGGGATCAACTCCGGCGCCAAGTTCAATCCCAACGTATTTGACCTGTACTCGAAATGGGCCAACGCCGGCGGCAAGGACGCGGCGGCCCGGCAGTCCATTGCGCGCGGACAAGTGCTGTTCAACACCCGGGCCATGCTTATTACCGGCGTGCCCGGGTTCAACGATGTTCTGGGTCAGGACTTCGTGATGGCCACCTGCTCCACCTGCCACAATGCGCCCAACGTTGGCAGCGGGAGCGACCCGTCGCTCGCCATGATGAACATTGGAACGACTTCTCCTTCCACTGGTCTGCCTACCTACCAGATTCTTTGCAAGGACGGTACGGAAGTGACGACCACTGATCCAGGACGGGCCCTGATCACCGGCAAATGCGCCGATATTGGCAAGTTCAAGGTGCCCGGCTTGCGCGACTTGGCGGCGCGCGCACCTTATTTCCATAGCGGCACCGCGGCGACCATGGAGCAAGTGGTCAACTTTTACGACCAGCGCTTCAGCGTGGGGTTGAGCCCGGACGAGACGGCTGACCTGGTGGCATTTATGAACACGCTATAAGTTTGTGGAGGACGGGCGGCCTCGCCCGTCGCGCGCAATGGCCGGCGATAGCTAAGCCGTTCGGGGCTAGCGGTTCGGCCGCGGAGGCCGGCTCCGAAACAGAGTGTAGACAATCCAGATCAAAGCGAAACAGCAGAAGGAATCGACTCCCACTCCCAGAAAAAGAACGTCCCCTAACTTTCCCAGCCCTTCGGGATGCGCGGAAGGCGGAATGAGTTTAAGAGAGAAATACATCCCTGGCGTCGGAAATCCATAGCCGTAGCCGTACAGTGACAACAGGAAACCCAATGGAATCGAAATCAGGCCGACCAGAAACCACGTTACCCATTTGTTCTTGATGAGCATTGCCAACTTTACGGTACCCGTCCGCTGCTCAGATTTTAGAGGCCGCCCTGGCGGACTGGACCGCGCTAATCGTTCAACGTCTCCCGATCCTTATTTACTGTTTAGATGACTCTGTCGGTGGAATAAGGCAATGCGCGCGCCTCCCGTAAGTGATTGTAAACAGGCGGCGTTATGCCATCGCGGGGCGCCAGCCTCTGGGAGATTTCCGAAAGTTCGTGGAATGTCTCTGGAATGCAAATCGTGCCTGGGTGTCCAATCGGGGCCCAGGTCACATCTAACCAGCTATGATTTCTCAGGAGACTTCGGAAATTTTCCGAAGGCTCGAGCGGTGTTCTGCAAAATAACTCACCCTGTCTTACTCACTTGTAATTTGCGTGCTCGTTGCAACATGGAGAATGAACGCCGCACTTCTGAAGGATTGAACTTTCTCTGAGGTTGGCTCACATGAATTCGAAAGGGAGGAAAGAATGAATACGGGCAGGTTAAGTGTGGTTGTGTTTTCTATGGCACTTCTTCTGGGGATCGCGTCCTTGGCTGCGGCGCAGAGCAGTGTTTCGGCGAGAACTTCCGGCGCGTCGCAGGGGACGACCGTCGCGCCCGATGAAATCGATCTTACGGGCAGCATCCAGCAGGTGGTTACCGATCCAGCGTCCGGCCGTCCGCAGGGACTGCATCTCATCGTGGCCAGTCCGCAGGGAATCTTCGATGTCAGCGCCGGGCCCTACCTGGCGAAGGACGTAAAGGACAGTCTGGCGGTTGGACAGCCTGTGCAGGTCAACGGCGTGCTGCGAACCTTCGGTGGCCAGGCATATCTGCTCGCTCGCGAAATGACGGTTGCGGGGCGTCAGGTGACGGTTCGCAATGAGCATGGCTTCCCGCTCCACTCCCAATCGCCCGTTGCCCGCTCTCAGCGGAGCCATGCCGGATTGAACGGAGGCGCGCAGTGAACCTGCACAAGAGTATTCCAGCTTGCATCATTGTCGCTTTCACCCTCGCGTTTGCGGCCTGCGGAGGAGGAAGCAGTTCGACTCCCCCGGCCTCCATTTCTGTGAGCTTCGCAGCACAACCTCCAACCACGCTGGTGGTCGCCACCACCCTCAGCCTCACCGCTGTTGTGAACAATGACAGCGCCGGCGCCGGAGTCAACTGGAAGGTCACTTGTGGAACCACATTGTGCGGCAGTTTCGTTCCCGCCTCCACGGCCAACGACGCCGCGACGGTTTACACAGCTCCTGCAGCAATCCCCACGGGGAATACGGTAACCATTGTCGCGACCTCGATTACGGATTCCACCAAGTCAGCCTCGGCTACCATCACCATCACCACATCCGCGACGTCCGTTCTGGCTGACGGCACCTACGTTTTTCGCCTTTCCGGCGAGGACATCACCGGAGGCGGAAGCTCGTACTTTGTTGCCGGCGCTTTCACTGTGCTGAACAAGAGCATCGCCAGCGGAGAGCAGGACTTCGTTGACCAGGGCGCCGGAATCACGGACGGCATCCTCGCCAGCGGCAGCAGCTTGAGCGCTACTTCCAACGGAAATATCCAGATCGTGCTGAACACCGATGACACGAACGTCGGCGTCAACGGGGTGGAGACGCTACGCGCCACCATGGTTTCCCCTTCCCACTTGCTGATCTCGCAGTTTGATGGTTTCGCCTCCGCCACTGGAACACTCGATCTTCAAACCGGTTCAGCGGCACCCGCGGGCGGATATGCTTTCAATCTCTCGGGCCTGGACGGCGCTAACAATCCGCTTTTCATCGGAGGCATTCTCAATTTCAGCGGAACTTCTGTGGCCGTGGTGAACAGTGTCTTTGACTTCAACGACAATGGCTCAATTGGCCAGGCGCAGCTTTTCGCCTCCGGCTCGGTGTCAGCTCCAGATTCTTTTGGGCGCGTCACCATCTCTCTCACCCCCAGCTCGGCTCTCGTGGTCCCGCAGTTTGGCTTGAGCGGTTATGTCGTTGGCCCAAACCGCATTCATCTGGTCGAGAACCTGCAGGACAGCCTGAACGGCGTCCTGGGAGGCACGGCTTTGGGGCAAGGCTCCAATACCGGCAACTTCACCCAGGGCGGGGTCGCCGGGCAAACCTACGTCTTCGCGGCGCAGGCAGTCGATGCGACGGGACTGGCTAATCTGGCGGGCGGGTTCACTCTCAACGCCAACGGCACGGTGTCCGGAGATCTGGCGGTTAACGACCTCAATACAATCCAGGGTGTGGCTATCACTGGCGGGAACTGGACCATCGGGCCCGGCGGCCGCGTCACTCTCAGCAATGTCACTCCCCAGATTCTGGGTGCGCCTCTGGCCTTCCAGCTCTATCTGGATGGCAACGGCAACGCTCTGGAGTTAGGGGTGGACGCTTCCGAGGGATCGGCCGGCTCTTCCTTCCTGCAAACCACAGGCGCAATTAACCCCGGCAACTACGCTATCGGCGCCCAGGGCTTCACGAACGTGGCCGGCACGCCATTCTGGGCCGCGAACGGTCCCGTGACTATTAATAGCGGCGGGAATTTCGACGGCTCTACCGACTACAACGTCCTGGGATTTACGCCTCTCCAAGACGTTGCTCTTACGGGCACAACGAACACCTCGCAAGGGCCTATTCACGCTCGCGGGCCTGAACGCCAATTCGTTCACGACCACCAACCAATTCGGATACTTCCCCATCGACAATTCGCGAGTGTTGGCGATTGAGGTTGACTCCGGGCAGTTGGGTCTGTTCATCCTGGAGCAGGTCAGTCCGTAACTCGGCTGCTCCGCTGCCCCATCCTTGCGATAGCGCGCAGGGATGGGGCCGTTTTTATCATCAGGATACGCAGTGGTTTCCGGCGGAAGAGTGACACGCAGGCTGCTCTGCGAAGTGCTGCCGGCTACTCCAGGGAACGAATGGCGGTCTTGAGAAAAAAGACTATCGCCACATAAACAATGCGTCGTCCGGCCAGCTTCAACTTGCCTGCAGCGTCAGAGAGAGCATGTAATCCGGCCAAGTGCACCTCCGCGAACCAGGAGAGCGTGTCCCTGCAAATTATTCCCAGGCGCAGGCACAGAACCCGTCCTCTTTGCACCTTGGCTTGGTTTTAGGCGAGTAAAGACAGGTTGTCTGCTCGGCAGCGTACCTTAGGTTGCGAATTCAGGCTGGCGTCGTGATTCTGCCTCGGCCCTAGTCATCGTCCGAAGGCATGGGCTCTCCGACGATGTTGTAATACACCTCTTTTGGTTTTTTGGGTTTAGCCGGCTCGGCTTTAGGCGTGGGCGGCTTGGCCGCTACCGGGGTCGCGACGGGCGGCGCGGGGACGGGAACAGCCACGGGCTTTATTGCGGACGGGACCGGGGCCGGCGGAGCCGGCTGAGGCGGAACTACGCGGACAGGCTCGGGCACTGCGATCGCTTCAGCATTCGCCGCCGGCGCCGGCACCGGATTTTCTACCGGAGCGACTCTTGCCGGCGGTTCAGAAATCGTTGGCAAGAATTGGACTGGCGTTACCGGAACCGGCCTGACCGCAACCGGGTCCCTTACGGTCTTGATTTTTCTCGCTGGCGACCGCTGGAAGAAATAATTGAGGACCGCCGCCACCAGCCCGGCGATACAAAACTCGAATATGGAAACAAACAATTCGGGATAGTTATAGGGCCGTTGGGTGAAAGAGGTGGGCAGCCCGGAAGACTGGCCCATGACATCCCCCAGCCAGGGCACGAACACATGGTTCATGAACGACACGATCAGTCCCCAGGTAGCTTCCCCAAGGAGCACCGCAATGATGAGCCGTCCAATCCACCGGCGCGTGTCTCCCTCGGAGGTGAAGGGCTTGGCTGGTTGGTCCATAATTCTCCTGCCTTTGGAAAGATTGTTACACATTGACCCGGCGCGCGAAAGGCGGGAAGAGTGGCGGCGAAGGAAACAGCCCGGCGCTACCTTCATCGAGATAAAAAAAGGGCCGACCGAAGTCAGCCCCAATCCTGATTTTTGATTTCATTTCCGACGCAGCGAACGTTAGTCTTTGGCCGTGACCAGCGGCATATGCACCAGGTGCTCGCTGAGGAACCACGCCTGCAACTCGTTCAGGCGCAGGGCATCGCTGACTGCCAGGTCGTTGGTTCCGTCGTCGCCCAGTTTGTCTGCCCGCTCGGCCAATTCGCGGCATTCGCCGATAATGATCTTGTGGGCCTCCAGCAGGCGTGAGAGCTGCACGGGCACTTCTTCGCGGCCGCGCGGAGGGCGCTCAATCCGCGTCGTCTCTGCGATGTCGTGGGCCATGGCCAGGCTCACTCCGCCCAGCAGTTGAATGCGCTCGGCGATGGTGTCAACCAATTCCGATTGTTCGCCGTAGTGCTTGTCGAAAAGAAGATGAAGCTGGTAGAAAGTGGGTCCGGCGACCTGCCAATGCGATTTCTTGTACAGATCGCGCAGCGTCATGGTGTCGGCCAGGAGCTGGTTGAGATGCTCGGTCATTTCCAGGCGAACTGGTTCTTCCAATTCCAACGGCAGGGCGTGGCTGACCGTGCCGTACTTCTGGATTTCCGGAGCTCGTTGGTTAAAGTGGGGCTGGGCGGTGATGCCACCGTTGTGACCGGCGGTTTTTTTCGACATCGGAATTCTCCTCTTTAAATTTCTCGAACCTATCTTGGATGTATGTGAGAGATGGCATGGATGCGGGTTGCGGGCAAAGATTTCCGCAAGCGAGCCTCCATTATAGCGCCTGCCAAATCGGGATAGACCGCCAAGACGGCGGCCTGGATTTTCGGGCCAGAACCGCTGGCCAGCAAAATTCCGGATAATTGACTATCATGGTGGGTTCGGCATTCATTGATGGAGAAAACCAGACGTGGCTGAGACGCAGACCAACGGTGTGGAAGTTCTCGAAATCCGGGAGTGGCTGGATTCGCTGGATTACGTTTTGTCGGAAGGTGGTCCGGAGCGGGCCGGACGTCTGCTGCAGCAACTCTCTCTGCACGCCCGCCGCGCCGCCGGTGTAAACCTTCCCTTTACCGCAACCACCCCTTATCAGAATACGATCGCCTCCCGGCAGCAGCCGCCCTTTCCCGGCAGTCAGGAGATGGAGCGCCGCATCAAGAGCCTGGTGCGCTGGAATGCCCTGGCCATGGTGGTGCGGGCCAACAAGATCGAAAGCGGAATCGGCGGACATATTTCCACCTTCGCCTCTGCAGCTACCCTGTACGAAGTCGCGTTCAATCATTTCTTGCAGGCCAAAACCGAATCCGGAGACCGCGACCTGGTTTACTTCCAGGGCCACGCGGCGCCGGGCATGTATTCCCGCGCCTACCTGGAAGGCCGCATTCCGAAAGAGAAGCTGCAGAATTTCCGCCGCGAACTGAAGGCCGGCGGCGGTCTTTCTTCTTATCCCCATCCCTGGCTGATGCCGGACTTCTGGGAATTCCCCACGGTCAGCATGGGGCTGGGTCCGATTCAGGCGATCTATCAGGCACGTTTCATCCGGTATCTTGAGAATCGCGGGTTGAAGACAACGACGGGCGGCAGAGTCTGGGCCTTCATGGGCGATGGCGAGATGGACGAACCCGAGTCTCTGGGCTCCATCACCCTGGCTTCGCGCGAGCGCCTGGACAACCTGATCTTTGTGGTGAACTGCAACCTGCAGCGCCTCGATGGCCCGGTGCGCGGCAACGGGAAAATCATTCAGGAACTGGAAGCGATTTTCCGCGGCGCCGGCTGGAACGTGATCAAAGTCATTTGGGGCAGCGACTGGGACAACCTCATCGGCAACGACCGTGACGGAATCCTGGTCAAGCGCATGGGCGAAATCACCGACGGCCAGTATCAGAAATATTTTGTAGAGAGTGGTGCTTACTTCCGCCACAACCTGTTCGGCAGTGACCCCCGCCTGCTGAAGATGGTGGAGCATCTTTCCGACGAGCAACTTTCCCGCATGCGGTTGGGCGGTCACGATCCCATCAAGGTGCACGCCGCCTTCAAGGCAGCTATCGAGCACAAGGGGGCGCCGACGGTGGTTCTGGCCAAGACCATCAAAGGCTATGGTTTGGGAGAAGCTGGCGAGGGTAAGAACATCACTCACCAGCAGAAAAAGCTGAACGAAGACGAACTGCGTGTGTTCCGCTCGCGTTTCGGGATTCCGATCGCCGACGAGGAATTGCAGGACGCGCCTTTCCATCGTCCGGCGGAAGACAGTCCGGAAATCCGCTACATGCAGGAGCGCCGCAAGCAACTGGGCGGCTACCTTCCCGAACGCAAGGTGCGCTCCAAGCCGATTGCTCCGGTTTCAGATGCGCACTTCGAGGAATTTCACAAAGGCACGGACGGCCGCGAAGTCTCGACCACCATGGTCTTCGTGCGCCTGCTGGGAAAGTTATTGCGCGATCCGGAAATCGGCAAGCTGATCGTGCCCATCATTCCCGACGAAGCCCGCACCTTCGGCATGGAAGCCCTGTTCCGCCAGGTGGGAATCTACTCCAGCGTGGGCCAGCTCTACGAGCCGGTGGATATGGACACGCTTCTTTATTACAAGGAAGCCAAAGATGGGCAGATTCTCGAAGAAGGCATCACTGAAGCCGGCTCGATCTGCTCCTTTATCGCCGCCGGAACTGCGTACGCCAATCACGGGATCAATACGATCCCGTTTTTTATTTATTACTCGATGTTTGGTTTTCAGCGAATCGGAGATCTCATCTGGGCCGCCGCCGACATGCGCACTCGCGGCTTCCTGATTGGCGGAACGGCTGGCCGCACCACGCTTGCCGGTGAGGGTCTGCAACATCAGGACGGCCACAGCCACCTGCTCGCGCTCCCGGTCCCCAATCTGCTCGCTTACGATCCCGCCTTCGCCTACGAGATCGGCGTCATTATTCAGGACGGCATCAAGCGCATGTATGTGGACCAGGAGTCCATCTTCTACTACCTGACCGTCACCAACGAACCTCTGCCGATGCCGGCCATGCCGGAAGGGAAGGACGTGCGCGACGGAATCCTGAAGGGTCTCTACCGCTTCCGTACTTCGCCCAAGAAGGACGCTAAGCTGCGGGCTCAGCTTTTCGGTAGCGGCACCATCATGTACGAAGTGCTCAAGGCCCAGCAGATTCTGGAAGAAAAATACGGCGTGGCGGCGGATGTCTGGAGCGTGACCAGTTACAAGCAGCTTTATCGCGATGGCAACGACTGCGATCGTTGGAACATGCTGCACCCGGGCGAGGCCCCACGCGTGCCCTTTGTGAGCCAGGCGCTTAAGGATGCATCTGGAGTGCTGGTGGCGGCATCGGATTACATGAAAGTGCTGCCGGAATCGATCGCGCAGTGGATGCCGCGTCCACTGGTGGCTTTGGGCACCGACGGGTTCGGCCGCAGCGAGAGCCGGGTTTCGTTGCGCGATTTCTTCGAAGTAGATGCGAAGCATATCGTGCTGGCGACGCTGACGGCTCTGCTGCGCGAGAGGCAGATCAAACTCGAGGTGCTGCAGAAGGCCGTGAAAGATTTGGGAATCAATCCGGAAAAGGCGAATCCGGCAAATACTTAACGAATTGCGCCGTGCGGCGATCGAGGGCAGGATGCTCTCGGGACAGCCGGCAAGACACCAGCGCCACGAAGGCCTCCCAGGAGTGAATACCTAGTGACAGAATTCAAGCTTCCCGAACTCGGCGAAAACGTTGATCAGGGTGATCTGGTCCGGCTGATGGTGTCGCTAGGAGCGAACGTCACCTTAGGCCAGCCAGTGATGGAACTGGAGACCGACAAAGCGGTCGTCGAAGTTCCATCTTCCGTCACGGGTACGGTCAACGAGATTCGCGTCAAGGAAGGCCAGAAAGTAAAAGTGGGCCAGGTAATTTTCACGGTGGAAAATGGAGCCGGCGCGAAAGCCAAGGCCGCCGAGTCCAAGCCCGTCGAGACTAAGCCCGTCGAAGCCAAAACGCCCGCAGTGAAAGTGCCTGCGGAAAAACCTGCCCCGGTTGCAAAGCCGGCACCTGCTCCCCAGACTTCACCAACTCCCGCATCTGTCGCGCCGGGTGCATCGGACTTCAAACTGCCGGAACTGGGCGAGAACATCGATCAGGGCGACCTGGTCCGGTTAATGATTTCCGTGGGTTCGAAAGTTTCCGAAGGCCAGCCCGTCATGGAACTGGAAACCGACAAGGCGGTGGTGGAAGTGCCATCTTCGGTGACCGGCACGGTGAAAGAAATCAAGGTCAAGGAAGGCCAGAAAATAAAAGTTGGCCAGGTAATCTTCACCCTGGAGGGCGGCGCAGCGGCCCAGCCGGAGAAGGCGAAGCATGTCCCGGTCGAGCACATCTCCGAGCAGCATGAGGCTCGATTGTCGGTTCAGGCGGCCATTGAGGCCGAGGGAAAAACTCCCGCCCAGGTCTTCCTGCCCGATCAGCCGCAGCCGCAGGCTCCCAAGGCCTTTGCCATGCCGGAGCAACTGGGCAAGGTTGCTGGAACCGAGCATCGCGCGCCTGCTCCCGCCGCGCCTCACGTCCGCCGCCTGGCGCGGGAAATCGGAGTCGACATTTACGAAGTAAAGGGCTCGGGACCAGGCGGACGCATCAGCGAAGAAGATGTGAAGAGGCACGCCAAGAGCTTGCTGACTTCGGTAGCCGCCGCGACTCAATCCGGCCAGGGACGTCAGTTCGCGCAGCCGGAGCTTCCCGATTTCACCCGCTTTGGAAAGATTGAACGCGTCTCCATGCGCGGGGTGCGGCGCAAGACCGCCCAACATTTATGGGAAGCCTGGACCACCATTCCCCACGTCACCCAGCAGGACAAGGCCGACATCACCGAACTGGAGCAGTTGCGTGCCCGCTTCGCGCCCAAAGCCCAGGAAGCCGGGGGCAAGATGACGGTGACGGCGATCGCGCTGAAGGTGTGCGCCTCGGCGCTGAAGGTTTTTCCTCAGTTCAATGCCAGTATCGACATGGCGAAAGAAGAGATCATTTATAAGCAGTACATCAATGTCGGCGTTGCCGTGGACACCGACCGCGGTCTGCTGGTCCCGGTACTGCACGACGTGGACAAGAAAAACATCGTTGAACTGGCAGCCGAACTGACCCAGCTTTCCAAGAAAGCCCGCGACAAAAAGCTTACGCCCGCGGAGATGGAGGGCGGGACTTTCACGATTACGAATCTTGGCGGTGTCGGCGGCACCGGATTCTCGCCTATCGTGAATTTTCCCGAAGTCGCGATTCTCGGATTGTCGCGGTCGAGCATGGAGCCGGTGTGGATGAACGGAAAATTCGAGCCTCGGCAAGTGCTGCCGCTTTCGCTCTCCTACGATCATCGCTTGATCGACGGCGCCGACGCAGCACGGTTCCTGCGCTGGATCGCGGAAGCCTTCGAGCAACCTTTCCTGCTGTCGGTGCAGGGGTAGAATCTGAAAAACCTTAAACCACGGAGGACACTGAGGACACGGACAACGCTAGGGAATTTCCTCTGTGTCCCTGCGTCCTCCGTGGTGAAAGCCCTTCCGACGAATGACTGAAATTTCAAACTTGCATATTGCAGTAGTAGGCGGCGGCCCGGGCGGCTATGCTGCCGCATTTCTCGCCGCCGATCTCGGACTCAAAGTCACGTTGATCGATCCGGAGGCCAATCCGGGCGGCGTCTGCCTCTATCGTGGCTGCATTCCATCGAAAGCCTTGCTGCACGTGGCCAAGTTGATCGACGAGTCACGTCACGCCAAAAATTGGGGGATCGAATACGCCGATCCCAAAATCGATCTGGCCCGACTGCGCTCGTGGAAAGAAGGCGTGGTCAAAAAGTTGACCGGCGGCTTGGGCGTTCTCTCGAAGCAGCGCAAGGTCGAGTACGTTCAGGGACGCGCGGCCTTTGAGAATTCAAACACGCTGCGCATTTCGAAAGCCGGTGGCGGCGACGAAAGTCTGACTTTCGATCGCATCATCCTCGCGACCGGCTCCCGTCCCGCGATTATTCCGACCCTCAAACTCGACACTCCACGCATGATGGACTCCACCTCCGCGCTCGATCTGAGCGAACTGCCGGGCACTCTGCTCGTGATCGGTGGCGGTTACATCGGGCTCGAGCTGGGCACGGTGTATGCCGCCCTGGGCTCGAAAGTTTCGGTGGTCGAGATGCTGTCTGGGCTGCTTCCGGGCGCCGACCGCGATCTGGTTCTTCCCCTGCACAAGCGCCTCGAAAAAAGTTTCGACTCTATTCTTCTGAACACTACGGTCGCGGCCGTGAAAGACGAATCCAACGGTATCCGCGTGACCTTCGATGGACCCGACGTCAAGGAGAAAGAGAAAGTCTTCGACAAAGTTCTGGTCTCAGTAGGACGTAAGCCCAATTCCGAAATTGCCGGATTGGAGAAGACTCAAGTCCAGGTGGGACCGCGCGGATTCATCCAGGTAAACAAGCAGTTGCAAACCAGCGATTCCGCAATTTACGCCATCGGCGACGTGGTTGGTGAACCTATGCTTGCGCACAAAGCGTCGCACGAAGGCCGCACCGCGGTCGAAGCCATCGCTGGCCACAAAGTTGCATTCGAGCCTGCTGCCATTCCCGCCGTGGTTTTCACCGATCCCGAAATCGCGTGGTGTGGACTTACCGAAACCCAGGCGCAAAAAGAAAATCGCGAGATCAAGGTCGCGAAATTTCCCTGGGCTGCTTCGGGCCGAGCCATGACCATCGACCGCACCGAAGGTATGACCAAGCTTGTCCTCGACCCCCAGACCGAGCGCGTGCTGGGTGTTGGCATTGTAGGCGCGGGGGCGGGAGAACTCATCGCCGAAGGCGTGCTGGCGGTGGAAATGGCCGCTCTCGCCAAAGACATCGCTATGACCATTCATCCGCATCCAACGCTTTCCGAGACCGTAATGCAAGCGGCCGAAGTCTTTTTTGGCACCAGCACGGACATATACCGGCCGAAGAAGAGTTGAACGTCCACCGGAGAGATGCGGTCTCCGGTTTCGTGGCCCAGCCGATTAGACGCCAGCACTACAAGTTTCCGCTCTGCATTACAATTCGTAGTCTCTAGACAGATCATGTTCTTCCTGACACGAGCACGCGGGCTGCTTATTAGTCTGGCAATTGTTCTCGCCATCAGTCTGCCATCTTCGGGCTACCAGTTGATGCCGGGACAGCCCTCCCCGGGCGGAACTGGGACCGCGCCCGCGAGCCCAGCCGCAGACCCGCTCGGCCGCAATACTCCCAGCGGCACCTTGTATGGATTTCTCCAGGCGGCCCAGTCGGGAGATTACTCGATCGCGGCGCAATATCTGCAAATGTCCGCTGCCCGGCGCCTGGCGCAGGGAGAAGATGTCGCGGCCAAACTGAAACTTGTGATCGACCGGGCCTTTACCGGTGATTTGCGCCGAATCAGCAATCAGCCAGATGGAACGCCGCAGGAAGGCCTGCCTCTTGACCGTCAAAGAGTGGGCAGCCTGAACGCCGGAGATTTAGACGCTGATCTGATTCTTGTCCGCGTTCCCGACACCAACGGAGGACGGATCTGGCTCATCTCCTCCGACACATTGGCCAGACTCCCCGAACTCTACGAGCAGGCGGCGGAGATGCAGGTCGAGGCACACCTCCCCCAGGCCCTGGTGCGCCACGAATTCCTTGGGCTCGCCTGGTGGCAGTGGATCGCGATAATTCTGGCCATCCCCGTAGCCGCGCTGCTGGGATGGATCGCGGTTCAAGTCCTGAGGCTGCCTTGGTACTTCTGGGCACGTTATCGGAACCATGCCGTGGCCCAGGCCTGGATTTCGATCGTGCGGCCACTTTGGCTGGTGCTGGGAGTTCTAGCGCACGGCATTCTGGTTTCTTACCTGCGTATTCCCGTGCTGCAAAGGCACCACTATCAGCAGATCGCTGAGGTCGTGGCGGTGATCGGCGGTAATTGGCTGCTGTGGCGGATTTTGCGCGAAGGGATGCGGAGCGTGCGGCAACGTGCCCTGCTTACCGGGCGGATGGGCACCGGTTCGCTCATGATTCTGGGTGAGCGCGTGCTCAAGGCTGCGATCTTCGTGCTGGCGATTTTCGTCATCCTGGGAACACTGGGCTTCAACCTCACCACCCCGCTCGCAGGATTGGGAATCGGTGGCATCGCCGTTGCCTTTGCCGCGCAGAAGACTCTCGAAAACCTTTTCGGCGGGGTTTCGCTGCTGGGCGATGAGGTCCTCCGCATTGGAGACACGTGCCGCTTCGGCGACCGGGTGGGGACTGTTTCCGACATCAGCTTGCGCTCCACCCGGATCCGGACTCCCGAGCGCACCGAGCTTTCCATTCCGAACGGTTCTCTGGCGACCATGAATCTGGAGAACCTGAGCCGTCGCGACAAGATGCTGTTCAACACCAAGCTCGGCCTGCGCTACGAGACTTCAGCCGACCAGATGCGTTACGTGCTGGCGCAAGTCCGTCGCCTTCTGTACGAACATCCGAAAGTGGAAACCGAAGGCGCCCGCAGCCGGTTCGTTTCTTTCGATGCGAGCGCGCTTACCATTGAGATTTTTTGTTACATTCTTACCCGCGACGATAAAGAGTTCCTGGCGATCCGCGAAGACATTCTGCTCCGCATCATGGATATTGTCGCAGCAGCCGGGAGCGGCATCGCTTTCCCGTCGCAGACGGTTTACCTCGGCCGCGACGCCGGAATCGACAAGGCGAAAGCGGAGGAGGTCACGCGCGAGGTGCAGAAGTGGCGCGAGGAAAACCAATTGCCTTTCCCCGACTTCACGCCCGAAGATATTTCTGAAATCAGCAATTCGCTACCCTATCCTCAGCCCGGCTCTGCGGTTGGAAAAAAACAAGACACGCCCTGACCGGGTAGCGTCCTGATGGTGTCGTTGGCTTTCTTCGCGTCCTTTGCGGTCAAAGCTCTTAGACCGCGAAAAGCGCAAAGAAATCCGGAAAAGAAAGAAATACGAGGGGATACATTCCATGCGACCAGCAATCTACCTGCTTTTCTTCACTGCGGCGGTTGCAGTCTTCGTACCGCAAGTTCATTCGTGGGAGGTCCCTATGCCAAGTTCAGCGATGAGTGCAACGGCGAGCCCGGCTCCCCCTGCGGAATCTAACCCGGCGTGGGTGAAGGATTCCTCCGCCAGGATGGAAAAGGAACTGGTGGCCAAGTATGGAGAGTCGCAACGCGAACGAGTGCAGCGCGGATTGCACCAGGTGGCTGGGTTCTGGCGCGGCGATGATGGCGACGCAACCGTCTTTGACGATTTTGTCCGCGCCAACTTCGCCGGAGATCAGGCCACCCTCGACACCATGTTCAACCGCCTGGAGAGTTTGCTGGAGCAGTTGGGTGGGCATATGCACGAAATCAACCGGGAGTTCCGTCAGCAGTCGGACCTCGATTTGGGCCCGGTGCTTCCGTTCGATGAAATTATTGCCGGCTACGATCCTTCCGCGCACGTAGTCGATGATTTCTTCCAGAACAAACTGGCTTTCGTCGTGCTGCTGAATTTTCCCCTGACCACTCTCGACCAGCGTCTGAAAGACGGTCCAGGGTGGTCGCGCCGGCAGTGGGCCGAAGTGCGCCTGGCGGAAGGATTTTCAAAGCGGATTCCGGCCGACGTGAACCTGGGCATCGCGCAGGCAGGAGCACAAGCGGAACAGTACATCGCCGAGTACAACATCTGGATGTACCACCTGCTCGACGCCCAGGGGCAACGTCTGTTTCCGCCGAAGCTGCGCCTGCTCAGCCACTGGAACCTGCGCGACGAAATCAAGGCCGATTACGCCGATTCGTCCAATGGCCTGGCGAAACAGCGCATGATCGCGCAAGTCATGGACCGCATTATCACGCAGACTATTCCGGCCGTTGTGGTCAACAATCCAGCCGTCGATTGGAATCCGCTCACCAACGCGGTGAGTCCAGCGGCAGTCAAAGACTCGGACGCCGGACCGGCTGTGAAGCCCAGCAACGCGCGCGAACCCGATACCCGTTACGCGATGCTGCAAAAGACATTTTTCGCGTCGAAGAAGGCCGATCCTTACTCCCCAACTGCGCCTACGCTAATCGCCCGCCGTTTTGACGAAGATCGTGAAATTCCGGAAGTCCGCGTCCGCGCCATGCTGGAACAAGTATTGACGTCCCCCGTGGTTCCTCAGGTGGCGAAGCTGATTGAAGCTCGCCTGAAGCGTCCGCTCGAGCCCTTCGATGTCTGGTACAGCGGCTTCCGGCCGGGCAGCCAGTACACCGAGGCCCAACTCGATGAGATGGTCGCGAAGAAGTATCCGACGGCGCAGGCCTACCAGCAGGACATTCCCAATCTCCTCATGAAACTCGGCTTCTCTCCTGAACGTGCGCAATATGTTGCCGGAAATATTATGGTGGATCCGGCACGCGGCTCCGGTCACGCCATGGGAGCGGAGATGCGGGCCGAGAAGGCGCACCTGCGCACCCGCGTGGAAAAAGGCGGCATGAACTACAAGGGCTACAACATCGCCGTCCACGAAATGGGACACAACGTCGAACAGACATTTTCTCTCAATGACATCGACCACACGTTGCTGAAAGGTGTGCCTAATACCGCGTTCACCGAAGCGCTAGCCTTTGTCTTCCAGGGCCACGACCTGGAACTACTCGGCCTGCCCGCGCCCGATGCCCGCAGCCTGGCGGAAAAGACGCTGAACGACTTCTGGGGCGCTTATGAAATTGCCGGAGTTGCGTTAGTGGATATGGCGGTCTGGCATTGGATGTACGACCATCCTCAGGCTACTCCGAGAGAACTTAACGATGCTACGGTGCAGATTGCGAAAGACATCTGGAACCAGTATTACGCACCGGTCTTTCACAAAAAAGATGTGGTACTGCTTGGCGTTTACTCGCACATGATCGACTCGTTCCTCTACTTGCCCGACTATCCCATCGGACACATGATCGCGTTTCAGATTGAAGAGCAGATGAAGAAGGCCGGAGCGATCGGGCCTGAGTTTGAACGCATGGCAAAAATGGGAGACGTCACGCCCGATCTGTGGATGGTGCACGCGACCGGACGCCCGGTCGGCCCGGAAGCCTTGCTCGAAGCCACTCAGGCCGCGTTGGCTGCGGTTGGGAGCAATTAACTCCGGTCGATCAGTCTCGCTCTTGCTTTGCTCGGGATGACAGTGCTGAGAAGGGGCACGATGGTCTAGAGACTTTGGAACATCGGCGGACGAGTGCTGGTTTTTCGGGAACCCCGGTTTTTCCTAGGCAAACCAACCCCGACAATCCAGAACCCCCAAGTAACAGGAATTACCGCCATTTCGAAGGACCGGTTTCCTGGCGATCGTAGTCCCCCCTCGCGTGTGCGTCTGTCCCCCAAAGTTGGCTGCGAATTTGGCACGCACCACGCCAACCAAGTGCCTCGCAATTACCACCGTAACTTGCTGGCCCTGACCGCCCTACCTACCATTAAAAGCTATGAGTTACCAAGCGCTCTTATTCTGCCCGGACGAAAAAACGGCCCGTGTGGTGAGTCAGGTCCTGAGTGAACTCGAGTTCAATGTCGAGCCCTGCCACGAACCCTTTGCCGCAGTTAAAAAATTGATGGTCCAGCACTTCGACGCGATCGTAGTGGACTGCGACAACGAGCAGAACGCAGCTTTACTTTTCAAGAGCGCGCGCAATTCCGGTTCGAACCAGGCCTCGCTGGCAGTTGCGGTAGTCGAAGGACAAGCGGGAGTGGCCAAAGCTTTCCGCCTCGGCGCAAACCTCGTCTTGACCAAGCCGATTCACGTCGAGCAATCCAAGGGAACACTGCGGGTTGCCCGCGGCTTGCTGCGCAAGGGACAGGCGGTCAAGGCCGCCGCAGTGGTTAGCGGCGTATCAACCCCGGTCCCACAACGAATTGCACCTGCTGCCTTTCCGCCGGCACCGGCGGTGGCGCCTCCGACTCAAAGTGCGTCGGCCTTCGAACTTGATGCGGAACCGATGCCCTTGCCCGATCCTGCCGATGCAGCCTTGCTGGAGTACATGCCCGACTCTCCGGTTTCGAGCGCTCCGAATTCGCCGCGGTCGGCAGTTGAGTCTGATCCATCCAAGCAGTATCCCTGGCAACCGCGCAAGCCCCTGGCTGAACCAATGGCATCGGCCCTGCGCAAAGCCGCGGAAGCCGCGGGAAAATCCGAATTTGACGCTGCCGCTCCGCGCCCCACAGCTGCTCCACAAGCCGGAATTCCGCAAGCTAGGCCTGCGCAATTCCCCGCGCAACTTGGAACTGCGCAGCTTGGAACTGCGCAGCTTGGGAGCGCGCAAGGAAAAACCGGTGCTGCTGCCGCGCCCGCCCGGGCCCGCGAAATTCCAGCGCCCGATGCTAAAAAATTAGGTTTAGAGCCGACTGCAAGTGCGATCGTGGTTCCTTCAGTCGAAGAGATCAAGAGGATCGAGGACCCATCGGCAAGCGATGGCTGGGACAGCAGCTCAACCGCAGTCTCCAGCGAAGCGCCGAGTTTCAGTTCGCTCGATGAGCCACAGGCGGCCGACGCAGGCGGCAGCAAAAAGACTGGCCTGATCGCAGTGCTGCTGATCGGACTTGCGGCCGCGGGATATTTCGGCTGGACCAAAATGCGATCGGAGCCTGCTCAACCGGCAGCGCCGCAATCGGCAAGTTTTCCCGTCGCCGTCACTCCGGCCCCGCTTGCGCAGGCTCCGGCTTCCGCTACCGAGACACAATCAGCACCGGTCGGCGACCTTGTGACGCCGCAGCCGGAATCAGGATTGAGTGGTACGACCGCCGCTCCGATGCCATCCAAACCGTCCGCTGCGGTGATAGCGGAGGGTCCCGGGAACAAGACGCCGGGCCCGGCTAAGTCAGCTACTGCGGACGATGTCACGGTGCTGAAATCGCCCGCGACCGCCCCGGCGGAACCTGCAGCGGCGCTGAAGGTCCAGAACGGGACGTCGACAAAGCCGAAGACTGCTCCCGAAGCGCAGGAGCCGGAACAGGCGCCGGAGGTGAACAGCATCGCTACCGGCAGCAGTAGCGCGGTATCCGGAATTGTGAATACCGACGTGATCAATGCCCAGAAGGCGGCCCCGCAGTTGTTGAAGATTTCGCAGGGCGTTTCCCAGGGACTGATCATCAAGAGAGTTCAACCTGTCTATCCCGCGCAAGCCAAGGAGATGCATCTCGGCGGTGTGGTCGAACTGCAAGCCAACATCACCAAGTCCGGAAGCATTTCTGCGGTCAAACAGTTGAGCGGCGACACAACCCTGGGGCGCGCCGCCATAGAGGCGGTGCGGCAGTGGAAGTACAAACCTTACTATCTGAACGGCGAGCCGATCGAGGTTGAAACCCAGATCACGGTTAACTTCAAACTCCCGTAGAGTACGGCCGCGAGTAGAAAGCCTGACGGCGCAAGGTAACCACTTGCGCCGTTTCCTTTTGTCTCAGATTTCAGCACTCTCATAGTGTCATCCTGAGCGGAGGAGCCGCTTCGCGAAGCGAAGCAGCCACGTAGTCGAAGGACCCCTACCTGCTTCTCGGTTGCGTCGGAGCTAGGCGCGCTTTCCAACAAAAATTCCTGCGATTTCGAGCGCGTAATACGATAGGGGTCCTTCGACTCCGTCAGTCCATTCGCGAGCGAATGGACTGCGCTCGCTCAGGATGACACATCCCACATGCTGCTCGAGGATGACAGCTAAGCGCTCAACTCGCCGAGTTATAATCAAGAGATGCCCACTCGTCAATTTTGCCTTCTGTAAGCGGCGAGTGCCGATTTTATGGACTTCAAACTAGTCAGCGACTACACCCCGCGCGGCGACCAGGCCACGGCCCTGGAGGCCTTGGTTCGGGGTGTTTTCGATCGCGAGCAGCACCAGGTTTTGCTGGGGGTGACCGGGTCGGGCAAGACTTACACGATGGCGAAGGTGATCGAGCAAGCCAACCGGCCTGCGATTGTGATGGCGCACAACAAGACCCTGGCTGCCCAGCTCTATCACGAATTCAAGAGCTTCTTCCCGCACAATGCGGTGGAATACTTCGTCTCCTACTACGACTACTACCAGCCCGAGGCCTACGTCCCCGCTGCCGATCTTTATATCGAGAAGGAAGCCACCATCAATGATGAACTGGACAAGCTGCGGCTCTCGGCCACCCGCTCGCTGTTCGAGCGCCGCGACTGCCTGATCGTGGCCTCGGTGAGCTGCATTTACGGCCTGGGCTCGCCCGAGGCGTATTACGGCATGCTGCTCTTCCTGGAGAAAGGTCAGAAGATCAAGCGCGAGGACATTACCCGCAAGCTGGTCGAGATTCTCTACGAGCGCACCGATGGCGATTTCCGGCGCGGCACGTTTCGCGTGCGCGGCGATGTGATCGAAATTTTTCCCACCTATGACGACATGGCGTATCGCGATCGAGCTGTGGGGAGACGAAGTGGAATCGCTTTCGCAGATCGATCCGCTGTTCGGCACCGTGAAGCAGAAATATGTGCGCCTGCCCATCTATCCCAAGACACACTACGTGATGAAGCCGGAGACGCGGTCGAAGGCGGTCGAGTCGATCCGGGCAGAGCTGGCGTGGTGGGAAGCGGAGCAGGAGAAGCAGGGTCACCTGGTGGAGGCGCAGCGGGTGCATCAGCGCACCATGTACGACCTGGAAATGATCAAGGCCATGGGCTACTGCCATGGCATCGAAAACTACTCTCGCCACTTCACCGGACGGCTGCCGGGCGAGCCGCCGCCGACTCTGCTCGATTACTTTCCCGCGCGACTACCTGATGTTCATCGACGAATCGCACCAGACCGTGCCGCAGCTGCACGGCATGTATCACGGCGACCGTTCGCGCAAGGAGACCCTGGTGGAATACGGATTTCGCCTGCCCTCGGCGCTGGATAACCGTCCCCTGACCTTTGAAGAATTCGAACACCCGTATGAACCAGATCATCTACGTTTCGGCCACGCCCGGACCTTACGAGCTGACCAAATCGGCGGGCGTGGTGGTGGAGCAGATTATTCGTCCCACCGGACTGGTCGATCCGCCGGTCGAAATTCGTCCGGTAAAAGGTCAGATCGACGACTTGCTGCACGAGATTCGCGGACGCGTCGCCCGCGGCGAACGGGTTCTGGTGACCACGCTTACCAAGCGCATGGCCGAAGACCTGGCTGAGTATTACAGCGAAGTCGGCGTGAAGTGCCGATACATGCACTCCGAAATCGAAACTCTTGAGCGGGTAAAAATCCTGCGCGATCTGCGTAAGGGCGAGTTCGACGTGCTGATCGGCATCAACCTGTTGCGCGAAGGCCTCGATCTGCCTGAAGTATCACTGGTAGCCATTCTCGACGCCGATAAGGAAGGTTTCCTGCGCTCGGCTGGATCGCTGATCCAGACCATCGGCCGCTGCGCCCGCAACCTGAACGGCCGCGCCATCCTCTACGCCGACCGCATGACCGATTCGATGAAAAAAGCTCTCAGCGAAACCGACCGCCGCCGCGCTATCCAGGTGGCCTACAACGAGGCCAACGGAATTACGCCGGAGTCGATCGTCCGTCCGCTGGAGATGTCCCTGGCCAAGATCATCGAAGCCGACTATGCCGACCTCACCGACGTCGAAACGGAAGGCTTGCCAGACTTCAAGTCCCAGGAAGAACTGGACGCTTACATCGTGAAACTGGAAAGCGACATGCGCGAAGCCGCCAAGCGCTTTGAATTCGAGAAGGCAGCCAAGCTGCAGGGACACGATCAAGGAATTGAGAACGAAGGAATTCTTGTTCGCGTAAGTCCCTACCCGAACTGAGAACTGCGAACTTACAACTAACAACTGGATCTAACCAGGAAATCCCGCTTTTTATAACCAATCAGGAACCCGCGGCGGCAACCCGAACCCGGCTTCTGGCTTCGTTTTCGGCCTGCTGTTCCACCGCGTTCATCTCTTTTTCGATGGAAGAAAAACGCTGCAGGATTTCGTGCATGCGCACCGCCATGTTGCGGATGGTTTCAATCTGTGAGCGTGATGCCACCGAGAGAGATTTCGGTTCCAGCAGCAGCAACTCGGAATTTCCCAGGACCGATGTAAGCGCATTGTTCAGGGTGTGCCGGACATCCAGAGTGTAGCGGCCCAGCGCGGCCTGGCGTTCCAGTGATTTGACTGCCGCTTCGGCTCGCTGCGCGCGCGCCAACGTTTCTTTGTGCCGCAGGCACTCCCTGCACAGCCAGTACCAGCGCATCCAGCCAGCCTTCCTGTTGTTGCAATACGTTGATCCCCGGCTTCATCTGGCGCGCTTTTTGCGCGGATTGCTTTCCGTCCGCTGCGAACAATACGGGGTTGCCGGTTTCATCAAGGACTTTGAAGACGGCGGCCAGGTCGTCGGGCTGCACCGCACCTACGACGGCCATATCGAAACCAGCGGCATCGAGATCGCGGCAGATGTCGGCGCTCATCAGGGTAAAGGCCGGAGGGTTTCGTTCGCTTTGCCAGCGGTCCATGACGACGCGCGAAAACTCGGCGTCATCTGAAATTATAAGTACCGTGGACTGATACAAGCTTTGCTCTCCGTTCTTCACTCTCTGTGCCCTTGCCCGAGATGACTTTGCGCAGCGGTAATTCCGTGACTAGACTTTGTCGTCGTCTCCCGTCCCGTGGTCAGCATCGGATGAAGGCTGGTCCCAGTCAGCCGCGGCGGTCACTTCGAACTCCGGCACTTCCGAGACGGACGTCGCAAACTGGGCGCCGGCGGCTGCCGCCTTGGCGCGACCGGTCGCGACCGGAGCGGGCGGCTTGGCTGCCTTTTTGGTGGTGCGAGACAGGGCCGCATCCACCACATTGCGCAAATCCACCAGCATCCGCAGCGGGCTGCCGGAGGAGTACTCGGCATGAAACATCACCTTCCAGGACTGGCAGATCATGCGCAGCCGGGTTACGGGCTCGTCGGCCGAAAATTGCGCGGAGCGGCAATCCAGGGTATCGACGCCGCGGGCTTCGAGTTCGCGCAATCCATCCAGAATGGTATTCAGGTCCTGGTGCATCAGCCGGAAGAAGACTCGGCGCATCAGGAAGCTGAAGCGCGCGAACGCCACCATTGCAATGGGCTCGAAGTACTTTTCTTCCGCCGAGATCTTGAGCTTCCTGCCTTTATCCAGAATGCCGCTGGTCAGCAACTCGTTCAAACTGTGACATGCGTTGGCCGACTGAATGAAATCCTCTATCGGTTCCAGCCACGAAGGTAGAGTCAGGTCGATGTCTCCCAGAACCGGCTCCAGCGTCTGGGCCACGTATCCCAGGTCCACATCCGTGTCCTCCAGGCGTGAAGGAGCGCAGTGGGAAAAGAACTGGACCAGCAGGAAATCGATCTTGTCGCGGTCCGAGTCAACCCGGGTGCTGCGGTTGAGATGGTGTTCCAGCAGGGTTTGCAAAGCTTCCTCGCTGGTCAGGCTCGTGGTCTGGAGAAACTGGCGCAATTGATGGACCTGGATCTTCTGGTCCATTTCAAGCAGCCACTGCCGGGCCTGCTCGACGGACTCCTGTGGCGGATCTTCCAAGCCAGCTTCCAGGTCGGGGCAAGAGGGCAGCTCGATAACGAATTCGCGCCCCAGCGCACTGTACAGAGGATAGAGCAGGCGAGCTTCGCTGCCACTCCGCGGCCAAATCCTGTGTCTTCAATTTCAGAGTCATGGTTTCACGATCCAGTTGGAAACTTCCTGGGTAAAGCGGGCAGCGACTGCGGTGCGTCCGCTGGTATATTGCAGGGCCACAACGGAGGCTTCAGCGTTCAGCGTGCCGTCCGAATTCTCCAGCCGCAGCCGGTCGGCAAACTCCAGCGGGAGAGTGGAAGAAAACAACACTTCACGGGGCGTACCGAATTCGATCACCGTGCTTTCGGTGCGGTCGTTTCCGTCCCCCACGCGGGTCAGGCGCACAGGAATACGCACCGGGCTGGCTTCGGGAAAGAATTTTGCCAGCTTGGCGGTGCAGCTTTCCTGCCGGACACGCGCTTGGCCCGTGGCCTGAGTGGACACTGCGAACACCTCGGTTTTCCAGGGTCGACGCGGCCTGGGTCCCCAGGCTGCCGGTTAGCATGGCAAGGGCACCCGGACCGCATCGGCAGATAAGAATGCACTCTCAGAACCAAAGTCGTCGGCCATGATGGTTATATGTAAGTTGCTGATAATACGCGATGATGCTAAGCGCGAGTAGCGAGGTAAGTGGGTTGGCGCTGTCGTCTTGTCTCAGAATGAAACACTGTCTCAAGGTTCTAAGTAGCGCCGGCGTCGCGCCGGCTGTCGACGGGCGTCCCGCCCGCTCTTCGGGCCGGCCGGAGGCCGACGCTACCAAACCCTACTGCAGCGCCTGGATCTGTGCCGACATTTCCCGCGCTCCGATGTTGTAGCGTTTGAGCTTGCGATAGAGTGTGGCGCGGCTGATCCCTAGCATCTTGCCGGCCAGCGCTTTGTCACCTTTCACCTGCTCGAAAACCCGCTCGATGGTGGCGCGCTCGATGTCTTCCAGGTCGGTTGTGGTCAGCCCGGATGAAGGAGTATCGCTGCCTGGTTCGCCGGGAACGGCCGACGTGATCGATGGAGGCAGATCGTTGAAGTCGATGGTGCGGCCGTCGCCCAGGGCGACGGCTCGCTCGATGCAATTCTCCAGTTCACGGACATTTCCCGGCCAGTCGTATTGCAGCAGCGACTTCATCGCCGCGGAAGTGATCGATATCGATCGGCCGCGAGCGTACCGCTCCAAAAACCAGTGCGTGAGCATGGGGATATCGGAGCGTCGTTCGCGCAGCGACGGCAAATGCACCGTAACTACGTTCAGGCGGAAGTAAAGGTCCTTGCGGAAGGTGCCGTTACGGTACTCGGATTCAAGATCGCGATTGGTGGCGGCGATCACGCGCACATCCACTTTTATTTTCTGATTGCTGCCCACCGGGCGAACTTCCTTTTCCTGCAGGACGCGCAACAGTTTGGCCTGCATCTCCTGCGGCAGCTCGCCGATCTCATCCAGAAAGATGGTGCCGCCGTTGGCCGACTGAAACAGCCCCGTGCGCGCCTTGACCGCGCCGGTGAATGCGCCCCGCTCATATCCGAACAGTTCGCTCTCGATCAGCGTGGGAACCAGCGATCCGCAGTCCACGGCCACGAACGGACGTTTGGCGAGCGACCCGCGGAAGTGTATGGCTCGCGCCACCAGTTCCTTGCCGGTACCGCTTTCTCCGGTAATCAGAACGGGCGTGTGCGTGTCTTTCAGGCGCGAGATCATGCGCAGTACATCCTGAATCTTCGCCGATGCGCCCACGATTCCATGCAGTTCCGTCTCAGTATCGACGCGCTGGCGCAGGAACTCATTCTCTTCCACCAGGCGAACCTTTTCCGCCATGCGGCGCAAGAACAGGCGCAGTTCTTCCAGGGGGGAGAAAGGTTTGCTGATGTAGTCGTAAGCCCCCAGCTTCATGGCCTGGACAGCGGTCTCGACCGATCCGTGGCCGGTCATGACCGCGACCTCGGTGCGCGGCAGCATCTTCTTTACCTTCTCAAGGAAGGTTAACCCGGACATGTTCGGCATCACCATGTCGGTGAGGATGATGTGCGCGGGTTGTTCCTCGAGCAGCGCCAGAGCCGACTCGCCGCCGTCGGCCTCCATGCAGATAAAGCCAAGGCCTTCGCCCACGGTCATGCACAGTTGGCGAATGCTCTGCTCGTCGTCAACGATCAAGAGGCGGATTCGTAAGTCTTCGTTCACGGTGCCTTCCCCATTGTTTTCTCAACTACTGAAATGAACTGCTGTACCCGGAACGGCTTCTCCACGCAGGGAGCCCCGGTCTCGCGCAGCGTAGCCACGGTTTCTTCGTTGGCAATATCGCCGGTGATGAATACGATCCGGGCCGCCAGTTCGGGGCGGTTTTGCGCGACCCAGGCATGCACATCGGCCCCGTTCACCCCCCCGGGCGTGCGCATATCGGATACGACGCCGAGAAATTCGCCCGATTCCAGCAGGCGCAAACCATCGGCGCCGGACTCGCTGCACACCACGGAGTAGCCGTTGCGCTCCAGCGTAGCGCGAACATAGGCCATGACGGCGGGCTCATCCTCGATGAGCAACACCGGTAAGGTTGCGGGTTTAGTGACAGTCTGTGTGCTCATCGTTGTATGACTCCGGCAGCGGCCCCGACCGAGGCCGTCTCTGGGGTTGAGGGCAGGCGTACCACGAAAGTAGCGCCCGGTTCCCCGGTGTTGTTGTGGCAAAGGATCTCGCCGCCATGCTCGTGCACAATGCCGTAGCAGATGCTCAAGCCCAGGCCGGTGCCCTTGCCGACTTCCTTGGTGGTAAAGAATGGATCGAAAATGCGATCGGGATGCGAGATTCCGGGCCCGTTGTCGCGAAACATGATCTCAACCGAGTTGCCCTTGTGGGTGGTGGCGATCTCAATCCGCGCCGGGCGGCCAGTGCCCCCGACTGCGTCGTAAGCGTTGTTCAGAATGTTGAGGAACACCTGCTGCAACTGATGCGAGTCTCCGATTACGCTGGGCAGTTGCTGGTCGAGGTGCTCGATTACTTCCACGCCGTGGCTTTGGAAATCGTAAGAGCGCAGCTGCACCGTCCGCCGCAGAATCGGGTTCAGCTGCAGCGCCTTTTTCTGCGGCGGCATCTGGCGGGCAAAGCTGAGCAGGTTCTGGACAATCTGCTTGGTGCGTTGCGCCTCCTGAAGAATCACGCGCATATCTTTCCGAGCGCTTTCGGGCAGTTCAGGATTTTCCATCAGCAGGTCGGCGAATCCGAGAATAGCGGTAAGCGGATTGTTCACCTCGTGGGCTACACCGGAGACAAGTTGGCCCACCGCCGCCATCTTTTCAGCATGCATCAGCTTCGATTGCAGGCTGGCAGCGTCGGTCACGTCCGTCATGACGACCACCAGGCTGCTCACGTGCGATTGCTCATCGCGCATGGGACTCAGGTTGACGGAAAAGTGGCCGATCCTGCCGTCGCCGCGCAGGATCTGCAGATCAAGATTGTCCACCTGGCGACCGGCGAGCGTGGCGCTCAGGGCTTCGGTGAGCATAGTTCGCCGCGCCGGGGCCACCAGTTCCTCGAGCGGCCGTCCCAGCAACTGCTTTTGCTGGTAGCCCATATCTTGCCAGCGCCGGTTGGCATAGCTGATCAGGCCGGCGGTATCCGCCACCAGAATCAGGCTTTGGGTGTTGTTCAGAATCTTGCCGGAGAAGTCGCGCTCCCGCTGCAACTCGGCCTGGAAGGTTTTCAGCCCGCTGATATCGAGCATCAGGCCGCGAAACTGCATGACCCGACCGCGGGCATCGCGCACCGCAAAGGCGTTGATCAGGACGTAAACCACAGAGCCGTCGCGGCGGCGAAGCGTCTCTTCGTGGTTCCGAACGACGCCGTGCTCCTCCATCTTCCGGGCAAATTCCTGATGGCCCTCGGCCGAGAAATAAATCTGGGAGCGAACATCAACCTGCAGCAAATCCTCACGGCTGGCGTAGCCCAGCATGCGAACCAGTGCGTCGTTGACCTCGATGAAGCGGCCGTCCGGCGTGGAGAAGAAAAGCCCCTCCTGAATGTTGTCGAAAAGTTCCCGGTAGCGCTGCTCGACTTCCAGGCGATCACTGATGTCCTTCATCACATGGATGGTCTGCATGCCTTCGCTGCTGGCGCCGTGGACCCGCGATGTCGACACCAGATAGGTGCGCTCCAGCACGGGATGGACATACTCGTCATCGCCCTCGCTGGTGCTGCGGCAGAATGGGCAGGCGCGAGGTGGCGGGGCATTTCCCATCGCCAGCAGGGCCGACATATTGACCCCGATGAGCGTCTGTGGCTGCAGTCCAATGAACTCGGCCAGGGAGCGGTTCACGCGCAAAACGTTGCCGGCCTCATCGTGGGCCACAATGAAATCGCTGATGGCGTCGAAAATTTCGACCCAGTGCCGGTTCGCCTGGTCCATGCGGGTAAACAGGCGGGCATTTTCCAGGGCCACCGCAGCGTGCCCGGCGATGGCATGCATAACCTGGTTGTCTTCCTCCCGGCCGGACTCGCGGTCTCCCAGGCACAGGACGCCCACCAGATCCCCGCCGGCCCCCAGCAGACGCACCAGGGTGGCCTGGCTTGCTCCCAGTTCGCCGGCCAGCGCCGTCCCCAACAATTCAATCGCGCTCGCGGAAACAATTATGCCCTTATGGCGCGCCAGAGTTTCTTCGATGGCATAACTGAACCGTCGCAGTAAGGACCGGTCTTGAATCTCCTGGCCGTCAGCGTCCCGTATCACCAGGCTTTCCATGCCGTTTTCTTGCTGGACCACCAGCGCTGCCTGACGCGCGCCCAGGATGTTCGCGGCGCGGGCCACAAAGCTGCGTGCAAAGTCGGGAAGCCTCAGGTGGCCATTGAGTTCAAGGGCCAATCCCATCAGGGATTCGGCGCGGCGACGGTGTTGCTCGGATTGATGCAGATTCCGGGTGACCTCCAGCGCCACTGCCACTTGCGCCGCCAGGGCCCGGGCCCGACGAATGTCCTCCTGTGAAATGCCAGACCCGTCGATCCGGTCCAAAACGCCGAACATGCCCAGAACTTCGCCCTCGGTATCGAGGAGAGGGACCGTCAGCAACTGCTTTACATCGAACCGGGTGAGGATCTCCAGGTTCGCACCCGGGACTTTGTCGGGATCGTCTGACCAGAAAACCTCTTTGTTCAGGAGAGCCCGGCTGGCGGGTCCGGGGGGAAGCTGAAAATCTACATCCTTCTTTTGGCCGTTTTCCGCCGCCCAGCGCACGTGAAAGCCGCTGTTTTCGACCAGGCCGATGAAGCCGCGTCCGAAGCCGAGGAAATCCGCTGCGCGCAGGGCAAACTGCTGCAGGAATTCATCCAGCTGCCCGATGGAGCTGAGCTCGGCTGAGATATCCAGCAGTTGATGGAGTTCATAAGCCCGGGCGCGGGCAGTATTGTAGAGTTCAGCGTTCGCGATGGCCACCGCCGCAAAGCCGGTGACCACCGAAATCAGCGATTTTTCCTCCGCGCTGAAAACCCCTTCCGGACGGGGATAGATCAGGACCGCGCCCTGGGTGAGCGAAGTGCGAAAGGGTGCTGCAATCAACATCCCCGGCGGAATCAACTCGCCCAGGGCGTGGGTCGCGGGATCGATGGCCACGCTGATGGGCTCGCCCGCGGACACGGCCCGGCTGGCCAGGTCGGCGGCAAACTGTAGTCCCCTGCGATCATGCCGGGCCCGCACCGAAGCCGCCAGCTGCGACGATTCTGCGGCGACCGCCCGCAGGCTGAACCCCGCTCCTTCCCGCAGCATCATGCAGACCAGGCGCGTGCGCAACAGGACCCGAAGCCGGTCAGCGACTGCCTCGACCACCGCCGTGGACTGTGGCGCCGAGTGGATCGCTTGCGCGACCTCGGCCAGAATCTTGGTCCGCCGGTGTTCTTCCCGCGAAACCTGAGTCAGCCGGCTCGCCTCCAGCAGACTACCCAGTTGTCCCGCCAGGATGGTCGCTTTGGCCGCCAGGTCCGGGTTGAAAAAGTCCGGATCCGAACAGTGCAAAAAGACCGCGGCCCCGATCGCTTCATGGCTCACCACCAAAGGCGCAGCCAGGATCGAACGGGCGTGATACTCGGTCGCCATGAGATAGCGGGCGGGATCGAGCCGATTCTCATACACCGTTTTCTGCTGCCGCATGGCTTCGGCTGCTATGGCAACCGAATTCTGACCCGATTTGACCCGGGTTCCGGGGAAGCGGTCGGCCATCACACCATCGGCTTCCGCTCCTAAAAGCTCGTCGGCAGAAACCCTCTGCCAGAAATAAGCTCCGTCTACCTGGAAGAACTCCCGAGTCGCCTGACAAAAGAGGCGGATCAGCGCCTGGGTCGGAGTGCCTTGAGCGGCAGCGTCAGAGAATTTGAGCAGGAGGCGTTGAAAGGCATCGTCCGAGCGCGGATTGCTGCGCTGGGCCGCCGCGTCCTCAGCCGAGATTGTCAAAGCGTCTTCACCCGCTCGCTATCGATCACAAGTAGTTGATATATAGCAAATTAGACCGCATTCTCAATTTGAGTCAAGCGAATTAGGGGGTGGGTGCCGAGTTGGTGACAATCCCGAATCGGGCAAGACCATGCGTCTCACAGTGAGATAGAAGGCGCCTAATGAGACGATTATTGCCCTCGCTCCAGCTCACTCCGTCTGGCTGTTAATGATCATTAAATATTTTTAATTAAGTGACTTACGAGGATGTCGTCGTGCTTCGAGATGACCGTGCCGGGGCTGGCATCGGCATTGCACTTGAACGTCTGGGAATTCTTCCCTTGCGCAAGGAGACCTGTGCCTTTGGCGGCCCTGCGACGGCGAGTAGTGAGCGTGGTTCTGGGACTCGGATTGGCCAAGGGTGCAGTGCTGTTCTGTGCCTTACCGGCCCAGGCCCAAGAGCAGGCCAAGACGGAGGAATTATCGCGCAAGGTTAAGGCCAGGGTTTCGCCCGTTTATCCCGAGGCTGCGCGGCGCTCGAACATTGTCGGCACAGTGCGGCTGGCGGTCGTGATCGCACCCAACGGCTCGGTGAAGAGTGCGAAGCCGCTCGGCGGGCACCCGCTTTTGGTCGACGCTGCCATGGACGCCATGAGGCAGTGGAAATTCGAAGCCGGCCCAAACGAGACCGGCGGAGTCGTGGAATTCAAGTTTAGGCCATGAGAGCTAGACACAACCCGGCGCCATCCGCGGCAGAAGCGCGGCAGCAGAGAGCGAAGAGCGGAGGAATAGCATGACGATCGGCAAAAAACTTTATGTCAGCTTCGGAGCGGTGCTCGCCATGGTGGTGGTGCTGTTCGCCGTGAACCTGGCCGCGGTGTACCGCGAGCATAGCGCCAAGGCGGCCGCGTCCCAGGCCCTGCAACTCGCCGACGCCACCGACAAGATCAGATTTCAAATGATGCAGAACCGGCTGTATTTGACCAACTATCTGCTCAGCGGAGACAGCCGCGAATCGGATCACGTGAATGACGGCGTCCGTAATCTGGTGGACCGCATACAAGGCACGATAAATCTGGCCGCGTCCGAGCAACAACGCACCGCGCTGGGGAAGGTGCAGCAGACGGAGCAGAGCTGGGCGCGGGATTTCGCCGAGCCCCTGATGCAGAAGCGGAAAGAGGTAGACCAGGGAAACTCCACCGTGGCTGAACTGCAAATTTTCTACCTGCAGAAAGATGCCGCCTCATGGGTCAAGAGCTCCACCGAATATCTCGATCTGGCGGACCAGGAGAGCAAGCGCGTGCTCGAAGAGCGGCGTCAGAGTGACGATTCAGCCAGCAATTGGACCGTCGGAATCGCGCTCCTCGGTACCCTGGCGGCCCTGAGCCTGGGTGGCCTGATTGCATTCCGCACTGCCAAGTCCATTACCGAGCCGCTGGGCGACCTGATCAAAGTCACCAGGCAGATCGGTACCGCCGGTGACCTGGACCACGATATCGACATCAAGCGGGAAGACGAAATAGGGGAACTCGGTCGAACCTTCAACAGCATGGTGGGTTACCTGAGGGAGATGGCATCGGTTTCCGAGGCCATCGCCGGCGGCAATCTCTCGGTCGAGGTAAAGCCCCGCTCGAAGGATGACACGTTGGGCAACGCCTTCGTGCGCATGGTGGACGGCCTGCGGAACCTGGTGCGCAACGTGCGCGACGCTGCTTCGCAGGTGGCCAGCGCTTCCAGCCAGGTGGCCGGCGCCTCCGATGACTCGGCCAAAGTCAGCCTGCAGACCGCTTCGGCCATCGACGAAGTCACCAGCACCATGCACGAGATGAGCGTCAACGTGCAGAACATGGTGAAGAACACCCAGACCCAGGCTTCGAGCGTCAGCGAGACGTCGGCTTCCATTGATCAGATGGTGGCCTCCATACAGCGTGTGGCGGATACCGCCAAGGTCCTGCTCGACATTTCCAACCGGTCGCGGGAAGAAGTTCACAACGGTATCAACACGATGGAGAAAGCCACCGACGGACTGAACAAGATCAACATCACCATCCGTTCTTCTGGCGAAATTATCGATGTGCTGGGGCAGCGGGCTGACGATATCGGCAAAATCATCGAGGTCATTGATGACCTGGCGGAACAGACCAACCTGCTGGCCCTGAACGCTGCCATCGAAGCGGCCCGCGCCGGCGAGCATGGCCTGGGATTCGCCGTGGTGGCTGACGAAGTCCGCAAGCTGGCGGAGAAGTCGGCGCAGTCGACGAAAGAAATTTCCGAACTCATACAGAGCATCCAGAAAGAAGCGCGCAAGGCGGTCGAGAACATGGAACGCAGCACCGGCATCGTCAACGATGGTCTCGGTCTCGGACAAGAACTCAACGCCGCGCTGCGCAAGATCTCCAATGTCGTGACCGAGGTCTACAAGTTTGCCCAGGAGATCGGCGCTGCCACCAACGAGCAGTCGCACGGCTCGTCGCAGATCGCGCGCGCCACCACTCGCCTTAACGAAATTACGCACGAGATCAACTCCGCGGTCGAGGAGCAGGCTTCGGGCGCACAGGCGGTGGTCAAGGCCATGGAGCGCATGCGCGAACTGGTGCAGCAGACAACCTCTGGGTCCACCGAACTGGCAGCCTCGGCGGAGCAGATGTCGAAGATGTCCCGCGAGTTGCTGGATGCCATGCACCGCTTTGCTCTCGAACAAACCGAACGGGTTCCTTCGCGCCACGACGAACAAACGACGGCCCACGCGCGGCGCGCGGCGGCCGGCGCACGAGCCTGAAGTCAGAGTGCAAGCATGAACCCTGAATTGCACATCGTCGGATTCCAGGTGGGGCGCGAGACCTATGGCGTGCCCATCACCTCGCTGCACGAAATCGTGCGCGTGCCCGAAATCACCGCGGTGCCCGATGCTCCTGCCTATATGGAAGGCGTGATCAATCTTCGGGGCAAGATTGTTTCGGTCATCGACCTGCGCAAGCGCTTTGGCGAGCCCCAGACCGCACTGAACCGTCGCAACCGCATACTGGTGGTGGAGCATGGCGGGCGGCTCTCGGGGCTGATTGTCGACTCCGCATCGGAGGTCATCAAGATTCCGGTGGGCGAGATCGAACCTTCTCCCCCGACTTTGCAGGAAGGCGGGTTGAACTGCGTGACCGGGCTGGGCAAATATCGCGGACGGCTGATTGTGTTGCTGGACATGGCCAAACTGCTGGAGAGTGGCGCGGCCCAAAAAGAAACAACCGAACCAGGAAATGGCGAAGCGCGGAGCGCTGCGGCAGCGAAGTAGTGGTCCGATAACAGGCAGCAACGACGAACCGGAACTCATGGGCACATCCAGCATACCTGCGCAATTTACCGAGGCTGAACTCAAGCTTCTGCAGGTGCTCGTCTATCAGGAGTGCGGCATGTACTTCGACGAGCGGCGCACCCATTTTCTTCAAGACCGTCTGCAACGGCGTTTGAAAGAATGCCACCTCGACTCTTTTTACAGCTACTACCGCTTGTTGATCAGCAAAGAAGGCAAGAACGAACTGGCCCGGCTGCTGGAAAATCTTACGGTCAACGAGACCAGCTTCTTCCGCAATAAGGCCCAGCTGGATTTGTTCCACAAGCACATTCTTGACGACCTGATTCGCCGCAAGCAGGCCAAGCGGGACTACTCCTTGCGAATCTGGAGCGCTGGCTGTTCCACCGGCCAGGAACCTTACACCCTGGCCATGTTGATTGCGGACAGCCTGGCTTACTACTACCTGCGCAATCCGCAGTCCGTGGCCCTGCCTTCGCCCAAGCCGCTCATTCCTCCACCCTGGAAGGTCGAGCTCATCGCCAGCGACATCAGCTACTCCGTCCTGCGGACCGCCCAGGAGGGTATTTATTCCGAAACTCAGATGGCGAGCGTGGATTACAGCTACCGGCTGCGCTACTTCGACAAAGTAGGCGAGCGCTATGCGGTCAAGAAGGCGCTGAAGGAAGTTGTCCACTTCGACTTCCACAATTTGAAAACGGAGTACCTGCCGCAACGCAACGACATAATTTTCTGCCGCAACGTCATGATGTATTTCGACGAAGCCGAGCAGAAGCGCCTGCTGGAAAAATTCTCGCGTTGCCTCAATCTCCAGGGTTACCTGTTCGTGGGCCACGCCGAAAGCCTGCTGGCTCTTACCGACAAGTTCGCCATGGTGCATCGCAACAGCGGGACTGCCTATCAGAAGGTTGAGGTGACGGCGTGACCCAGTTTCCCGATGAGCGCGGCGCGGAAATGCGGGAACTCTTCTTCGAGACCGCGCAGGAGCTGCTGCAATCGCTGAATGAAGAGGCGTTGAAGCTGGAACGCAGCCCGGCCGATGCGGAGCTGGTGCGCAGCATCCGCCGCATCGTCCACACCATCAAGGGCGACGCCGCAGCCTGCGGCTTTCGCGAACTGAGCAATGCCGCCCACGAACTGGAAGATGCTCTGGCCCTCGAATCCGCGTCATCTCATGGCAGTCTGGCGGAAGTCGCTTTTGCTGCCGCCGACGCTTTCGGCGCCATGCTGGCCGCCTATCGTCGAAAAGGGAAGTTACCGTCGTCCGCGCCCCTGGCCAAGATGATTCGTGAGCTGGCCAAGAAACCTGCAGGCAAAGGACCGAAGCGGGTACAGAAAAAGAAAGCGGCGAAAGCCGTCGTCCCCGCCGCCTGGACCGAATACGAGAAGCTGGCCATTCAGAATGCGGTCTCCGGAGGCAAGAACGCTTACCACATCACGGCCGCAATCGATCAGAAGTGTGCCATGCCGATCGCGGCCCGGCAGTTGGTCCTGAATGGGCTGGCGCCGTTGGCTGAAATTATGGGGACGCGCCCCGAGGCCGGTTCGCCCGCCAGCACGCAGCGCCTTGAATTGCTGGTGGCCAGTGAAAAATCGGCAGAGCAGTTGTCCACGCTTTGCCGCATTCCCACCGTGATTTCTAGTGTCGTGGTCGAACTGGTGAAAGCCGCGGAGCCCAAGGTAAAAGCCGCGGTGTCGCCGGCGCAATCGCAGAACGCACCTGCGCCGGAATCCGGCGAAGAACACGCGGAAGGCGCCCGGCCGACCCATCCGCCCTTGCTCGCGGAAAACATCCTGCGGGTCGATGCCGAGCGCATCGATAGCGTGCTCAACCTGGTAGGGGAACTCATCATCGGCAGGTCGATGCTGCAGCAGGCATTTACCGAATTCGCCCGCCACGTTCCCAAGGAGACCTTGCGCGGCCGCTTTACCGATGCCATGGCTTTCCAGTCTCGCGTGCTCAGTGAACTGCAGCACTCGGTCATGAAGATCCGCATGGTGCCGGTCGAGCAGTTGTTCCGGCGTTTTCCCCGTATGGTGCGCGATGTGGCCAAACAGTGCGGCAAGGAAGTGAGCCTGGTGATGAGCGGGCAGGAAACGGACCTGGATAAGAGTCTTCTCGATGTCATCGCCGAACCCATGACTCACCTGGTTCGCAACGCCGTCAGTCATGGCATTGAGAGCGCGGAGCAGCGAGTCCGCAGCGGGAAGCAGGCGCGTGGAACCATCCGTCTCACTTCGTACCACCACGGCAATCAGGTTATCGTTGAGATTACCGACGACGGCGCCGGCATCGATGTGCACAAAGTCAAAGCCAAGGCTCTGGAGAAGGGACTCCTCACCCCGGACGAGGCGGATCGGTTGGGGGAAACTGAAATTCTCGGGTTGGTCTTCCGGCCCGGCTTCAGCACCGCCGACGAGATCACTGAAGTCTCAGGCCGGGGCGTTGGTTTGGATGTGGTACAGACCGTGTTGCACCGCTTGAAGGGCTCGGTCGAGATCGAGACCCGCGTCGGCCAGAGTACAACCTTCCGCCTGAAGTTGCCTCTGACCCTCGCGATTATCAAAGCTCTGCTGTTCCGCGTGGAGCAGCGACTGTATGCCGTCCCGTTGAATGCAGTGGCGGAAATCGCGCGGGCCCGGGAATCTGACGTGCACCAGGTGCAAAACTACGAAGTCCTGCAACTGCGCGACCGTGTGCTGCCGCTGGTCCGTCTGGGTTATGCTCCGGGCGGCGACGACGGGAAGTCCGCGTCGGAAAAAATATTCGTGCTCGTGATTTCAGTGGGAGAACGCAAACTCGGGCTGATCGTGGATCGCCTCGAAGGCGAGGAGGAACTGGTAATCAAGGCGCTCGACGACCAGACGGTGGCGACCGACCTGATCAGCGGAGCCTCCATCCTGGGCGATGGCCGGGTGGTGCTCATCGTCAATCTTCCTGCGATTGTGGAGCGTCATAGCAGGTATCGCCCGGACGCAGGAGACAGCGTGGTCTCGGGAATTTTGCTCTCCCACGCCGACCGCAAGAGTGCGCGCGCAGCGGCGGAGGCACGCCTATGACCCCGGTACGCGTGCTGGTGGTAGACGATTCCGCGCTGATGCGGAAGTTGATTCCGCAAATTCTTCAGACCGACAGTTCGATCGAAGTCGTAGGCACCGCCATGGACGGAAATTTCGGCCTGCGGAAAATCGAAGAACTCAAACCGCAGGTGGTGACCCTCGATCTCGAGATGCCGGGGATGGGCGGCATCGACATGCTTAAGGAAATCATGCGCCGCCACCGCCTGCCCGTCATCGTGGTGAGCTCCCACAGCACGGAAGGGGCTTCCATTACGCTGCAGGCCTTGTCTCTGGGAGCATTTGATTTCGTCGCCAAGCCCAATGACGTTTCGGCCCGCATGCCGCAGATCGCGGCGGAATTGATCGGCAAAATCAAGGCAGCGGCGCAGAGCCGGGGCATCACCGTCAGGCCGGTGGGCGCCACCATGCGTGCGGGAAAGAAAGCTCCGCTCGATGCCAAAAAAACTCCCGCCAAGGTGATCGCCATCGGCGTGTCCACCGGGGGGCCGCAGGCCTTGCAGTACGTCTTCTCGCAATTACCGGCTGATTTTCCCGGCAGCATTGTGGTGGTGCAACACATGCCGGAAGGCTTCACCGAAATGTTTGCCCGCCGCCTGGATGAAATCTGCTCGGTGACGGTCAAACAGGCGCAGTCGGGAGATGTGCTTCTAGCGGGACGTGTGCTCATCTGCCCGGGCAGCCGGCACCTGAAGGTAAAGCGCCTGCCGCTGGGGGATGTCGTGGTGCTGAGCGACGAGCCTCGAGTCAATGGTCACCGCCCTTCGGCCGATGTCTTGTTCAGGAGCCTGGCCGATGAATACGGATCGAAGGGCGTTGCCGTCCTGATGACCGGAATGGGAGACGACGGAGCCCAGGGGTTGGGGGCGGTCAAAGCCGTAGGAGGCATGACCATCGCGCAGAGCGAGGAATCCTGCGTGGTGTATGGCATGCCGAAGGCTGCGATCGATCGCGGATTCGCGGTCCGCGTGGTTGCCCTCGACGTTCTGGCCAACACGCTGCAGGCCCAATGCATGGCAGATCGCAGGAATGGGTTTGGGAATGAACCTGGCGGAGGCGGCAAGGCTGCCGTCGCGGGGCGTGAATAGCTTTGCAACGGATGGTTCGGTTCGATTTACGCAGATAAAGCAGGAGGATTTATGGAGCAGTTTGCATCACTAAAACGCAGCAAGGATGGTCAACCGGTTCGCTACCTGGTGGTGGACGATTCCGTCTTCGCCCGCAAGAACCTGGCGCGCATCGTTGAAACCTTCGGCGGCCAGGTAGCCGGCGAAGCCGGCGACGGCCTGACCGCCATCACCGAATACGACCGCACCAATCCTGACATCGTGCTCATGGACATCACCATGCCGCAGATGGAAGGGATCGAGGCGGCCGAGAAGATCGTGGCCCAGCATCCCGAGGCCCGCATTGTCATGGTGTCTTCCGTGGGCTATCAGGAAAACATCGTGGCGGCACTGCAACGCGGAGCTCGGCACTTTGTGCAGAAGCCGGTCAAGCCGGAAGTTCTGTACGAAGTGATCAAGTACGTGCTGGGCGAGGATGGCGCGGTTGCCAATGCCGCGGGCGCGGGAGCCTGATCTTATGAAGATGGAGCTGATCCAGCCGTTCATCAACGCGGCGGACGCCGTTCTGGCCCAAAGCCTGCAGTCTCCGATGTCCATCGGGAACCTCAGCATGGAGCAGGAGGCTTACCGGCGCAAAGGAGTGGCCGCTCTGGTCGCGATCACCGGCGACATTGAAGGCCGGATTGTGTTCGATCTGGATCCCGAGACCGCGTTGCGTGTCGCCAGCCACTTTGCCGGCACCGAGCTGCCCGAGTCTGATGATCTGATCCGGGAAACAGTTTGTGAGCTGGCCAATCAAGTCACGGGAAATGCAGTCACCACCCTGAATGATCAGGGCTTCCATTTCCGCGTGCATCCTCCGGTCCTGCACACCTCCGAACACGGTCCCACCAACACCGAAGACACCGAAGCCCTGGTTATTTGCTGCGAAACCGACCGCGGCAGCGTGTTCATGAACATCGCCCTGCGCTACAACGTGCAATCGCCAAATGTCCAGACGGCCGCCGCCGCGAAGTAGGACACCGGACCACAGATCTCAAGTTCGTGAGACCGGTGCTTCCTCGATCTCCGCCTGGAGACCTCTCCGCGGTCAAGTAGATCCTGTCTAGCTTCCGCCCATGTGGTCAAAAGTGTACAGATTTGATTTCTCTCAGGACACCATACTGAAGATCTAATCTTGTTCGCTCTGGATCTGTTATGGACATGAACCAAAGACAAATCGCGCTTTCGTTGCTCGAAGGCCTCAGGGAAGACCTGACTTACGCACACCTCAACAATGGCAGCCGCATTCTTGACGTTGCTGACCTTCGCCAGTACATCTACGAACAGATGGGCCGCATAAGGACAAACGCGTTGGTGACGGATGGGCTGTACGGGAACCAGCATGTTCACGGACAAGACACCAGCAACAATAATGGGCACCACAGGAAGACGCATTCATAGAGTTGGTAAAGACTGCAGCCTGTTTCCCAGATGGACTGAATGTGTGCGTTGGCTGCAATTGTGGGCGCGTGCGGGAAACGCGCCCAAAGTTGCGGGTTCATAGAGCGCGAATGATAAACACAATCACCAGGACGACGACGATTGTTCCTGCCAAACCGTAACCTAACATAGAACCTCCAATACTTCACATGACATGTCGCTAATTATGCCGAAGGTGATGGTTCCTGGCTGGTCAGTTTAGCTCACGACTAGTATTTACGCGCTGGCTGCGCTCTTGCCCGCGGATGTTTCAGAGAGGTCCGGCCGCGATTCCTTTGCGGTTCAACCCGAGCTGTCATTTCCTGGTTGACTACTGTGAAGGCTTTGAGGCGCTCGCAGAACTGACTGAAAGGCGCTGAAGAAGATCTGCCAACGTCGGGACAACCCAGACGGGAAACGTGGGCGTTGGTTTGGCCTGCTGCTGCTGATCACGTTGTGCCGGTTTCTTGACGGATGGGTTTGTCATGGTTTCCTCCCTTTGGCACGCCAGCCTAAGCTCGGAGGAACACAACTGTCTGAGCAATAGTGCACACTTTTACTTAGCCGCAGCGGACTCAAAGCGCAACTTACCGAGGGCGGGAAAACCTGCAAAAAGGGACTTATTACCGGATTATTGACGAGGTCCGATGCTGAGGTCCGGCGTCCGCTTTACGGTCCCGCCAGAATGAACACAGGATTTTGCGGCAGGGCATTGCCGCCGTTGGGTGGGGTGATGGCGCTCAGTGGGGCGGGCATGTCGACCACCGGCGTGTCATCCGACGTGCTGATGATGGTGGTGCTTCCGGCATCGCACCTGGCAGCAAATATCTTTGTGCTGTCGGCCGAGGCGGCGGCAGAAAAGCGGAAACGCACTCCGCCGGCCACGCCCCCGGGAACGCCGAGACCGCTAATGTCGCAGCCGGTTGGGTTCGTCGTGGGAATCTCGACCACGACGGCTCCAGTTCCACTCTGGCTGGCTGCCGTCGTCCCCGCTCCGTTGACAACCGTAAAGGTTCCAGCGTTTGCCGATGCCACAGAGAAAGTTCCGTTGTTGCCTGGGTCCGCCATGCCGGCGATCACAATTTCCATTCCTGGCCGAAGCGCAGGGCCGGAAATCAGATTGTAGGTGTAATTGGTGCTTGAGCCGGTTTGCGAGGCGGCCGTGATGTTCACTACGGGCTCAAGCGGAATCGTCTTGCGCACGCTGCCGTCGGTAGTGTTGACGACGGTGACTTGAGAGCTGATGCACAGCTGAGTATCTGCGGGATCCGAAGTGCAGGGAGGAAGTTTGGTCGAACCTATCGCGTAGGCTCGGCTGCCATCGGGCAGGACCGCCACGCCTACCGGGCCGGTGCCGACCGGCGTCGCAAAAAGGACAGCCGGCGGATCCGACGAAACGTCCACCGCGGTCAAAGTATTGGCAGTGGGATTGGTGATGTAAAGGCGATTCAGTCTGCCGTCATACGCCATATAATTCGCGCCGGCGCCCACCGCGACCGAGCTGAGCAGGGCGTCAGTCGTGGTATCGATTGTAGATACCGTGCCGCTCCCGCTGTTCAGCACGTAGACCCGCGCACTGTCGGAGCGTGCCAGCGCCCAGACGGGTGCGGTCCCGGTGGCGATAGTCTGGGTCACGGTCCGGTCCACCACGCTGATGGCGGTCACGTTGGCGCTGCCCTGGTTCACTGCGTAAAGCTTCTTCTGGTCCGGAGTCTCCACCAGCGCGACCGGCTGACTGCCCACTGCGATCAGCGGGTTCAAGGCCACGTTGGTTGCGACCGAGATCGCCGCGACCGTATTGTTCCCGAAGTCCGCGACGTAAACGTTGGCAGTGTCCGTGGTGTGAACGAACACGGGCAACGAACCAGCCACAAGAGAAGTTGTGGTTACCGGAGTGGCGGTCGCGGGAGGCGTCGGAGAATAGGACGAAACCGTGTTCTCAAGTGTGTTGACCGCGTACACACGAGTGTTGTTTGGCGTCAGAGTGGCATGCGCCGGACCCAGCCCAAGTTGGGCGACGCCGATGTTGGTGTCGCCGGAAACATCCAGGCGGCTGCTGGCACCCGGATCGATCGATCCATTGACGCTGAATACAAGTACGAAGTGCACGGCCGCGGGATTCGGTGGAGGAGGGACAATGGGAACGGCCACGGGACGATATTGGTCTCCGCAGCTTATGCCAATCAGACTGAGACTCAGAATGCCCAATACACGGGCCCCACGCAAAAACCTCATCCGCACCCCGGCAGAACTGTCCATGAAAAGAGTTCCCATTTTAATGGTTGGTGGGAATATCCGCCAGCGAGCCAGATGCAGCAATCAGCTTTTAGCTCTTAGCGTTTAGCTCGTGGCCTTTGGCCTTTGAGGTCTGATGCCCTCTCGACGGTGAAAGGCTGCCCATCAGGATAGAAGGTTCGGTCCAGAAGATCACGCGAGCCAGACGTGGGATGCAGGTTTTGCCGGAGGCTAAGAGCTAAGAGCTAAGAGCTAAGAGCTAAGAGCTGCTTTCACGCCTTCCCTCGGGATCGTTTTCCTGCCGTTTCGCGCGCCGGAGCTGCCGGCTTCTTTTTTCCTTCCATCTCGGCCAGGCTTTGTTTGAGGGCAGCCATCAGGTCTACAACCGGCGCCAGCTTTTTCGGTTTTTCTACTTCAGTGATCTTGCCGCCTTCGAGCTTGGTCTCGATGAGTTTTTTTACATTCTCCTGGAAGGTATCGTGATACTTTTCCGGGTCCCACTCACCCGCCAGGGCTTCGATCAACTGGTGCGCCACTTTCACTTCCGCGTCTTTCAGTTCAACCTCGGGCGCGCCGAAGCCTTCCACCTGGCGAACCTCCTCCGCGTAATACATGGTGTGCAGCATGAGTCCGCCTTCATGGGGGCGCAGAAACACCGTGTACTCGCGATTGTGCATGGTCAGCTTGGCGATGGCGACGTATTCGCTTTCTTCCAGGGCCTTGGTCAGGAGTGCGTAGGGTCGGCGCCCCGCCTCTTCCGGCAGCATGTAGTAAGAAGACTCGAAGAATACCGGATCGACGTCGCTGGATTTTACGAACTCCAGAATCTCCATCGTCTTCGCGGTCTGGGGCTCGATCTTCTTGATCTCTTCCGGTTCGATCACGATGTACTCGCCCTTACGGAATTCGTATCCCTTCACGATTTCGTTCCGCTCCACGACTTTGTTGTCGGCGGGACAGTAATATTGCTGTTTGACCCGTTGAAGGTCTTCGCGATGCAACATGTTGAAGGAGATCCCACTGCTGCGCGCCCCGGAGAAAAGACGCACCGGCATCGAAATCAAACCGAACGTAAGATATCCCGACCAAACGGAGGCTGCCATAGGTTCACCCCGAACCGGAAAAGCCGCAATCGTAGTGCAGTTTAGACTACGCAGAAGATTTTGATGCAGTTCGTCGACGGCGGTATCCGAACATCAAGCCCTATTTGTGGGACTACGGAGAGACCTACGCTATAGGTTGTGTATAGTCCGATTTCAATTGCTGGCCGCCGCCATTTATTGTGACCGATGTGTATGACATCTCCCGACTGCGCGATATGACTGGCCTGGGAGCGCAAGTGGCTATCGGAGGCCTTCTCACCTGCGCCTTCGCCGCGCTCGCCCGATCCATGCGCGGAGTCACCAACTCCGGCGCACTGGCCGGAGCGGTAGTCTCCTTCCTGCTTTACCTGGGCGGCGGGCGCGGCGCTTTTGCGGCGCTGATCACCGTGTTCGGCCTGACCTGGATCACAACCCGGATCGGCTACCAGCGCAAGCTGAAGTTGGGGACCGCGGAACCACGGGAAGGGAGGAAAGCATCCCAGGTGGTAGCCAATCTCGGGGTAGCGGCTGCCTGCGCCGCGCTTTCCGTGGTCAGGCCCAATCGGGCGCTCTTCCTGCTGGCGATGGCGGCAGCTCTCTCCGAGGCCGCGGCCGATACGGTCTCGAGTGAACTGGGCCAGGCCTTCGGCGACCGGCCTCGCCTGATTACAACCTGGCGTGCGGTCTCCGCAGGAACCGACGGCGGCGTGAGCCTGATCGGAACCCTGGCGGGAGCCGTCGCCGCCGGAATTGTGAGTCTGGTTTGTGTTCTCGGTGGATTGCTGCCCTGGGCCTGGCTGCCGGTCTCGATAGGCGCCGCTGTCCTGGGCATGATTGCGGATAGTTTTCTCGGGGCCGCGCTCGAGCGACGCCACATGGTTAGTAACGATTCGGTAAACTTCCTCAGTACCCTGTTAGCTGCGCTGGCTGCCTTCTGGTTGTGAATACAAGAGATCCCCGACGGTCAGCCAATTCGCCTCGATGTTTCGAGATTTACCCCGGCAGTTCATGTACTTATGGGCCTTGCTGGAGGGGAGGGGCCGGAGGAGAATCGTGATTGAGCATCTTTGCGCGACGATGCTCGCATCTCACTGCTTTAGTTAGGTTTCCACAGTTCTCGGCGAGGCCTGAACAAGCAACGAAAGTTATGTAAGAAGTAATGAAGATTCAGACATTTGTTATCGGTTCCGTCCTGGCTCTGGCCCTGTTCTTGTTCGCCCAAAAGCGTCCGGAGACGAGCCAGCCGGGAAGCTTTCGCGAGGTTGTGGACCTCACACATTCGTTGCCAGCGAGCGGTTTCGAGAAACCACGGAACTCGAATTATCGGCTGGAAACCGTCGCTTTGTCCGAAAGGATTTCGTCGTCAGCGTCTTCCGAACAATTCGCCACCCGCATTGAAGCTCCGGCTCTTTTGGGTCGGGGCATGTGGACTGTCGATCAGATTCCAGCCGGCCGTTTGATCGGGCCGCTGGTGGTGCTCGACGTCAGCGCCAGCGCTAAGGTCAACGCCGACTACGAGATTTCTGTACAGGACATCGCGCGTTGGGAACAGGACAACGGGCAGATTCCCCTGGGCGCCGTCGTAATGGCGCGCACCGGATGGGGTTCGCGTTGGAGCTCCGTCAAGAACTACCGAAACGAAGATGCTAAAGGCGTAAAGCACTCCCCTGGATATTCTGAGGAGGCGGCCCGCTTCCTCGCCGAGGGACGCAATGCTCTGGGACTGGGAATCGATACCGCCAATCTGGGTCGCGGCTCGGCCAGAAGCGCTGCCGTCGATCAGTACGCGCTCACCCACGGGCTTTATCTTCTTACCAACGTGGCCAACCTCGACCGCATGCCCGCCAACGGAGCGGTCGCCATGGTGGCGCCTGCGAAGGTAGCAGGAGGAGCGACGGCTCCGGTACGGATTCTCGCCCTGGTTCGCTAGCCGAGAGTGGTCGGCGTCTCTGAAATAACCTTAAATCCGCTTAGTGGTTCTGCCGCCGCACTTTGCGGTTAAAGGCCGTGGATTTGAGCGTACTAACTGTATAGACTCACCGGAATATGGCCAGTCGGTTCCATCGCGCTCTCGCAACTATGGGGCTGGGGGTAGTGCTATTTCTCGGCGCTGCCTGCAGACACAGAGTGGCGGTCAGCTCCGCACCATCCGTACCGCAAGCTGCGATGAAGCCGGACCAGGTAAACACGGATGGATGGAACAAAGCCTGGACAAACCTGGTCAACGACGCCGAGCAGAGTTTCACGCCGTCGGTCACCAAGCTGGTGGGCGTCGAGGTGGAACTGCTGGTGGGGAATGCCGGTGCCGAAGAGGATGAGCTGACCCTGACCATCATGGACGCAAGCGGAAAGGCGCTGGCGGATGTAACCCAGCGCGTTCAAACCGCGGACTCGGAACATGTCCTTTTCGTGATTCCGAAGGGCGGAGTGGAAGTCATCCCGGGACAAACCTACCGTATGAAATTAAGCGGAGGAACGACGTTTGGCTGGAAATATGTCGTGGGTGGTTACGAAAAAGGCGCCGCAACCTTTAACGGAAGGCCGCTGTTGCCGCAGACTCGAAGCACATTCTTATTCCGCACATTCGGGTCGAAATAAACTCCAGTCGCCGCCCCGGCTCTCAACAGTTCTTAACACCATCTGTGCAGAAATCTTTATCGGCATTATGATTCTGCGTTGCTTTTCTCGAACCTTTCGAGTTTCCTCTTAGATCAATGATTGTGTGGAGCGGGCGCCCTCGCCCGCTTGCTTGAGGAGGCAAGAATGAGCGATCCGCGGTATCCCATCGGAAAATTTACTTTCAACGGCTCGCCGGATGAAGCACAGCGCAACCGGCTCATTAACGATATCGAGCAGACTCCTGCCGCCTTGAGATCGGCAGTGGAGGGACTTTCGTCCCAGCAGATCGAAACTCCCTATCGCGAGGGCGGATGGACGGTGCGGCAAGTGACTCACCATGTGCCGGAGAGCCACATGAACGCCTACATCCGCTTCAAACTCGCGTTGACCGAAGATGCGCCGACCATCAAACCCTACATGGAAGATCGCTGGGCGAAACTCGGGGATGTGCAGTCCACTCCGTTGGAAGTGTCACTGTCTTTGCTTGATTCGCTCCACGACCGATGGGTGCGCCTGCTGCGTTCGCTCGAGCCGCAGGACTGGAAACGCTCGTTTCATCATCCCGAGTTGGGAATCGTGCCGTTGGAAAAGAACCTGGCCTTGTATTCGTGGCACGGTCGCCACCATGTGGCCCATATCACGGAGTTGCGGAAGAAGATGGGCTGGCTGTCGTCCTGAGCGGAGAAACTGCTTCGCCAGCGAAATCTGACAGCTCCGCTCAGGATGACAGCTACGCGGGAATGTTCAGCTTCCACAGCATGTAACTGGCGGCCTCGCGCAAGACGGCCAAGGCCCGTTGCCATGTGGTCCGCGGAAGAGAGTCTGGACGCGGCGCCACGTATACCTGCACGCCCTCATGCTCGAGCAATTTGTGGATGCGAAATACGTGGTAGGCATCGCTGACCGCCACGCAGCTATGCATGCCGTTGGTGCTCATGATTACTCCCACGCGCTGCGCCGACGACGCGGTGTCGGAGCCCTGGGTCTCAGCGATCAATTTCGACTCGGGAATTCCGCGATGCATCAGGTAGTCGTGGCCTACTCCACCTTCGCTGAAAGTGGGATCCGCCCCGGATCCTCCAGTGGTGATGACTACCGGCGCGGCGCCACGCTCGAACAGGTCGTAAGCGTGATCGAGGCGGGCGCGGAAGACAGGCGATGGATGTCCCGCATATTGAGCTGCGCCGAAGACAACGATCGCGTCGGCGGGATGAACTTCCTGCACACCGGCTTCGTGCACGATGTGAACGCTGGTAATCCCGAGAAAGGCCGCGACCGCGGTCGCAGCCAGGGCCACCACCCACAAGGGCCAGGGGCTGGGCCGCCGCTCTTCTTCTCGGTTCATCCTTGTGCTGGGTTCATCGTGCCGAGTTCATCCTTGCGCGAAGAACTCCGAAATCTCCTGGGACGGGATGGCGCCTTCCCGCATGATCCGCCAGCGCGCTTCTTCATCGGTGAGGTCAATGATGGTGGAAGCGACTTCGCGGGGTGACGTTCCGCCATCGATGATGATCGCGATACGGTCCTGAAGCTGGTCGCGGACCGCGAGCGCTGTAGTGCATTCGGATTCGCCACTCAGGTTGGCCGAGGTCGCGGTAATCGGAATCTGCGCCGCCTGCACGACCGCCAGCGGAATCGGAGCCTTGGGCACCCGCAGGGCCACGTTGCCGGTGTTGGCCGTTACTTTCAAAGGGAGGCGCGAAGAGGCCTTGACGATGATGGTCAATGGCCCGGGCCAGAAACGCCGCGCCAGGGCATAAAACTCTTCCGGCAGAGGTTGCGCCAGCTGTTCGGCCTGGTCCACGTCAGCGATCAGCAGGGACAATGGCTTGTGCCGCGAACGTGACTTGATGTCATATACCCGGTCCACCGCGCGCAAGTTAAAGGGATCGGCCGCCAGGCCGTAAAAAGTGTCCGTCGGCATGCCCAGAACTTCTCCGGCGCGAATCTGATCCGCGGCGTAGCGGATGAGAGACGCTTCCGGGTTATCGCAATTAATCTTGACAATTTCTACGCGCACTTACAGGTCCCTTCCCATCCAGATCTTGAAATCCAGGTCTCAAAAATCGCGAGAGCTAACATAACATGGGCAGGCGCCGAAAGCCGAGCATTGCGTAGCGCTGGCGTCCCGCCGGCCCGATGGGCGGGCAACGCCCGCCAGTGGAGTTTGCGGCGTAACGACGGAGGGCGAGACGCCATCCGGACACCCGGCGGGACGCCGGCGCTACTGCCAGGAACATGTATGATTCTCGGCGAATGGCGCGAACATGAAAGAAACCGCAGCAGCCTCCAGACCGGTTCCGAATGCCCGCCTGCGCCGCATCGAGGGCCGGCACAACGCTGTGGTAAAAGACCTGCGCCGCGCCTTTTCTCACGGTGAGCCCGCTGCCGACGGCTATTGTGCCATTGAAGGTTTTCGTATTCTTGAGGAGGCGATTCGCAGCGGGGTGCGCTTTCGAGCGGTATTCTTCAGCGAGTCGGCGGCGGCCCGGGCAGACAGGCTGCTGTCCCAGCTCGGCGCGCAAGTCGAGACCTTGTTGCTGCCCGACAAGCTCTTTGCCAGCGCCGTCCCGAGCGACGCGCCGCAAGGCGTGGCGGCTCTGGCGCGATGGAAGGAATTCTCACTCGAAGACGTGTTGGCCAAGTCCCAAGCGGGGCCGCTGCTGGCCATCGCAGGAGTGCAGGACCCCGGAAACCTGGGCACTATCCTGCGTTCGGCAGAGGCCTTTGGCGCCGGCGGCGTGGTGCTGGGGGAGGGCACAGTCAGCCCGTTCAACCCTAAGGTCGTCCGGGCCTCGGCCGGTTCGGTATTCAGGCTGCCGGTGGCGCGGGTTGCACTACCTGGTGCTCTTGGCCAAATGAAGGGGCTCGGACTTCGGCTGGTTGCCACGGTGTCGCACAAAGGCACGCCGCTCGGTCACGCTAAGTTGTCAGGGCCTCTCGCAATCTTTATTGGCAGCGAAGGCGCCGGATTGTCGCGCGATCTCATCAAAGAAATGGACGAAGTTGTGGCAATTCCGCAGGCGCCGCAGGTGGAATCACTGAACGTGGGAGTGGCGACGAGTATCGTGTTGTATGAGGTAATGAGGCAAAAGCAATGAGGCTTATCACCACAGAGGCACAGAGACACAGAGAAATCGAAGTCGAAAAAGACCCCAGAACGAGCCCTATCATCGGTGCAGCCATCGAGGTGCACCGCAACCTGGGTCCAGGACTTTTGGAGTCGGCTTACGAGGAGTGTTTGTGCCACGAACTCCATTTGCGAGGATTAGAGTGCAAACGTCAAGTGCCATTGCCCCTGCTGTACAAAGGGTCTCAAATTGGATTGCGGATACAAGATTGATCTGATAGTGCAAAACGAGATCGTTCTGGAATTGAAGGCAGTCGAAAAGCTTCTGCCAGTCCACGAGGCGCAACTTTTGACTTACCTGAAGTTGACCGGCAAGAGAGTCGGCCTTCTGATCAACTTCAACGTCCCGTTGTTGACCCAGGGCATAATCAGGCGAGTTCTCTGAGGATTATTGTTTTTCTCTGTAACTCTGTGTCTCTGTGGTGAAGTGGGTTTGTATGAGTCTCTTCCCGACCATCCCGAGCGGCGGCAACCCTGGCGATCGCACTCGCCCGCTCGCCGACCGCATGCGTCCGCGCACGCTGGATGAATTTGTCGGTCAGGAGCACTTGGTTGGTCCGGGCAAGCCGCTGCGGACCCAGATTGAGCGGGATGACATCGGCTCCCTCATTTTCTGGGGACCTCCCGGCACCGGCAAAACCACGCTGGCGCAGATCATCGCGCGCCTCACCAAGGCTGAGTTCGTTGAGTTCTCCGCTGTCCTCACCGGTATCAAGGAAATCAAGCAAGTCATGGCCGACGCCGAGCGCGCCAAACAATACGGCACGCGGACCATCGTCTTCATCGACGAGATCCATCGCTTCAACAAAGCCCAGCAGGATGCGTTCCTTCCCCACGTAGAGAAAGGCAACATCCGGCTGATCGGCGCCACCACTGAAAATCCTTCGTTTGAAATCATTTCCGCGCTGCTTTCCCGCAGCCGGGTGTACGTGCTGAAGCCGCTCACGGAAGAACAGATTGTCGAGCTGTTGAAACGCGCGCTCTCCGACGAAGAACGCGGACTGGGAGCGATGAAGTTGCAGGCCTCCGATGATGTTCTGAAAAAAATCGCGGCTTATTCCAGCGGCGACGCCCGCAGTGCTTACAACGTGCTCGAAGTAGCTGCCTCGCTGGCCCGTGGACGCGATGGCAAAGAAGTCGGCGCGGAGATATCCGACGAACTGGTCCAGGACGCGCTGCAGAAGCGGGTATTGCGTTACGACAAAGCCGGAGAGGAACACTACAACCTTATTTCCGCGCTGCACAAATCGGTGCGCAACAGCGATCCCGATGCGGCGCTGTACTGGCTGGGGAGAATGCTTGAGGCGGGCGAAGATCCGCTATACATCGCACGGCGCGTGGTGCGAATGGCGGTCGAGGACATTGGCCTGGCCGATCCCAACGCGCTGGTGCAATGCATGGCGGCCCGCGACGCCGTGGATTTTCTCGGTATGCCGGAAGGGAACCTGGCCCTGGCCCAAGCCGTTGTCTACTTATCAATCGCGCCCAAATCGAATGCCCTTTACGCCGCCTACGGCGAAATTCAGGGCGACGTGGAACGCACCGCGGCCGAGCCCGTCCCCCTGCATTTGCGCAATGCGCCCACCGGACTGATGAAGGGGTTGGGATACGGCCAGGGCTACCAGTACGCCCACGACCTCGAAGACAAAGTAGCTGACATGCAGTGTCTACCCGACAACCTGGTCGACCGAATCTATTACCGGCCCACCAGCGAAGGCTCGGAAAAGCGCATCGGAGAGCGGTTGGAAGAGATCAAACGGAAGCGTTCCAAAAAGGCGGCCTCCCGGGCCCCGAAAACAGAATCCAGCGCCTAGCCCGTCGCATCCAATTGAATGTAAGTTCTGTCTCTTTCCCCAGGTTTTCTAAGGAGGTTGGATCCCCATGGCCGCGAGCCCAAGACCTCTTGTTTCGGACACGACCGCTATTCGCCCAGTGCAACTCGACCAGGTGGAACATCTGCTCAAGCTCCAGAAATGGTCGCAGAAGATTACCTCCATCCTCGACCTTGATGAGTTGATCACCAAGATTGTGGACGACGTGGCTGCGGCATTCTGCTGCGTGGAAGCGACCATCTATCTGCACGACGAAGAGCGCGGCGAGTTGGAAATGGCGGGTGTCCACGGTTGCACGCTGCACGACAAGGGATCGCGGTTGAAGGTGGGCAAGGAAGGCATGGTGGGTTACGTTGCGGCCTCAGGACAGATGCGCTACGCGCCAGACGTGCGGAAGGATCCGTACTACATAGCCTGCGAGGAAGCCGCGCTCTCCGAAGTCGCCATCCCCCTGCTGGTGGACGGCCGCCTGGTGGGCGTGTTCGCGGCTTCACATCACGAACTGGATGCCTTTACGCGCGAGCACCTGCGCTGGTTGCAGGGACTGTGCGAACACGTTGCGGTCGCCGTGCACAACGCGCGCCGCTTTCAGCATGAACGGCACCAACGGCAGAAGATGAGCGCGGAGGCCAGCGAAGCTCGCGCTATCCAGGAAGCGCTACTCCCCAAGAGTTCTCCTTACATTCCGGGCTTCGCGATTTCCGGGTTATCGATTCCGGCCGGCGCGGTTGGCGGAGACTGGTACGACTTCATCTCTTTCGACGATGGATGCTGGGGCCTGGTCTTGGCTGATGTTTCGGGCAAGGGGACTGCAGCTGCTCTACTGATGTCGGCAACTCGCGGCATGCTGCGCTCCCTGGCGCAGACCTGCAGCGGCCCGGGAGAGGTTCTCACCCGCCTGAATCGACTGCTGGTGGAGGATTTTCCGTCCGGCAAGTTTGTCACCATGCTGCTGGCGGTGCTCAATCCTTCGACCCGTGAGCTAACCTTTTCCAGTGCCGGACATCTACGGCCACTGCTGGTGGATTTGAACGGCGCGCGTTTTCTGGACAGCGAGCGCGGAATGCCTCTGGGGCTCGGCACCGGCGAATTCTCGGAGAGCAAGGTGCATCTCTCTCCCGGCTCGCGCCTGGTTTTCTACAGCGACGGAATTACGGAGGCCACCGACGGTTCCGACGAAGAGTATGGCGCGGGGCGGATGCGCGACCATGTGCTTCAGCCGAATGCCTCCGCGGACAGCATCCTAGCCGACGTTCGGTCCTTCGCTAACGGCGAGGGTCTGCATGATGACGCCACGGTAATTTTCATAAAGGCATAAACCACGGAGGACACTGAGGACACAGAGAAAATCGGGGCTTGCCTGGTTTTCCTCCGTGTACTCAGTGTCCTCTGTGGTTAAGTGACTTACCCGAACCGGGCGCGGTGTTCTTTCAGGATGCAGCGGTCCATCACGACAAATATTCCGGACTGGCGGGCTTTACGCGCCGCTTCTTCGTGGACGACTCCCTCCTGCATCCAGATCACCGGCACTTTCAGACGGATTGCCTGATCGACAACCTCCTCTACAAATTCGGACCGGCGGAAGATATTGACGATGTCAATTTTTTCCGGGACGTCGAGCAGAGACGGATACGCTTTTTCTCCCAGAGAGCCGTGGATCTTGGGATTGACCGGGAAGATGCGATAGCCCTCGGTTTGCATGTAGGCGGAAACGCCATGGCTGGGGCGCAGCGGGCTGTTGGAAAGTCCCACGACAGCGATGGTGTGGGAGCGCTTGAGCAAGTCCGTGATGGGATCGGACTCCGGCAAGGAAGCCATGCAGGGGATTGTAGTGCGCCGGACGCAGGGAAAGCCAGTCCCACCCGCGAATCGGCAGCGGGCGATTTTCGGGATCCATTACTCTGACTATTGTCATTCCGAACCGATTTATCGGTGAGGAATCTGCTGTCGAGCTAGAACAGCAGATTCCTCGCGCGATGAGGCCGCGCTTCGGAATGACAAACCCGCAAAAATTCAAAACTGACTATTCAAAAACCACGCGGTTCGCGGGATGGTTAGCGTTTGCTGTTGCTCTCGACCTTTTGCTTGAACATCTTCGTGGCCAGCTTGCGCACCGTGTCGGAAATCTCTTTATTGCCGGAGAGGTTGCGGAGATCGCCTACCTGCAGGTTCTTCATCAGCGTAAGCGAGAGATCCAGCGGAGTACGCGGGTTGAAGACCAGGTTGCGCACGACTGCGTAATTCTTGGCGAAGCGCCGCTTCATCGGAATGCCTCGCAGCACCGCTTCGAGGACATTCTTCTGGGTGGCAAATCGTTCCACTTCGCCGTCGCTGATTTTGGGTGACTCCAGCACCGCCAGGGCAACGATTTTGGTGCCGTCGCGGATCAGCAGGGACCGCTCTTCTTTCGAGCCTTTCATGGCCAATTGAATACGGCCTTTGATATCCAGCTTGGCGATTTTCTGCAACGCGCTGCCCCGTTCTTCTTTCGGGGATAATTTCCCTTTTTTCACCGGCGCTGGTTTGGCGGCCGCTCCGGATGTGCTCCCGGTGGCGGTGGCCGCCTGAGCGGCCAAAGGCGCTTCGGTCTGGGTAAATTCCTCGTGAGTGCCGCCGATCGGCTGATAGAGAACTTCCGCTCCCGCGGCAACCTCGTCGGCGTGTTCCGAGAGATAGGCCAGAACGCCGTCGTCGAGTACCTCTTCGCCTTCGGGGGCCTCGCCGGCGGACCCTTCCTGAAGAACATCCTCGGTCGCGGGCGCCGTCTCCTCCTCCGATGGCTGCGGCGCGGAAACCTCGACCATTGGAGCGCTGACGGGTGCGGGCGCTTCAATTTTGGCGCGAATGGTTTCGGACTGGATCCCGCTTAGATTGGGATTAGAGTGCAGGGCCTTCAAAATGGCGGGAGACTGATTGATCCGGTCGCTCTTCAACATCAGGTCGACCAGGTCGCGTCCCGCGCTGGCAACCATTTCGAGCAACGAATCTTCCGATATCGCCGGGTTCGCCAGCAGCGCCGGCAGCAACACTGGCCGCAGATTTTTCGGAGAAACCAGATAGTCCAGAACTTCTTTGGGCGTGGTCGCATCGCCGGCAACGGCTCGTGATGCCCCTTCGTCCCACCCGGCAAGCGTGAGCTGGGCCTGCTCGCCGAAGACTTTGCTATGGACGGCCAGGTACACCAGGATTTCGATCATCTCCCGGGGAGGAACCGAGAGCGACCCCTTCGCAGCCGACTGCATCAGGTTCGACGGCACCGCCGACGCGCGGATTAGATCGACCATGCGGGCCATAATGCCGAACTCCTCCTCTTTCTCTTTGAGCTTTGTCTACTAAGCTCTGTTCGCGTTTTGCTTTTCGCCGCGCCGCATACGCAAATAGGCGCGGATGAAGGGATCAATGTCGCCATCGAGCACCCGATCGACGTCGCCTACTTCCATCTTGGTCCGGTGGTCTTTAATCATGCGGTAGGGCTGCAGGACGTAAGAACGAATCTGCGAGCCGAAGTCGATATCGAGCTTGGAATCTTCAATCTTGCGCGTGACTTCACGTTGTTTCTCCAGCTCGAACTCATACAACTTGGATTTCAGCATGCTCATGGCCCGTTCCCGGTTCTTGTGTTGCGAACGTTCATTCTGGCAGCTGGCCACCAGGCCGGTAGGAATATGGGTGATGCGGACGGCGGAGTCGGTGGTGTTCACGTGCTGGCCGCCCTTGCCGCTGGAACGGTAGGTATCCACGCGCAATTCTTCCGGCTTGATCACGATTTCGATGCTGTCATCGATTTCAGGCGACACGTAAACGCTGGCAAACGAAGTATGCCGGCGCTTGGCCTGGTCGAAGGGAGAAATTCGCACCAACCGGTGAACGCCGATTTCACTGGTCAGCAGACCGAAGGCATACTCGCCGTTTACCGCAAACGTAGCCGACTTCAATCCAGCTTCTTCACCCGGCTGGTAATCATACAGAACGGTCGGAAAGCCGCGCCGTTCTGCCCAGCGAAGGTACATACGCAACAGCATATCGGCCCAATCCTGTGACTCCGTTCCCCCTGCGCCGGGATGGATGGTTACTATCGCGTTGCGGCCGTCATTCTCGCCGGAGAGCAGGCTCTCGGTTTCAAGACGATCGACCAGATCGCGCAGCCCGTCAATTTCGCGCCGCAGGTCGGCTTCGACGTTTTCCCCTTCACGGCCCAGATCGAAGTACGCGGATATGTCCTCGCCGCGCCGCACCAGGTCACCCTCGGTGGCCAAAACATTTTCCAGCCGTTTTTTCTGGCGCATGACCTGCTGGGACTTTTGCGGATTCGACCACAGACCTGGGTCAGCAGCCTGCTTCTCGATTTCGGCTAGCTGTTCACGAAGTTTGCCGGCGTCAAAGGTACTCCCGAAGATCGCGGACTTGGTCCTTCAGGCCGGAGTATTCGTGTTCAAGCTCTTCGTTCATGACTGGGTTCTGTCCTGTTTGCGGAACCGGAAATTGACTAGCAGCCCCGCTACAGAAATTATCGCACACAGGTAAGCGAACCAGTCGCCGTGACGGGTGTAGAACGTGGTTACGTTGGTGATGGCGTAGGGAGCATCAAGAGCGGCCCGCACCTTGCGGGGAATAGTGGCTACAACTCTTCCGTAGGGATCGATGGCTGCCGTAACCCCCGTATTGGTGTCGCGCAGCAGCCAGCGATCATTTTCGACGGCGCGCATGCGGGCTTGTTTCAGGTGCTGGGCGTAGGCTCCGCTGTCGCCGTACCAGCCATCGTTCGAGATGTTCACGAAAACCTCGGCGCCATTCAAGGCCAGCTGCCGAATTTCATCGGGAAATATCGATTCATAACAGATGAAGACGCCGAGCTTGCTGCCGGCCGGCAGCGGGGCCCGCGAGGTTCCCGGCGAGAAATCGCCCACTTCCTGGGTCAGACCGCCGGCAAAGCCAAATAAAGGTTTGAAAGGCACATACTCGCCGAACGGGACAAGGTGCATCTTGTCGTAGCGGCCGACCCACTCGCCGCCGGGACTGAGCAGACTTCCGGAATTGTAGAGTTGGGTCGCGCGGCCGGGCGTGTCTCCCGCATTGCGAATGCCCAGGCTTCCGACCAGCATCCAGGTTTGGGCCTCACGAGCAATATTGGCGACCGCGTCCCGAAACATGGGATCGGTGGTGTAAAACGGCGCCGGCGACTCCGGCCAGACGATCAAATCTGGGTGCGCAGACGAGGCAGACCCGCGCTTCGAAGCATCCTGGCCGGGCAGGTTCAGGCTAGGGGGACTCAAGCTGACCACGGTCAAATCCCGCAGCGTGCCCTCGAAATATTCTTTGGTCCACTCGCCTCCCTGCAGGACCGGAATGTTCTGTTGCACCAGGCGAGCGGTGTGGTCGGTGGGAACAGCCGGTGGACTGATCAATCTTCCGGCTTGCAACACGATGATGGCGCCGGCCGTCGCCAGCAGCAGGGGCTTGCGTTTGCTGGGCTGGCCCCGCTCCGCGCGTATCACAAAGGCAGCCGCCAGAGCCGTATTCACCACCATGATTTCGAAAGACAAGCCGTAGACGCCGGTCACGGTGGCAATGTGCGACAGCGGAATGTTATCGACCTGACTGGTTCCGAGCAGGTCCCAGGGAAATCCGGTGATGCGAGTGCGGGCCAGTTCGACTGCGACCCATACGAATGGAGCCAGAAGCAGGGCCCGGCGGCTGAAAAGATTCGGGGCGGCGCCCTCGGACGAACTCGCCAGCAGGCTGATGAGCAGGCCGAAGACGCCGTGATAGATAGCAAGATACAGGCAGAAGAGAAACAGCAGCCCGCAGGCAGCGAGCGTGCCCACGCCTCCGTACTGGCGCATGGTGTTAAAAATCCAGTAGCAGGTTCCGGCATACCAGAGGACGCCGCAAAGATAAGCCAGAAGAAAGGCTTGACCGGGCTTTGCCGGCAGCAATTTGACTCCAGCCAAGAGCTGCAGGGTGTCTGGTTGCCGAGCGCGCAGCAGGGCAATCAGCAGGGGGGCGACGGCCACCCATCCCAGAAAATAGAGATTGGGCAAGGGGAAGACTACGATCTGCAAGACCGCCGAGAGCAGGATCAGCAGCCACGCGCTGTTATGCATCCGCCACATTTTGGAAGCATAACAAAATGCTTCATGGCCAATGTTATTCGCAAGTCCTTCGCTCCGCGGAGACACCGATGCACTGAGATTTTTGCTTTGATTTTCTCCGTGCTGGGTGACTCCGTGGTGTAACGATTTTGAACAAGGCATGCAGCCGGGGCGGCCGTCACCGATCAGCCCTATCCAATTTTTCGATCCATGGCTTTACACTGGCATGCGCTAACATGTGGGGCTCGCATGGGGCCTCCCCTCAAGGATAGAATTCTTCTGCTAGAGTTCATAAGCATCCTTTATGACTCGCGCCTGGATGGCGACGACTCCGGTTCGCGTTCCCGCTAACCCGCCTCACGATGGCATCTCCTTTACAACCCGCAGGTTCAGCCGGTAGCCGCGTTCGCATCGTGGTGGCTACGTCGGTAATGCTGACGTTTATTTCCTACTGGCGGGCGGCTGCCATCGTGTTGAACGACCTGGGCTCGTCCGCGTTTTACGCCGCCGGCATCGCGGAGCAGGCCATCGGGAAATCAGCTCCCTGGTTCATCCTGGCCGTGATGCTGTTCTCCTTCGCCGTCCGCGCGGTTTACGTGGAGAGTTGCTCCATGTTCGTCCGCGGCGGCGTTTACCGCGTAGTCAAAGAGGCGCTGGGCGGGACCCTGGCCAAGATCAGCGTCTCGGCGCTGATGTTCGATTACATCCTGACCGGCCCCATCTCCGGGGTTTCGGCGGGACAATATATCGCGGGATTGATCAACGACACCTTTGCCGCCGCCGATACCCATGGCTGGATCCCGCGAGCCCTGCACAGCATGTTCCACGGCGCGCCTCACGTGGACGTCAACTGGACTTCCGTCCTCTTTGCTCTCGCCGTGACCATTTACTTCTGGTGGCAGAACACCAAGGGGATTCAGGAATCCAGCGAAAAGGCTCTGCGGGTCATGCAGATCACCACGGTCATGGTGGTTATTCTGCTGGGCTGGTCTGCCCTGACCTTGATGAAGCAGGGATATCAGTCGGTGCCGCTGCCTACGGCCGACAGCCTGAAGTTCAGCGCCGAAGCCCTGGGTTTCTTGAAGCATACCGACCTGGCCCACGGCCTCGCTTCCAAGTTCGCGATTCTCGGCATCCTCATTGCCTTCGGCCATTCCGTGCTGGCCATGAGCGGCGAGGAATCGCTGGCCCAGGTGAACCGCGAACTGGCCCATCCCAAGCTGAAGAACCTGAAGCGAGCCGCCATCATCATCGCGGTTTACAGTTTCATTTTTACCGGGCTTACGGCGCTCTTGTTCGTGATGATCATTCCGGACTCGGTGCGAGTCCCGGTCTACAAAGACAATCTGATCGCCGGGCTGGCCATGTATCAGTGGGGACCGCTGCTGCTGCGGCTGGTTTTTCGTGCCTTCGTGGTGGTGGTCGGTTTTCTGATCCTCTCGGGCGCGGTCAATACGGCGATCATCGGTTCCAATGGCGTTCTCAACCGCATCTCGGAAGATGGCGTTCTCACCGACTGGTTCCGGCAGCCGCATCCCCGGTTTGGCACGACGTATCGCATCGTCAACCTGGTCGTAATTCTCCAGATGTTCACCATCCTGGTGAGCCGCGGCGACGTTTATCTGCTGGGTGAGGCCTATGCATTCGGCGTGATCTGGAGCTTCACCTTCAACAGCCTCGCCATGCTGGTGCTGCGCGTGAAGTACAAGGGCGAGCGGGGCTGGAAGGTTCCGCCCAACATAAAGATCGCCGGCCACGAATTACCGGTGGGACTGTTCTCGGTCTTTCTCGTGTTGTTGTGCACCGCCATCCTGAACCTGTTCACCAAGTCGATTGCCACCATTGCCGGCCTCGCCTTTGCCGGCGGGTTCTTCCTGATCTTTACCGTTTCTGAACGTTTGAACCGGAGCAAGCATGCTGCGGCCGAGCAGCACATGAAGGAACACTTCCAACTGCTGCAAAGCGATACGGTGGAGCGCAGTGGATTGGGAATCCGTCCCGGAAATGTGATGGTGACGGTCCGCGACTACAACACCCTGAACCACCTGAAGTGGGCGCTCGAGCGTATCGATACCAAGGAACAGGACATCGTGGTGATGTCAGCTCGGGTGAGCCAGTTCGGCTCGGCAGCTTACGATCTTTCCACGGAGCAGATCTTCAGCGACTACGAACAGCAGCTGTTTACACGCGCCGTATCCGTGGCCGAAGGCTTTGGCAAGCACGTTTCCCTCCTGGTGGTGCCCGCCCGCGACCCCTGGTCGGCGATCGTGCAGACCGCCAATAATCTGGAAGCCTCCGCCGTGGTCTCGGGACTCTCGAGCAAAATGAGCGCCCAGGAGCAGGCCTTCTATCTGGGCCATGCCTGGGAGGCTATGCCAGAGCCCAAGCGCCAGTTCATTTTCCAGGTCGTGTACCCGGACCTGAAGGTGGACACTTTCCACATCGGTCCGCACACACCGTCTTTGAAAACGGAAGATGTGCACCTGGTGCACCGGTTGTGGTTGAACATCACGCGCGAACCCGGCCTCGAGGCACTGCATCACCACGACATCCTGACCGAGGCCCTTACCCGTTTTGCCCGCGAGTATGCCGGCCATGAACGGCAGGACATTCTGCAAGAGTTGCGCAAACAATCGGGCCTGACCGTGACCAGCCGGGCCCTGGGCAATGACGGTGAGGGCCTGACCCAGGCAAATATACTTCCCCCTGTTTCGCCAGAACAGGATGCTGAAAAGACAGACGACGGCCCGCACACGCCGCCGGTAGTGGGACCGTAGCCGGGCGCTTTTGAAGTGACCTCTTCACGAAAAGGGGTGCCCCACCCTTCGCGTCTTTTGCGAAGGGTGGGATTCCACAGACCTTAACATCTTGGGCTTGTTCTTATACCGACGCGCCTTACCAGGGTTGGATTGATCCTTTTCACGAAAACGGGTGCCCCATCCTTCGCGTCTTTTGCGAAGGGTGGGATTCCAGTGACCTCGACATCTTGGGCATTATCACCTTCGTACCTTGCCCACCGGTAGAGGCCTCTTCTATCATCGAGGCAGGCGGGGTCAACATGCCGGATAAGAAGCCTTCCAAGCCGCAAGTTGCGGAAAACCCGATCGCCGATGTGCTGGAAGGGCGGCATCCCTCGCAGGACGAGAAAGAGTGGGCGGAGAAAACCCTGCTGCCGACTCTGGAGACATCACCCGAAAAACCGATCGGCGCTCCCACTGGAATCAATCGTGATGAACAGGGCCACGCCCGCTTCACGACGATTTCCGGTACTCCGGTGCGCCGGCTTTATACCCCGGCCGATCTTCCAGAAGACTGGAGCACGCAGCAGTATCTCGGCTACCCGGGTCAGCCGCCATTTACCCGCGGCATCCACTCCAGCGGATATCGCGGCAAGCTTTTCACCATGCGGCAATTTTCCGGCTTCGCCTCGCCGGAAGAAACCAATCAGCGCTACAAGTATCTGCTGCAAAGCGGCGGCAGCGGGCTGTCAGTGGCCTTCGATCTGCCCACACTCATGGGATACGACTCCGATCATCCCGCCAGCGAAGGCGAAGTCGGCAAGTGCGGAGTCGCCATCGACTCGCTCGAGGACATGGAAATTCTTTTTGGCGGCATCGATCTGGAAAAAACCTCGGTTTCGATGACCATCAATTCGCCGGCCTCGGCGCTGTGGGCGATGTATCTGGTGGTGGCCGAAAAGCAAGGCGCCGACTGGAAGAAAATTTCGGGAACGCTGCAGAACGACATCCTCAAGGAATACATCGCGCAAAAGGAATACATTTACCCTCCCGCGCCTTCGATGCGCCTGGTGGTGGATACCTTCGAGTTCGGTTCCCGGTTCACCCCCAGGTTCAACACCATTTCTATCAGCGGATACCACATCCGCGAGGCCGGCTCGACCGCGCTGCAGGAACTGGCTTTCACTCTCTACGACGGCGTCGAATATGTGGAGTGGGCGCGACGCCGGGGTCTCGATGTCGACGACTTCGGGCCGCGGCTCAGTTTTTTCTTCAACGCGCACAACGACTTTTTCGAAGAGATTGCCAAATACCGCGCTGCCCGCAAGATCTGGCACCAGGTGATGAAAGACCGCTTCCAGGCGAAAAACCAGCGCAGCTGGCTGCTTCGCTTCCATACCCAGACGGCCGGCGTCTCCCTGACGGCGCAGCAACCCATGAACAACATCGCCCGTGTTGCCCTGCAAGCCATGGCGGCAGTGCTCGGCGGAACCCAATCGCTGCACACGGATTCCTACGACGAAGCATTGGCCCTGCCCACGGAAGAAGCGGCGCGGATTGCGCTGCGCACTCAGCAGATTATCGCCTACGAGTCCGGCGTGACGCAGACGGTTGATCCCCTGGGCGGGTCTTATTTTCTTGAAACCCTGACCCTTCAAATGGAGAAAGGCGCCTTCGATTACTTCGGCAAACTGGACGCGATGGGCGGCATGGTCAGAGCCATCGAGCGCGGCTATCCCCAGAAAGAAGTGGCCGAGGCCTCCTACCAATACCAGCGCGCGGTTGAAGCCAAAGAAAAGATTATCGTAGGCGCCAACGAGTTTGTGATCGAGGAAGAGCCGCCGAACACTCTTTATATCGACGAAAGCGTGGCCCGCCAGCAAGCGGCAAAGTTGAAGGCCCTTCGGGCCCGGCGCTCGAATGAAGAAGTGCGGCGCCGTCTGGATGCCTTAAAGAAAGCTGCCGCCCTGGAGCCTGGACCGGCCGCGGCCGGAGAAATCTCACCGGCCAACACGATGCCCTACATTGTGGACGCGGTCCGAGCCTACGCTACAGTCGGCGAAATCTGCGAAGCCCTGCGCCAGGTATTTGGAACCTACACGGAAGTGAGCGTCACCTAAAAATTGTAGGCGCGAGCGCCCCGCTCGTGCGCGCTGTGGCACGTTCCGTGAAGCTATCCCGCCAACACGGATGTCGCCGTGGTATTTTTGAGGTCACAAATTGTGACCTCAAGACAGCCGAGTTTTTGAGGTTGCAAATTGCAACCACAAACAGGGAACGCAATAGAGTTTGAGGTCGCAAATTGCGACCTCGAAACACGCGCTATACTTGCCCAGTCCTGTGCCAAAACGCCCGACCCAGCTCGCCGTGGCGGTTGAATCGCGAATCCTGATCCTCCGCCATCAAAGAGTCATCCTCGATCGCGACCTGGCCGAACTTTACGGCGTCCCGGTCAGACAGTTGAACCAGCAGGTTAAGCGCAATCAGGAAAGGTTTCCGACGGATTTCATGTTCCAACTTACGGCTAAAGAGGAGGATTCTTTGAGATCACAAATTGTGATCTCAAAGAAAGGCCGTGGCGGCCGCCGCTATCTTCCCTACGCCTTCACCGAGCACGGCGCGATCATGGCGGCTACTGTGCTGAACTCCAAGCGGGCCGTCGAGATGAGCGTGTTCGTGGTTCGTGCGTTCGTGCGCATGCGCGAAATGCTGGCCAAGAACCGCCAGCTTGCCGCCAAAATAAACGAACTGGATCGCCGTCTGGAAACTCACGACACCGCGATTCAGGAGATCATCGAGGCCATCAAGGAGCTCATGGTTCCAGAGGGACCCTCGAAGCGCAAGATCGGGTTTCAGCTTCCGCCCGGCAAGAGTTAAGCCTTCGGCTCGCGGCCGGGGCGCCCGCGCCACAAACCTATTTCTTACGCTGCCTGTACAGGCTGCCATCTACCTGTTGTGTCATGGCCTCGACATTCAGCGGGACTTCCAAAAACTTCGCGACATTCTCCGCGGCTTCTTTCGGCTCGCGCAACACGGTGTGATATTGCAGCCGGCTTACCTTTACGTGGGGTTTGCCGTTGAGCCAGGCGTAGACGTCGGAGAGATGGTCCTGAAATGCGCGCGCCACCACGGAATTGTCTTCGCCGGGATCGAAATTTCCTCGCCGGCGCAGCATCTCGTCCTGAGAGGCCATCACCTCCGGCAGAGGCCGCTGCATGAAGATCACCCGATACTCATGCTGCGCAGGAAGCGACAACAGCAACTGCGAGATCACCTTCACCGCCTTGCCTTCAGCCTCGGCAATGCAGGAGGGATCTTTGGGCAGCTGCTTGATACGCTCCCACTCCAGATAGCCGCGCGGGTTGTCCACGTCGGCCCGGCGTTCGCCATCCGACAGGATGGGCATGCCGCCGGCTGCCAGCATCTGCATCATCAGCGAAGTGCCGGAACGAGGCAACCCGGAAACAATTGTGATCATGACTTCCATAGTAAACGGTAAGGGCTCGCGTGGTCGCGGGCGACCCGCCCGCGGCCGGAGCCACGGAAAAGCCGACCATGCTAGACTGACCAGCTTGTTTACGACGCGCAGAAACTTTCTGCAGCAGTGCTCAACCGCCGCGGCAGGCGCGTGGTTGGGCCCGGCCCTGGCCCACGCCAGCTCTGCTCCCAACCTGCGTTTCCCCCCGCAACCGCGCGAACGTATTGCAATCGCCTCTTATCCATTCCGCGAGTTCATCGCGGGAGCGGAGTGCAAAGCCGCGAAGCCCATCGACCTGAAAGATTTCGCCGCTCACGTCGTCGAGAAGTTTCAGATCAATAAGATCGAGCCCTGGACCGGCCACTTTCCTGCGCCCGAGGCGAAATATCTCGAACAGTTTCGAGCCGCCGTGGAAAAAGCGGGAGCAGCGGTCGTGAATATCGCAGTCGATGGCGAGCACAGCCCCTCCGCTCTCGAACGTTCCGAACGCGAACAAGCCATCGCCTTCAGCAAGCAGTGGATAGACCATGCCGTCGCCATCGGTTCGCCGAGCATTCGCACCAACCTTCCGCCGGCGAAAGACTCGAAACCGGATCTCGATCGCACCGCCGAAAGCCTGAGCCGAGTCATCGAATACGCGGCGTTGAAAAGCATTGTCGTCTCTCTCGAAAACGACAATCCGGTCAGCGAAGATCCGTTCTTTCTGGTAAGGCTGGTCGAGAAAGTGAACAGCCCATGGCTGCATACGCTGCCTGACTTCGGCAACACGCTTTCCGCGAAAGGCCCCGATTACAATTATCGGGGGATCGACGCCATGTTCAGCAAGGCCTACTGCATCTCGCACGTGAAATCTTCGGAGATCAACAGTCAGGGAATAACAGTACATGTGGATATGGCGAAGACCTTCGGTCTTATGAAGCAGCACGGCTACAAGGGCTATTGCTCGATGGAGTCGGATGATGCCGGCGATCCCTACCAGGGGACGGCAGAGTTGATTCGGCAGACCGTACAATACCTTTCCTGAGTTCAAGAACGGGGCGCTGCTATCTTCTTTGGCCTGATCTGCGTCAAAATATTGCATGCGCAAAGCAACCAATCATTTGAAGAAATCTGATCCGGTACTGGCCGCGATTATCGAGCGCGTCGGCCCGTGCCGCATGGAATTCGGCCCGCCGGAATTTCACAGTCTGGCGGAGGCTATTGTTTATCAGCAACTGAATGGCAAAGCTGCGGTGACCATCTTCAAGCGCTTCGCCGCTCTGGCCGGAGATCCCGTTACGCCCGATGGCATCCTCAAACTGACGGATGCCCAGCTACGCTCTGTCGGACTATCCAAGCAGAAATCGTCCTACCTGAAAGACATGGCTGGACGCGCCTCACGCGGCGAACTCGACTTCACCCGCCTGCCGGAGATGACCGATGACGAGGTCATCAAGCATCTGACCCAGGTCAAAGGCGTGGGCGTGTGGACCGCGCACATGTTTCTCATGTTCACGCTGCGGCGTCCCAACGTGCTGCCCACCGGCGATTACGGCATCCAGATGGCGATGAAAAAACACTACAAGAAACGCAAAATGCCCAAACCCGAGGTCATGGCAAAGATCGCGAAATCGTGGGAACCGTATCGCTCGGTGGCCTGCTGGTATCTTTGGCGCAGCCTGGACATAAAGACGATGTAGGGGAGCTGCGAAAGGACCATGTGGGGACGGGTCAGAGACCCGTCCCCACATGGGACGTGACGATTCCGCCTTCTCGCAATTTTCCACGGCGGCCTGCAATCCCCAGTAACCGTGCGCCTCCCCCCGGCGTGTGGTTAAATGGAGGCGATGACCGATCTCAAGATCCGCGTGCTGGTGGCGAAGCCCGGCCTCGACGGGCACGATCGTGGAGCCAAAGTAATCGCGCGCGCCTTGCGCGATGCGGGGATGGAAGTCATCTACACCGGCCTGCGGCAGACGCCGGAGATGATCGTGAGCGCGGCCCTGCAGGAAGATGTTCACGTCATCGGTCTATCGATTCTCTCCGGCGCGCACAACGCCATTGTTCCTCGCGTAATGGATCTGCTGAAAGAGAACAAAATGGATGACGTGCTGGTAGTCGTCGGCGGAATCATTCCCAACCAGGACATGGAAAATCTCAAAAAGATTGGTGTGGCCGCCATTTTCCAGCCGGGCACGTCGATGGACGACATCGTCCAGTTCATCCGCGCCAACGTCAAGCCGCGCGGTGTGACCACGGCCAGGTAATGGCTGAAATCAGCACTTCACGTCTGAAAGACATTCTGCAACGCACGGTTGGGCCAACTCCCTGGTATTGGAAAACCTTTTCTGCTTTTACTTCCCCTTCCGGGCAGCGTTTTACCTGGACCCATCACGGCAGCGAGGGGCCGCTGGGCTATCTGGTAACCCTGGGATTGCAGCAGGAAGCAGACAAGCCGCGCCTCGCGCTGAATACTTATTGCCGCCCCTTTTTCGTTCCGCCCACCCATCTCGGAGTCTGGTGTCCCGAAGGCCGAAGTATTCGGATCACCGCTTTCGATCCTGACCAGCTTAAAGCTTTTGATCTGTCTGAGATCGCAGGCTGGTTCAAGCCCTCGGCCGACCGCATCTATTCAGCGACGGCGCCAGTCGCCGACTTCGAACTCACGCTTGGCCTCGCGCCTGGCATGCACAAGATTGAAGTGCCGCCGGAATTGCAGACCGTAGACGAACTGATCATGGCCACCAGTTATCCCGCCAAGAGTCCCGACGACCCGGCCTTCGCGCTCTATGTCGTCTATCCCAACGCGGGCCTGGTAGAGGTACTGCCGCAGAAATGGTTCACGGGCAGCCAATACCAGGTGGGGAAACAATGGATTACGCGGGCAGCGCGCGATCCCGAGTCGCACCGCATTTTTGGCGAGTGTTTTGGGATTGGCAGCTTCCTGCTGGAAGAAGATGGATGCAGGCTGGAGCGATGGCTGGAGAAGAGCAGTTAGGCAGAGTCAACCAAGGTTGTGATCGGTTCTTAAATCTGAGGTCGAGAATCTTCAATCTGAAAATCCTTCATCCCAGTGCCCTGCGGGCGAAAACCGCCGTTTGCGCCGTCCCTCTCCGCTGTTATACCGTAAGTCTCAATTCATGAACGAACGCATCGATCCCGGAACGCCCTCGAGTTCGACCGTCCTCGAGTCGCATATCGATCCCACTTCAGCGCGCTTCGAGGCCAATATGCGGTTCCTGGCTGACCTGGTTTCGCAGGTGCGCAATGAAGAGGAGAGAATCCGCGAGGGCGGCGGACCCAAAGCGATTGAGAGCCAGCATGGTAAAGGACGCCTGACCGCTCGCGAGCGCATCAATCTGCTGGTCGATCCCGGAAGTTTTTTTGAGTTGGGTGCCTACGCCGCGCACGGCATGTACGAGGAGTGGGGGGGCGCAGCCGCTGCCGGTGTCGTTACCGGCCTCGCTCGCATTCAAACCCGGCTGGTAATGATCATCGCCAATGACGCTACGGTGAAGGCGGGCGCATTCTTTCCCATGACTGCGAAGAAGGTGATTCGCGCTCAGAACATTGCGATCGAAAACCGGGTGCCGACGGTTTACCTGGTGGACTCGGCAGGAGTCTTTCTGCCGCTGCAAGAAGATGTCTTCCCCGACACCGACGATTTCGGGCGCGTCTTCCGCAACAACGCCGTGATGTCGGCCATGGGGATTTCGCAGATCGCCGCAATCATGGGGATGTGCGTCGCCGGTGGCGGCTACCTGCCGGTGATGTGCGATCACGTGCTCATGACCGATGGCAGCGGACTATTTCTCGCCGGGCCGGCGTTGGTGCAGGCTGCTATCGGCCAGAAGATTTCCGCCGACGAACTGGGTGGCGCCGCGATGCATTCAGCCATCAGCGGCACCGTGGATTTCCGCGAGCCCAACGACGAAGCCTGCCTGACCCGGATTCGCGCCATCATCGAGAAGTGGGGATACCGGCGGCAGTCGCCCTGGGACCGCCGCAAGCCACAGCCTCCTGCCCTGGCGCCGGAGGAGATCTATGGCATCTACGATTCTTCGCCGGCGCGTCCCTATGACACCAAGGAAATTCTGGCGCGCATCGTCGACGGCAGCCGTTTCGACGAGTACAAGGCAGAGTACGGCAAGACCATCATCTGCGGTTACGCGCGCATCGGCGGTTTTGCCGTCGGCATTGTGGCGAACCAGAAGTTGCACGCGCAGCAGACCGACCATGAGGGACACAAACGAATCGAATTCGGCGGAGTCATCTATACCGAATCCGCGGAAAAAGCCGCCCGCTTCATCATGGACTGCAATCAAAACCTCATTCCGCTGGTTTTCTTTCATGATGTCAACGGCTTTATGGTGGGACGCGATGCCGAGTGGAGTGGCATCATCAAGGCGGGAGCGAAGCTGGTGAATGCGGTGTCCAACTCGGTTGTCCCCAAGATTACCGTGATCGTGGGCGGCTCGTTCGGCGCCGGACACTATGCCATGTGCGGCAAGGCATATGATCCGCGCTTCGTATTCGCCTGGCCGACGGCGCGCTACGCCGTCATGAGCGGAGACTCCGCGGCCGGCACGCTGGTCGAAATCAAGATCAAGCAACTCGAACGCAGCGGCAAGAAGCTGAGTGACGAAGAGCGTAAAGAACTTTTCGAGTCGGTGAAGAAAACCTACGACGAACAGACCGATCCGCGCTACGGCGCTGCCCGGTTGTGGATCGACAAGATCATTGATCCGGTTGAGACGCGCGATGCCATCACGCAGGCCCTGGAAGCCGCCGCGCTGAACCCGGATGTGCCCGAGTTTAAAGTTGGAGTGCTGCAAACATGATTCATGTGGGAGAAAATTGTGCTTAACCACGGAGACACAGAGACACGGAGCAAACTGCTTCATGAAAATCTGACCGAGCAAGTGATTGGTGCCGCCATTGAAGTGCATCGGGCATTGGGTCCGGGTCTTCTAGAATCGGCATACGAGGAGTGTCTCTGTCACGAGTTGCGTCTACGCGGCTTGGCGTTTAGGCGACAGGTACCTCTGCCGGTTGAGTTCAAAGGTATTCACCTAGACTGTGGCTATCGAATGGATATCTTGGTTGAAGATTCGGTAATTCTGGAACTCAAATGTGTCGAGCACGTCCTGCCAGTCCACGAGGTTCAACTACTGACCTATCTAAAGATGACTGGAAAGAGAGTAGGCCTGATTATTAACTTTCACGTGTCCGCACTCGTTCGTGGCGGGATCGTAAGAAAAATCATTTGAATTTCTCCGTGCCTCTGCGTCTCCGTGGTTAAGGAATGTCTGCTCCCATGAAACTCGTTGAGTGTCCACGCGATGCCTGGCAGGGGCTGAAGGGTCAGATTCCGGCGTACATCAAGACCGACTATCTGAAGGCTCTGATCAGCGCCGGCTTCAAGCACATTGACGCGGTGTCGTTCGTCTCGCCAAAAGCGGTTCCCCAAATGGCGGATTCGGAAGAAGTGTTGAAAGATCTTGATCCGCCCGATGATGTTGAAATTATCGGGATCGTGGTCAACGAGAAAGGCGCGGAGCGGGCAATTGCTACCGAGGCGGTTCGTACCCTTGGCTTCCCCTATTCGGTTTCGCCGACATTTCTGCAGAACAACCAGCGTCAGACACTCGAGGATGCGATCGAGGAACTCGAAAAGGTCACCAACAAGGGTGAACCGGCCGGACTCGACACCGTGGTGTACATCTCAATGGCCTTCGGCAATCCTTACGGCGACCCGTGGAATGTTGGCGAAGTCGTCGACGCGGTTGATCTTCTCGAATCTCTGGGGGTTCGCACCATCTCCCTGGCCGATACAGTGGGACTGGCCGGGCCGGCGCAGATTCGCGAATTATTTTCGGCAGTGAATTCAAAGTTCGACTATCTGGAGATCGGCGTGCACCTGCACAGCCGCCCCGAGCAGGCGACGGAGAAAATTCTGGCCGCGTATGATGCGGGCTGCCGCCGCTTTGATTCTGTTCTCGGCGGACTGGGCGGATGTCCCTTCGCGCAAGACGCGCTGGTGGGAAATATTGCGACCGAGAAAGTTGTCGAAGCGCTGCAACCAAGGGGAGCAGAGTTGCCGGCGCTGAAGTCGCTGGATGTGTTGCTCCGGATTACCGCGGAGCTGGGAGCCCGGTATACCGAATCCGCGGCGGCGGATTGAGTTTCGACAACATGGAATATAAGACAATTCAGCTTGCGTTCGACTCCGGCGTCGCCACGGTTACGCTCAACCGTCCGGAGAAGCGCAATGCCATCAGTCATGCGCTTGTAGAAGAATTGCTGGCCGCTCTTGATGAAATCGAGAAGTCATCGGCGCAGGTCGCCATCCTGACTGGCGCCGGCAAAGCCTTTTGCGCGGGCCTCGACCTGGACGAACTCAAGGCCCTGCTGGGGAAGACGCATGATGAGAACGTGCAGGATTCGACCCGTACGGCTCGCATCTTTCGCCGCATTTACGACTTCCCGCTTCCCACCATCGCCGCTGTGAACGGCGCTGCCATCGCCGGCGGCACTGGATTCGCCACCATGTGCGACTTCACGCTGGCGGTGCCTGAAGCCAAGTTTGGCTACACCGAGGTTCGCATCGGCTTCGTGCCGGCCATCGTTTCTTCCGTGCTGGTCTGGCAAGTGGGACACAAGATCGCGCGCGACCTGCTGCTGACCGGACGCTTGATTCGACGCAACCGAAGCCCACGCTTTTGGCCTGGTCAACGAAGTGGTCGAACCGTCTCGTCTGATGGCGCGGGCGCGCGAGTTGGCGGCACAACTGATGGAGAACAGCCCATCGTCGGTGCGAGCGACCAAGCACCTGATCAACGGATTCATCGCCGGACAACTCGACCAGCAGATTGCCAAAGCCATCGAAGACAATGCGCGCATACGTACGACTGCCGACTTTCGCGAAGGTATTACGTCGTTCCTGGAAAAACGCAAGCCGCGCTGGAGCACTAAATGAACGCGCGGGAAGCGGGCGCGCGCGCGAACCCGAAGCCGGTCGTCTCGGAGAGCCGCCTGCGTGTGCGCTACGCGGAAACCGACCAGATGGGTGTGGTCTACCACGCCAATCACTTCATCTGGTTCGAAATCGGACGCGTCGATTTTATGCGCCAGCTGGGATTTACCTATCGCGACATGGAGCGGGACCATGGGTGTTTCATCCCGGTGGTGGACGCACGCTGCCGCTACAAGGCGCCGGCACGTTATGACGACGAGATCATCGTCCGGACCCATCTACGAAATGTGCGCGAGTCCATGATTCATTTTGGCTACGAACTGCTGCGAGCCGGCGATCACGAACTGCTCGCGGAAGGCGAGACCATGCACATGATTCTCGATTCGGAGATGAAGCCCGCAAAGCTGCCGGAAAAATACGTGAAAGCATTTCGCAGTGCGGCAGGGAAGTAGAGATCCAGAAACCAGAAACCGGAAACTAGAAACCGAAACTGGAAACTGCCTTTGAACGCTTTACACATAAACGGAGAGGACCTTAGCCTCGAAGCGGTTCGCGAAGTCGCGCGCGACCGCCGCGCCGTCCTGCTCCATGCCGAGGCCCGCGAGGCTGTAAATCGCGCCCGCGCGGTGGTGGACACGCTGGTCGCGGAAAATCGTGTCTCTTACGCGATCACCACGGGGGTGGGCAAGCTGGCCGACGTCCGCATCGCCGGCGAACAGATTCGCGAGCTTCAAATCAATCTGGTTCGCTCTCATGCCGTGGGCGTGGGCGAACCGCTCTCCGTCGCTGAAACTCGCGCCATGATGCTGTTGCGCGCGAATTCGCTTTCCAAGGGGCACTCCGGAGTTCGCGGTCCGGTCATCGACACCATCTGTGAAATGCTGAATCGCGGCGTGACTCCAATGGTCCCGTCGCAAGGCAGCGTCGGTGCCAGCGGCGACCTGGCCCCGCTGGCCCATCTCGCCCTGGCTCTCATCGGCGAGGGCGAATGTCTGGATGAAAAAGGCATGCGCATTCCCGCAGCCGATGCCCTGCGCCGCGCCCAAATCAAGCCGCTGGTGCTCGAAGCCAAGGAAGCCGTTTCTTTGATCAACGGCACTCAGGCGATGCTGGCGGTTGGAATTCTCGCGCTGCTCGCCGCCGAGATCCTGGTCGACTCTGCGGATGTGATCGGCGCGCTCTCCCTCGACGCGTTGCGGGGCACGGACGTTGCCTTCGACGAACGCATCCATCAGGCCCGCCCGCATCCCGGCCAGCTTCAGACGGCCGCGAATCTGCGCAAGATGCTCGAAGGAAGCTCGCTGCGCGAATCGCATCTCGACTGCGACCGGGTGCAGGACGCCTACTCCCTGCGCTGCATGCCGCAAGTGCACGGCGCGGTGCGCGACACCCTCGCCCACTGTCGCGAAGTTCTGGAGGTTGAGGTCAACTCGGCGGTAGACAATCCTCTTGTCTTTCTGAAAAGAGACGGGGACGCTGATGTAATCTCCGGCGGCAACTTCCACGGCCAACCGCTGGCCTTCGTTCTGGATTTCCTCGGCATCGCTCTCAGTTCGCTGGCGGGTATCTCGGAACGAAGGCTGGAGCGCCTGGTAAATCCCGCACTGAACGAAGGTCTGCCGCCGTTTCTGGCTCCCGGCGCGGGATTGAATTCCGGATTCATGATGGCGCAGGTCTCCGCCGCATCGCTGGTCAGCGAAAACAAAGTGCTGGCGCATCCGGCCTCGGTGGATTCGATTACCACGTCGGGCAATAAAGAAGATTACGTTTCCATGGGGATGACGGCGGCGCTGAAGCTGAAGCGCATCGTGGAAAATTCCCGCAACGCGATGGCGATTGAAGCCATGGCCGCGGCCCAGGCCCTGGATTTCCTCGCTCCGCTCAAGACTTCGAAGCGCGGCCAAGCGGCGGTCGCAGCCATTCGCTCGGTGTGCGCGACCATGGAGAAAGATCGAGTGATGTACCAGGATTTCGCCCGGATCGCGGATCTGATCGCCAGCGGGAAGGTGGCGGAAGCGTTGCGGTAAGCTTAACCGACCGTGTGGGGCCAGGTCGGAGCTGCCCTGAGCGGAGTCGAAGGGACCCGGCCGGGCCGAGCGTAGCTCGGCAGGATTTTGGGCTGAAATTAGTGCCACTCGCTGACCACACCTAGCCGAGCTTCGCTCGGCGAGGACGGGTCGGAGACCCGTCCCTACACAGTCGGTGGTGATGTCGACTTCGCCGCGCTGCCATCTAACCCCAATTTGTCCGCGATTCCCTTCAGCGCCTCGATGCAGAATGCGATGTGCTCATCCAGGTCTACGCCCAGGTCGGCGGCGCCGTTTATCACATCCTCGCGCTTCACGCCACGGGCGAAGGCTTTGTCTTTCATCTTTCTTCGCACTGACTTTGCATCCACCTCCGCCAATGACTTTCCCGGTTTGACCAGCGCGCAGGCAGTGATGAATCCGGCCAGTTCGTCGCAGGCGAAGAGGGCCTTTTCCATCTGAGAGTCGCGGGTCACGCCGGAATATTCGGCGTGCGACATGATGGCCCGGCGGATTTCATCCGAATAGCCACGCTCTTTTAATATTTCGTTGCCCTTGTAGGGATGGTCGTCGAGGCTGGGATATTTTTCGTAGTCGAAATCGTGCAGCAGGCCGACGACTCCCCACAATTCTTCTTCAGGCGCCAGGCCAGGGTGGAATCTGCGCGCATAAGCGCGCATGCAGGCCTCGACCGCCAGTCCGTGCTTGCGCAAACTTTCCGACTGCGTGAACTCAGTTAGTAAACACCATGCCTGCTCTCGATCGTTCATGGTTTCTTCCCTGTTTTCTCCGGTTTTTCTCCAGCTGGTTTTGCTTTTCCCACGATCGGTTCCGCCTTTGAACCCGGATTGTTCTTGACATCCACAGGTGTTGTACCTCAGATTACGCATCAGGTTGGAACGAAGAAATTTTTTGTAATTATTTTTTCGTTCCGGAGAAGCCCCGCTCTGGCCCTCCCACACCTAGATGGCCACTACCCTTGCACCTGTAGATTCAAGGGAAGTAGTTCGTTGCGATCACTGCCTGCTGGTCCAATTCCGAACTTCCAACGATCTGTGCCGCCGCTGCCATGCCTCGTTAGACGAGGATGAGCCGGAAGTTGTCATGGCCCCGCCACCGCCGCAGATGATGCCGGCGAATGGCAACGGCCGAGGACACCTGAACCTGGCGACCTCAATCCGGTCGCTCCGGTTGCGCAGCGGACTCAGCCAACGCCAACTGGCGGCACGCATGTCGGTCCCCCGGACCTACGTGTCGAAGATCGAAAATGAAAAGGCGACCCCGACCCTTTCCTCACTGGAACGGCTGGCCCGCGCGCTCGAAGTCACGGTGCCCGACCTGCTTTCGGGCGGCGAACGCAACCGCCAGGAAGAAATCGGCGAGCTGATGAAAGATCCGTTTATCGCCGAGTTGATGCCGTTCATGTCGCAGCTGAACGGAATGCAACTATCGAGTGTACTGGCGCAGGTCCGCGATCTGACCCTGCGTCCGCGCCGCAGCGCCTAGTGATGTAGGCGCGAGTGGCCCGCTCGTGCGGCAGCTGTTCGTACTGTCGCACGAGCGAGGACGCTCGCGCCTACATCGAAAACGATTTTTATCCGGGCAACCACCAACCGAAACCGGGGCCGCAAGGCCCCGGTTTTTTATTTCCTGAGTAGCGACACAGAAAATGCGAAATAAGGATCAGTAGTCAGTTTTGCAGTTCGCAGTTCCCAGTTGGTTCGTGCCGAGGACTGATGACTGATGACGATGACTTTTGATCCGCTACTTCTCCAGCAGATACGATTCCTTGTACTCCAGGTAATTCCTGGCGTAGCGCATGATCGTTTCCTGATCTTTCTCCTCCAGCTTGCGGCGAAACGTTCCCGGAGAGCCCATCCACAGCGATCCCGGCCTCGACGATCGTTTTCTCCGGAATCAGCGTACCGGCCGCGATGATCGAGCCCGCGCCAATGCGCGCCCCATTCAGGATGATCGCTCCCATGCCGATCAGGCAGCGGTCTTCGATGGTGCAGCCATGCAGCGTCACCATGTGCCCGACCGTTACGTACTCGCCCAGGAAAACTCCGTACTGCTTCTTCATGCCGTGGAGGACGCTGCCATCCTGCACGTTCGAATGCGCGCCCACGCGGATGGAGTGGACGTCGCCGCGCAACACGGCGTTCATCCACACGCTGGCGTGTTCGCCGAGAATCACGTCGCCGATGATCTGCGCGGACTCGTCCACGTAGCACGACTTGCGGAACCGTGGGTGTGATGCCTTTGTAAGAACGAATCATGTTTCAGCTTGAGAGGGAATTGAACATAACACGGGCGAGGCTTTGGAGGTAAGAGAGACTATGGGGGCAGAAAATAGAGGCCGGACGTCCCCGCCCGGCTGGACGGGCGAGATCTCGTCCTCCACCTTCCTGTTAGTTTTCCGTAGGCACCGGCACCTTGGGCGCGGGCGGGCGGCTTGGGAATCTTGGGCATCGGCGGCAACTCTGCCACTGCCGATCCCTTGCGGAGTTCGATTCCGCCGTGCTCATTATTGATGACCAGGCGCGGGCCGCCTGCTCCAACCGTGCCGCTGGCGGTGGCCCGGTCATCGCCGTTGTCGATCTTCAGGGCGCTGAAGTCCGACTCGATCTCGCCGCCATTAGCCCGGGCATCCAACTGGAAGCTGGCCTTGTCGGGGATGTAAATCTGCACATCGCTGTTGCGGTTGCTCAGCTGCACATTCCCCAGTTTGCTCATGTGGATTTCGACTGCCCCGTTTTCGTTCTCCAGCCGCACGTCCCCCTCGACTCCATTCAGCCGGACGTCCTTCGAGCGGGTCAGCAGGTGGAATGGGCCTGTCAAGTCGTTGGCGCGCAGGTCACCCGAATCCATGTCGAGGTCGCCATTCAGCCGGGAAAACTCCATGTCGGTGCGGGCGGATTTGAAAGCGACCACCCCGGCGATTTTTGCCAGCTTGATCGAGTCGAACTCGCCGTTCAAGTGCGCCGAGCCTTTTATATCGTCGAGGGAAACGCCTTCGCCTCGTCCTTGTACCGAAACATCGCCGGAGATATTTGAAACCCGGTTGGAGCCGCCGGCGAGGTTGAGATTCAGTTTCCCGTTGATGTCGGAGGCATTAACGTCTCCGTGCTGAGCTGGCAATTTCAACGTCGCCGTCGCGCCCGAGCACGCTGACGTCACCGTGCCTGGTTGAAATTACTACTGAAACTTTGCGCGGGAGGCTGACGTCCAGGTCGGTTGTGACCGTGCGTTCGCCTGCACCCTGCGTGTTTGCGCTCAAGGTGATGACGTTGCCGCTGGCATTGATCTGCGGCTTGGTGGCGGGATTGTATTTGTCCGCTTCCTGCTGGTTGTCGGCGTTGATCCGCTTGTGCGAGGCCACGTGAATCTGGTTGTCGTTCGAGACGGTGAGGTTCACCGCGCCCCGGTCGCTGGTGATGCGCAAACTGCTGCCTGCGGGAAAGTCCTGCTGGAGCTGGTCTTCGTAACTGTAGTTGTGTCCGAACAGGGCTAGATCGTCGTCGCCTATATTGATGTGGTCGCGGATCTCGTCCCAATTGAAGCGGGAAGCCTGCGTCGCCGACAATCCAAAGATGATCAGGAAAAGCCAGCAGTACGACTCCGCCGCCTCCAATCCCCGCGGGCCGCACGCCTTCTCTCTGCGCCTGCTGATACTCGACCAGCTTGATGACGCCCCAAAGAATGATCAGCGCGGGCCAGTAGGTCCCGAACCAGCGCAGAAGCGGCTGCGGATGCAGCACGCGCATGGTGGTGAGCAGAAGCACTACACCCAGCAGGATCATCACCACCGGGCCGGCTACGGAACGGCGCTGGCGTCTGGGCGGATACGGTTGCTGGTATAGGGGAGGACGCCTGCACCGGGCTAGCCATTCTTCACCTCCGGCTTTACTTCGGGATATGGCGGTTGCGCCTCGCCGGATCCAAATCCGGAAGGCGGTATTCCCGACGGAATGGGTGGCGGCGGTCCATCGAGCGGACCGGGGCCGCCGTACTCTGGAAAATCTTGACCAAGCCGATCACGACCAGCAAGCAGGGGCAAGGTGCGTCCGAATCGGATCACGCCCATGCTGTCGAGCAGGAACTGAAATCCCAGGGTCAACAGGATGGCTGGCCCCATCAGATCCGCGTCTTGCAACTGCGCACGCGGTCAAATCCTGGCGGGACCTCTCCAATCAGGCCCAACCGGCGAAACAACAGGAAGGCGCCGATACCGATGAGGATCAGCGGCCATATTCGATGAGCGCTGAAATCCCAGATGTCCAGCGTGTGCAGCAGGAAGATCACGCCCAAGCCGATGAGGATCACTGCTCCCACCGGAACTTTGCTTACATCCATCCTCTCGCCGGCGCTAAAGGTCGTCCCCAGCCCGAACGGATCGGGCGGCGCCTGTCCCAGCTGTATGGCCCGGGCGGAGCGGATGGAATCGATAATCTGATAGAAGTAAAACCCTGCCAATCGCCAGTCCAAATACCAAGCCAGCGGTTCCACTTCCGCTGCTGACCCCTAAGATAAGCAGGAAGTGAAGATCACCAGGTGGGCCAGGCCCTTGGCGTATTGTCCGGAGTAGACCGCGCCCACGCCGAAGGGAAAGAAGCCGGCCAGAACGCCTGCCAGCGCCGGATTCGGACCAGCTCCCACCGACCGCGACGGCCGCCGGGGCTGCCGCCACGAAACCGGCAACCGGCGCTGCCACGTTGGGCTGCACGCCTTCCAGTCGCGCGGCCAGGCAGCTCTCGCAATAAATCACTCCCTGCACCGAACGGGTGCAGTTGGCACACAGCGGTTTTCCGCAGGTGCGGCAAAATGCCACCTTCTCAACATCGGGATGGTTGGCGCAGTTCATGAAAGCCTCCTGTAAGTGGTCATCGTCACTACAGGCGGATCATTCGGGAGGGAGGCCAGCACGGGCTGGTTCTCTCCCTGGCTGTAGTTGCGTTCCTGTCCTGGTTCAGGTTGTCCACTGGTGTTGTTGTTTTTCTTTTCCTTGTTGTTCTCTTCTTTGGGAGCTGGTTCCGCGGGCGCGGTCACTCGCTTGAATTCCCGCACTCGCGATTCGATTTCATACACGAAGCGAATATTCTCGTAGTACTTCACCACTCGTGCCGCTGGTCTCGTAGTAGGTGCGCTTGATCGCGCTGGGCCGCAGGTCCACATGCCGCACGTCGCTCACCTTCACTCCCGCCAGACTCAGCGAAATCGAGAGGGAGAAGAACGCCATGCCGAATGACATGGCAAACCGGGGCTGGCGGCCCACGGCGATCACCGGCGCGAACACCGGCCGCAGCCATCCGAAGAGCGAATCCGTCCACGAACCCTCAGCCTTGGTTTGGACGTCTGCACTCTTGCTCTCGTATCCGGTGGTGGCCACCAGGATGTTGTGCACCAGGTTGGTCGGCGGTTCGACCTCCGCCAGCGATTTCAGCCAGCGCCGCCCGGCATCGGCCTCCGCGAACAGCGGGCCGCACACCGCGCAGACCCGGGCGTGGGCCTGGAAGCTTTCCAGCCTCGGCCCGGTCAGCATCGCGTCGAGGGCGTCGTTCAGCAGGGCGTCAAACTCAGCGCACTGCATTCCGTTTTTGGTTTCACCTGCCATCACATCACCTGCCTATATGTACGTTGTAGCAGCCGCGCAAGTTCCGCTCGCCCGCGATTAATCCTCGATTTCACCGTACCCTCCGGAACCTTTAGTACCGTGGCAATGTCTTTGTAATCCATATCCTGCAGGTCCCGCAGGATCACCGCTTCGCGCAGTTCAGGGGAGAGCTTCTGCAGGGCGCTATGCACCAGTTCCCGGGTCTCGCGGCTCTGGACCGTCGGTATCCGCGGACGGGGCCTTGTCCTCGATCTTCTCGCTCAGCGGCATGGCGTCCTCGTGCTCCGAGGGCGTCGTGTCCAGGGATTCGGTCACCCGGTCCTGCTTGCTCTTGCGGAAGTGGTCCACCAGCAGGTTGCGGGTGATGGTGGTGACCCAGGTCATGAATGCTCCGCGCTCGACATCGTATGAATTCAGGGTGCGGAACATCTTGATGAAGACCTCCTGGGTGAGGTCCTGGGCGTCGTCGCCCGATCCGGCGAAGCGATAGCAAATGTTGTAGATTCGCCGGTTATAGCGCTGCACGATCTCCTCCCAGGCCACGACGTCGCCGGCAATGCAGCGACGGACCAGCATGGCAACGACCTGGGCGTCTTCCAACCCGCACTCCCCGGAACTCCTGGCCTGTCACCCGGGCGGCCCCGGGCTAAACACCACAATACAGATACGTTTTTGTGGCCCCAAAAGTTCTGCGCTTCTATAAGGCAAGGCATTGTAGCAGGGGACGCAAATTACGAGACGAAGAAAAGGCGAACAACCGAGAACTGGCGAACTGAAGACTAGAAACTGGGTTTGGTTCAGTCCAGACGTGCCGCGCTCGTCTGCCCGAGGGCGTCCGGGACACGTGATCTGGGCACGGCTTACTCGCTGGTGAAGTAATCCACCGTGACCGGATTTTCGAACAGGGAATAGTCGCGAGTCACGACCGTGATTCCGCTTTCGGTGACAAAGTAGCGCTGGCGATCGGCCTCGGTGTCATATCCGATCGTGGTGCCTTCTGGAATGTGCACGTCGCGATCGATGATGGCCTTCCGAATGCGGCAATGCCGCCCCACGTTGACGTGAGAGAAGAGAATGCTGCTTTCCACTTCGCTGTAAGAGTTCACCCGCACGTCAGGCGAAACCACGCTGCCCTTGACCAGGCTTCCGGAAACAATGCAGCCAGCCGAGACGATGGAATCGACGGCGGTGCCGGTGCGTCCGGCTTCGGCGAAAACGAATTTCGCCGGCGGATACTGGCGCTGATGAGTGCGGATCGGCCAGTCCGAGTCGTACAGGTTGAACACCGGCGAGACCGCCACGATGTCCATGTTGGCTTCGTAATAGGCTTCGAGCGTTCCCACGTCGCGCCAGTACAGGGCTTCTTTCTTGTTTTCGTCAACGAAGTCGTAGGTGTACACCCGGTATTCGTCCGCCATCTTGGGCAGGATGTCTTTGCCGAAATCGTGGCTGGATGCGGGATCTTCCGCATCCTTCAAGAGCACGGGGATCAGCACATCGGTGTTGAACAGATAAATGCCCATCGAGGCGCACACTTTGTCGGGATTCGAAGGCGAGCGCAGCTTGGTAGTTCTTCGGTTTCTCCTCGAAACCCAGTACCCGGTGGTCGCGGTCCACGTCCACGACGCCGAAGCGGGACACTTCGCCGGGATCGATCTGGATGGTCGCCAGGGTCACGTCCGCGCCCGAGTCGTTGTGCCGCTCCAGCATCAGGCCGTAATTCATCTTGTAGATGTGATCGCCGGAGAGAATCAGCACGTGCTTGGGCTGCTCCGAGCCGATGGAATAAATGTTCTGATACACCGCGTCGGCCGTGCCCTGGTACCACTGGTCGCTGACCCGCTTCATGGGAGGCAGCACTTCGATGAACTCTCCCATCTCGCTGCCCATGATGTTCCAGCCTTCGCGAACGTGCCGGTTCAGCGACAGCGCCTTGTACTGGGTGAGGATGTAAACGCGGCGCAGGTCGGAGTTGACGCAGTTGGAAAGCGTGACGTCGATGATGCGGTAGATTCCGCCAAAGGTGACGGCAGGCTTGGCGCGGTCGCGAGTGAGCGGATAGAGTCGCTCGCCCGCGCCTCCAGCTAGTAAGACTCCAAGGGTGTCTTTCATAGCGCTTCCGCCTCGATGGGGCTACGTGGCCCGGGGAAGCTCTGCAGCCTTTGCGATTCCCGTGGCCGCGGAACGCGACAGTGTAACAGATGCGCTCATGGGCTTGCCCCAAACGCGATAGTTCGGGGACAATCCAGCCGTCGGCCCTCTGCGTACTATCTCAGGCTGACACCCGCTTTATGACCACGCAATCCCATCGCGTCTTTATCACCGGCGGCACCGGTTACGTCGGCCGCCCGCTGATCTCCCAGTTGCTTCAGCGCGGACACGAAGTTCGCGCCCTGGTTCGGCCAGGCTCGGAAAAGAAGCTGCCGCCAGGATGCCAGCCGATTCTGGGCGACGCCCTCGATGGCAATTCCTACGCCTCTCAGATCAGCCCCTCCGATACCTTCGTGCAACTGGTAGGCGTCGCGCATCCCAGCCCAGCCAAGGCGGCGGAGTTTCGCAGCGATCGATCTGGCTTCTGGCCGGAGCGCGATCGAAGCCGCCAGGAACGCCGGAGTCCGGCACTTTGTTTACGTCAGCGTGGCTCATCCCGCGCCCATGATGAAGGCCTATATCGAAGTGAGATCGCAATGCGAGGCCATCATCGGCCAAAGCGGAATGAACGCCACGATCCTGCGTCCCTGGTACGTTCTCGGGCCGGGACACCGCTGGCCGTACCTGCTGATTCCCATCTACAAGATCGTGGAACTTTTGCCATCTACTCGCGCAGGAGCCACCCGCCTGGGACTGGTGACGTTGAGCCAGATGGTTGGAGCGCTGGTCCGGGCCGTGGAAACTCCAGCCCAGGGAGTGCGCATCGTCGAGGTGCCCGAAATCCGCGCTGGCATCCCCGTACCAAATTCAAAACTGTCATCTTGAGCGGAGGCGACGGAATTCGCTTGTCGATCCTGCGCGGAGTCGAAGAGACTTACTGTTGCCTGCACCATCACCGTCCAGGCGCGGAAGGTTCACGCCAGGTTCTGGCGAAAGCAGGTCCCTCGACTTGCTCTCACCGCGCAAGCGCGATGAGAGACTGCGCTCGGGATGACAGCAGTGCTCCAAACCCCGCTCGTGACGGCAGATTTGGGGCGTTTGATGACTCTACAGACCAAAGTAACCGCACGAATTACGAAAGCGCATGCACATGGGACATCTGTTCGCTGTTGAGCGCGAATGAGATGGTGAGCTTGTCGTTATCTCGAACGAGCCGGGGCCCATGGGAAAAGAAGATTACCTCGACGAAATTCACGTACGGATCCTGCGCGTGACCGAAGACTTGCGCGCGATTCAACGACAGCTCAACTGCGCCGCCATGGAAGCTCCCAGCGATCCCGAACTCATGGAAGCCCTCAGCCAGCTGCCCGAGATGGACGCGCTCCAGATGCTGAAGTCGTCTCTCGACCAGATGCGCCACTTTCTCTGGTTCTACATGCAGGTCATGACCAACGAATCCGAGTCGGGCGAGAGATTGCGGCAGAGCATTCGCCAGAAGGTTTCCGCCGATGCGATGCTCAGCCCGGAAGCTTCATTCCTGGAAAAGTTCAAGACCGCGTCGGACACGGCGCTGCTGCGCTATCTCTCCGACAGCAAACACCGCAAGCCCAACTAGGACCGGCGCGCGACCTCAGCCGAAGCCTCGCGCGGATCACAGCGGCAGGGCGCTGGGGAAGCGGGTCTGGAAGTCGAGCAGTCCTACCCACTCCGGTGTGATCGTGATCCGCACCATCGTCTGAATCATTGAACCGAGCTGCCCGACCCAGGCCTTGCCTTGTTGGCTTCCAAAATAGCGCTCGGCGGCCATCGCATATTCCGGAACGATTCCGTTCACCGTTTCCAGCCTCGCCGTGCCCCGTACCAGCAGCACCTTGTGGGGAAAATTGTTGTCATCAATGGTGAGCGCCACTTTTGGGTTCCTGCTGAGCGCTTTCAGTTTGGGCGCCTTGGGAGGAGTGGCCAGCACGAACTCCCGTTCATTCCAATGGAACCAGATGGGAATAACCCTGGGCGTACCGTCGGTCCAGGCGTAAGCCAACCGGGCTGGAATCGTCGATTGCAGCAGCGCCTGCGCGGCAGGATGCCGCAAGAGATCAAGACTCCCCTGTTTTACGGGCATCAGTCCCCCCTTGAAATCCATGCCGACGCCGAAAGTGGACACCTCATTGCGACTCCGCGGCCGCCAGCAAAATGTTCGCGACCTCTTCAGGACGTTCGACCTGGCAGCCGTGACCAGTCTTCAGTTCGGCCATATCCCAGCCGGAAGCGCGAGCCTTTGCGGCAAACGGCTCGAAGATCGGCCTCGCCGGATATCCTTCGGCAACGCAAGCCACGAACGTGGCTGGAATGCCGGCTTTCCGATTGGCCGGAAGACGAAGCTGCTCTTCGAAGCAATGCAGGCTGAAATCGCACAGCCTGGCGCGCACGAAATCGCGCGCCGGGCCAGGCTTCAGTCCCCACAGATCAAGTTGGCCCTCTCCGCCCGGCAAACGCCAGCCATCTCCATGCTTTTGCGCGACCTCGCGAAAATAGGCGCCCGTCTCGGGCGGAAGCAAGTCCAGCACGCTTTGCCCATTTTCCGGAATAAAGCCATCCAGGAAAACCAGGCGCCGTAACTGAGTCGGATTTCTCTCGGCTACGCCGCTGATGATCATGCCCGCGTAGCTGTGGCCTACCAGGATCACCGGATCGGGTAACCTCGACAACTCGTGCGTGACGTTTTCTATATGTTGCGTTAGCGTGATGTCGGGAGACAGCCGCTTTTGGTCCGTGCCAAGCCCGCTGAGCATCGGAGTGATCACCCGATGGCCGTGTTTCTCCAGCAAGGGAGTCAACAGGTCCCATGTACCGGTCGACTGCCATGCACCATGGACAAGGACAAAGGTCGACATGAGGCGAATTTAACAGGGTCCAGACGTGGTTCGAATTACCCTGGCCTTCTAAACCAGCGCGAATGCCCAACAGTCTACTCCAGCGTCACCGACTTCACCAGGTTGCGCGGCCGATCCACATCCAGACCTTTTTTCACCGTCATGTAATACGCGAACAACTGCAGCGGCACAATTTCCAGAAGCGGCAGCAATAGCTCCGGCGCATGCGGAACGAAGATAGTGTGGTCGGCTAAGCGGGGAAGTTCTTCATCGCCTTCGGATGCGATCGCAATCACCCGCGCTGACTGCTGCTTGAATCCCCGGATGTTGGCCAGGTTCTTCTCGTAGCGCAGCACGGATTCCGAATCTTCGCGGTCGCAGGTCGCGATGATTACCACCGGCAGATTCTCGTCAATCATCGCATTGGGGCCGTGTTTGGTTTCGCCGGTGGGATAGCCCTCGGCGTGGATGTAGGAAACTTCCTTGAGCTTGAGCGCGCCGTCCATGGCCACGGGATAATGAATGGCGCGGCCCATGAACAGAAAATCCTGCACCTTGTAATACTTGTCGGCCAGTTGCTGGCAGGCCGCGGGCGCCGACTTCAGCAGGTCTTCCATCTTGCCCGGCAGATCGAGCAGTTCGCGAATGTACTGCCGCCGCTGTTCCTTGGCAAACTTGCCGCGCACCTGTCCCAGGTAGAGCGCGAACAAATAGAGCACGGCCATCTGCGCGGTAAATGCTTTCGTCGACGCGATGCTGATCTCGGGCCCGGCGTGAGTGTAGAGCACGCCATCCGCTTCGCGCGCGATGGTCGAATCGACCACGTTCGAGATGGCAATGGTGCGCGAGCCTTTGGCCTTGGCTTCGCGCTGGGCGGCAGTGGTGTCGGCGGTTTCGCCGGATTGAGTAATCACGATGGTGAGTTCGCCGGGGCCGATCAGAGGATTGCGATACTCGAATTCGCTGGCGTAGTCGACATCCACCGGAATGTTGACCAGGTCCTGAATCATGTACTGCCCGGCCATGCCCGCGTGCCGACTGGTGCCGGAGGCCACGATGTTGATCCGGCGCAGGGCGCGAAGCTCGTCCGTGCTGATGCGGACGTCGTCGAGGCGCACCACCGCCTCCTCGAGCGACACCCGGGGCACGATCGTGTCCCGCAAGCCCTGCGGCTGCTCGAAAATTTCCTTGAGCATGTAATGGGGAAATCCCCCTTTGTCAGCCATTCGTTTCTCCTGAGAAAATGCACTCGACGCGTAGCGCCGGCGTCTCGCCGGCTGTCCCGAGGGCATCTTGCCCTCGGCGGCGGGCGGGACGCCCGCCGGACAGCCGCCGGGACGGCGGCGCTACTTTGAATCGCGCGACTAGATTCCCGCGCCGCGAATCATCCTGGCCCTTACTTCGCCGCTCGGACTCAATACCAGAAGATCGGCCGGCGCGCCTGCCTGGAGCGAGCCGCCATTCTTCACCCCCGCCACCCGCGCCGGATTCACCGTAGCCAGCCGCACCGCATGCTGCAAGTCCCATTGCGCAAATTGCATGACGTTGCGAACCGCCCGGTCCATGGTCAGGACGCTGCCCGCCAATCTTCCTCCCGCCATGCACCTGCCGTCTTTTACTTCCACTTCGAGCGAGCCCAGGCGATAGCGGCCGTCCGGCATGCCGGTAGCGGCGGTGGCGTCGGTGATCAGCACCGCGGCCTCCGGTCCTTTGGCTTTGAGGAATAACTGCACGATCACGGGGTCGAGATGAATTCCGTCCGCGATGATGTCGGCGGAAAGCCGCGAATCGGTCAGCACTTCACCCAGAATTCCGGGATCGCGATGCTCCAGCGGCCGCATGGCGTTAAATGTGTGGGTGGCATGGCGGGCGCCGGCGTCGACACCGGCGCGAGCCGCACCGAGGTCGGCATCGGAGTGCCCCAGGCTCACACAAACTCCGCGCGCCGCCGCCGCCGCAATGACTTCGAGCGCGCCCGGCAATTCGGGCGCAATCGTCATGACGCGAATGTGCCCGCGCGCCGCCTGCCAGAAGCGATCGAACGCAGCCAGTGACGGAATCAAGCAGATTTTGCGGAGGATGAACTCCGCGCCGGCTGTGGCTGATGAATGGACCTTCAAGATGAATTCCCAGCGGCCGCGCCCGCAGGCCGCTCTTTGCCGGCTCGGCGGCGGGCGGAGTCCGGTCAGCGGCTTCAATCGCGTCCGCCAACCGCGTCAAAGCGGAAAGCGTCGCATCCAGCGGCGCCGTGACGGTCGTGGGAAAATAGCTGGTGACGCCGTGCGCCGCCAGAAGCCGCTCCACCGGCGGCAGCGCGTCGGCCGTGGCTTCCATCACATCGTGCCCGGCGCCGCCGTGAATGTGGATGTCGACAAACCCGGGCGCCAGTATGCCGTCGCCAAAATCCACGGTGCGGCAGTTTTGCGGAACTTCGCGCCGCGTCCGCGAGGTCACTTCAACGATGCTGCCATCTTCCACCAGCAGCAACGGCTGTTCGATCCGCTCCAGGGGAGTAAACAAGGTTGTGGCGGTAAGCGCGATCATGGATCAATGGATCAAGGATCAATGGACTGTAAGCGAAGTTTCATTCTATAGGAAAAAGTCCCGATGACCTTGGCATCCATATGAGCGCAAGCCCACTACGGTAGAGTGCTATACTTTTTAGCGGAATCAAACGCTTGGCCTGGAGTGCCTTCGGCCGTCGTGGTTCCGCTTCATTCGACCTAGTCGGGGCGTGGCTCAGCCTGGTAGAGCACCTGGTTCGGGACCAGGGGGTCGGAGGTTCAAATCCTCTCGCCCCGACCAATTCAACTTGAACAGGTCTCCTGATAGTTGCACTTCTCAAGGACAGACTAATGACAAGGGGGGCTGGCTCACCTTTGATTTTTGCCTGCGCCGCCAAGAAGCGGCTGCCCCACGCTTCGCGGTTTTCGAAGCGTGGGCACCACGGACCTCAGCCGTGTTCATTGGTCACATACACGCGGCCGGGCTCCGTGATAGCTGTTCCGAATGCCGAACCGACTCCGCCGTTATTACGGCGCCGGATACCTGCACTTTATCACCACCAGTTGCTGGCGGCGACGTGCTCTGCTCGGTTCCGGACAGAATCGAGACTTGTTCCTTGAGGTGATGGAGAGGGTGCGAAGGCGCTACCGTTTTGTGGTCGTGGGCTATGTGGTGATGCCCGAGCATGTGCACTTGCTTTTTAGCGAGCCGGAGCGCGGCGATCCATCGGTTGTGATGCAAGCTCTGAAACAGGGATTTGCGCAGCGGTTGTTGCGGCGGATGCGGGCGCAGGCCGATCGGCGGCAAGGCAGTTTGTGGGGCACAGCGCTGGAGGAAGGTCACATCTGGCAGCGTCGTTTTTACGACTTCGTGGTGTTCAGCGAGAATAAGAGGATCGAGAAATTGCGCTACTTGCACCGCAACCCGGTGAAGCGCGGATTGGTGCTGGAACCTGGGCAGTGGGACTGGAGCAGCTTCCGCCACTATGCGGAGGGAGAGCGCGGCGTGGTGTTGGTGAATGAACTCCAGAAGGCGGAAATGAAGGTAAGGGAAATCGCCTAGTACAATCGTCTGTGGTGCCCACGCTTCGAAAACCGCGAAGCGTGGGGCAGCCGCTTCTTGGCGGCGCAGGCAAAAATCAAGGTGAGCCAGCCCCCTCTTCAGTCCCAGATCTTCACCTGCGGCCAAAATTCCTTCAACGGCTGCTTGAGCCCTCGGCAATAGAACAGGTCGACATGCTCGTACGGCATCGAGTATGGGTGGTACACGCTCGCGACCTTCTGCACGCTCGCAAACATTTGCTCGAGGCGCTCTTGGCTATCACCCATGACGATCATACTTTCGCCCGTGTAATCGCGCGGTCCCCAGAAGAAATAGCTTTGGTGACCGCTGATCGCCCACGGCAATCCATATTTCGGCCCGAAGAGATCGATCGCGCCGGCTTGGCCATAGTTCTGGACAAAGATCGCCGTCTTCGCTCGAACATCCGGCGGCAAACTGTTGTAAACGCGCGCCACCGTCGCGACCATTTCCGGCCAGCCAAACTCGGACGCATAAATCTGCGGCAAGGGGCCCAGCTTGTGCGTTTCACTTGCAGGCGGCGAGAGGTGCAACGCGCGCGTGTAGCGAATGTACGTTTCGACCGGCAGCACCGGCGTGGCGAGCGGCGCAAGAATCGCGCCCGCCGCGATCAGCAGTGCCGGGTAGGCCACTCGCCGCCACCTTCGCTGCCGCGCCTCGAGCCACATTTCATACATGACGCTGCCGGCGGCGAACACCAGCGGAAAGGCGGGATAGAGGTAATACACGCGCGGACTCATCGTAACAATCACGCCCGCCGTAAACACCCACGCCCAGCCCAGCGCGCGAAATCTCTTCCCTTGCTCCGCCAACAAGAAAAACCATAGGCCTGCTAGCCACAAGGGCGCGGTCAACGGATTCATCGACCCAATTTCCTGACCGAAGAAACTGAAGAAGCCCAACGGCACGTTCCGCCCGCTGCGTCGAATGTTGGCCTGCAATTCGAGAAATGGAAAGTGGTGCCGAACATTCCACCAGAGATTCGGGGCAAAAATCACAAACGCGACCACCCCACCAATCCATAACCACCGATTCGCGAGCAGCTTCCGTTGCTTCGTGAGCAGTAGTCCGAGGACAATCCCAGCGCCGAAGATCATCATCGAGTACTTGTTCTCGAGACCGATGCCCGCGACCACGCCGAACCAAATCCACAGCCTCTCATTTCCGGTTTTGATGATGCGAATCACGAGATACGCGCAGGTCATCCAGAATAGTGGCTCGAACGCATTCATCGTGAAGAGGCTGTCCGACCCGAGAATGCCGGGCGCAGTGAGCGTGGTAATCGCCGCAAGTAACTGAGCGAAGCGCCTCCCACCGAGTTCGCGCGCAATCAGCGCGGTTAGCACAACCTCCACCGCCCCCGCGAGCGCCGGCAAAAATCGGATCGCGAGCAGCGACTGACCCAGCGTATGTCGCACCACCCAGGCAATCATCGCGATCAGCGGCGGCTGATCGACATAGCCCCAAGCGAGATGACGGCTGCAGGCCAGGAAGTACAACTCGTCACCCAAGTACCCATACCTGTGTCCGGCATACAAATGCACCACCAGCTTGCACGCGGCAATCAGGAGTACAACCGTGGTCGCGCCTAGCATCGGACAAAGGTGCCTTTCGTCATGGCTCTCTACCGTGCCCCCCGCCATTTGCGACTGCGACTCCGCCATCATCCTCGCTTGCTCCAAATTGCCAGGGTTGCAATTATAGGAGCGAGCTCAAGCATTTTCAGTGGTGGTATAACTGGGCGGCCCCGTAGTCGGTTAGAGCCAATGAAGAAAGTTGCCGGCGTGTTCGACCAAATTCCTGAGTCGAGCCAGTTCCACTGTTTCGGCAAACCCTTGACCGAGGGTCAACCTGCGGCTACTTAACCGAATTCACGCTCGACTGCCGTGCCTACGAAAAACTTGGGTCCAATTTGGGTCAATTATCTGCCGAAAACCCTCTAAAACCGTGGTCTGTGACGCAGAACCAAGCTAAGCGAATCAATGAGATAGCGCTTCTGTTGTTTCTTCGGGACCAGGGGGTCGGAGGTTCAAATCCTCTCGCCCCGACCAATTTTCTCGAACACTTGAAGCGCGCGGTGGCTGAGGCTGCCCCACCCTTGCGCTTTATGCAAGGGTGGGAGTGAGGAGACGCGGCAAGACTATCCCGATCGGCGTTCCTTTCCAGATTGCAGAACTTCAGATTCGGCGGCGGCTTTTCATCGACAAGAACGGGGCCAGCTCGTCATCTCCCACCCTTGCAAAGAGCGCAAGGGTGGGGCAACCTCAGAATGTGCCAGATTTAAGAAAGGGTGGGCCGCCCGCCTTCGAGTGGGGATTCAGCACCCTTCAATCTGTCATTCCGAGACAGGGACCTGCCGATGTGAGGTCAGCAGGCCATTCGGGCCGTGGAGGGTCGAGTCGGAATGGATGAGACGAAAACACCAGGAGCGGCAGGAGAAAGCTGTCCAGCTGTAGAACTGCCCCGCTCAAGCCAAAACCGGGCTTGAGTGGGCCCGCCATCAAATACCCGCGAGACGCGGACTTCGTACAGGCTTATCTGCCGAGACGTCGCGCCTGAAACAGCGCAGTCAAGTGCAGCATCGGAGAAGTCGGCACCAGGTATACCGGAATCAGCACCAGCGGCAGGCGTGACATTGGAGCCGTCGTGACAGCTCCATAATAATTGGGAGCAAGCAGCGGAACGAGGGCCCCGATACTCACGGCCACGGTGAGGTCCAGAATGCCCGAAAGGTTCCAGGCCACGAAACTCCTGCTCGCGGCAAAATTGGGACGCGCAGGAACTAGCCAGCACCAGTGGAGCGGTCACACCGATCGCCATATCGCCCAGCCCCGCCGGCCAAGCGAAGAGTCCAGGCAAGACTCCGTAGGCGTACAAACTCCGAAACCCGAGGCCTGCCCATCTCCACGCCTGCATCCCTACAATGAGACGAAGGTCAGCTGAAAGCACAAACTCCCGCAGTGGCCGGATGGTCCGATCCAAGGAGAAACAAGCTGAGGGGCGCCAGAAGGCCGATCGTAGTGCGAGCGGCGGCGCTCCCGGCGCCGCGACGAACACACCGCGGGCCGCCAGAACAAAGATGAGCGCCAGCCGAGCCAAAAGAAGACGGCGACGGAAGTGCTTATGCCGGAAACTGCTGAGACTTTGGGTTGATCGACACGTGATA
>CAWJBA010000015.1:0-40050 GCA_963841075.1 Terriglobia bacterium
AGCCGCCCGGGAAGCGGTCAAGCAATGGCGCTTCCGGCCCTATCTGCAGTCCGGTCAGGCGGTCGAAACCGAGGCTCGTATTACGGTGAACTTCACCATTTCGACTCAGTAGTCGCTGCCACGGATTTACACGGATCACACGGATAACCCAACAAAGAAAAATCAAAAAGAGATTTGATCCGTGAGAATCCGTGAAATCCGTGGCTGGTTTTTCGGGAAGCTGGCAATGTCGCGGGAAAATTTAACGGGCGTCCCGACTCTTTCGAGTCCGCGGACGCCCGGCAGCCCTCCCCCAGAACTGCTCGGTAATGAAATTAAATGTTCCCTAGACTCTTTGTGAATGGCACGTCGGGCCAGTTACCCACCCACCAATGTACGCGCACCGCAGACGCGGCGGAAATTTCAGCAGTCTCGTCCGCTTCCTCGTGGCGCCGCCCCGCCAACTCAGGGGCACTTTCCACCCGGTTTCGCCCGTGGTCCTTGGCAGCGTAGAGGGCTTCGTCGGCAGTGTGCAGGAACGCATCGGGGCCCGACAGTGCGCCTTCGTCCGGGCCGTCGGCGAGGGCCCGAGGCTGAGCGTAACGGGAATGGGCCGGCACGGGTATCAACTGGCAATCGGCGACGTTGGGACGCAGTCTTTCCGCGCTGATCACCAGACCCACGGCATCGCAGCCCGGGCACGACGACCAGGAACTCCTCTCCGCCGTAGCGACCGACGTCGTCATAGCCTCGGACCGCGGCGGCACGGTGTGTGACCTCTCGCAGCACGGCATCGCCCACCAGGTGGCCGTGGTGTCATTGATTTTCTTGAAGTAGTCGATGTCCGCCATGATCACGCCCAGGGATCGCCGGGCGCGCGTTGCGCTGGAATTCTCTTTTCAGCAAATCGAGGATTGCGCCACGATTCCAAAGCCCGGTGAGCGGATCGTGAGCAGCTGCAAACTGCAAGTCATGCGCGCCCGGATCAAGGCCGCCTGCAGATCGAGGATGCGCTTGCCCGCCCATACTCGGGCGCGCAATTCGTCTACGTCAAACGGCTTGGTCAGGTAGTCATCCGCACCCGCGTCCAGGCCTGCGACCACGTCCTGTTTGTTGTCTTTGGCGGTCAGCAGCAGAGCGTAGAGATAGGTACCTTGCGTCGCGGCTACGAATTTTGCGGCAGAGTTCGATTCCGTCCATGCCGGGCATCATCCAATCGAGGATCGCCAATTGGGGAGCGTCGTCTTGTTGCAGGGCTTCCCACGCATCCAGTCCGTTTTCCACCGCGGTGACGCGGTAGTTCCACCTCTGAACCAGCTCTCCAGAATGCGCCGAAAAATCGGATCATCTTCCGCGATCAACACGGTATTGAGGCGAAGCCGCCTCGACCGCGGGCTTGGCATTTTCGTGAGGAGCTCAGATCTGCTCATCGCACCACTCCTGCCGGTTCTTTCAGGTCAAGATGGAGACTCGCCACTTCCCGCTCCAGCGCTGCGAGCGTTTCGCTGGCCCGGGAGAGGTTGTTTCCGTGCCCCATTTCTTCCAGCTGCCGGGCAGCGCGCGAGGTTCCGTCCGCGCCCAGGTAGCCGACTTCGCCCTTGAGGCTGTGAGCCGCCCGCATCAACGCCTCCGCGTCGCCGCCGCCACCGCCTGCTGCAGTTTCTGCAGCAACTTCGGAGACTCCTCCAGAAAAATGTGACACAGGTCCCGGAGCAGATCTTCATCGCCCCAATGCGATCGAGAGCTTCGGCCCGGTTCCAGGATGAGTCTGGCCGACGGACCGGCATGGCTGGCGTCCTCGGCGAGCCTGCCAGGGTCTGCTCAATATCGCTAAAGCGCATCGGTTTAGTGATGTAGCCATCCATGCCGGCGTCCAGACAACGTTCGCGGTCGCCCTTCATGGCGTGCGCTGTCATCGCGAAGATGGGCAGGTGAGTGCCGCTGCTTTTTTCTCGCTTCGCGGATCGCGGCGGTCGCCGCAAGGCCATCCATCTCGGGCATTTGAACATCCATGAAAACCAGATCGAATGTTTCTGCCGAAGCCAGCTCCAACGCTTCTTTGCCGTTGTGCGCCAGCACGGGAGTGTGCCCCATTTTTTGCAGCACGCGAAGGATGACCGCCTGGTTGACGGGGTTGTCTTCGGCCACCAGATTCTGAAGTTTGCGGGCTGATTCGCGCAGGGTGTGGCGCGTCACCAGGCGCTGGATTTTCCGGTTTCCGTTGTCGCTGTGACGCTGCCAGCACGGATGGCGCAGCAGGTCGGCTTTCAGCACCGGCTTGAGCAGGTAAGCCGAGATCCCCAATTGCTTGCAGCGATTCGCCTCACCGGGTTGTCCGCCCGAAGTCAGCATCAGGATATTTGCGACTGCCAGTGCTGGACTGTCGCTGAATTTTTTCCGCCAGCTCAAATCCGTCCATGACCGGCATTTGCCGTCGATCAGAACGACCGGAAAAGATCTCCTTTTTGTTGCGCCGCTCAGGCCGCCAGCGCAGCCACCCCCGAGGTCCGCCGCGCATGGTTTCATTCCCCACGCGCCGTCATCTCGCAGAGGATCCGTCGATTGGTTTCGTTGTCGTCCACCACCAGCACGGGGAGATCTTGCAGTTCGGCGCAGGGCGGGAGCGCGGGACGGAATGACGCTTCGCCGCCTACGGCAAAGCACGCCGTGAAGTGAAATGTGCTTCCTTTGCCTTCGCTGCTTTCCAGCCATATCTTTCCGCTCATCAAGTTCAACCAGGCTGGCGGAAATTGCCAGGCCAAGACCCGTGCCGCCATATTTCCGCGTGGTGCTGTTGTCGGCCTGCGAAAAGGCCTGAAAGAGCAGCCTGTGTTTCTCCGGAGGAATTCCGATTCCCGTGTCCTGCACCTTGAAATGGAGCTCCACCTTGTCGTGGTGCTCAGACTTCTTGCGTAACTTCGACCAGCACTTCTCCCTGGTCGGTAAATTTGATGGCATTGCCGACCAGGTTTACCAGGATCTGGCGCAGCCGGCCGGGATCGCCGAGCAGTTGCGGAGGCACGTCCGCGCCGATCTCGTAAGCCAGTTCCAGGCCCTTTTCGTGGGCCCGCACCGCCAGCGTCTTCATGGTTTCGCCCACGCAGGTGTAGAGGTTGAAAGCGATTTGCTCCAGCTCCAGCTTTCCTGATTCCACTTTCGAGAAATCCAGAATGTCGTTGATGATGCTTAGCAGCGACTCGCCCGAAGACCGCACCAGCGAGAAGGTATTCCCGCTGTTCCTGGGCTCAGCTGCGTATCCAGCGCAAGTTCCGTCATGCCCAGGATTCCGTTGATCGGAGTGCGAATTTCATGACTCATGTTGGCCAGAAACTCGCCCTTGGCGCGACTGGCAGCCTCGGCCACATCTTTGGCGGCGGCCAAGTGTACATTCGCGTTCTGCAGTTCGGCGGTGCGGCGAGCCACCTCCTCCTCCAGGTTCCCGCGGTGGCGCTGCAGTTCCAGGTCCTGTTGTTCGATTTGGGCCAGCATATCGTTCACTCCGGCAATCAGCCGGCCGACTTCATCGTGACTGGTGACCGGACAGCGTAGGGCATAGTTGCGCTCCAGGGAGACGCGTCTCGCAGTCTGCGCCAGTTCGAGGATCGGCCCGGAAACCAGTCCTTGCAGTCGTGCCGCCAGCGGAAAGGCGACGATCGAGGAAATCAACAACGCCAGCGCGATCACGCACGGGTAAGTCGGCAGTCGCGCGTTCACTTCGGAGAAATCCGACTCCAGGTAAACCGTGCCGATCGAGTCCGCCGCCAGCCGGACGGGGCGAAATACCAGGAGGTGACCCGCTTCAAAAAAGTTCCGCCCTGGTCGCAGCCGCGGGGGCGACAGTTCCGAATCTTTCCGGTCGCGGACGTACGCGGCAAACAGCTTCCCGTCCTCCGAACAGGCCAGCCGCCGTGATGTGAGGCTGGGTGCGCAGGGATCGCAGGACCTCCTGCGCCGCCTGCACGTCATGGAACGTAAGCGCGGCCGTGCTGTTGTCCGCCACCATGTCGGCCAGCGTCGAGGCGTCGGTCACCATCGCCCGCCGGTTCATGATCATGTCGTAGCTGATCATCACCCCGCAAGCCAGCAGCAAGGTGATCGCCGTGATCGACAGGATGATCGCGGTCAGCTTCCGCCCGATCGACATGTCGCGCAAGGCGCCCATCTAGTTCACCGCTCCATCGTCCGCCACGATCAGCTTGGCCACGGTCAATAGCCGCGCGCTGAGCTTCAGGTGGGCCCGGTCCGCGGCTTGCAGATTGATTTCAAAACGCACCCGGCTGTCGTCGAGGACAAAGTTGATGATCCCGCCCATGCGGGCGAAACCGGCGGCATCGCCCACCGTGAGAACGCCGGTTCCTCTTCAGGCCGCGCAGGATCTCGCGCAGGTGCGGCCCTTCCGAAGCCGCCACGAATATGATCTGACACGCTTTCGCCTGCGGCAGGCCGGAAGGATGAATAATTTCGTAGCCGGTGGCCGTTCACCGTCTTCTCTTCAATCGCCTGCTCAAATCAGGGTCAAAGGGATCTTGCCCCAGCACGCAAATTTGCAGCGGGGCGTCGTCGCTCCGAAACGCGTCGGCCGGCCACTCCACGAACTTCGCGAAATTGAACAGAAATGCCGCTTTGACCTGATACTCGGTCGCCGTCTGCGCCTGCGCCGCCACCGCGGAACAGAAGACCAGCGCAATCAGGCCAACGTCCAGTATTTTCCGGGACCGCAGCACGGCAGGGCCGTCTTCGAATCGAAACCTTCAAGCGCATTGTCAGAGTCGTCCAATTTTCGAGTCCTGTTTCAGAATTGCCAGGTAAATTTGGCGTAAACGCTGCGCTTGATCAGCGTGGACCTCACGCTTCCGCTATCGTCCACAAATTCCAGGCGCCGGTCCTTTATCAGGTTCTGTCCCACCACGCTCATCGAGAGCGCTTCCGTCCATCGCCAGGTCAGTCCGGTGTCGAGCCGGGTGTAGGACGGAATCCCGGTCTTCAGTCGGTCCACGAAATAACCGGAAACGTCCCACTCGATTCCACGCCCCAGCTCCACGTGAGATCGCAGTTGTGCGCTGTGCGCCGGGGTGCTGCCCTCCACCTCCCGACGGTCTCTGCATCCCGGCTGCGCGGATCGAGGTGCAATGGATCTTCTCGAAGGCATAACCCGGGCTGAGCGTCCAGCGATCGGTAACCTTCCAGTTCGCCGAGACCTGCGATCCCGTGCGCCTCTCCGTGCATCAGGTTCTGGAATGTAGACGGGCACCACAAGGTGGGGAGGCGCGGGCGAGTTCTCGAAGAAAGCGGCGGCTGGTTCCGTCGTTTGCTGGTGGTTGTAGTCGTTGTAATACGTCGCCACGTCGAGCGAGAGTGCACTGAGAAGCGTATTCCGGTAACCGGCTTCGTACGCGATCATCCCTTCATTCAGGAAGTGGGGATTGCCCACCAGCGCGAATAGTGTCGGCGCTTCCCCCGGACTCTGAAAGCCGCCGAAATTTACGCGGATGGCTCTGTCAGTTTCCGCGGGTGTTCGTTCGGCCCGCGATACCGCTGCCCAGAACATGTGGCGAGTGCTGGGTGTCCACGCCACGCGCGCACTCGGTAAAGCATTGAATCCGGTGTAGTAGTTATGTTCCAGCTTGCTGCCGACGGTCAGGTAGAGCTGGTCAGGAACCAGAGCGATTTCGTCCTGGATGAACACGCTGAATAACTGCATGTTGACGTCTGCCGGATTGAACGAGAGTGTCAGATCTCCGTTCGTGTCCGAATCTGTGTTGCTGTAACTCGCTCCCCAGACGACTTCCTGGCGTGCTGCCCCACGCGAAGTGGTGCGCAAATTCGAGATCGAAGGCTCCGAGTTGCCCCCGGAGAAAGTCATTACGCTTGTATCGATCGAACGAAAGCTGCAGCGATGTGCCCGACCGCGACGAAAAAGCATGGTCCCAGACGGAATGCAAATAGCCCCCGGACAAGGAAGCTTCAGTATCAAGATTCTTTCCAGGCGAGGTAACGGAGGGGAGGAATGACGTGGGAACGCCCTCCTGCCCTGTATACATGTCGCCTTCGACCGTGATTTGGTCCTTGGTCGAAAGGCGGCTGTCCATCCGAAATCCCGTCCGCAGCAAGTGCCAGCCATCGGCACCGCTGCCGCCGTCCGCACCCGGCAGATGATCTTGATTAAAGTATTTGGCAAAAACTCTGTAGTCGGTGCGGGCGCCCAGCCCGCCCCCGTACTGCGTGGTGCCAAATCCCTGGTTCAGATTGCCGCCTCCAGCCACCACCATGCCGCCCCTGGTTTCCGCGGCTCTTTTCGTGATGATGTTGACCACTCCGTTGACCGCGTTCGCTCCCCAGATAGTTCCTCCTGGGCCGCGTATCACTTCAATGCGTTCAATATCCTCAAGAGGAAGATCGAAAACGTCCCAGAAAACACCGCCGAAACTCGGTGTGTACACCGTTCGCCCGTCTAACAGCACCAGGAGTTCGTTGCTGAAGCGTCCGTTGAGACCGCGTGCAGTAATGGCCCAGGTGTTGGCGTCAATCTGCGCGACATCCACTCCGGGAACCATGCGCAGCAGATCGGGAATGTTGGTGGCGCCAGAACGCGCGATGTCGGCTGAAGTAATGACAAAGATCGCGGACGCTGTGCGCGATATTTTCTGCTCGGTCTTGGACACCGAGGTCACCTTGGTGTTCATCAGGTCTTCCAGGCTCAGGCTGGTCAAGTCGTCCGCTTTCACCTGCGCCTGCAACGGACAGCTGGCAAGACCGCTCGCAAGAGAGAAGATCGCAAGAAAAAAGACTACCCACGACCCGAGCCGGCTCCTTACGCCGCTGGCTCGTCCGATCTTCGAGACTATAGACTCGACCCCTTGGTCGATAGTCGTCCCCGCAATATGCACAGATTCTCCTCGGCTGGTCCCGCTTTCCCCCCTTGCCGTAGGCGGGACCGAGGACCACTCTGGCTTTCTTCGGCAGGATCGGGTTCCACTTTAGTAGTTGGAGCGGTGACGTTTACCCAAGGGACATGCCCCTCGGGTGCAGATAGCGCCGGCTGTCGGGTGGGCGTCTCGCCCGCCCCATCGCGCCGGACGGAAGACGACGCCACCTTTTCGGTTAGATTCCCACCGCCTTGCGGTTAAAGCCCTCCGCGACCCCGCCGATAGGTAAGAAACATAGGTATTCAGCGTCATCCCCGCCGGCGCAGATGGCCGGTGCGATGGCCGGCGCAGAGACAGAATCATGGGGCGGAGGTCGCGATGAGCGGAATTGCCGCGGGTATGGTCCGCGAGGCCGAAAACTTGAGTGCCGCCAAGCCTTCTCTCCGGGTCTTGCTGGTCGAAGACAATCCCGCCGACCGCGACCTGATTCTGCGCGAGTTGGGAAGAGGTGAATTCGAGATCATCGGCGACGTCGTCGAGACCGCCGAGGCCTTCCGGCAGCGGGTAAGGACGAATTGCCCGGATGTGGTGCTGGCCGACTACAACCTGGGCCAGTGGAGAGGGACCGAAGCGCTGGAGATTCTGCGTCACGAAGGCCTGGACATTCCCTTGATCCTGGTGTCGGGTGCCCTGGGAGAGGTTACAGCGGTGGAGTGCATCAAGCAAGGCGTCACCGACTATGTGCTGAAAGATTCTCTGGCCCGGTTGTCGGTGGCACTTGCGCGGCGCGCTTGAAGGACAAAGGAGTCGCGCGAAGAGCGCAAACGGGGACAGGAATCGCTGGCCCAGAAGGTCGAGGAGCTGGCTCGCTCCAACGCCGACCTGGAACAGTTCGCCTACGTGGCCTCGCACGACTTGCAGGAACCTTTGCGCATGGTCTCGGCCTATACCCAGCTGCTGGCGGAACGCTATCGCGGCAAACTCGACGACCAGGCCGACAAATACATTCGATACGCCGTCGATGGCGCCGCGCGCATGCAGAGCCTGATCCACGACCTGCTGGCGTTTTCCCGCGTGGGACGGCAGGAGACCGCATTAACCAGCACGGACTGCAACCAAATCGTGGAGCAGGCCATGGACGACCTGGGGGCCGCGATCCTCGAGAGCGGCCCTGGTCACGCATGGACCTTTGCCCCGGCTGATGGCCAACGGTTCGCAGCTGCAACAGGTGTTCCAGAACCTGATCGGAAACGCCATCAAGTTTCGCGGCTCCCAGGCCCCCGTCATTCAGATCTCAGGCCGAGAGACAAGGCAGCGAGTGGATGTTCTCGGTGGCCGACAACGGCATCGGCATATCCGCCGAGCACGCCGAGAGCGTGTTCATCATTTTCAACCGCCTGCACACCCGCACCGAATATCCCGGCAACGGCATCGGGCTGGCGATCTGCAAGAAGATCGTCGAACGCCACGGAGGCAGGATCCAGGCCATGCCCCACGAAGGCGGCGGCACCGTCTTCAACTTCACCCTGCCGGCCCGAAACTTTCCCGGAAGACAGGACACGGCATGATGCCGACATCGTCTGAAATTCTGCTGGTGGATGACAATCCCGCCGACCTGGACTTGACCATCGACGCCCTGGCCCGAAGCGCATGGCCGAGCCACGTCAGCACGGTCAACGACGGGGCCGAGGCCATGGCTTATCTTCGCCGCCAGGGAAAATACGCTGCGTCCACCCGTCCCCACCTGGTGCTGCTCGACCTGAACTTGCCCCGCAAGGATGGACGTGCGGTCCTGGCCGATATGAAATCCGACCCCGCCCTGCGCCGCATCCCGGTCGTGATCTTCAGCACGTCGCAAGCCGCAAAAGACATCGAGCGCAGCTACGAACTGGGCGCCAACAGCTATGTCAGCAAACCGCCCACCCTGGCCGATTGGGTTTCGACGGTGAAGCTGCTGAAAGATTTCTGGATCGGATGCGCGTGCCTGCCCCGCGAGGAGGAACAATGAATAACGGCTCCACCCACGTATTGCTGATCGAGGACAACCCTGGAGACGCCGACCTGGTTCGCCTGCGCCTGGTGGAGGCCCACTCCGATGTCGCCGTCTCCTGCGTCACCCGGCTTTCCACCGGGCTGGCTTCGATGATCGTCGCTCCTCCGGCCATGGTGCTGCTCGACCTCAACCTGCCCGACAGCCACGGCGCGGACACCTACCGCACCGTGCTCGGCAGACGCCCGGCGTGCCCATCGTCGTGCTGTCCGGGCTGGACGACGAAGAACTCGCGGCCAGCGCGGTCCATCAGGGAGTGCAGGACTACCTGGTCAAAGGAAGATTTCGACAGCAAACAACTGGCGCGTGCCATGCGCTATGCCATCGAGCGCCAGGCCCTGCTGACTTCGCTCGATATGAGCCGCCGCCAGCAGCTGCAGTTCAAGAACGAATTTCTTTCTCACGTTTCGCACGAGTTGCGCACTCCGCTGACCTGCATTCACCAGTTCGTCTCGCTCATGCTCGATGGCCTGGCGGGCAAGTTGCATTCCCGAGCAGCGCGAGCATCTGGAAACCGTGTTCCGCAGCGTGAACCAGTTGCGGGCCATGATCACCGACCTGCTGGAGGCCACCCGGGCCGAGTCGGGAAAGATTTCGATCGAGCCGCACTGCATCGTCATCGGCGATGTGATCCGGCAGGCGGTGGCCATGCTGCAGGGCACGGCCCAGGCCAAGGGAATCGGTCTCGAAGCCGGACTCGACATCAGGATTCCATTCGTCTACGCCGATCCCAACCGGGTGCTGCAGGTGCTCACCAATCTCATCGACAATGCCATCAAGTTCACCGCCCGCCGATGGATCGGTCATGGTCAAGGCCTGCCTGATGGAGGACGATCCCGATTTCGTCCACATCTCCGTCGCCGATACCGGCCGCGGCATCAGCCCGGAAGCCAAGACCCTGATTTTTGAACGCCTCTACCAGGACCCCAATTCGATCGACGACAGCCGCAAGGGCCTGGGCCTCGGACTGTATATCTCGAAAGAACTGGTCCGGCTGCAGGGCGGACAGATGTGGGTGGAAAGCCAGCTGTCCCACGGCAGCACCTTCATTTTCACCCTGCCTCTATTTTCGCTGGCAAAATTTCTGTCTCCGATCATTACGCACCGCGGCCGCCTGCGAGATTCCCTTTCCCTGATCACGGTGGAGCTCACCCCGCTGCTCAACCCCTTTGCCGGCAACTGGGAAGACATCCGCCAGCATTGCCTGCAGATTCTTGAGCCTTGCATTCTCGGCGACAAAGACGCCATCCTTCCCGCTCTCGGCCATACCGGACAGGGCGAAACCCTGGTCGTCGTGGCCTCCGACCGACGAACATGGAGCCATCGTGGTCGAAAAGCGAATGCGCGAGCAACTGGAGCGCTCTGAGCGGCTGCGAACCAACTGCGCCTTCAAACTCTCGTCCCTGGCCCTGAAACTTCCGGCCGCAGATCGCCAGGAACCGGTGGATAAGCTCGTTCAGGAAGTTGCCGATAGCATCACTGAGATCACCATGGCGACGTTGCGCAGGAACCAGACCTCCACCAACTGAATGGAACAAAGAAATACGAGTTGAACGGAAACCAGGAATTCGCAGATTTACTAAAGGAGAAGCACCATGGAAAAAGCCAAAATCCTGATCGTTGACGATGATCCCGACCTGAGACGGGGTCTGAACCTGCGCTTGCGCGCCAACCACTTCGACACGGCCTATGCCACCGACGGATTCTCGGCCATCGCCATGGCCCAGAAAGAGCGCCCCGACCTGATCATTCTCGATATCGGGCTGCCCGCCGGAGATGGTTTCATCGTGCTCGATCGCCTGCAGCAGAGCGCCCAGCTTGCTTCGATTCCGGTCATCGTCCTGACCGCGCGCGATCCCCAGAACAACCGGGAGCGCACCTTGAAGGCCGGGGCCGCAGCGTTCCTGCAAAAACCCGCCGACAACAATGAACTCATGGACGTGATTCGCATCACCTTGAGTCCGGTATGGCCCGGCACGACGGCTTCTGCCGCGCCTCGTCATTAGACCGGCCCGAATTCCAGGTGACGAGGGCTCAAAGGCGCGAGACCAGAAAGAGGCCGCCGCCAATCGCGACGATATCCTCGAGCAGGGCGATCACCCAGTCTGGCCCACGCAACTTTTCGACCAGGCTCGCGCGCACTCGATATCCCGCGAACGCTCCTATGACTCCGCCCGCTCCTCCGAGGATCGCACCGGCGGAGGCGGAGTGACCAGCTGCCATACAGAGCGCCGCGCCCGAAAGTGCACCCAGGACCAGGCGTCCGAATAGAGGCCCGGGTGCGGTGCGGTCAGGGATGAAGGGCAACTTGTCTGCAATCAGTTCGCCCAGAGCCAGCGCGGAAAAACCGTAGGTGGCGGCCGTGGATTCCATGAAACCCAGGCGCGTGCCGTCGAGCTCAAGCCAGCCCAGATGCGCCGCCCAGCATACCAGCGCTGGGCCAGTCATCGAGCGCAAGCCGGTCACCAATCCGATGCCCAGCGCCACAAAAAATGTCGGGGTGGAGTTCATCACACCCAGCTCCTTTCGCGGTTGCGGCAGCAACACAAAACCCGCCATATTCCGGCGGGTCGTGAGGTTGAAACCCTCAAATCGGTTTCTACGCTGCTGTCTTCTTCAGCTGCCGTACTCGAGCCCAGCGCGCTCTCTGAGCCGCTGCGATCTTTTTACGCGCGGCCACAGAGAGCCTTCGCCGCCGCGGCTTGGTGTAGGATGCTCCGTTATCCAGTTTGCCTAGAACAGAAAGTGCTGCGTCAACATGCCTCAGTTGGTTGACCAGGCCCGTTCGTTCCACTCTCAACTGCGAGACGATTGACTTCAGTCCCTTCAGGTTTGCCATGAATCCCCCTCGGAGACTGATCTTAGCAAAAACATCCCAGCCTGCGGGAACGGCGCTCGCGCCACCCGTACCAGTTTCCTGCCACGGGAAGCGGTTTCGGCCACCGTCTATTCTGGGATTTACCTTTGCCGGCTCACTGATCTACCCCTGGCGAGACTTCTTGATGTGTCGCACGCTGTGCCCTTCAACCAGGTGGAACACTTCTTCTGCCAGGTTCTTGGTGTGATCGCCGGCGCGTTCAAATGCCTGCGCCATGAACAGCAGGTTGGTCACTTCATAGCTTCGGTGGCCGGCTCCCTTTTCCAGATACTGCCGGAAGACCGAATGGCAGACTTGGTCCATGTCGTAATCCATCTTGATGACCGATTCTGCCAGCCCAAGATCACGGCTCACGAATCCCTGATGAACTCGCGCCAGCATTTCCTGCAAAACCTGCGCCATCTTGATCAGGAATGCGGATTCTTTCGCGTTCAGCGGCGCCGGCAAATCGTGAATTCGTTCCACCACGGACCAGATCAGATCGCCAACCCGTTCCAGGTCAATCGTGAACTTCAGGCAGGCCAACAGTTCGCGCGCCTCGGCCTCGGGCACCTGCGTGACCGCGGCGGGCGTGGCGTCATCCACTTGCCGCTCGATCTGGTCCAGTTCCTTCTCGCACTGTCGCACCGCCAGAAAGGCGATGCGTGAACCCGTCTCAATGTAATCCAGCGCATTGAAGGCGGCATCCTTCGCAATCAGGCAAGCGCGGAGCGCGGTTTCGATCGCCTGCTTGCTCGCCTCCGACTTCTCTTTACGGGGTCGCTTCATGGCAGTATTGGGAGCCGTGCGGAATCTCGTGAAATCAGGCTAGCAGACTCCGGGGAGCGACGCGAATTCCGGTGGTTCCTGCACTTCAGAAACGTACCCGCCGTTTGCCAGGAAATTGCACTCCATTCAAAATATCGCCATGGCCAAATCTGGAAAGCAACGGGTAAAGAAGCAGAGGCTGAAGAAACTGCGCCTGAAGGAGCAAGGCCTGAAGAAAAAAGAACTGAAGCAGAAGCCAAAACCGGCAGAGAAGACCGGCAAGTCACCCGAACGTCAGCTCGATGAGTTCCTTACCTGCGCGAGGTCGGTCCCACTCACGGGGTTTGAACGCCGGAGGGAGCAACAACGGATTCTTCAACCAACGGAAGAAATATCTGGAACCGGGTGTCTCCGGGCTTCGAATCGACGTAAATCGTCCCTCGGTGTTTCTTCACAATCCGCTGCACTGTATCCAGGCCCAGGCCGGTTCCCTCTCCCACCCCCTTGGTGGTGAAGAAAGGCTCGAACATGTGGGCTTGCACCTCCGGTGAAATTCCCGGACCATTGTCGCCGATCTCTACCACCACGCAATCGTCACGCGATAGGTCCGCACTCTCAGTTCGCCCTTTCCGCCCATTGCATCAATCGCGTTGTCGATGATGTTGGTCCAGACCTGGTTCAGCTCACTCCCGAATGAATTCACCAGCAGGGGAATTTTCTGGTACTCGCGTTGCACTGTCACTCCCCGCTTGAGCTTGTGGTTCATGATGGTCAGCGTGTTCTCCAGGCCCTTCACGATATCGACGTTCTGCGCTTTGGCCTGGTCCATGTAGGTGTATTCCTTGATGGCCTGCACCAGGTCGGAGATCCGCGGCGTGCTGCTCTCAATCTCGTTCAGCAGGTTCGCAATCTCCACCGACGCCGCGATGCGCACCAGCGCCGCCCGGGCAATGTCTGCGTCGAGGGTCGCGAACAGCGACTCCAGCGCTGCCGGCTTGACACCCCTTCGCGCCAGATCGGCTGCCAGTTGCCATAAGTCAGTTCTGCCCGTGACTGCGCAGCAAGGAATCAATCTGATCTTCCAGATCGCTGATCGCCAGCGTATCGAGCGGCGTCTCGTTCGACTGCAGGAACGATGCTTCCAGCTTTTCGATTTCCGATTTCTGGACCGCCGTGAGGTCGTGCCTGCCCAACTCCTGGGCTGCGTCTTTGATCCGGTGCAGCGCGTCGCGCAACAAACTGGTGGCGCGTTTGGCGGCCGAAGCGGGATTGTTCAGTTCATGCGCCAGCCCGGCCGAAAGTTTCCCCAGCGCTGCCAACCGGTCCTGCTGTTGCTCCATCCGCGTGACCTCGCGGATCCTGTCCGACATCAGGCCCACCAGCCGCTGGGCCAGTTCCGGCATTTTCTGTACCAGTTCCGGAAATTTCGCCGAAGGGAATTTCAGGATGCGGCCATCGCGTGACCGCCCGGCCGGTCATCACTGCCACTTTCATGCGCGAGAAGGGCAGCAGCCCGGTGATATCGCCCGGCTCCAGCGGGAAAGGTAACGGCTTCACCACCCAGCGCGCCTCGCATCTGTTGCTGCCCTTCAAGAACCACAATCATCGAGACCGCCGGAGTTGCCCTGCTGTAAAAACGTATCTCCCGCCTTGAGCCGTATCTCCTCGGACTGGCTGATGAACCAGTCCAGCTGATCGTCGGGCAGACCTTCAAACGTCGGGACGCGCAACAAATCCGATTTTTCGATCATTGTGATCTATTCTGGCTCTTACACCTTGCTCAAATACTGATGAATGAACTGCACCGCCACCGATCCCTCGCCCACGCCGGAAGCCACGCGCTTCACCGATCCATGCCGCACGTCGCCCACGGCAAAAATGCCCGGCACATTCGTTTCCAGCAGGAAGGGATCGCGCTCCAGCGCCCAGCCCTTGGGGTGTTGCCCGTCTCGTATGAGATCGGGACCGGTAAGAATGAAACCGCGCTCATCCCGCTCCACCAGATCGCCAAGCCAGTCGGTCCGCGGCAGCGCCCCGATAAAGATGAACATCGAGGTGGCCGGCACCCGTTCGATCTTGCCCGTATCTGAACAAAGAACGGAAATTTCCTCCAGATGAGTTTCGCCGTGGGACTCGACCACGCTGGCATGCGCCCAAATCTGAATGTTCGGCGTCTCTTTGATCTGGTCGATCAGATACTGCGACATGGTGCTGGCCAGAGAATCCCCGCGCACCAGGATGACCACCCGGTCCGCATACTTGGCAAAATTCATCGCGGCCTGGCCCGCCGAATTCGCGCCTCCCACCACGTACACAATCTCGCCCTTGCACGACATCGCTTCGGTCGCGCCCCCGCCGTAGTAAATTCCCGCTCCCTGCAATCGCGCGATGCCCTCCGCTTCCAGCTTGCGCCACTGCACTCCGGTCGAGATCATCAATGCGTGGCAGGAGATTTCGCTCCCGTCCGCCAGCTTGATGATCCGGTAGGAACCTTCCGTGCGGACGCCGACGACTTCCACCGGCGACAGTATCTCCACTCCAAAACGCTGGGCCTGCGCCACCGCGCGCCGCGCCAGATCGCTGCCGCTGAGTCCCGAGGGAAATCCCAGATAATTTTCGATGCGCGAACTCATGCCCGCCTGCCCCCCGGGCGCTTCGCGCTCGATCATCACCGTCTTCAAACCCTCCGATGCGCCATAGACCGCGGCCGCCAGCCCCGCCGGCCCTCCGCCCACGATCGCCAGATCGTAAAAGTTGGTCTGCGCCCGCGTCCGCAATCCCACCTTCTTGGCCACGTCTGCCGGAAGGCTCTCCAAAAGTTTGGTTCCATCGGGGAAAAGAACAACCGGAAGGTTGGCCGCCTCAGGACCAAGCGCCTCCAGCAGTCGCTTGGTTTCCGGATCGTTGCCGGAAATTTCCACATCGATCCACTGGTACGGAACACGGTTTCGCGCCAGAAAGTCCCGCAAGTCATACGACCGCGGCGACCAGCGCGTGCCCAGTACCCGAATCCCTTCGAAGGCGGGATGGTACGACGCCTGCCAGTCATCCAGCAGGTCATCCAGTTGCGGATACAAGATGTTCCGCCGGAGGATCCCACGGCTTCAGGAAAAAATAATTGATGTTGGCCTGATTGATGGCGCTGATGGCAGCGTTCATGTCGGCGTAGGCGGTCAGCAATGCCCGCTTGGCCTTGGGAAAGATCTTCATTCCTTGCTGCAGGAATTCCACGCCGTCCATGCGGGGCATGCGCTGGTCGGCCAGCAGCAGCGCAACGCTGTCGTTCCGCACCTTCAGCTGCTTCAGCAGGTCGAGCGCCCCCTCCGGAGAATCGCTCCCAATCACCCGGTATTCGGCCCCGTACTTCGAACGCAGATCGCGCTCGATCGACCGCAGAACGTCGGAGTCGTCATCCACACTCAACAAGATCGGTTTCGCCATGATTCACCGTCAAAATAATTCGCTGTCAGATAGTGAAGGTAATTCTAGCCCACGAATACCAAATGGGAATTAGATGCAGGAACTCTTACTGGGTCGCGTAATTCGAGGGGGGGGCGGGACGGATGGCACAAGCTCTTCTGCTCAACTAGAAATTGGAGAGTGCCCTACCCTTCAATTCCGGGTCTCGGCAGGCACAAAAGGGCGAACCAGCCGCCCCGTCGAGCTGGAAAGATTGGCGATCCGATCATTCTTAAGGGAAGCGGAAAATTACACCGGCACTGATGCGCAGATTGTTCTGGCGGTCGTTAAAGCCGTTGGCGAACTGCGTGCGGTAATAATCCGCTTCGAAGGCGCGGATGGCAAAATGCCGGGTCAAGGCGATGTCCAGCCCGCCGCCCGCGATCAAGGCGAAGGCGTTGGATGAGCCGGCAAATCCAGAACTGTCCGAAGCGAAGCTTCCACTGGCATGCGCCCCGCCCAGCAGGACCTGGCCGAAGGGTACAAAATGCCCGGACCGGTGCCAACTAAAGCGCGGCCCGAATAAGTAAGAGGTGAGGGTCAGGTCTTCGCCCGAGCCGCTTATGTCGGACGCCCGCTGGCTTGCAACTTCCGCCACCACGGCGACGGAGTGGGTGAAGTTATAGGCGAACCATGCGTTCGCGCCATGCATGCGAAAAACATCCGCATCCCTCCGGCGGAGCGTTGGCGCGAACGTAGTTGTAGTCCACGCCGAGTTCCGCGACCGGCGCGCCCTGGGCGGACGCCGGCGCCCCGGCCAGGAAGCAATATCCCAGGGCGACCACGAGCCCGGTCATCCATCGCACTAAATATCGGATTGAATATCGGATCGGATATCGAATCAAATTACGCATCTTGATTTGTCCTCGTCTGCCACGTACTGCGTCGTAGTGTGTGCGCCTCAGGTATTTGAGGATGACTGTCCGCCTCACTTCACAATGAGGGTGAAGGTAGTGGAAACATGCTGGGTTCCGCTGGTGCCCGTGACGGTAATGGGGAAGCTCTGCGACGATCCCGCGAATCCGCCGTTGCAACCGGTCAGCAGCAACGTCCCTCCCGCCATCATCGCCATCAGCAGAAGCATTCGCCCAAACCTGGCCCTGCGCTTTCGTTGACCGGCCATCACGCACAGGCCAGCCGCCAGACTGACCGGCAGGAACGGAAATTGCCGCTGCCCGGCGGGCAAAGCGGCAGTGCTCGCCGCAGTCTGTATGTTCAGCACGGTGACCGCGCCCGAAGTCCCGGGAGTCACTCCCGCAGGATTGAAAGCCGCCGTGGCGCCCGCGGGCAAGCCGGAGGCTGACATGGTGACCACACTGTCAAAGGGGCCGCCGATGGGCGGAACCGTGATGTTGATATCCACCGAACCGCCCGCGTTTACGGTGAATGCCGGCCCCGGCGCAGTGACGGAAAAAGTTGAAGCCGAAGTAACCGTCACTTCCAGCCCAGCTGAAGTCGAGGTCGCAAAGCCCGCATTACCCGAATACACCGCTGTAATCGTTTCCGTGCCCGAGGGGAGAGTAGAAAGAGTGAAGGTCGCCACTCCCGATCCGTTCAGGTTTGCCGTGCCCAGCAGAGTGCTGCCGTTGAAGAAGCTGACTGTTCCCGCCGGAGTGCCGGCAGGCACCGGCGCAACCGTCGCCGTGAGCGTAACCGCCGCTCCCGCGGTGGATGGATTCGGTGCGGCCTGCAGCACGGTCGTGGTCGTGGTCTGCGGATTGATGGTCAGGTTCTGAGCCAGCGAAGTCGATCCTGCACTTCTATAGTTGCCGGAATAGACCGCCGTGATACTCAGCGATCCGGTCGGGAGGCTGCTGCTGGTGAAGCTCGCCATTCCGAAAGAATCCACGGTTCCAGTTCCCACCAGCGTGTTCCCGTTGAAAAAGTTCACCGTACCGGCAGGCGTGCCCGTGGGAGCGGGGACTACGGTGGCCGTCATCGTGACCGCTTGTCCGGCGAAGGCCGGGTTGGGGGCCACCGAGAGTGTGGTCTCGGTAGCAATTTGGGGGATGGAGGCGAGCAGCACGGTATCCGACTCGCTTGCGATCCGGTCCGCGTCGCCGGGATAGCTGGCAAGAACTTCGTGACTGCCGCTTCCATATACCGCCAGGCCGGTCGCGGTAGCGGTCTCCGTCTGCGCCGACAGCAGAATGGAAGTCGTGCTGACGTTTGAGTTGGCCACTACGACGTCTGGAAGCCCGTCGCCATTCAGATCGCCTACGCCGATTCCGAATGGCCGGCTGCCGGCGGCAAAAGCCCGCTGGGTTTGGAAAGTGCCATCGCCCTGGCCCAGAAACACCCCCACCGTATTGCTGAAGAGATTTGAGACCACCAGATCCATGTGTCCGTCGCCGTTGAAGTCGCCAACCGACAATCCCTCCGGGGCTCTGCTCGTTGCATAAGTCACCTGGGGTTGAAACGTGCCATCTCCCACTCCCAAGAGCACGCTTACCGTACTGCTCTCCGCGTTCGCCACCGCGAGGTCGGGAATTCCATCTTCATTGAAATCGGCCGCCGCAATCCCGATCGGGTTAAAGCCCACCCCGTAGGTCACCTGGCTCTGGAATGTTCCATCTCCCACTCCCAGCAGGATGTCCACCTGGCTGCTCTGTGCGTCGGTGACAGCCAGGTCGATGGCTCCATCCCCATTGAAGTCCGCGGCCACAACGACCTGGCCGGATTCACCCACCGGGAAAGTGAGCGGATCTTCACAGACGTTCAACTCCACCTGGAATGTGCCGTCCCCCTGGCCCAGCAGGATGGTTATGTTTCGATCGTTCCTGTCGAGCACCGCCAGATCGAGAAACCCGTCGCCATTGAAGTCGGCCACGGCAATCGACTGGGGCCCGTTTCCCACGGCATAAATTTGCTGCGGCAGAAAGGTGCCGTCGCCATTTCCCAGGAGAACGCCGATGGTGGCGGCATTGGCGTTGCCCACCACCAGGTCGAGATTGCCGTCCCGGTTGAAGTCGCCGCTGGCAATCGCGACCGGGGACGCGCCGACGTCATAGGCGGTCTGAAGCTGAAAGCTTCCGTCACCATTCCCTAAGAGAACACTGATGGTACCGGCGCTGATGTTGGTCGCTGCCTGGTCCAGCATTCCGTCATTGTTGAAATCGCCCAATACTGTATTTTGAGGGCGCAAACCCACGGTCGCCGGCGAGCTGGGGGCGGGCAGCAGAGTGAATCCGAGGGTTGTGGGATCGAGCGCTGCCGTTCCCACGACCGCGTTCCCGCTGTCGGTGTCGAGAAACGAAACTGTTCCCACCGGCACGTGTTTTCCGAAGGCAGCCACCGCGCCGGTCAGCGTGTAGTTGCCCGGAGTCCCGCTCGAAGCGATATCCGAAAAAGACAGATAACTGGCGTTGGCATCCACCGTCAACGCCAGCGGCGAAGACGCGCTCGGCTGAGCCAACCTTAAACGTTGAAACGCCGCCACAATGCTGTAGGTGCCCGCTCCCAGCGTCAGCCGGATGGTGGCAGTCCCGGCCGCGGTCAACGGTGCGTGTCCAAGGATCGCGGAGTCTTGGCATCGCGCGGCGCTGGCGTCGCAAAATACCACCACCCCGCGCCCGAACGGTGCCCCGCCGCTGGTTACCGTTGCCGTCAGCGTCACCGCCGTACCCGCCGTAACTTCTGCGGATGAAACGCTCAAGCTCGTCACCGTGGTCGCTACCGGTGAGCCCGCAGTGAGGGGGCACGTCGCGGCCAGGAACATAAAGATGGCGACAACCGCAATCGAACCGGCTGAACCGGGCTGGCGTGAGGCTGGAGCGCGGGGCGGCATAGTGTGTCCTTTGCGAAACTCCGTCTCGTGAAGGTGGTCGATCTTCACGCGAGACGAGGCCTCGACGACGCCCCACTGTTTCAGTCTTTCTTGTGATTGGTAAATAGTCGGATGGTCGTAGGCATACAGGAGCGGCTCCGCCCGCTTCTGCGAAGCAATGCGGGGGTGCATGCCGTACTAAAAAGGGAATGCAGACAGAAGCGGCCCATCGCCAGCTTCCACGCATTCAATTGCAGGTCGGTGCAAGCGCAAAGCGGCGTGAAAATTCGCAGTACCAGAACGGCAACGGACCTTACAAGAAATGGCTCCTCAGGTAGGACTCGAATTCTCACTCCAACAGCAACGAAAGAACTTAAACGAGCACGGTCAGCGATATTGGTCGTCGTAAGTACCTGAAAAACCGATTGGTGATTTTAAGTGATTTGTGACCGCGCGGTTCCCTTCTCAGCACCAGACGATCACAGGCGCTTACAAAATGAATCCACAAGAAATCTCCGCACAATTTGACGAGGCCAGAAAGTTAAGGGCCAGAAATCTAATCCGCTAAAGGTTCTCTACGTTGTAATTGTTCAGATGCTTTGAGACGGTTATTTTTTTCCGATAGAAGCCTGTCAATCTCCGCAATCAGTTTCATTAGTTTAGCGGAGTCTTGCTCGGTCGCGGCTTGTTCACAAAGTTCCATCCACTTCTCTCGATCCTTCATAGTAAAAGAATATCTCAAGGAAGGCCTCCACGAAGGTCGATACCAGACTGTGTACGGTAGCGGACCATTGACCTTCCTTCGTTCTTTGCTACAGTCTTCTCCCCGTTCTCGGCTCTTGGAAAGCTAGAACAAAAGCAAACATCGCGACGACTAAAAAAGCGGCAATAGTCACAAAATCCTCCTTCTCCACCAAAACAAAAGGGGACAACGGTACGGGCGCTGTCCCCTTCGTTGGGGAGTTCAGTCCTTGTAGTCGTCCGTCATATTGCGCCTAAATGACTACGGCTACTATCGGGTGAAAACTGGAGAGTCGCAGAGAAAAATCATGTAATGCCAAAGTTTCACGCTGATTCGCCGGTTTCACCGATAGTTATTCAACTGTCGCGGCCCAGAGAATTAAGCGTGAAGAACATCAACTGACTGGCCAGTCGGTTTGATGTCGGCGTAGCCACTGACGCGAATAAACCTGGGAAGTGGGTCGTGCGCTATCCCTGGATACTTTTCTGAGGAAGAGAATACGGTCAATCACCCGAGCGGGCCTAGCCTGTTTGATCGGATAGGTCAGATTTCCTTTGCCACGCAACGACCTCACGACGGAGAACGCTCAACCCGCTCAATGCGTCCTTGATTTTCTGATTTTCTTCAGGCGTTCCACCGTGGTCCTGAGAGAATTCGAAAAGTCTTGCTTTGATCGCCGAGTCAGCAGCCTGAATTCGTTCTTCGATTTTCGACCAGTCGGTTTCAAGAATCGCGGCTTGATAAACGTCTAGCCAATTGGTGACCAAAGCCGCCTCCACGCGCGATCTCAACTAAATCATGCGAAGGAAAATGCCAGAAGTCAATGCCAAATTGGATTCTTTAACTAAGGTACGGCAGCGTACAAGAGGCAAACGTAGCATTTCTCCTAGGCTGCTTGAGCTACTAGTGCTGCGGCCTTTTCAATCAAAACAGTTGGTCCTTTATGCTTCGGAACAACGGCGTGGATTCCAGCCTCCTGCGACAGCCGATCCAACTCTGGGGCATCGTGAGAGGTAAACAAAATTAACCAGACGTTAGGTAGCGCTTTGATTAACAGCGGTGCCGCCTGAAGTCCATTCATTACTGGCATCGACAAATCCAAAACGACTAAATCGGGCCGGAGAGCTGGGGCTTTTTCGACCGCCTCTTTTCCGTGCTCGGCTTCTCCAACTACTTTAAAACTTGGATGAGAATCGAATTGCGGGCGTATCGCGCTCCGTATCGCCGCACTGTCATCCACTAGTAACACTCTCTTCTTTTTCATTGCCTAAGCCCTTGCCATGGACTTTTGGATGCAACGGAAGCTCCATCGAGGGTCTAGGTTTTCCAAGATTGTTCGTGACTATCGGGGAAAGACCCTAGGAGTGAGTAGGAAAACATCCTATGGCCACGACTTGGCAGCAGATCAAAAGGGGAATGACGTACCACGCCATTCCCCCCGTCCATGAATTAAAGAATAAGCGTGAGGCTAGCTCTTTTCTGAGCGAGTGCAAATCGGGTAAATGATGTAGGACCCGCTGCGTACCCGGCTTGTGCCTGCGCGGCGAATGGACAGCTATTCGATACAAGGATATTTCCGTTTCACGTTATCGAGGGTGTCGCAGTTGAGGATATTCGACCGATGTTAGGTCCCAATGCGTTTGAATGGGTCCGCGCAGAACCAGGGCGGATTTTGCTCCTGTAGGACAATGGAAGTCAACATAAATTACAAAAGCCTCGATCTGGCATCGGGGTTTTTGGGTCTGTCGGAAGTTTTATTGGCGCCGGCGACTATGGCGAATGCAGTCGCGGCTGGTGGTGTGACATGAATGCTAAGCCGTTGAGCATGTTATAATGCGATTGTGATTGACAACAAACTGTCAGAATACTTTTCCGCAATGGGCCGCAAGTCAGCCAAGGCTCGGATGAAGAAGCTGTCGGCCAAGCGACGAAGTGAGATTGCCAGCAACGCGGCAAAGTCGCGATGGGCAAAGCGGGGAGACGGAAGTCGAGAAAAGCGTGGGGTCGGGAAAAGATAATGGACAACTTGAAGAGAGCCGCGATCTACGTACGGGTTTCAACCGCCGAGCAGGAAACCGACCTGCAGGAACACGAACTGCAGGAATACTGCGAAAGGCGCGGCTGGAGTTGTGTTGTCTACCGGGACAAAGGTCAGAGCGGTGCCAAGAATGACAGGCCAGCTTTGACCGCCATGATGAACGACCTGCGAAGACGGAAAATCGACGTGGTTGTGGTCTGGGCGCTGGATCGGCTGGCGAGATCGTTGAAACAGTTGTTGAGCATCGCGGAAGAGTGCAGGTCAGTGGGTGTAGATTTAGTGTCGTTGAAGCAGAATGTTGATACCACCCTACCTGCTGGCAGGCTCACATTTCAGGTGCTGGGAGCGGTGGCGGAGTTTGAACGGGAGATGCTCCGGGAGAGAGTGAAAGCTGGAATGGCACAGGCAAGGCGATCCGGGAAACATGTCGGGCGACCTGCTCGGCGAAAGTTCCAACCGCAGAGATCGAGAAGAATGAGGCTACTGCGGTCTCAGGGAACGAGCATTCGCAGATTGGCGACAGACTTCGAAACGACCCAATGGATGGCGGCGCGGCTCACCACTAATGACGCAGAAAGAGTGAAAGATAGACTCTGATTGGCTCAGCTCTTACTCAGTCGTGCGTGCTCGGCCATTAAAAATGAGATGTAGCTGCGGATGAGATTGCAGAACAGCCGGGCTTCATCCGGTTGGATTTTGATGTTAGCTTTGAGATCGGTTCCGTGCCTGATGCCGCCACCCGTAGGGGAGGACAAGAAGCCATGCAGCGTCGTCATCCAAGAGAGCACTTGGTCGAGAGTTTTTCCCTTGTGATGTTTTCTGAGATCGGCGGCAATCTTGTTGAAGTACTTCCCTTCTACAGTACCCGCTTCTGTATTGAGCCCTTGAAAAACGGTCGACACTGTTTCAAGAAGCCATAGAATTTCCTGAACTGCCGGCCGATATCGGCCTTCAGACAACAGACGCTCCGACTGGCTCAATGATTCCTGGATGATGTCCTGTGCTTGCTGATCTAGGGAGGGTGCCGATTTAGGAACTTCGACGGGCTCTAGAGCAGTTTGCCTGACTAGGTTGGGTGGATGAATCTGGTAACCAGCACCATGAGTTGAAAGTATTCCGTTAATAAGTGACACATCGGGAACCGCATAGTCCGGGTTCCCACGTTGTAGAGACTCGCAAGCATCATAAAAAGCTTCGATAAACAATGGCCCGTTGGCTGCTGCCTCTGCCATGTACGAACGCAAATCAGTCTCAGCCCAACCCGCGTTGGAACTCCAACTGGAGGTAGTACCGGCAGCACTCGCAAAAAAGGCTTTGAAATGCTCTAGAATCCTCTGCTGTGAACCCTGAGCAGCAACTTTGGCAATCAGTCGCGACAGTTCATCCGAGATGCCGTCGGCGATGGGTCCGGGAGATTCAAAACGCCACTTGCTATTGAATTTCAGCATAGGAGTTGGCTGATGCTAAATGAGAGTATCGTCGGTTCAGCTTATCGGATGCAAACTGCTCTTTCGTAAATGCGTTGGCCCAGTGATTTCGGTGATACAGTTTTTGCCAGCCTGGCAAAAGGAGAGGGGTCTTCATGGAGACTGACAAAGTCCTGAAGGAACTTGGTCTTGGATTGTCTTTGCTCCTGCGATACTCGTACGGTGGGTTCCTCTTAATCGTACTAGCGAGCATAGTCAACCCCACAGCCGCAGGCAAAGTTCTCAACTCCATGCCTTGGGAATTGGCGGGCCTGTCGGCTTTGGTGTTGGGTGCCGGTATCTACGCTCTTCATAGAAGCGTGGTGATACCTGCGCACCACTACGGATTATGCGTTGCACTCTGGATCAAAGATGTCTTCCATGGTGTCAAACCCGCGAAGTCGTATAGCCCGACAAGATGGCTCGGCAGTATTGGCGTGAAGTGGGGAAACAGAATCGTGACCTACACAGCATTGCGTAGAAGTGATTTCTTCGGTGCCAAGAAGAAAATGATAGACCTCGCACATGCCGAGAGTGGCTTAGTTGTCAATGACGTTCGAAGGGTTCTTTATAGCCGGGTTGTATGCCAAATTTCAGCCGCAAGTCTCAAGTGTAAAGTCCCTAGTTCTATTTATTCTCGCAGCAATCTTCTTTGTTGCCTCATACCCGTCCGGATGGGTGCAGCACCAGATCGAGTGCCGGCAAATGCGCCTTCGCGGACCACAAGTGGAGGCAATACTTCGGCGGGAAGGGTTCCTCGAAAAAAGCGATGATTTGGTTGACCCTTGAGTGCTCCCGAAAGGTATTCCTTTTGAGATGGCAACACGGAGAGATTCCTCGCTTTGCAGATCAATGACTTACCGAGGATGAAAAGCGAACCCTTTTCTGAGGGCGATCGGACGACGTGGTCAATGAGTGTAATGATTCCGTAACAATGTCGGCGATTTTTCAACAACTACAAAAGAAAACCATGAGAAGATGCTCCGATCATGCGTCGAGTCCGGTGGATCGTCATCGTTGCGCTCGTTTTGTTTGTAGGTTTTGCTTCGTGGTTGCGTCTGAGAATTTCTCCGCTCTACCTCTCAGCATCGCATTCCACCTTGCGTATGGGTGAGACTGTCCAACTGTCTGTCACCAGGACGACGTGGTTAGGTCACCAATCGCTCACTCACCCGGAAAGGACCCACTACGTAACCACCTTCGAGAGTATGGCGGTGGTTGAGCCTGACGGCAAAGTAACCGCCGTTGGCACTTGGGGCGAACCTGAGGAAAGCGCAATTGTGTCCGCGATTAACGGCCAGCTATGGGGTAGGGTGAATTTCTCCCTGCTTGCGGAAGGTCCAGGACCAACCCTCGATTTTGTTGTTGAAGCACCGTCGGTACCGAGCATGAGCACAGCCACATGCTGTTCTACTACCGGCGCAGCTCATCGAAGGCGAACAGGTCAAGTTCCGTTTGTTACGACGAAATGCGGAACACACTGACGTGACTCGCCGCAGTTCGGGTACACGCTACATACTGTTTTTCGGTAGTGGTGTACCCAACGATCCGAATGCGGCCCAGATCGTCGGCTACGGGGAAGGCATCAACCCAGCGACCTTTCGGATTGACGATGAGCACGGCATGATCGTGGCGCCCACTTCCATTGGGCGGTTGAATCACTTCACCGTTTTGGCCTTCGCACGCAACGGCGAGGCGGTGGGCTGGAAGCAATTCCAGTTGGTGCACGCCGCGACCGGGGACTCTCACTGATAATAGGCGTTTACACTCAGAATCCGGCCAATGAGTGTAATTGATTCCATGACAATGTCGGCTCCGACGCCCGAGTAAAGTTGGTGGTGCTAAAGCCAACCAACAGGCTCGGGAGAAAGGAGCCGAACATGATCATTATAGGAGTAGATTTCCACCCCGAGTTTCAGCAAATTGCTTCGGTGGATACCGAGACCGGAGAGTTCCAGGAAAAACGGCTAGCCCATCGCGAGGAGGCGGAAACGTTCTACCGCGCGCTGGCGGGCCAGAAGGTGCGGGTTGGGATGGAAGCCAGTGGGCATGCACGCTGGTTCGAACGACTGGTGGCCGAGTTGCAGTTTGAGTTGTGGATTGGAGACGCGGCCGAGATCCGCACGAAGCGAGTGCGTAAGCAGAAGACGGATCGCCAGGACGCGCAGCTGATCCTGCGTTTGCTGCTGGAAGACCGCTTCCCGCAGATCTGGGTGCCGAGCTGGGAGAACCGGGATCTGCGGCAACTGCTGTGGCATCGTCACCGCATGGTGCAGGCGCGTACCCGGATCATGAATCAACTGCAAGCCGTGGCCCTCAACGAAGGACTGCGCTGCAAGAAGCGGTTGTGGCGGGAACACGGACGGCAGCAACTGGAATCGTTCCAGTTGGCACCGTGGGCCAGCCGGCGACGGCGCGATCTGCTGGAGTTGCTGGATCGACTGAACCCGACCATCGCGGAACTGAGTCAGGCGATCGAGCAGGAAGTCGAAAAATGCCCGGAGGCGCAGCGACTGAGGACGCATCCCGGAGTCGGTGCTTTAACCGCGCTGGCCTTCGTGCTGATCATCGGCCGGACCGAGCGCTTTCACTGCGGCAAGCAGGTGGCGAGCTATCTGGGGCTGGTGCCGCTGGAGGAATCCAGCGGGAATCGCCGCAGACTGGGACACATCACCAAGCAAGGCAGTTCTATGCTCCGCTTTCTGCTGGTGGAAGCGGCGCAGGTGACGGTGCGCAGCGTGCCAGAGTGGCGCAGCAAGTATCTTCACCTGATGATGAGAAGAGGGCGGAAAACCGCAAAGGTCGCCATGGCCCGCAGACTAGCGGTTCGTCTGTATTGGATGTGGCGAAAGGGATGGGATTACGAGCAGGTGAAAAAGTTCGGTTCGCACGCGGGACAGCCCGGAAATCGCGATGGTGTGCAGTCGAACACCGAGTAATTGATTGGGCGTCCCGCTCCTCCTCATGGAGGAGTTCGAAGTAGTAATCATGATCGCAGTTCGAGATCGAAGAGATGCATGGGTCGGACCGAGTTCCAGACCTGAATATTGATTGCGAGCGGGCCTGGGTTGGTAGAAGCAAAAGCAACGGCTTCAACGAGAGCGAAATGGCGCTCTTCTACGAGTGCATGCTGAAGTGTGCTCGAAAACTACTTGACACCGCCGACATTGTCAGAGACGCGATTTTACGCCAACTGACAATTCGTCGGTAACACTGGCAATACGATGGGTCTCGTGAGCATCTTGTGTTCAATATTGACCATTTTTTTCTGCGGTACGGTTCCATCATACGATGGTGAGGACCAAGGAAAAGCTGGCATTGTCGGTTCGCTGCCCTACTTGTGGTGCAAAGGTGGGAGAGAAGTGTGAGCTTTCTACCGGCCTACCCCGGACGGACCCGCATCGGGACAGGCGAACAATCGCGAAGGACGAAGAAAAGTGACGTTCGACAAACTGAGAGCCGAATTGAAGGCAATTACCGAGTGGAGCCGTCAAACTCAAATCTTCAGGACTCAGACGGAAAAAGAGGCTCTTGTCATTCGTGAAATGCGACGTCGCGAAATTGCTCGACAGTTGACCGAAATCGCGGCAATGAACTAGCCCATTCGATTTTTCCCACCACTAGACGGCCCGACTGCACTATCCGAGTCAATGAGTGTAATCGCGATATTTCAACAGTAGTCGTTCGGTGCTTGGGTGAACGCTTACCTTGCCACCCATATCACGAAGGTCAGTTCGTCGTCTTCGTAACGCCCCGTAATCTGCCAACAGCCGACCGCCGGAAAGCCAATGCCGACCAACATGGCAGAACGAGGGGCCGCGAATGCGTTAGTTGCAGGAGAAACCTCCAAGGGTGTTACAGGGGAAACTTCTAACAGTGGAGCTGGAGAGTCTAAGCGTTTCCCTGTGACGATTAGATTCGGCCGTGATTCAATGCGAGCATCGTAGCCTTGCCGCCACCAAAATAGCTTTTGGCCGAATGTCGGCTGGCGGGCGGTTGTGTCGAGTGGCAATCCCTTCCAAATTCCGTCGACGGGCAGATTCGTCCACAGCCTGTTAGTACCGAACCAGAACTGGGTCTTCGCTGTTTTCGTCTCATATGGCGCTGGCGGAACAAAAAGGCTGGTCTGATATGGCCTTGTTACCCGGCACGTTTCTGGCACACTTTCTGGCTTTGGTGCTTGTGGGGCGAGAACTGCTTGCGATAGGGAAAGCAGGTAAAGCAAGGACAGAAGGCGTAGGAACATAAAGCCCTCCCGAAGCAGGTTCAATTGTACGACTTCCAGCCAGGGCCCCCACACTCTTACGACCAGTTGTCGAAATCAGGCGATTACTCACAACCTCGACCACTGTTGATTCGCTAACGGACTCAAACTGACCCAAATCCGCCGGTAAATTATTGAAACCACGGAAACGACAGTTGGTCCCGAAGCAACCACAGAAATGCTATCTCATTGATTCGCTTAGCTTGGCTCTGCATCACAGACCACGGTTTTACAGGGTTTTCGGCACCTAACTGACCCAAGTTTGACCCAAGTTTTTTCACCGGGTTTCCCAGCGGTTCAAAATGGTCAATGATTGGGAAAATCCGCAAGCGCGACGTGAGCAGATTCATTTGTCTTGACAAGGGGCTCTTTTCGGGCGCACTGTCGCAGCCGCGTTGTGGGGGAGCCTCCTCGTAGCCAACCTTTTCCCCACTAGGGCCTGGCTTTCGAAGCCGTATCGGGTCCTGCAAGCACAAGTTCAGTAAGCAGTGAGCGTTGGGCGCAAGGCTTGACGTCTGTCAGTCCCATGCCTGCGTTCTCGACTCCGGGGCACCTGCACAGCCAAGGAACAGGCAGCGTCGATTGGTAAACAAGCATTCTCGAAAAGGCATAGGAGGAAGTGAGTTTATGCGAAAGAGTGTGTCACTGATTTGCGTCCTTGCATTATCTTGCGTCTCGTGGGCAGCCCAAACCAGTCGAGCATCCTGGGCTAATTTAAGCGGCCTGCAGGCGGGACAGAAGGTTCAAATCGTCGATATGAACTCGAAGAAACATTCCGCAACTTTCGTGAGTGTCTCCGGCACAGCACTCTCTTACCAGGACAGCGCAGGCGAACAGACCATTCAGAAGCAAGACGTACGCAGTGTGAAACTGATGATGAACAAACACCGATTGCGCAACACCCTCATCGGCGGCGCGGTGGGCGCCGGCGCAGGAGCGGGGATAGGTGCAGCGACAAACCACCCATGCTCATCGCAAGGCTTTTGTATTCAACCTATTGGTAAAGGCGGAGCGGCCGGGATCCTCGCGGTTGTCGGTTTCGTCGGGGGCGCAGTCGTCGGAGTTTTGTTGCCCAGTCACGAAATGATTTACACCGTGAACTCGCACTAGCCTGCCTCGGATCGGTAACTCGTCGCGAAGCCGATCACGGCTCGCAATCATAGCGATGGCCCGAGGAGAGGGCTACTCTCCAGAAGTAACTATTGTTAACAGGCGATTACACTCATTGACTCCTGAGGGTGGAATGATTGAACAGAATGGGACGTTTACCGGGGAGGGTGGTGACCCCTAGGGAGAGTCTGAGCTCCCGTCTACGGTCACGCTAGACGGCGCCACGTCGAGGTTTAGAGTAGGTCTGGAGGACGCGAAACCCCAGTCGTTTTGGTCCGAAGTGGAATCCGTTTGTCTTTGGGACAATGTCGTTCCTTCAGGCGAGATCGATCCTGGAGGTGGTGAGCCGGCAGGAAGTTGCCCACCTTTTGTGCGGTGTATAATCCGCTGCGCTATGATCGACAAAGCCCACTTGCGAGATAAGCAGGTAGTTTTCCGCCTGCTCAATGCTGGCGTTTATTCTGGCGTCGTGAGATACGTCGAGGACGACGGCTTTTGGATCGAATCGCCGTCACTGATCGGCGAGATGACTGCCGATCGAGCTTGGACATCTCATGTTGATCGCATCCAAACTCCGGTTCTTTTCGTACCAACGTCGAGTCTGATGTATTTGATCGCGACGCAGGAGTGAGCATCCAGCCCGGGAGCCGGGAGGCTGATTTCACGCGCCGCAGGTTTTCATCGGGAAGCCAACGCAGGTTAGTGACAGTAACGAACAGGGAAAATCCTCTCCACGGTCAAGCCTAACGGCGCTATGCCGGTTTTCAAAGGGTAGGTCTATCTCACCAGGCAAGGCAAGGGTCACCTCAAAGTGCGCTGGGTCCTACGGTCACATAGGAGCGTGACACAGGTCACTGAACTACTTTCGCCGTGGCAAGAAGATGTAAATTGAAAAGTGCGATGGGTTCTGTATGCTGGCGAAGTGTGCCAACCCGTCATGTTCCGTATCGTTCCGCTATCTCCAAGAAGGAAGACTTTTTCGGCTGGAAACCGACCCCGAATTGACCCCTTCCGCAACTCTTATGCCAGCAGCCACAGCAGGGTGGAATACTTCTGGCTGTGCGGCCACTGCTCGGAGTTCATGGCGCTACATCTCGGGCAAGATGGAACAGTCGCCAATGTTTCCCTCCCAGACTGTGCCCACCGCAATCCCGAGGATTTCGCCATCATCTCCCGACACAAAGACCGGCTCCTGAGAAGCGTCACTTTTGTCCGCAGGAGAGGAGAAGGGAAATCAGGCTGAAGGAGAATTTCCATGACACTGACGACAGTAGTTGAATTGGTTGTCGTCGTGATCTTCGCTATTCGCTTCTTCATGAAGCGTGGTTAGGAGTCTAGAATTGGAAGTGTCACTGAAGGATGATTGGTGATGATGATCGAATTGCAGTCAACCTACCTCGTGCTGAAGAGATGGAACCAGAACCCCGCTGCGACCAAGAGACAGATCGGAATCTGGCAGCACTGGAAGGAAGAAGCAGAAGACAATGAACCGGGGAGCAAACAATCATCTTCCGCCGATCTCTCAGCGATCCTCTTCCAATTATCGCTGACTTCAGTTCATGATTGAGAGCCAAGCGAAAGTTGAAACCAAGATGGAAGAAATTTCGTCAGGAGCGATTGAAATACCGGGGCTGGTCGTAACCTCTAGGGAGGGTCTGAAACCCGCCACAGGCAATGCTAGGGGGTGTTACGGCAATTTTATGAGAGGCTCTATTCGGAAGACAAAGACGAAAAGAGTTGACCAGTTGAGATGAAGGCGCGGAGGCGTGAAGGTTTGAACGATGACGAATAGGGAAGACAAATCGGCGACAAAGTTGTCCGCAGCAATCGAACGGCTGACTAAGTTAGGGCTGAAGGTCAAGGACGGAACGTGCAAGGGAAAGGCGATCGGCTTTGTTGGCGGAGTCAGGCGTCCGGTGCCGAAATCCGTGGACGACGATAATCCAGCCGGTAGCCCGAAACCGTCCGTTAATTGAGGCTGTTGCTAGGCCAGGAAGAATGCGGGACGTGCAGAGAAAAATGGTCGCCATAGTCAGACTTCTGGAGGAAGAGAAGAGGTGTCGGGTACGGATCAGCAGAGACGGCAAAACAGCTCGAAAGCCTCATTGAGCAGGGCTTTCAGAGAAATCGGGAGTGCGTTCCTGATCCATGTGATGAGCCAGTCCGGAGATGAAAAAGGTACTAACTACAACCTAGCCAATTAAAGACTGGATTTGGAATAAATTCATCAGGATGGAACCGAAACACGGGGCTGGTGGTAACCCCTATAGAGGGTCTAGAACCCCGTCTACGGTCAAGCTAGACGGCGCCACGTCGGGTTTATCGTTCAATCCTGAACCTCCCAATACTTCATTGACATCGTGAGACCGGTCACATGGTATTGATTTTCCTGCAGCCTGTGTCATAATCCCCGACCCTCCCCCCTGGTCTCGAAGTGTGAATCCGGCGAGAGGCGGATGGACTTTGTTGAATTGATAGAGTCCGCTCGCATATACAAGAAGACAATCACGTATTTCCGACCATGCACGTTTACAAATTTCTAGATGAACGCTTCGGACTCAAGAGCCTGCGTGAAAAACGATTGAAGATTTCTACTCTTCCCGATCTGAACGACCCGTTTGAACTGTTGCCCTACGATCTGTCAAATCGAAACTATCGGAACGCCATGCGGGCGACTCGTGCAGAGCTAGCCACACGGCGTGGCATCGTTTGTTTCAGCTCTGACTGGAGAGACCCCGTAATGTGGGCACACTACAGCGACAAGCACAGGGGAATCTGCCTTGGTTTTGAGATACCAGACGGAGTTGGTAAGAGGATCAGCTACGTTTCCAGGCGCTTGCCCTTCCCGACCGATCCCGGTCTGGATGACGCTGAGGTGATGCTGTTCACCAAATTCAGCAATTGGGCCTACGAGCAAGAAATTCGGGTCTGGGCCGCCTTGAACGACAGGGAAAATGGAATTTACTATGCAGACTTCGGTGAATCGCTAACGCTCGTGAGCGTTATCGCGGGAGCAAGGTGTACGCTTTCACTTGCCGATATAGACGAGGCGATTGACTTGCAGCCGAAAGGCGTTACAGTCATCAAAGCGCGTGCAGGCTTTACGAAGTTCGAGATTGTAAAAGACAAGCGTGGCTTCAAAGGATAAGAACGCGCGCCGCGCGGCTGTGCCCAGTATCTGATTCATGGAGGTCGTCGAGTTCTCGGAGCTTCGATGCTGGCAACCGACGCAAACAATACCTTAGCCTAGGTTGAATGCCCAAACAAAGTAGCCGCCGATGAAACAGATCAGCGTCGAGAAGCCGAGGGCCTCGTTGAGGGAGTAGCGAAACGGCGTGTGAGCCTGTACGTTCTGGCAGTAGTCGTCATAGAAGAACAGCAGAAGTGCGGCGAACGCCACGCCGTATAGAATCGAAAAAGCCAGAACCACTTTTGCGATTAGGACTCCCTTCGACGGGCTTTGTCCGCCGCCGAACGCAATGGAGGCAGCGGCCACGGTGATTAACAACTTGGTTACATCGTTGTAGTTTCCTAATAGCGGTGCGAAGGTGCCTGTGGCTGCCGAAACGGGCAACTCCCTTCCCGCCTTATTCCCAGAGGCCACCAGGTCCTGCGGATCAAAGAAGAATGAACCACCATGGCGATTCCAATGCCAGAAGAGTGCGAACAGTCCCCCGAAGATTGTGAGACAGATGGCTGCCGCCCAGACTGTTGACGGAACGTGACGGAGAACTGACAGTAGCCTGCGCATTTGAGCCGAAATTATAGACCGTTCCACCTCTCCAGTGGCATACACTTGGAGTTCGGGCGGAAGAGAACGCCTCAAGAGTTGCAAAGAACCTCCGGGTTGCAACTGAATACCCATTGATTTTTCCTGCAGATCGACCAAACGATTACTCAGCTTATTTCTCTTTGTTCTCAATTTTGGGGTTGTTGTCCTCTGCTGAGTATTTAATGTTGATTTGATAATCCGCCTTCGGCGGATGTCGCTGCGCGACTTTTCTTTCTTTCCTTTTAATCTGAGAATTTGCAACTTTGTCCCAAAGTGTTCTCCTTGTGAGTTATAGAGAGGGGGGAACACATTGGGAATGGAAAATAGGGGAGAGAAGTGAAGAGGCGCAGGGCTAAGGAGCACGCAAGATGTAGATGGTCAGACGAATCAGGCTGTCAGTCTGTAAGTTTTATGCCTTCAAAAACGATGTTTGCGGTCTGGAGAAGGCTGGATGTTTTCCCGGCTAGTTCTTTCTCTGGGGTTATGAGTTCCAGAGCCTCAAGCTCCTGAATCTCACGGTCCCTTACCGTGCGGGGAACGGAGAGTTGCTGCCAATCTCGACCCCGTGCAATGGCCAGCAGTAGGCGGCGGCGATTATCTGGGATGCAGTCAAGTCCAACCCGGAAGGCGTCCTGGAGGTCTTGTTCGCTGACTTGCCTGCGCTGATTCAGGGCCGCGATCCCTTTCGCGATGGAAGCTAGGGATTTGGAAATTCGGGTATTCGCCTCTGGTTCCGGGACATACTCAATATCGCGACCACCATAGTTGTTGCGAAAGATATGCGTGCGCGCGATGGCAACAACTTCGGCCAGACTGGCAATACGCCGTTCCGCTTTTTCGGACATGGTCGGTATCTTCAGGTTTGAGTCAGCGAATATCTTCTGGATCGCAAGACGCATCTCGTCCCTGATGACTTCCTCCTGACCTTGCTGCTGGATCGCGCGCTGCCCGGCTTCAAAGGATTCTGGACGGTGCCATCGGAGTTGCAGAAAACGCTCCCCGAGCACACTGAAGACTGAATAATAGCGATCAATGACCGGGGTTACGGCGGCCAGAATAGTGATCCGACCACGCCACACTTTTGATTCGCCAGTACCGAAATCTTTGCGGTATTCGCCATCATAAATCTCGCGCAGTTGACCTAAAATCTCTCCGCGAGACTCGCGCCGCATGGAGAGCACAGTGGTGAAGTCCTTCACCAGCAGAATGGCGTTCCCTTGGGTGGTCTGCACACCATCGCTTTGGGTGGTGGGCCCCAACTTTTCTAGTAGCCCGGGTTCTTGCCTCCCGTAGAAGCCGCTGAGAAATGTGCTGGCAGTAAACGAGCCCAGTTGTCGTACTTCCGGCAAGTCGGCGGCCCCCATGATCGCCATGGTTGTTTTTCCGCTCCCGGGCGGCGCTACAACGAACATCCATGGCGGATCACCGCCACCGAAGTAGTGCGCCTTAGCGCAGCCCAGCATGACGCGGATCGCCTGTAGGTCTGGCTTGTAGTAGTGCTTCAGCAACACCCTGTTCAGAGGTCCGAGCCAGTCCACCGGAGTCTCAGCTCCGGCCGAAGCGGATGTCGTGGATTTTTTCATGGCGCAGGGCCTCCTAAGAGCGAGGTGGCAGTCTAACTCTTTAAGGCGTAACTTGCAAACTTAAGGTGCACGTAGTAGTCTTACGACATGCCAACCCACACAGCGAATCCAGTGTTCCTTCTCTCTCAGGCAGCAGACATCCTGGGCATGCCCCAATCGCGGTTGAAGAACTGGACGAACGGCAGGCCACTGAAGATCAGTCCATCGATTGGTGCCCAGGGAACGGGGTCCCGCAATCTTTACGACCGTTCTGATTTGTACCGGCTGGCGGTCGCATCACAGCTCAACCAGGATGGGTTCGCGGCGCGCGCGATCCAACTGATCTTGGATCAACTGGGGACTGATTTCGGGGCTTCGAAGTTTGCACTCGTGACCACAGGTGATGGTCGCCCGCAATGGAAGAAGGGTGGCCAGCTACACGTGCAGGTGGTCTCGTCAACGAAGCCCGCGCAGGAAAGCTGGCAGGTGGTTCACGGTCTGGTCAGCCGCTACTGCGGGTGCTACGTGCTGAACATCTCGAAAATCACGACGGCGGTTGACGGCCTGACTGAACAGTACGTTAAGGGAAGTGTGGGGATTTACCGCTCGGTCGAGAAGGCCCCGGCGAAGGAAGAACTGGACATGCTTCGCCGAACGCGAAAATACAACCTGGAAAAGTAGGTCAACCCACGGCACGGCATTCCGCGCAGTGGGATGAATGATTCGGGAGAAAAAGGAGATACAAATGGTGCCAACGTTAACAATAGATCGGGTAAAGAAGACGGTGACGGTCGTAATGCCGCTGGAAACAGCCCACCCATCGAAAGCGACCGGCAAGATGCGGTTGATCGCCAGTACTCATGGTTCGAAAGTCAGTCAAATACTTTACTCCCGCCGGCCAGTCTGTTTCACGGCTAACGTCTTCTTCTACCCCACCGAGTTGAAGCCGGACCAAAGCGGCGGGATTCCCACTACGGAGACTCGCTCGGCCCTGAAGGCGGAAGCACGTAAACCGCGTCGAAGTCGAGACGAAAAGTCGGACCCACGAAAGCACAGACCGAAACCGCGATCGAGGATCGACGAGGAGGATGATCTTCATCATCCAGTCGAGGAGGGATTCCGATGAAGAGTGAACCGGTAGTCCCTGGATGGGCCAGCGGCAGCCGACTGACCATCCACCCCTTGCCAGAATCGGTCAGCCCCAGGGACATTCGCAAACTGTTTTCTGAACTCGGTGAAGTGTCAGAAGTGCGCATTCACTCGCGGGGAAAGGAAAGAATCACGTTCGCGCTTCTTACACTGCATGAGGCGGAAGGCCGCGAGTGTGATTGGCTTGACCCCCTCTATTGGAATGGTAAGAAACTCGAGGTCGAAGAGGGCTGGTACTACTACTGAGCGCTGTATCGAATGGTGCTGCGCGCCACGGGATTTGTAAAAAGAACGTCGCACGACGCCCTCGGGTAAAGGGAAATCCTAAACCCGCTCCAAGAGCCCGCTACAGGCAAAGCCGGACCCCGCCACGTCGACTTTAGGTAGGGGTGTTGGAATTGGATAAGGGTGATTGATTCCGGAGCAACTGGGTCTGAAGAGTGGATTTCAGGAAGACCGGGGCGCCGCGAATAAGAAGCTGGTGATGAGCACAACTCCACAATCCGATTGGCTTACTGCGGCGGAAGCGGCCGCTTACCTGAAGGTGAAGCCTCGTTCTCTTTTGCTCTGGGTACGCCAGGGGAAAATAAAAGCCTACGCGCTGTCCGGCACCAAGCGCCACATCTGGAGATTCCGCAAGGAAGACTTGGATGCGGCCCTCTCGGCGTTGCCCGTGGTAGTATCCGGATCGCTGACCGTGCTCTCTGAAAGGAGAAATGCATGAAACGAGCACGGGTACAAAATGGAAGCGTGATTTTCAACAAGAGGTACGGCACTTGGTGGTTCGCATGGTTCGATCAGGACCACAAGAGACGATGGCGCAAACTGGGACACTTATCTGACGTTCCGACTAGGGCAGACGCACTGAAAAAGGCCGACGCTCTGCGGCAGGAGTTGAGGTTTACGCCTCCGAACTCAACTTCGACCGTAAGGTCTCTCGTGGAGCAGTATCGGATTGAGAGGATGCCGAAGCGATCGAGTACACGGCGCGTATATGGACTGTGGCTGAAGAAGTACATCTTGCCCCAGTGGGGTGATCAAGAGATGACGAAGTTGCAACCTCGCCCGGTGGAGCTATGGCTATCAGGCTTGGAGTTGGCTCCAAAGACACGAGGACATCTCCGCAATCTTCTTCATACGTTGTGGGAGTACGCCATGTGGAGTGGAACTCTGCCAATTCAACGTAACCCGATATCACTGGTCACCGTGAAGGGTTGCTCAAAGCGGGTGCGCCAGCCGCGCAGTCTTACCGTGGATCAATTCCATCGCCTCATGGGGCACCTTAAAGAGCCTTTCCGAACGATGGCTCTCCTCTCCGTATGTCTCGGGCTTCGTGTCAGTGAGCTCCTGGCATTGCGATGGAGTGACGTGGATTGGCTTGGTGGCATGCTCAATGTGGAAAGGGGAATCGTGAATCAAATCGTGGATGATGTGAAAACAGAGACCTCACGAGGCCCAAAGACACTAGATCCGGAACTGCTCGTGATCTTGAAGCTCTGGAAGGCAGTGAGTCAATTCGTGAGCGAAGAGGACTGGATCTTCGCCAGCCCCTCGAAGCTTGGCAGGCTGCCGTTCAGCTACACAGGGTTTTGGCGAGAACTGCAGCGTGCGGCCCGAATCGCTGGAATCGGGCATCTCGGGACGCATGCGTTTAGGCACACATACCGGTCGTGGCTGGACGCTGTGGGTGCTTCGATTGCCGTACAGCAAAAACTCATGAGGCATTCGGACATTGGCACCACGATGAACATCTACGGGAATGTCGTGACGGACGAAATGGAGCGCATGAGTTCCCGGGTTGCAAACCTCGCATTGAAGCCCGTTAATTGATTTGCGGGTGATTTGCGAGGCTGCAAGCCACTGAAAGAATGGCTCCTCAGGTAGGACTCGAACCTACAACCCCCCGGTTAACAGCCGGGTGCTCTGCCATTGAGCTACTGAGGAGTGTTGTTGAGACGCGTCTTTCGATATTTATATTAGCATCCGGGGCGGGATGCTCAAAACTGCTCGGTTTGAATTTGGTACCCTAACGCCTAGCGCCGGTGTACGTCTGACTCTGGAGGTGTTTTATGGCGGGAGGGTCTCGTTTGCTCTGGATTCTTGGCGGTTTGCCTTTCTCTGATGGTTGCACTGGCGTGGGCGGAGGACGATTCCGCTTCCACCACGCCGCCTCGCGGGGCCGCCCAAGGTCAAGGTGGATGTGGTCGAAGAGACCATTCATGGGCACAAGATTGCCGATCCCTATCGCTGGCTGGAAGATGCGAACAGTGCGGATTCGCAGGCTTATGTGCGGGACGAGATGGCTTACACCCGCAGCCTGCTCGATCCGCTGCCGGGGCGCGACCGCATCCACGCAGCGGCTGACCGCAGCTGCTTTCGATTGGCACGATCGGCACGCCGCAGGTCGGCGGGCCCTACTTCTTTTATACCCGCCGCGAGGGCACGCAGAACCAGCCGGTGCTGCTGGTGCGCGAAGGCCTGCATGGAAAAGACCGGACGCTGGTCGACGCCAATCAGATGTCCGCCGACGGCACGGTCGCGCTGGACTGGTGGTTCCCTTCGGACGACGGCAAGTACGTGGCCTACGGCACTTCGGCCAGCGGCTCGGAGAACAGCACCCTGTACGTGATCGAGACTGCCACCGGCAAACTGCTGCCCGACCAGATCGGGCAAGCCCGCATCGCGCAGGTCGCGTGGAAGAAAGACAACTCCGGTTTCTTATTACGGACGCAATCCCAAGAAAGGCGATGTGCCCGAGGGCGACGACGTCTACTATCTGCACATTTTCTATCACGCGCTCGGGACCGATCCGAGCAAGGACCCGCTGATCTGGGGCGAAGGCCGCAAGAAGGAAGAGATTCTGGTCTCGCAGCTGCCCGATGACGATGATCGCTGGCTGCTGCTGACCGCCTATCGAAGGCTCCGCCGGCAAGAACGAGCTTTTTCTGCAAGACCTGAAAGCCGGCACGCCTCCGCTCGAACTCACCAGCGGCCAGGATTTTCACTACAACGCCGAGATTTTCCGCGGCAAGATTTACATCACGACCAATGAAGGCGCGCCGCACTTCCATCTGTTCGTGGTGGACGCGGCCAATCCCGCCCGCGCCAACTGGAAGGAAATTATTCCGGAGAGCGAAGGAATTCTGCAGGGCGTGGGAATCGTAGACGGCAAACTCCTGGCCCAGTACGAGCAAAACGCCAGCTCGCAGCTGAAACTGTTCGATCTCGACGGCAAAGCGCTGGGCGACATCGAGCTTCCGGGAATCGGCTCGATCGCGGGCATCGGCGGCCGCTGGGACCGCAAGGAAACTTTCTTCGGATTCCAGTCCTTCACCGTGCCGCCTTCGGTGTATCAGGTGGAACTGGCTCGCGCAAGACTTCGCTGTGGGACAAGGTAGAAACGCCCGGCATCGATCCGTCGGCTTATGAAGTGAAGCAGCTCTGGTACACGTCGAAGGACGGCACCAAGGTCCCGATGTTCGTCTTCCACAAAAAAGGACTGGCGCTGGACGGCAAGAACCCGACGTTGCTCACCGGCTACGGCGGCTTCAACGTAAGCCTGACGCCCAGTTTTCCGGCGGGCGCTATCTATGGCTGGAGCACGGCGGCGTCTTCGCGGTGGCCAACCTGCGCGGCGGGGCTGAGTTTGGCGAAGACTGGCATCGCGCCGGCATGCTGGACAAGAAGCAGAATGTTTTCGACGACTTCATCGCCGCCGCCGAATTCCTGATCTCGCGACAAGATCACCGACAAAGATCACCTGGCGATCCAGGGCGGATCGAATGGCGGCCTGCTGATGGGCGCGATGATCACGCAGCGTCCTGACCTGTTTCGCGCCGTGGTGTGCCAGGTCCCGCTGCTCGACATGCTGCGCTACCAGAATTTTCTGATCGCGAAATTCTGGGTGCCGGAGTACGGCTCGGCCGAAGACGCCAAACAGTTCGACTGGCTCTACGCCTACTCGCCCTACCATCACGTGAAGCCGGGCGCGGAGTATCCGGCAATCATGTTCATGACCGCGGACAGCGACAGCCGCGTCGATCCCATGCACGCGAAAAAGATGGCCGCGCTGATGCAGGCCGAAGCCGCGAACGGGCGAAGCAAAGAGCGTCCAATTCTGCTGCGCATCGACAGCAAAGCCGGCCACGGCCAGGGCAAGCCGATCACGAAGCAGATAGAGGATGGGACGGATGTTTATTCGT
>CAWJBA010000016.1:0-19249 GCA_963841075.1 Terriglobia bacterium
GGTTCCGCAGGCGGCGAACTCCGACCTGCAGCCGGAGCACGCCCCGGAGTGGAAAGAAAGAACCGTGGGCTTTCCGTGGCCACTCCGGCTAAGCTTCAACTCCTGGAACGCCGCTGGATGGGGACCTCAGTTCGATGGATACCGCAGACCTGGTGAGCGTCCTCTGGATCCGTACGATTGCCGGAGTATCGTTCCCACACAGATCAAAACGAAAACCCAACAAGTATTGAAAACGACATCGCCAAGCGCCCCAAGGCCACGGTCCCCGAAGGGAAAAAGCAGCAAAAGTTTGTGCGAAAATCGAGCAAGGAATGATCCTGCCATGGTTACCCCGTTACCGGCCATGGTCGCCCTGACCAGGTTCGGATAGAACGCGCGGTTAAACTGGGGGACTGCCATTGGTTCAACCTTCTGCCAAGACGCTCGTAGTCTACCATCAGGGGCAGTTCGGCAATCGTCGCGGAACGGCGAAATCCAACTTCTCGTGTTTCTGCCGGACTACCTTCCAACGGCCGAGTGGCTCTTCGGGACTTGCGGAGAGACGGTAAAAATCGTCATGGCCTTACCGGTGAGCAATTGGGAACAGAATGTTGGAATCGCTTTCGCTATAACCTAACGATATGGCTGCTTCCCAGACATTGCTGTGCATATACCGCGAGCCAGGCCAACTGAACCTGTTGAGGGAAAAGGGATACGAACTGATTACCACAAGCAATGGGAGAGATGGATTGCGGCTCGTGATGTCGCGGTCGGTGGATGGAATCGTACTTGAGGGCCTCCTCAATGGAGCCGGCGTGGCGGATGAGATCAAGCGGGTCCGACCCAGGCTTCCAATAGTCATGATTGCCGAGAATCTGGAATTGCCCGACGGGGCTTTGAGGTCAGTGGATGGCCTCGTGACCAAATCCGACGGGCCTCAGTTCTTGTTGGCGACCGTCGGCTCCGTGCTGCGGACAAAGCAGGGTTCCCAACCCGACAGCACGAGCGCGGAACAGGCAATGCCACCCCACAGCCAAACAGGAGAGTCGGATGGCAACCATAGGCGATCATCGAGCAGTTAAGAGCTCCGCACCGGATACGGGACGATACCGGCACTCGGCATGTGCCAATATCGGGACTTTCAATAAGGGAGACATCCTCCCACTTTGCGCCAAACACAGTTGTCCCAACAGGGGTGCCAACTGGGTTCTGAAGAGGAAATTACTCAGCGGCTTCCCGATTGTTCCAGAAGCATCGTCGGAACTCCAACGTTAGCCTGCTCTTAGTGGCATGACTCCCAAAGCTGCGCTCGCACATAGAACGTGGTTGGCAAGGGTGTAATCTGTCGGTTAGTGGCGGACGTTGGTGAACATGAGTATTCCCGCGCGGAAGACATCGTTCATCTTGAGTCTCGTATTTTTCATGGGAATAGCCGCAGCTTTGCATGCTCAGATCACCAAACCAGCCCCACCAACCCCTATTGATGAGAAGAAGGTCGAGCTCGGTGGGACGCCCTGGAATCCAGAATGGGACCAGATCATCGAGAAGGCTCTGCCGCCCGAAATGCTTTCTTCGCTGGTACCCGAGGACGTCCGTCGATTCTGTCCGCGATTTTACGAGATGGGCGAAACAGACAAACGCGCATTTTGGGCTTACTTCTTCCAGGCCCTTGCGGGAGCTGAAGCCGGCCTGAATCCGAACACCAGCGTCCAGCACACCGAACCGGACATCACCAAACGCGATGAAATAAGAGGGACGGCTATACGCACCGAAGGATTGCTGCAGCTTGCGTACGCAGACCAGAGGCGTTACGGCTGCGATTTCAATTGGCAAGCAGATCGGGCGCTAAAGGCGAAAGATCCGACCAAAACTATTCTCCAGCCCAAGAGCAATCTCGAATGTGGAGTAAAGATTCTGGTTAACCAGGTCATCGTCCGGCACAAACCCTTGCTGACTCGCTCAGGATACTGGTCAACGCTGCGGCCGGACGGGCCGAGCTACCGTGTATTTGCCAAGCAGATGACCAATCCCCCAGTTGCCTGTGGTCTGACCAACAAGTCGACAATCGACAAGTCGTCTACGACGAAGTCCGTGCAAGACGATGCGAACCGGGGTGAACCTCCCCAATAGTCCGTAGGCTCGCCCATGCTGAGTGACAGGTCCAATGCAGCGGTAATCTGGGCGCGAGAAATCTCTTAACATCTGCTCCCCCTAGAATCAGGCGGCGGTTCGAGTTTCCTGGCTTGTGATCTCCTCTTCGGCGCGAAGCCAGTCATCCAGTTCGTGTCCACGTTCGCTACCGCATTCCTGGTAGATCTTAAACGCACGTTCACGGATTTGGGATTCCAGCCCTGGTGGGTGGCCCGTCACCGTCGCCGGTGTCAGCTTGGGTTCTTCGGGGTGCTTCGGCCGAACGCCGTAGCTCGCCAGGTCAGCCGTTGTAAGCTCCCCTTCTTTTCTCTTCAGTTCAGCCGTTACGCTACTTCTTTCCGTTCCACAATCGTTGGCACCTGCACCAGTTCTTCAAACAGAGAGCGGTAGTGAATCATCGCCGTTCGAAGATCTTCCGTAGTGGCTGAATCTTTCCCAACCCGTAGCGCAATTTCGTGCGCAGACCGGTAGTTTTCCACCACTCGGGGATGGTCGACGGAAATATCCGCCGCACGTTGATCGAAATCGGACACGGGATAGCCACGAGTTTTCATTAATGAGGACAACAGGTCATCGGCTTCTGCGACTGCCCCTTTTGGAGAATCAACGAAACGAGACTGTATGGCCACCCACTGGTTCGAAAAACGTTCGCGCTCCATCGGATCAAGATCGCGAATGGTGAGCTTTTCAACCCGCTTCTCGCGATCCGCTAATTTCGCCTCTGCTTTTCGTTCCGACCCATGCTTTAGGACCGCCCGCTCGTACTCAGGCCCAAACTTTTGCCGCAGGCCTGCTGTCGTGCTCCTGCGTTTTCGCACGTACAGCCAAGCAAGTACTGCGATGAGCAGGATCACCACCGCAACGACCGCAATCAGCTTCGGATCCATCAGATTTAGATTCGTCAGATTTAGATTCATCGAAACCTCTCCTTATCAAGAGTGTTCACAAGAAAGTTCCCTCCGCCCTGAGAACCTTGTGAATAGTCAGTATTAAGCTTTAGGTCTTCGAAAACTGATCAGAATTGATCGCGTTGTAAATCAGTGGTCTGGCATCGAACCACTTTTACCAATGTCTGGCCAAGACGAAAAAAAAGTGACGACTCACATGTGTGATCTCCTCGGCTCCCTTAGAGCAAGTACAAGAGCCGATAGGCTATGATTCCAAACGCGCTGTTATGAAAGACGCTTATGAAGTGCTTAGAACGAAAGAGCTTGAGATGGAGAACCTGCGAATCGAAATAGAAGCGTTGCGCATTGCAGCACCGCTCCTCTCGGATGACGGTGACGACAAGGGGGCTGCAGTAGTTTCTACCCGTTGGGTCGCGCCGACCCGGCCGTTCCAGGTTCCGCAGGCGGCGAACTCCGACCCGCAACCGGAGCACGCCCCGGAGTGGAAAGAAAGAACCGCTGGTTTTCCATAGCCGGTTCCGGTACGTCAATATTCAAGTCCCGGCATGACGCCCAGTCTACTGTCCCGCCGTTTGATGTTGAGAACAGACGTTCTTTGGAATACCTTGACCGGCATCCCTCACAGGTAAAGTTATCTTGTCGGCTTCGACTTCTGCCTGAATCTCAACTGTTGGACTTCCAGAATAATGATGTAGGTTCGCGAGGCTTTCCTGGAGAACTCCGAAAAGCGCGGTTTCCACGGACTTCAGTAATCGGGTGCGAGCCTACACCGAGGCAAAGGGGTGGGGCACTGATTTTGCGCCCCAAGGCTCTATCTAGCTGGTTTTCATTTCTCCGCTTGCGTTCCCTTCGTGACTTGCTCGTACCAGAGGCGGTGATGGGTCCTCGCCCAGGTCGTGGTAACTTCTCCTCGAATGATCGACGTGAAGCCGCCGCGGACCATAGCGGTTCCCATGTAAACGTGAATAATGAAGCCACCGATGGTCGCCAGCGCCGCCACCACGTGAAGACTAACCGCCAGATAGCTCAGCCAATGCAAACTCCACGGAATGGATTCGACGAACCAGAGTCCCACACCCGATATCACCAGCAGGATCACGCCGTAAAACATCAGCCAGAAGAACAATTTCTGGCCATAGTTAAACCGGCCGACGGGTGGAAGCTTTTCATCTTCGTTCTCAATGTAATACTTCATCAACTTCGACCAGAGCCGGTCGGCATCGGTGGTAAGCATGTCACGGCGCCACATCTTGTACATCCAGAAGACCGAAAGCGTAAGACCCAGACCAAGCCAGGGGTGCCAGAAGCGCGCCGTGGGTCCGCCTCCCACCAGCGTAGCCAGCCAATACATATAAGGAGACCAGAAGGCCAAGCCGGTGATCAGGCAATAGATGTAGGTGAATGCGGCAAGCCAGTGGTGAATACGTTCACTCAACGTATAACGGAGAATGTAGCCGCCGGCCTCGCCAGCGGTTCGTCGAGAGGAAATGGCGTGTGAAGTGCTCACGTGAGTCCGCCCTCATCATTCTTATCCTGGTCTTTGCCTGTATCTCTTGCCGTGCCGACTTCCTTGGGACCGAAGCGCAAGTAGTGCAAAGTGACACCAACGATTCCGCCCAGCATGGCGAGATTTCCGATCCACTTCGCCGGGCCTTTCCAGAAGCGTACCACCCACGGAATGTGAGGATCTTTGGGCAATCCACCGTAGGCCTCGGGATTGGTGGCATCGTGCAGCACGTAGATGACGCCGGTTCCGCCCACCCCCGCTGGATCGTAGACACCGGCTTTCTCGAAACCGAAGTTTTCTCGCAACTGAGTGGCGCGAGTCTCCGCCAGGTCCTGCATGTCTTCTTTGGTGCCGAAATGCAGACAGCCGGTGGGACAGGACTTGATGCACGCCGGCTCCAGCCCCTCGCTGACCCGGTCCACACAGAGCGTGCACTTGAACATCTTCTTGGTTGTGGGGTTGAACTTGGGAATGTCGAAGGGGCAGCCGCTGACGCAGTATCCGCAGCCGACACAATTCTGCTGCTGAAAATCAACGATGCCGTTGGTGTATTGCACGATGGCGCCGTCGGCGGGGCAGGCCGCGAGGCAACCGGGATCAGCGCAGTGCATGCACTGGTCTTTGCGCATCAACAAGCTGATGGTGCCGTCGGAGTTCTCATGCTCGTTGAACTTGATCAGGTTCCAGTACTTCCACGTCGTCTCCGGCATGGTCTGGTAGCTGTTGTCGAAGACGGTGTCGGTAAACTCGTATCCGTTCCACTCGAGACAGGCGACCTCACAGGCTTTGCACCCGATGCAGGTGGTGGTGTCGACCAGTTTGCAGACCTGATAGTCGCGCTCCACGCCTTCCCCGGGAGCGGGGCCAGCATGGCCGGAAATTCTGCGGATTGCCAATGTTGCCTGGCTCATGTGGACACCGTTCGAAGATTTCCCTTCACGCTTTCTCCAGCTTGACCAGAAATCCCTTGAACTCCGGAGTGAATGCGTTCGGATCCACTACCGTCGGTGAAAGCCGGTTCAGGATCGTTCTCGCATCCTTGTCTTCATCTTCCTTGATGCCGCGATAGCCCTGATGGATCGGAATGCCAATCTGGTAGACCTTCTTACCGTCGATCACCATGGGCCTGATGCGTTTGGTGACAAAAGCCTTGGCCACGTAGTAGCTGCGCGCGCTCGTGACCTTCACCTTGTCGTTGCCCTTGATGCCCAGCTCATTCGCCAGCTCGACCGGAATTTCGACAAACGGTTCGGGAATGAGCTGCACGTTCATCTGGTTGTTCTTGGTCCAGTAGTGATAGTGCTCGGTGAGCCGGTAGGTGGTGCAGATGATGTTGAAGCCGTCGCCTGGAGTGGCGTACTTGTCTGCTGCCGTCTTCAGTTTCTTGACCACAGGACTGTTCGACTGATTGGGATGCAGCGCGTTTTGCACCGGACTCTCGATCGGTTCGTAATGTTCCGGGAAGGGCCCATCGTTAAGCCAAACGAACAAACGGCCCAGCCCTTCCTGATTCATGATGAACGGACCCATGTGATCTTTGGGCGGCGAGTCAGCCTTGAAGTCGGGCACGTCATTGCCGACCCATAGCTGTTTGCCTTCGTCCCACCACACCTGCCGCCGCGACGGGTCCCACGGTTTGCCCTCCAAATCGCAGGAGGCACGGTTGTACATCCCGCGACGGTTCGCAGGCCAGGACCATGCCCAATTGAGATAAAAGCCGAGGCCGGAAGGATCGTCAGTTCCGCGACGCTGGGTCATTGCGCCCGCTTCCGTCCAGGAGCCGCAATACAGCCAATTTCCACAGAGGGTGGTGCCGTCGTCCTTCAGCCAGGCAAAACCCGGTAGTTGCTGACCCGCCTTGATGACCTGCGCCGTCTTCGGATCCGTCAGGTCGGCCAGTGCCTTACCGTTAACCTCTTTTGCCAGGTCCGCCAGCGAGGGATTGCGCGGCGTAGTGTATGGCCACCAGGTATCGAGAATCGGATCGGGAAATTTTCCACCTTCCTTCTTGTACAGTTCGCGCACGGCGAGGAAGATTTGAGCCACTATGTCCTGATCGAGGCGAGCCTCGCCCGGTGGTGGAACAGCGACGTTTTTCCATTGCAGCCACCGAGCCGAGTTGGTCATCGATCCGTCTTTTTCGGCAAAGCCGGCACAAGGCAGGCGATAGACCGTGGTGTTGATGGTCTTCATTTCTTCGGGAGAGATTCCCGGAGACTTCCAGAATTCGCTGGTCTCGTCGGGATAGATCTCCCCAACCACGAGCCAATCAGCTCTCTTGAGTGCGTCGATATTCTTCTGCGAGTCCGGCCCAATCGCGACGCCGTTCATGCCGAACGCGAACATCCCTTTGACCGACCCGCGGTACATGTTGTCCCATATCTGGGTCCAGGAATAATTACGGTCCACTTTCGGCAGGTAATGGAATGCCCAGTCGTTTTCCTTGGTCGCCGCCGGCCCGTACATCGCCTTCAGGAACGACACCGCAAACTTTGGCGTATTGGAGTAGTAGTTGAACGAATCCCATCCTGCCGGCTTAACCGTCAACGGTGTAATACGGTCGACGTAGGTCTTGAAATCGGTGTCAGCAGGCACGGGCACTTTCAGGTAACCGGGCAGGCTGTCGAAGACTCCCGCCATGTCGGTGGCGCCCTGAATGTTGGAGTGGCCGCGCAGCGCATTCACGCCTCCCCCGGCGCGCCCGACATTCCCCAGAAGCAGCTGCAACATAGCGGCGGTACGAATAATCTGCGTCCCGTAAGTGTGCTGCGTCCACCCCACTGCATAAATCACCGTGGCGACTTTTTTCATGTCGCCATCTTTGCGGACGGAGGTGAACATGTCGGCACTTTTCAGGAATTGGTCTTTGGGAATTCCGGTGATGCGCTCCACCATCTCCGGGGTGTAGCGCGAGTACTGCTGCTTGAGCAGTTGGTAGATGCAGCGTGGATGCTGGAGTGTGAGATCGTAGGCGACCTTCTCCGGCATGAGCGGAATGGGAAAGGGAGGTTTTGCGGTATCAGCCGGGGCCTTCCCGTGCGGATCGGCCACGTTGGCAGCCTTGCCACTCATATCGCCACCGACCGCATAGTTCCACGTAGTTCTATCGTAGGTTTGCGTGGCGGGATCAAACCCAGAATAGAACCCGTCTTCCGGCAGCTTAAAACCCTCACTCACGAGGAGAGGAGCGCTGGTGTAATTAAGCAGGTAATCCCTGGCTATGCGGTTGTTCTGGATAACGTAGTTGATCAGCCCGCCCAGAAATGCAATATCTGATCCGGCGCGAATCTGAAGGAAAAGATCAGAAGTCGACGCGGTGCGCGTGTAGCGCGGATCGACCACAATCATCTTTGCATTGCGGGTCTTCTTGGCTTCAATCGCCCACTTGAAGCCACAGGGGTGATTCTCGGCGGGGTTTCCGCCCATGATCAACATCATGTCGGTGTTCTTGATGTCGATCCAGCCATTCGTCATGGCCCCGCGTCCAAATGTTGGTCCCAAACTTGAGACCGTGGGGCCGTGTCAAACCCTGGCCTGGTTTTCTATATAAGTGAGGCCCAGGCTGCGCATGGTCTTGATTACCAGGTAGTTGAACTCGTTGGTATCCGTGCAACCGCCAGTCCAGGCGATACCTTCGCAGCGGTTCACGGTGTGTCCCTGCGCGTCTTTCTCAACGAACGAGCTGTCGCGCGTCTTCTTCGTCCAGTGCGCAATCTCATCGATTGCTTGCGACCACTGAATGTCTTCCCAGTGATCCGAGCCGGGTCGGCGCACCTGCGGCTTGAGCAGCCGCCGCGGATTGAGGATGTCCTGTTCCAGCGACGCCCCCTTGGGACACAGCGTGCCGCGGTTAATGGGATGGTCTGGGTCGCCCTCGACGTGGATCACCTGCGGGGTCACGTTCTTGGCTTGGTCGCCAATCGTATAAATAAGGACGCCGCAACTCACCGAACAATACGGACACGTGGATCGCGTCTCGGTGGCGCGCGCAATCTTGAGTTCCTTAAGTTGTGCGACGGCGGGAGTGAGATCAAATCCCAGGAGAGAGATGCCTGCTCCACCTGCGAGCGCGCTCTTGAGGAAGGTTCTGCGGGAGAGTTCCATAGTGTCCTCCAACCGCTCGATAGCATTTGGCGACGGCCGCAAAAAGGCACGTGGCCGGACCGGACCCAAAATTTGCCTAGAACTATATTCCCGGCCTGCATTCGCGGTCAACTCGGCCATCGGATCCCCAAAGTTGCTTGCCGCGAGTGGAAGCCCCATAATCGCCCGGTGGCCACGAATCCTTGGCAACAGCGCGTTCGGCGCGCCGAACAACTCGCCGCCCAACACCCCTTCGCCGCAGAGATCCTGGGCTTTTATATTCACGTAGCCCGGTTCCAACAAAGACTCGCCCAGAAACTTGGAAGTGTCCATGCGGACCCGTCAGTTGAGTTATCCGGCCGGCCAGAATTTGCGGAACTTCTGGCCACCTTCCCAGGGTTTCTCTCTTTAGTTGAAGAAAACGGCCCAACTCAATTCGCCCAACTCGCTAAAGCCGTCCGCGACTCCCCGTCCAGCTCATGGTCTGAGCTGCTGAACCACAGCTGGGATAACCGCGGAGCGCCCGACATCTCCGACGAATTCCTCGCCATCGCCTTTCTTCAGCCTTACGCCGAATCCCTCCGCTCACGCGCTGCCTTGCAACTCGAGGGCTATACTCATCCGCTGTGCCCATTCTGCAATCGCAAGCCAGGTTTCGGCGTGCTCCGCCAGCAGGGCGACGGCGCCCGCCGCAACCTGATTTGCGGATTCTGTCTCACCGAGTGGGAATTCCGCCGCATCGTGTGTCCCGCCTGTGGCCAGGAGGACCAAGCCAGACTCCCGGTCTTCACGGCTGAACAGTTTCCGCACATGCGGGTCGAGTGCTGCGACACTTGCCGCACCTATATAAAGTCCGTGGACTTCACGAAGAACGGCTTGGCCGATCCCCTGGTCGACGAACTCGCCTCGGTCCCGCTCGACCTGTGGGCACAAGAGCATGGCTACGCCAAGCTACATCCCAACTTGCTAGGATTGTGAGCAAGGTAAGGCTGTATTGGCGTTTGGCATTTCAGTCATCTGGATTCTGGAGTTTCCATTATGACGACAAGACCACCTGGTCTCGAGTCGCGAAGCATGGATCTGACATTCGTTCACGAATGGCACGATGGCAAAACGCGGCGATTTCAGGACTACATGGTCCGCGAAGAGCCGATGGAAATCCGCGTCGGAATGCGCTCTCTAAGCGTTACGATGCGGACCCCGGGAAATGATCTGGAGCTCGCTGCGGGATTTCTGCTCACCGAGGGATTGATCCAGCGCCGCGAAGAGATCGAGGTCATTGAACATGCGAAGAGCGGTAAGCCTTCGGAGACCGGCAATGTCGTCCGGATCGAGATCGCCAAAGATGTGAGGCTCGACCTTGAAAGTACGCAGAGGAACTTTTTTGCGGCATCGAGCTGTGGGATCTGCGGTAAGGCCTCGCTTGATTCGGTCCGCTCTCGGGGAATACGCCCGCCGGAGAGCAGTCTTCGGCTCGATCCCGAAGTCCTGTGTAGCATGCCGGATCTCTTGCGGACGTCGCAGGTTGTTTTCAGCCGTACCGGCGGCCTGCACGCAGCTGGTTTGTTCGACGCGCAAGGGAGGCTCATGGTTCAGCGCGAAGATGTGGGGCGGCACAATGCCGTAGACAAGGTGATCGGGTGGGCACTGCTCAATGGCTCCATCCCGCTTTCGAAATACGTCTTGCTCGTGAGCGGCCGCGGCGGTTTCGAGATTATTCAGAAGGCCATTGCCGGTGGCGTGCCCATCGTCGCCTCGGTTTCCGCTCCCTCCGGGTTAGCAGTACAGCTGGCGCGAGAAATGGGTCTCACCCTGGTGGGCTTCCTGAGGGGAAGACGGTTCATCGTATATTCCGGGGACAATCGCCTGTCGCTTCCGGACTCGGATCGAGCCGAATAGGCAAGCCTCAGTCGGCGTCGTCCGCTCCGTTCCAAGTCCTCGTACCTGATACTCGAGTCTGGAGTTCAGCGAACAAATGTTCGATCTTGTTCTTGTCGAGAACCGGCGCAGCGCAAGACTGGCTACTCGTCTGCATACAACATTGCCTCTCTTTACGCCGACTTGGGAGACAAAGATCAGGCCTTCCAGTGGCTCGATACGGCTTCTCAGGAGCGCGATTGGTTGCTGCTGGGGTTGAGGACTGAATTTAGGTTCAACTCCGTCCGCTCCGACCCCCGGTTTGCTGAACTGGTACGGAAGGTGGGGCTGCCGCAGTAGCGAAGGCTCGACCGGCCACTCGAGTTTTTCTCACCCTCTGAAAAGGTGCTGACTTCCCGATCGGCGACCATCGATCCAGAATCCCCGAATTTTTGCGCAACTGGATAAACGTTTTATCCCGCAAGGGCTGTCTACTAACACTTCGTTCGCCTTGCCGAGGACAAAGCGATCTCTTACTCTGGGGTCTTGGAGCATCCGCCCATGCGAGAACTCTCAAGCCGACGCCGCTTTCTAAAAAAGGCAGCCTTCGCGGGTGGCGGTGCGTTGCTCGGCACCGTCAGCCTGAACCAGATCTCTCCCAGGATCTGGCGTGAACCCTTGGTGTTTGAGCCTAATCGCAGCTATTGGGCAAGAAGTCAACCACCTCAGAATCCGCCGTTGACGGTCGACATCGCTGCAGATGTCGCGGTGCTCGGCGGTGGCTTCACGGGACTTTCCGCGGCCTACTACATCCGCAGCATCTCTCCGCACAAACGCGTCGTCGTCCTGGAAGCGAAAGGCTGTGGGAACGGGGCCTCGGGGCGAAACGGCGCCATGGTGCTGACGATGACCGCAGACCGGTATCTGCATTTCAGCTCCGCTCCGGCCATCGACAAGAAGATCTACGACCTGACAGCCGGGAACATCCGGGAGTTATCGAAGCTCAGCGTCGCGACCGGCGTCGACTGCGAGTTGGAGACAAATGGCGCTCTGCAAGTGCTCGTCACCTCCGAGGATGCCCGAGCGGCGAAAGCCTATGTGCAGGAGGCACGATCCCTGGGAATGCCGGTTGAGTTCTGGGATAAGCAGCGACTCGTTCGCGCGATCGGCACCGAGGTCTACGAGGGAGGGTTCTTCGACACCAACGGCGGACACGTCCATCCTATGAAACTGGTGCATGTGTTCAAGGCCGCTGCAGAGAATGCCGGCGCGGAGATTTACGAAAACACAACAGTGGCCAGCGTCGATGAAGGTCAAGAGCACCTTCTTCATACGACCGGCGGACGTACCATCAGGGCAAAGTCGTTGGTGTTGGCGACCAATGCCTTTACTTCGAGACTGGGGTTTTTTCGAAACTCGTTTGTGCCCGTCCATGAATATGTGGCGGTGACCCAGCCCTTCAGCGAGCAGCAGCTGGCCGAAATCGGATGGCGTAAGCGAGTTCCGTTCAATGACAGCCGCACCGAAGTCTTCTACCTCGGCTTGACGCAGGATAATCGCATTCACATCGGCGGAGGCAGCCCCAGCTACTTCTTCAATAGCGAGGTTGGGAAAGTCAGCGACGCCGCCTCCCATATTTCGCAACTCCAGCGTGAGCTTGTGCGAATCTACCCCAAAATGTCGAGTGTCAGTTTCGAATTAGGTTGGGATGGAATGGTTGACTGGTCCATCGACGAATCCCCTTCCGTGGGATACACAGGAAGAAACAAGAACATCTTCTATGGACTGGGCTACAGCGGACACGGCGTAAATCTCAGCTCGATCTTTGGGAGAATCATTGCCGATCTTGAGGCCGGTCGTGAGGAACCCTGGAAGCAGTACCCCTTCCTCAACGCGAGCTTTGAGTATGTTCCGAATGAACCTTTCCGTTGGCTTGGTGCACAATCCGGGCTGGCATGGTATCGCCTCACGGAGCCTTAGCCCGAGTTTCCGCCCCTGTATGTGCCTGGATCCCCTTCTTTGCTCAGAAGAACGGCGCAGCCAGTCCGCTCCCGGGAGCAATCAGGAAAAGATTGGCGGGACCCCGGCACATCACTTCAGCTATTCCGACTCTCGGTATCGGTCCGCCAACTTCCTTGAAGCCCGGTTGTGGATAGCTTCCGATCAGGCGATCACTTCGCCAAGTGACCTGCCGGAAAGGCCGACACTGGGCCGTTACTCATGACCTATTCGCCGGCCCGACATACCCGGCAGATGTCGTCACACTGCGATACAATCCGTCCGCATGGTCACCTGCTCCGGCTGCGGGGCCCTATCTTCGGAGAAGCGTTCGCTTTTGTTCTTCGTGCGGACGTGCCATCGCCATGCTCGATACGCCGACCCTAGAGCCGGATCGAAATGCTGTTGTGCCCAAGCCGATTTCCCCAAGTTCGCGCCCGCCGCGAGGCGAAGGATTCTCGCCGGGCACGGTTCTTGTGGAGCGTTATCGCATCGTGGCTCTGCTGGGGCGCGGCGGCATGGGCGAGGTGTATCGCGCCGAGGATCTGAAGCTCGGCAATGTCGTAGCCCTCAAGTTCCTTCCCGCTTCACTCCAGAATGATGCCGCGGCTCTGGCAGGGTTTCATGCCGAAGTGCGGAATGCCCGCCAGGTTTCGCACCCGAATGTTTGTCGTGTCTACGACATCGGCGAGGTGAACGGGCAGCACTTTCTCACCATGGAGTACATCGACGGCGAGGATCTCGCGTCCTTGTTGCGCCGCATCGGCCGCTTGCCGGCGGACAAGGCTCTGGAGACCGCGCACCAAATCTGCGCTGGTCTGGCGGCCGCACATGATTGCGGATTGCTGCACCGCGATCTGAAACCCGCCAACATCATGCTCGATGGACGAGGGCGGGTGCGCATCACGGACTTCGGGCTGGCCCTCAGCAGCGACGACGCCCGCGGTCGCAACGAAACTGCGGGAACACCGGCATACATGGCTCCAGAGCAAATTGGAAAAGGCGAGGCCAGCGTGCACAGCGATGTCTACTCGCTGGGGCTCGTGTTGTATGAACTATTCACCGGACGCCTGCCTTATCAGGCAACCACTCCGATCGAATGGCGGCGGGCGCATCTGGAGTCTTCTCCGCGGACGCCGTCGTCGGTGGTCAAGGACATTGATCTGGTCGTGGAAAAAGCGATTCTCCGCTGTCTGCAAAAAGACCCCGCGCTGCGACCCTCTTCGGTACGGCAGGTAGCAGCCGCATTTCCGGGAGGAGATCCTCTCGCTGCTGCGCTCGCGGCGGGCGAAACGCCGTCGCCGGAGATGGTCGCTGCCTCGGGAGACAACCGAAGGGCTGCGTCCCTGGCGCGGCTTGGACTTTGCTGGCGGCAGTGATTGTGTCGGTGATTGCGGTGATTCTGATGAGTGCGCAGTCCATGCTCTACCGTCGCGTGCCACTGGAAAAGCCTCCGGAGGCGCTGGCCGAGCGCGCGCGCGACATTCTGCAGAGTGTCGGCTACTCCGAGCCGCCGGTGGACACGGCGATGGGGTTCTACGAGGGAACCGGCTTTCTGCGCTATATCAAGGAACACGACAAGTCGAAAACGCGCTGGGATAACCTAGAGACTGGGGCATTCGTGTTTTGGTATCGCGGCAGCCCACGGCCGCTCGCGAGTTCGAATATGTTCTCGGTTGCACCCGGATTGGGAGTCCTATGGACGGACGACCCCCCGTTGGATGTGTCCGGGATGACCTTGGTCGAGCTCAATCCGCGCGGTCGCCTTACGCAGTTGACCGCAATTCCTCCGCAGGTTGAGCAGGCAGAAGGCGCCGCCTCGCTGCCGGACTGGGCGCCGCTGTTCTCTGCCGCGGGGCTCGATCGCTCCAAGTGGCCGCCCGCGCAGCCGTTGTGGACACCTCCTGTTTATAGCGACGCGCGCGCGGCGTGGACAGGATCGCTGGCTGAGCGCCCCGATATCCCGATGCGAATCGAGGCTGCGGCATACCGGGGCAAGCCCGTCTACTTCGAGTTGATTGGTCCTTGGACCCGTCCCGAACGCATGCAGCCGTATCAGCCGACCGTCGGCGAGCGAGTGGGTCTGGTGATTCTCACTGTTTTGTTGCTTTCGATGGTAGTGGTCGGCGCAATGCTTGCACGACGGAACCTGCGCCTGGGCCGGGGCGATCGCCGTGGAGCTTCTCGTTTGGCAGCTTTTGTTTTCGTGGCTTGGGCGGCGGCGGTGTTCTTTGGCGCGCATCACGTCCCGAACTTCGACGAACTTGCGCTCTTCTTCGAGTTCTTGGCCTGGGGGCTTTTCTTGTCCTGTTTCTTCTGGGTTCTCTACATTGCCTTGGAGCCCTATGTGCGCCGCCGCTGGCCCGCCACGCTCGTCTCCTGGAGTCGCTTGCTGGCGGGAGGCTTTAGGGACCCTCTGGTGGGACGCGATGTGCTCGCCGGCTGTCTTTGGGGGACGTTACGTGGTCGCTCTTATGAGACTGGAGTGGTTTGTTCCCTCCTGGCTCGGCGATCTTCCGCCGCCGCCAATGACGGGTCCACAGTGGGTGTTTCTGGGGGCGCGTGCAGTCATTACTCATGTATCGAACAGCTTGAATATTTCGCTTGTTTTCTCGTTTGCGTTTCTGTTTGTCCTGTTCCTTTTCCGGGCCTTGCTGCGCAAGGAGTGGGCGGCTGCGGTCGCATTCATTCTTTTCTTCACCGTCTTCTTCAACGCACCGGTCTTGTTCGCGGGAGGCCGGTCTGCTGCCGTTGCCTTGGTGGTCGGGCTGATCCTTAACAGTGCTGAGCGTGTTCTTGCTGATCCGCCTCGGCTTGCTGGCACTGGTGGCTTCTGTCGTCTTCGGATTTTGCTTCCTGAGCCTTCCCCTGACGACCCAAGGGTCTGCGTGGTATGCGGGCATCAGCCTGACCGGGATTCTGCTGATGGCCGCAATGGCGTTCTACGGCTTCTACACCTCACTGGGCGGCCGTCCGGTTTTCGGAGGCGCAGTGCTCGAGGACTGACCTATAAGTCGGAATCCCGACCGCGCTCCTTTCGACTTAAGTAAGTCATAGCACCTCCATGACCATCATCGCGATCCCGATGGCAGTCTCTCGGACGCCAAGACGCGCAGCAGAAAGTATTCGTTGATCGGCCAGTCATCCCGCAGCGCAGGAGTAGTAGGCGAAAGGTTTATCATCTGCACGGCTGTCATATCTGTGGAAAGCATGCGCTCGAACTGCTGGTTGGGAGTCTTGGCCGGCCCCACTCCATCATGTCGGCGACGGCGCGATCGGGCATGCGTGCCACCAGGTCCGCGGCACTGCGAGCGGGAATAGGATGCATGCTTGCGAGGAAGTGCCAACCCTTCTGTTCGACCGATCGGAAAACTCGCACGTAGGGAAAGTTATTCGTGAGTGCTCGCACAACCGACGCTTGCATCGAACTGCCACCTTCCGGGATCCAAAACACCTGCAGGATGCCATCGGAGCTTAGGTGCTTCTTGGCAACAGCATAGAACTCCTCCGAGAACAAGAGGCTGACTCCAGCAGCCTGGAACGGGGGAGGCGGATCAAGAAGGATGGCGTCGTACTTTTGCGTCGAGCGCTCCAGGTAACGCCGGCCATCGTCAATGACGAGATGTGACAGCGGCGATGCTAATATCTCTGCGCCGTCGTCGTGATAGTAGGAAAATAGCCGAGGCACGCTAGGCGACAACTCGACTGTAGTTGCCGAGATCCCCCAGGAGATTACGGATCTGTAAGTTGTGCCCATCCCGAAACAGATAACCAGCGCGTTCCGCGGTGGCTGATCGAGAGAGGCGAGTGTCAGGTGAGCCATCATTTTCGTGATCGGAGTCAGGTAGGTCATCCCTACTCCGTTCATCAAAAGCTCTTTCTTCATGCCGGTGCCGGTCGCGATGACAGTGGCGGTGCTATCCCGCAGAACCTCGCGTTGCGAAAATAGCGTCTCGTAATCTTTCGTCAGAAAACAAACTGCGAGCGCTGCCCCAACGATCGCATAGGCCGAGATGCGCGCCCCGATACGAAGTTTCACGCCTTTGGGCCGAAGGCTTGCCATCGCAATCCATGGCACCACGTAAAGCAGCATCGAGACGTGTTCGCCGACGAAGGGTAGCAAGACAAATCCGGAGAGCAAGGGGCCAAGGATGCAGCCCAGAACGTTCATCGCATACGCCCGGCCTGCGCGATCGGGATCTCCCTCCGACCATTGGTCTACCAACATGGGCGTAAGGAAGCCGATCACTCCGGCAAATGGAGCCACTCCGAGGAAAACGCGTAGAACCGCGTTTAGAGAAAATCGGGGATCAGATGTTAGTAGCGGCAGGAGTCCCAGAAGTGCCAGCAGAATCCAGGCCAGTTGGCTATGGGGATCGCGGCTGCGGCTGAAATCGCGGTACACGATCGAGCCCACAAAAGTGGCTGACAGATAAGACGCGAGGATAGCGGCAAAAGAGTAGACGAGCGGGCCGAGATATGGCGTAAACAGCCGGATCCAGATGACCTCCATGCCCATCGTCGCAAGTCCAGTTATGAAAAGCAGGACCAGCACTCCCTTCGCCTGTCCGTGGACACCGGTTGCCGTCCGGCTCGGCGCCGGTGCAGAGCCTCGCCAGCGTTGTCCGACAGTCAGCCCGAATGCGGAAACCGCGATGGCAGCGTTGAGCACCGCCCCGACGCGCAGCGTGCCGTGAAATCCATAGAGCTCGATCAGAAATAGCGGGACAATAGCGCCCGCTATCGCGCCGACCACATTGGACACATAGAGAAAGCTAAAGGAGCGGCGCGTTTCATTGCGTGTGTCGCTGTGTATCGCAAACATTGCTAGCGGGATGGTTGCGCCCATAATCATGCACCACGGGATGACGGCCATCGCCACAATCGTGCCCGAAGCAAGATGGTAGATCGCCGATGAGAACCCGCCCGTTCCCGTCAGCGAGTCCAGTAGGCGACGTCCCCAGAGCAGTTGCACGGGGACAGCCAGAGAGGAGCAACCGATTAACAGTTCTGCCAATGCGTACAGGCGAAGCGGAGGGAAGCTGACCCGTTCCCCATAGCGACGTGCAAGAATCCCGGCTCCCCAGGAACCGGCTCCTAGGCCCGCCATGAACATTGAAAGCACGATGGACACCAGCGCCGTTGTGACGCCAAATTGCGCCATGGCTAACCGCAACCAGACCAGCTCATACAGAATGCTGCAAAAACCTGAGATGAAGAAGAAAACGAAATACCGTTTCATTCATCTGCCTTTCTTGATCTTCAAGCAAAAGCACGGCTCGAAAAAGCTAGAGGATTTCACCGCACATTGGTATCGAGCCGATTGAAACACGCAGCAACTCGCCCTTGCCACCGTATTTTCACCTGAGGGCTTTGCTGGACTTTACCGAATCTCGTCACGGCTTGGTGGCCCAGCGCTTCGACGTCGTCGATATGTGCTCAGTAGGAGAACCGCACACGGTCAGCGACGCAGTTCAATATCTGCCCGGTCATCGATCTGGCCGTTTTCGTCGTTGCCGGCAGGAGGACCTTAGTGGCACAGACCGGAACGGTGCGGCCAGGTCACATGTGATGTGGTTTGACAGGAACGGAAAACCGTCTGGTGCTGTCGGAGCCCCGGGCATTTTCGGCAACCGTATGAAAGACATTCATGAAGTTCTCAGAACGAAAGAGCTTGAGATGGAGAACCTGAGAATCGAAATAGAGGCCTTGCGTATTACGGCACGCTCCTTTCGGATGGCGGCGACGACAACGGTGCCGCCCCAGTCTCCACTCGTTGGGTCGCGCCGACCCGGCCGTTCCAGGTTCCGCAGGCGGCGAACTCCGACCCGCACCCGGAGCACGCCCCTGAGTGGAAAGAAAGAACCGCAGGCTTTCCGTAACCACTCGCTGTACTTCCGGCTAATCTTCAATTCCTGTAACGCCGCTGGATAGGGACCTCAGTTCGATGGATACCGCAGAGCTGGTGAGCGTCCTTTGGATGCGTACGATTGCCGGAGTATCGTTCCCACACAGATCAATGCGAAAACCCAACAAGTATTGAAAACGACGTCGCCGAGCGCCCCAAGGCCACGGTCCCCGAAGGGAAAAAGCAGCAAAACTTTGTGTGAAAATCGAGCAAGGAATGATCCTGCCATGGTCACCCCGTTACCGGCCATGGTCGCCCTGACCAGGTTCGGATAGAACGCGCGGTTAAACTGGGGGAGTGCCATCGGTTCGACCTCCTGCCAAGAAGCTCGTAGTCTACCACCAGGGGCAGGTTCGGATCGTCGTGGACCCGGCGAAAACACCAATGCTGTCGCCCGCGCATCGCCGCGGTAGCAGCCTGCTCCGGAAGAAACTTGAGCGCCACGTGGCGGCGGAGCTTTGTGTCCTCGGCTTCATACACGACGCCCATACCACCGCCGCCCAGCTTGTTGAGAATACGGTAGTGGGAAACGGTTTCGCCGATCATGCCAGTGCCGCGGGGAGAATGTTAGGCCGGAGAAATAGCCAAGTCAATCGTCAGACGGACGAACACAGATTCCTTTATGTACGCTCTTGCGTTGAACGACGCCGATTTCACGAGCAAATCGGAAGTAATGCACCGGGAACGAAAGCCGGTCTACAACCGGCTGGCTGGGAACGAAAGCAAGGGTGAGCCGCCGCGAGAATTGCTGGTGAAGTCGACGTGCCTCAACATTGACCCAGTAGGTCCCTAAGACCACGACGGCATGTTTGACACTGGCTGCGGACAACCCGTCAACCGTTTGCTTCCTCTGGCGTT
>CAWJBA010000017.1:0-25762 GCA_963841075.1 Terriglobia bacterium
CACGAACCTGGCTCAGGTAAAAGGTTTGGACGTGCTCTCCACCGAGCGTGTGATGAGCGCGGTGCAGCGTGCGAGCAAGGACGGCAAGTCCATGGATCCCGCGCAGGCGCAAAGTGTCGCACGCGATGCCGGCGCCGATGCCTACATTACGGGCGCCCTTCTGAAGATCGGACCCACACAACTACGTCTCGACGTGCGCGCGCAGGATACTACACCGGCCAGATTCTCTTTTCCGACAAGCTCGAAGGACAGGATGTCCAGAGCATCTTCGGTATGGTAGATCGCCTCACCGCGAGCATCGCCAGCAGTTTTCTGCCAGCGTCCAACCTGCCGCAAAAAACGCCGGAGATCGAGCAAGCTTCCACCTCCAACGTTGAGGCCTATCGCCATTACCAGTTGGGCATGGTTATGGCCGCCGTTTTCTCACGGCCGACTCCATTCGAGAATTGGAGGAGGCTGTCAGTTTGGATCCACAGTTCGCCCTTGCTTACATGCGCCTCGGCGACCAGTACGGTCTTCAGGGCGATCTGCGCCGTGCCAGCGAAGTTGGGATCAAGGTCGACGAACTGCAGTCGCGCCTGCCGCGTTACGAGCAGTTGTCAGTTCAGATACTCAAAGCCAACCGCGCCCGCGATGTCGAGGCCCAGCTCGCCGCCCGCCAACAGCTGGTATCGGAATTCCCGAGGGAGACTATGGACCGCGGTATCCTGGGCGCGATTATGGGGGCCTTAGGTCAACAGGATCAGGCGCTCGATCTAATCAGGCGCGGACTCGCGTTGGATCCAAAGAGTGAAGATCTCCTCAACTTTGAGTCCTACCAGCTTGCTCAGCGAGGGGATACCAATGGCGCTCTGACAGCCAACGACAGCTACATGGTGATTCGTCCCGGCGATCCCAATCCCCTCGACACCCGCGGTGACATCCTCTACATGGCAGGCCGGGATGACGAAGCCGTTGCAGAATACCGCAAGGTGCTCGAACTGAAGCCGGACTTCAGCGATTACGGTGAGTACCTCAAACTGGCTATCGTTTACACCGATCAGAAGAAGCCCGACGTGGCCAACGCTGCCTTCCAGCAATATGCCAATCACGCGTCCCCACTCTCGCGCCTTTATGTTCCGGGCTACCAGGCGCAATTCAAGCAGACGGGCGGTGATCTCGAAGGTGCAATCGCTGAGCTTATCGGGAAGGAGTGCAGCAACTGGGGCTCGCCAAGCAGAACGAGGCTGCGGCAGCCTTTTTGCGAACATTCGCCGCCTTGTCTGTGCTGTTGGGAGAGGTTCCTTCCGCTCTTTCCTTTGCTCAGAACAGAAGCCCAACGACGAGGAACTGCAAACGGTCGCTCTTTTGCAAACCATCGCGGGAAATTCATCCGCCGCACAGCAAAGTTTGCAGCGCTTCGCCTCCAGCCATCCCTGGGTCGCGCCTCGGTCTCTTGAAATTGGACAAACTTACGCTGACGTGAGTTCTGCGGTGCACCGCGAGGATGGGCGCGCAGCCTTGAGCCGTGCCACCAGTATTCCGGATTTTCAGGATCCCTACCTCAAGGCGCGTAGCCATCTGCTCACAAATGACTATGCGTCCTCCGAAAACGGAGTTTCGCGCAGTCTTGCTGAACGAGCGCTCGTTGGCGAACTCTCGGACTTTGGTCCGGCGATTTCCCGCACTCGGAATCCTCTCCCACTACTATCTCGGCCAGCTCTACGAGCGAACCAGCAAACACGATCAGGCCATTAACGAATACCAAGAGTTTCTCTCGCACTTTACAAGTTCGCAAACCAGTCTCTTGCAGCTCGGCGATGCTCGGACCGCACTCAAGCGACTGATGCAATAGGAAACTGGAGTCTCGCGTCGTACCCTCCGAGAAGCCGGCCTAGCTAAAAGGTGCGATCGCTCCCGAATCACGGGCAAACGTGAAGTAATCCCAAGGTGAGGTTTTGCCGACCAACCGGGAGTTGGGCGACTGTGCTCTCCACTGCTCCTTTTGGGGTTCAAAGAGCTTGAGATGGACATCCTGCGAATCGAAATAGAGGCGTTGCGCATTGCAGCACCGCTCCGCTCGGATGACGGTGACGACAAGGGGGCTGCAGTAGCTTCTACCCGTTGGGCCGCGCCAACGCGGCCGTTCCAGGTTCCGCAGGCGGCGAACTCCGACCCGCAACCGGAGCACGCCCCGGTGTGGAAAGAAAGAACCGTGGGCTTCCCGTAGGCACTAGTCTTGTAATTCGCCAAAGGCGGGGCTCGACTGAATCGGCTGGTCCGTGGCATGCAGTCACCCCTTCCCGCCTGGAAATCGTGACCACTTCCAATAAGCCGACTTGTCGGTACCGATCTGCATGTCCCAGTCTGGATTACCTCCAGTTAGCGGACGACCCAGGAATCGGCCCATCGGATGACCACAAGGGCGAGGTTTTCAACAATAGTCCTGACCACCCGCTCGCCGGGTCTTCGAAAGCGGGGACCGGCGGCCCTCAAAGCACGGCATGAGAATTGGAAGAGTCCAATGCATGTCGCGAATATGCGCCTCATTCAGATAGCAACGCCTCGCTTTGGTAACGCATGCTGGATTTCAACAGAGCAATATTGAACAGACGCATTCTGGGCATCCGACTAAAGTCTCGCTACCCTCTTTCATTCAATACTGCTTTAAGGAAATCAGGCTTCGCATGAATGAAGGCAAATCTCAACCTTGGTATCGCCTATATGCTTCTGCTGTTCTTGAGTTAGAACCCAAGCAGGTCATTGAGCGAGTGGATGCGGCTGAAGCCGCAATTCGCGGTCGTCTGCGGGATTTGCTATACGATAGCGACCATCATGAAGAGCGCCAACTTATGGAAGACGCGCAGCGCACCCTAAGTTTTTTGCGTCGATATCCCTAAACGATGCGGCTCTACGCCGACCGAAGCGGTGATGTGCGCCACCGGTAGAGGCTGCTTCCATTTGTCTCATTATCCAGACGGAAACAATGAATTGTCGGGACTGGAATACAAAGTAACCGTCCCGAGTGTGGCCGACTTTAGTATGTTGCCTCCGTGAACCGCTTAATTGGGTAATCAGCCAATGCACTGGCCCGACCGAAAGCGCACTGCTCTGCAACCCGGTCTCTGTAAGGATGGGCGAAATCGCGAAGGTTTCGAGTCAAATTGATCCAAATTGAACATTACACGGCCAGGTCTCGTGAAATCATAGGCGTATGGGTAAAAGAAAAACAAAAAAGCAATCGGCCAAAGCAACACTCGCCGAAGTCATCAAGGAAATGGCAAAGCCTAGAGTGGCTACCTCTGCAAGAGAGCAACATCCCGTTTTCTCCGGAAGGATTTCTAGTCGTGGAGAACAACGTTGAGAAGTGAGCTGTGGACTTCAAGCGTACCGTTGTAGCGAACGAAGCCTAACTTCCTGAACCTGTTCATGAAAAAGCTAACTCGCGAACGAGTTGTGCCCACCATCTCTGCCAGCGTCTCCTGGCTAATTTTGGGAATTGCAACTTCGGGCTTTCCGTCCTTGCCGAAGTGAGCAAGCAGGAGAAGAACGCGAGCAAGTCGTTTCTCACTGGAATTGAAAAGCTGGTCAACCAAATCCTCCTCGTATCGGATGTTCCGTGTCAGCAAATATGCCACGAACATATCGGAGAACGAATGTTCCCGGTGAAGGACTTCCACCGTGGACTTCTTATCAATTCGCATCACAGAGCAATCGGTCAACGCGGTTGCGGAGCACATGCGGAGAAGCTGTCCTGTCAGGCAACCTTCTCCGAAGAAATAGCCTTCGCTCAGAATGCCTACCGTGGCTTCCTTCCCCATCTTCGACACAACGGTGAGCTTTACCTTTCCTTGCTGAACATAAAAAACAGCATCGGACGAGTCCCCCTGAGCGAAGATCGTCTGCTTTTTGGAAAAATCTAGAATCTTCCTGCCGCCGTCGATGGTCGAAAGGAATGCCTTAGAATCGAATTTGCTGAGTTTCTTGGCCGCTACCATGGGTGTCATGACTGGCCCCCTTCTAAGAGTTACGAATGCGCAGAAGGCAATTTCCTATTGATGAAGAATCAATAAATGCGCAAGAAGGAGGGTGAAAACAACATCAAGTTTGCGGGCAAAACCGCCAACCCGACCGACTGAAATAATGATTTCACCCTTGACGTCGAAAGTCAATCCGTCTCGCATCGCTAACTTCGTTGCCCCGACTGTTCTGCGAGGGTTTGCAACGGGTATGACAACGTGAAAGCACGGCGACGACAACGGTGCAGCACCCGTTTCCACCCTTTGGGCCGCGCCGACCCGGCCCAGGCGGCGAACTCCGATCCGCAGCCGGAGCACGCTCCGGAGTGGAAGGAAAGAACCGTGGGCTTCCCGTAGCCGCTCGCTTGTACTTCCGGATAATCTTCAACTCCTGTAACGCCGCTGGATAGGGACCTCAGTTCGATGGATACCGCAGAGCTGGTGAGCGTCCTTTGGATGCGTACGATTGCCGGAGTATCGTTCCCACACAGATCAATGCGAAAACCCAACAAGTATTGAAAACGACATCGCCGAGCGCCCCGAGGCCATGGTCCCCGAAGGGAAAAAGCAGCGAAACTTTGTGCGAAAATCGAGCCAGGAATGACCCTGCCATTGTTACCCCGTTACCGGCCATGGTCGCCCTGACCAGGTTGGGATAGAACGCGCGGTAAAACTGGGGGAGTGCCATCGGTTAAACCTTCTGCCAAGAAGCTCGTAGTCTACCACCAAGGGCAAATTCGGAATCGTCGCGGAAACGGCGAAAACCAACTTCTCGTGTTCCTTGCCGGACCACCTTCCACGGCCGAAGTGACTCTTAGGGACTTGCGGAGACGGTAAAATCGTCATGGCCTTACCGGTGAGCAATTGGGAACAGAATGTTGGAATCGCTTTCGCTATAACCTAACGATATGGCTGCTTCCCAGACATTGCTGTGCATATACCGCGAGCCAGGCCAACTGAACCTGTTGAGGGAAAAGGGATACGAACTGATTACCACAAGCAATGGGAGAGATGGATTGCGGCTCGTGCTGTCGCGGTCGGTGAATGGAATCGTACTTGAGGGCCTCCTCAATGGAGCCGGCGTGGCGGATGAGATCAAGCGGGTCCGACCCAGGCTTCCAATAGTCATGATTGCCGAGAATCTGGAATTGCCCGACGGGGCTTTGAGGTCAGTGGATGGCCTCGTGACCAAATCCGACGGGCCTCAGTTCTTGTTGGCGACAGTCGGCTCCGTGCTGCGGACAAAGCAGGGTTCCCAACCCGACAGCACGAGCGCGGAACAGGCAATGCCACTCCACAGCCAAACAGGAGAGTCGGATGGCAACCATAGGTGATCATCGAGCAGTTAAGAGCTCCGCACCGGATACGGGACGATACCGGCACTCGGCATGTGCCAATATCGGGACTTTCAATAAGGGAGACATCCTCCCGCTTTGCGCCAAACACAGTTGTCCCAATAAGGGTGCCAACTGGGTTCTGAAGAGGAAATTACTCAGCGGCTTCCCGATTGTTCCAGAAACATCGTCGGAACTCCAACGTTAGCCTGCTCTTAGTGGCATGACTCCCAAAGCTGCGCTCGCACATAGAACGTGGTTGGCAAGGGTGTAATCTGTCGATTAGTGGCGGACGTTGGTAAACATGAGTATCTCTGCGCGGAAGACATCGTTCATCGTGAGTCTCGTATTTTTCATGGGAATAGCCACAGCTTCGCATGCGCAGACCACCAAACCAGCCCCGCCGACCCCTATCGATGAGAAGAAGGTCGAGCTCGGTGGGACGCCCTGGAATCCAGAATGGGACCAGATCATCGAGAAGGCGCTGCCGCCCGAAATGCTTTCTTCGCAGGTCCCCCAGGACGTCCGTCGATTCTGCCCGCGATTTTACGAGATGGGCGAAACCGACAAACGCGCATTTTGGGCTTACTTCTTCCAGGCACTTGCGGGTGCTGAAGCCGGCCTGAATCCGAACACCACCGTCCAGTCACACCGAGCCGGACGGCACGAAACGCGATGAAGTGAGAGGGACGGCCATGCGCAGTGAAGGATTGTTGCAGCTTGCGTACGCAGACCAGAGGCGTTACGGCTGCGATTTCAATTGGCAAGCGGATCGTGCGCTAAAGGCGAACGATCCGGCCAAAACCATTCTCCAGCCGAAGAACAATCTCGAATGTGGAGTGAAGATTCTGGTTAACCAGATCATCGTCCAGCACAAACCCTTGCTGACTCGGTCGGGATACTGGTCGACGTTGCGGCCGGACGGGCCGAGCTACCGTGTATTCGCCAAGCAGATGACAAATCCCCCAGCTGCCTGTGGTCTGACCACCAAGTCGACGATCGACAAGTCGGCTACGACGAAGTCCGTGCAGGACGACGCGAACCGGGGTGAAACTCCCAAATAGTCCGTAGGCTCGCCCATGCTGAGTGATAGGTCCAATTGCCTGCGATGGTGCAGCGGTAATCTGGGCGCGAGAAATCTCTTAACATCGGCTCCCCCTAGAATCAGGCGGCGGTTCGAGTTTCCTGGCTTGTGATCTCCTCTTCGGCGCGAAGCCAGTCATCCAGTTCGTGTCCACGTTCGCTACCGCGTTCCTGGTAGATCTTAAACGCACGTTCGCGGATTTGGGATTCCAGTCCTGGTGGGTAACCCGTCACCGTCGCCGGTGTCAGCTTGGGTCCTTCGGGGTGCTTGGGCCGAATGCCGTAGGTCGCCAGGTCAGCCCCGTAAGCTCCCCTTCTTTTCTCTTCAGTTCAGCCATTACGCTACCTCTTTCCGTTCCACAATCGTTGGTAACTGCACCAGTTCCTCAAACAGAGAGCGGTAGTGAATCATCGCCGTTCTCAGATCTTCCGTAGTTGCTGCATCTTTCCCAACCCGTAGCGCAATCTCGTGCGCAGACCGGTAGTTCTCCACCACTCGGGGATGGTCGACGGAAATATCGGCCGCACGTTGATCGAAATCGGACACGGGATAGCCACGAGTTTTCATTAATGAGGACAACAGGTCATCGGCTTCTGCGACTGCCCCTTTTGGAGAATCAACGAAACGAGACTGTATGGCCACCCACTGGTTCGAAAAACGTTCGCGCTCCATCGGATCAAGATCGCGAATGGTGAGCTTTTCAACCCGCTTCTCGCGATCCGCTAATTTCGCCTCTGCTTTTCGTTCCGACCCATGCTTTAGGACCGCCCGCTCGTACTCAGGCCCAAACTTTTGCCGCAGGCCTGCTGTCGTGCTCCTGCGTTTTCGCACGTACAGCCAAGCAAGTACCGCGATGAGCAGGATCACCACCGCAACGACCGCAATCAGCTTCGGATCCATCAGATTTAGATTCGTCGGATTTAGATTCATCGAAACCTCCCCTTATCAAGAATGTTCACAACAAAGTTCCCTCGGCCCTCAGAACCTTGTGAATAGTCAGTATTAAGCTTTAGGTCTTCAAAAACTGGTCAGAATTGATCGCGTTGTAGATCAGTGCTCTGGGATCGAACCACTTTTACGAATGTCTGCTCAAGGCGGCAAAAGATGTGACGACTCACACGTGTGATCTCCTCGGCTCCAGTAGGAGCAAGCACAAGAGCCGATGGGCTGTGCTTCCAAACGCACTGTTATGAAAGACGTTTATGAACTTCTCAGAACGAAAGAGCTTGAGATGGAGAACCTGCGAATCGAAATAGAGGCGTTGCGCATTGCAGCGCCTCTCATCTCGGATGGCGGAGACGACAACAGCGCCGCCCCAGTCTCTACCCTTTGGGCCGCGCCGACGCGGCCGTTCCAGGTTCCGCAGGCGGCGAACTCCGACCCGCAGCCGGAGCACGCCCCGGAGTGGAAAGAAAGAACCGTGGGCTTCCCGTAGCCACTCGCTTGTACTTCCGGATAATCTTCAACTCCCGGAACGCCGCTGAATAGGGACCTCAGTTCGATGGATACCGCAGACCTAGTGAGCGTCCTTTGGATGCGTACGATTGCCGGAGTATCGTTCCCACACAGATCAAAGCGAAAACCCAACAAGTATTGAAAACGACATCGCCGAGCGCCCCAAGGCCACGGTCCCCGAAGGGAAAAAGCAGCAGAACTTTGTGTGAAAATCGAGCAAGGAATGATCCTGCCATGGTCACCCCGTTACCGGCCATGGTCGCCCTGACCAGGTTCGGATAGAACGCGCGGTTAAACTGGGGGAGTGCCATCGGTTCGACCTTCTGCCAAGAAGCTCGTAGTCTACCACCGGCGCACGTGGGGAACGGCATGCGAGAATCGCGAGATCTGCCCGCTAAACAGATACATGTTGTGCACCTTGCACGTGGTAAAGTGTTTGGCCTTACTGCGCCCAGATCAGCCATCGAAAACAAGGGTGATTTCACAAGATTTCCGTGATCGCGATCCATGACTTAAGAAACTCGGCGGAGATCACAGCGCCTTGGAGCGGGCAGATTTGGCAGTGAGTCGGCCGTAATCAATTCAGGAGCGCGGTTAACGAAACGTGCCCAGTCAAATCTCATGACCACCTCAAAAGCGGCTTCGCCCGCTAGACACCTCAACCGAATTCTTGTTCTTGCCCTTTTCAGTTTGTGTTTGGCTGTGGCGAGCGCCCGCGCCTATGCAGCCGAACCAGACAATTCAGCGCCGGATAAAGGCTTGGCCCCGATCCTCACTTACATCTCATCTGGCTGGGACAACCTGACACGCTCGATGATGGACTGTCAGACGGTGGTTGATCCGAAGCTGACCGGGTCTTCCGTCCTGTATCTGCCGGCTGACTTTCCGGCTCCCGTCGCTGTACAGGACCTTCAGAGTCGCTGCAAGATTCAGGTGCGGCCGCTGCCCGCAGTCATCACGGCGCCGGGACAGGTCGACCCCGGGAAACTCGCTCCCGGCTTGCTCTACCTGGCGAACAAGTACGTAGTTCCAGGCGGACGATTCAACGAAATGTATGGCTGGGACAGCTACTTCATCATTCTCGGACTGCTCCGCGACGGACGCATCGATCTGGCCCGTGGCATGGTGGAAAATTTCTTTTTTGAGATAGAACATTACGGCACGATCCTGAACGCGAACCGCGCGTACTACCTGACTCGCTCTCAGCCCCCTTTCCTCACGTCGATGATCATGGCCGTGTACGAGGCCGATAAAGCTGCGGGACATGAAAACCGCGCCTGGTTGGAAAAGGCATACGGCTACGCCAGCCAAGACTACGAAACCTGGAACCGGGATCCCCACACCGCCGGAAGTACTGGCCTTGCCCGCTATTACGATTTTGGAAACGGTCCAGCTCCTGAGAGTTTGAAGGACGAAGCTGGAATCCATCGCAAGGTGGCCAATTATCTTCTCCTGCATCCAGACGTCAGCCGAGGCTACCTGCTGGAGAGCGCGCCGGGCTCGCCTCCTCCCGTGGGATTTCAGTTTTCCGTACAACTGTGCGACGCGGCTACGGGCGTGGCCAAAGTGGAGTGCGAGAAGACAAGGGAAATCTATCTCAGCCCTGACTACTATAAGGGCGATCGGTCCATGCGAGAATCGGGATTTGATATTTCCTTTCGTTTTGGACCCTATGGGGCGGCGACCCATCATTATGCCCCGATTTGCCTTAACAGCCTGCTCTACAAGACGGAGAAAGACCTGCAGGAGATGAGCCAGATTCTCGGTCACACGGAGAACGCACAGAAATTCCAGCAGCGCGCGGTGGAAAGAAAAGACCGCATCCAGAAATACCTCTGGGATCCGGCTCGCAGGCTGTTTTTCGACTACAACTTCTACACCGGAGCACGCTCCTCGTACGAATACGTCACGACTTTTTATCCCTTGTGGGCGGGTCTTGCCACCCCGGAAGAAGCGCGAGAACTTGCGCACAACCTGGGTATTTTCGAACAGCCCGGTGGCTTGGCGATGAGCACCAACGATGCAGACGTGCAATGGGACTATCCCTACGGCTGGGCGCCAACTCAGATCATTGCAGTTGAGGGTCTGCGACGGTACGGATTTAACGACGAGGCCAATCGCATTGCCTATAATTTCCTAAGCACGGTCGCGGAGAACTTCCGCCGCGATGGCACAATCCGGGAAAAATATAATGTTGTGACACGTTCCTCGGAATCCGGCGTCCACGCGGGCTATCAGCAGAATGTGATCGGCTTCGGCTGGACCAATGCCGCGTTCCTGGTATTTCTGCACGAGCTGCCGAAGGATTGGGTAGACCGTCTGGCGAAAGAACAGACAGGTACTGCACCCTCCGCCACGCAGTGATTCGCAACCAACCATGTAGGAGGATATCTGTCCCTACGCGGTTTGTGGTGCCGTCCGCCAGGATCATCCCCGTAGGCTTTACTGTTTACCGCTACCTTCCTGTAGCTGTTGCGCGATCTGCAGTTCTCGCTCTGCGTCTTCGTTCCTGCCCATATCACGATAGGCTTGACCCAGAAGATGGTGGGCCACGGAATTGTTGGGGTCCATCCCCAGAGCATGTTGCAAAGCTCTTACCGCGAGCTCCGCCTCGCCTTTTTTCTCCAGAACCTTGCCCATCAGGATGTAGGGGCCGGTTGAGGTCGCGTCCAGCCAGATCGAACGCTGCAACAGCCTTTCGGCTTCGTCGAATTTCTGCACCCGGGAGTAGGCGTCGGCCAGTTTGTAGTAGGTGGGCGCATGCCCGGGATTAAGCGCCAACTCCTGTTGGAAGTCACTGATGGCTTCGGGAACCCGCGACTTGTAAAGGTGGAGTTCTCCCAAAAAGAAGTGGGCCAGCGGTAGTTTGGGATCAAGCGCAATCGCCTTCTGAGCGTATTCCTCTGCGATCGGGTCAAATTCCTGACGCAACAGCATGCGCGCGGTGAACAGATAGCTGGCTGCCGAGTCGGCCGGGACTTCAAACATGCGGGCGAAAGACTTCCGCGCTTGCGGATAGTCCTTGGTCTGGATGTAACACAGGCCCAAAATATAAGAGGCATCCACATTGGCCCGGGGATACCAGGCCTGCGCTTTTTCCAGCTGCGGAATCGCCTCTGCTGGCCGGCCAGAAAGGTAGTAAGAGAGCCCCAACAACTGAATTGCTTCCTTACTCTCGGGATTTTCTGTGAGTGCTGTCTTGAAGGAATCCACCGCCTTGATGTAATCACCTTTCTGGTAGTAAGCGGTGCCCAATTCGAGAGACAAACCTTTCAGTGTGGGATTCTTGACGGCCAACTCTGAGAGCTGGGAGACGGCCTCGTCATATTTCCCCTGCTGCAACAACTTTCGCGCTTCGACAAACTCAGGATCGGTCTGCACGGATGGCGAGGCTCCTCCACCAACCTGAAGCGCCGAAGAGCCCGCCGACTGCGCCCACCCCGACAGGCAGGCCGCGAACAGGAAGAGCGTCGCCCGGGCGGACAATCTTGTCGAAAAGCTCCGCAGTCTACGGTCCATCGCGATGTTGGAAGGCATGTCGAACTACTGAAATTAGAACACAAAGAGACGAAGGACAACCGATAGCACTCTTCGGGTGCGCAGTCATCGGTCGTTATACAAATCAGTTCCCGCAGTCGGGCGGCGTGCGATTCAGGCTCTGCAAGGCCTTCTTGGCGGCTGCCATGTCTGGATTGAAACCCAAGCACTCGCCGGGCAACGGTGCGTGCCAGTTGACCGGAGGTTCGAACAGAAAGCCGCCCGGCGAACAATTGGTACTCGAAAAAGTTCTCGGCCGCTTACGAGAACGTGAGAGAAATAATTAAGGAGGGAGTTGGAGACTCCCTCCTTTTGAGTAAGGCTTCGAATTCTGTCTTTAGAAGTCGAAGCGGATAGCGAACTGCAGCTGCCTCATAGTTGTGCCGCCCTCCAGGGCCGTGATCTTGCCGTTGTTGCCGCCCTGGCAATCAATACAGCCATTGGCTCCATTGTTTGCGCTGAAGGCATAGACGGGGTGATTGAAAATGTTGAAGGCATCCATGCGGAACTGCCCGCTGAGCCTCTCCAGGATCTGGAACTTTTTCACCACCGACAGATCAGAGTAGAAACCTGACGGGCCGTGGTAAGTATTGCGCCCGATGTTCCCAAGGTTCCCCGCGCCCGGATCAGTGAAGATTCCCGGGCTGGTGACAATGTTCGCCACCGGTGTGAAGTAGGTGATGGTATGCGAAACCGGATCAAGCGAACCCGCTCCGGTGTGGAGGGTGCCCTTACCCGCGTTCGGGCGGCAGACCCCCACATCTTCTTCCGGACCGCATTCTGCGAAGCTGGGAGTCCAGGGCAAACCGCTGCTCCAGTTGGTGGTATTGGCTAGCTGCCATCCGCCCACGACATAGTCCATGGCCCGGCTTGAGCCGCCCATATACTTCTTGCCTTTGCCGAAGGGCAATTCATAAACCGTGTTGAACACGAATACGTGGTTGCGATTGAAGTCAACCGGCCCGTACGCGATGGGATGACTGATCGCGTAGTAGCCATCGGTATATCCGTTGGCATGCGCGAAGGTGTAGTGAGAAATGAATTGCAAGCCATTGTTGAACCGCTTCTCCACCTTCGCTTCAAATGCGTTGTAGCTGCTCGACGCATCGTTGCCGTAGAAGTTATCCAGACTGAACGGGATCTTGGTGCAATTTCCCAGCGCATCTTCTGGTCCGCACAGCGGCCTCCGTTGGTTCTGCGTATAGAGCACACCTGTAATCGGATTGATGGTGTTGAAATTCGCGATTGAAACGGGATTCACGTTGTAGTTAGGTCCATTTCCGGCGAAACCGTGCGTTCCCTTGCTGCCGACGTAAGCCACTTCCACGCTTACCGTGTTGGTGAGCTGGTGTTGCACGGTCGCATTCCACGAATCAACCAAAGGCAGAACTTGTTTCGTGGGACGAATGTGCGTACCTGAGACCTGGCCGCCCAGCGTGGCGAACGGAATAATGCCATCGGAAGGAACTGCGGGGAAGGTTGCCGCGATCGGTCCGTTGTCCAGCAGGAAGACGGGGACCTTGTCCCCGGCAGCTAGTGGATTCACATTGGAGGCATTCACATTCTGCTTTAACAGTACGGGCAGGTTCTGGGTCACCGTGTGTCCGAAGTTCGAGCCGAACACTCCGATGTCATAACTCCGTCCGTAACCCATGCGCACTACCGTCTTTGGCGTCAGTTGATAAGCGATGCCGAGGCGCGGAGCAAACGCGGTGTAGGTGTTATCAACGTTACCATTTAAGCCGACCTTGCCGAAGCCGGCGACGCGGATGGCGCCCGTCCCTCCCCCATCAATAATGTTGGCGAATCCGCCGTTGCCTTTGGCGTTGACGGTTTCAGGAAAGTAGATTTCCCAGCGCAGACCCATAGTTCAGAGTGAGCTTCGAAGTTACGCGCCAAGTGTCCTGGCCGTAAAAGAACCAGCGCTTCTGGCGTTCTGCAGCGTTATTCGCGCCCGGAAGATCAGGATTGTTGACGTAGCGTGCGAAGGAGGTGACCTGTCCCAGGAGGAAAGATGCGAAATCCAGCCCGCCGGCCCCGCCGTTCGATGTAGCTTCGGGACTGAAGTTATATTCTCCCGTGCGGTTGTTGTCGCTGGGGATGCGCAAGTTCATGGCGTAGCGGATGTCGCCACCGAACTTGATCTGGTGATTGCCTTTCAACTTGGTCCAGTTGTTGACGAACTGGAACTGCTGCTCGCTTTCGGTGAGCGGACAATTGCAACGGGCCACACCCAGACCGTCCCCGAAACTCGAAATGACGCACCCCTGGCCGCCGTTGTTAGCGGTGCAACCTGCACCGCTGATCGGGTCCCCGCCGAGCAGGAATGCCCCCAGCCCTGCCGTCTTCGGGTCGGACGTGTTTGCGTTCGGAATGCCGAAGTCGCTCATCGGGGTGCCGCCGTCAGGCTTCTGGGTCTGCGGATTGTATTTGAAGTAGCCAAAGCGGAAGTCGGTCAATAACGAACTGCTGATCGTCTTGGTGAAGCCGCTGGCCAGACTGTAGTTGTGCGTGATGGAACTACCGGCCAGACCGAGCAAACCGTTGCCCGGGCCGCCCAGCGCGCCCAACACGCCCTTGCCCGACAACTTGAAGTAGTCGAGGCTGAATCGTCCGAAGACGTTGATGGTCGAGCTCGCCGCATAGTCAATCCGCGTGTCAAAGCTGTTTTGCGTGAACGGGCCAGAACCCGATCCGATCAGGTTATTGAGTACAGCGCCGCTCTGCGGCGCAGGAAACGCCGCCAGAATCTTTCCTGCCGCAGGCGAAATTCTGCCAATCGGGATCAGGTTTCCGGCAAAGGCCGTCCGACCGGCTCCGGTATTGGGATCGCCGGTCTTAGGATCGAAAACCACACCGCCGCCGGTAATACCCGCCGCCGGCGCCGAATATTCGCTCAAATCGCAAAAGCCAGGGGTCGCGCTGGTGGCGTTGGTGGCGGGGTTACAACTTTTCGCAGCCCGGCTGGTGGGAACCGTGAACGTGCCGCTCACGCCGTTGGTCTGGCGTGTGCCCTGGTAGTCGCCGAAGAAGAACAACTTGTCCTTAATGATGGCGCCGCCAATCGTGCCGCCAAATTGCGCCCAGCGCGAGGGCGGAATGAAGCGGTGGGTGATGGGATCGGGGGCGAATTGGGTGAAGGGATCGCGGGCCTGCTGCGCATCCGAGCGGCGGAAAAGGAAACCGCTACCGTGAAGCTGATTGGAACCTGACTTGGTTTGCGCGGTCACCACGCTGGAGACTGCCTTGCCGAATTCCGCGTCATAGTTCTGCAGCGAGACTTTGGCTTCGGTCACGGCATCCAGGTTGGGATTCACCACGATGATCCCAAGGATGGGATCCTGATTGTCGGTACCGTCCAGCTCGAAGGCAGTGCCACTGAAGTGCTGTCCCTGGGTGAAGATTTGCTGGCTGCCCTGCGGATTCTCGGTGGCTGCGTGGCTCCAGCCCACCAATTTTTGCGAACCCGGAGCCATCAACTGCAGGGTGGTGAAGTTCCGGTTCAGGATGGGAACGTCTTGGACATACTTGTCGTTAAATGTAGTGGCCACGTCGGCCCGGTCGGTCGTCAACTGCGGGGTTTCAGAGGTGACTTCCACGGTTTCCGTCGACCCACCAACCTGGAACTGACCGTCGACGCGCGAGCCGGCGTCTGCGGAAACATTAATATCCTTGGCCTCAAATGCTTTGAAGCCACTACCCGAAGCTCTGATGTTGTAGATGTCCGGGATCAGGTGAGTGACGCTGTAGTTGCCGTCGCTGTTGGTGGTGGTCTCGAACGTCGTACCCTTGCTGGCCGACGTTACCGTGACCTTCGCGCCTGCGACAGCCGCGCCAGAAGGATCGGTGATGGTTCCGAAGATACTGCCGTAGACTGCCTGCGCCGACGCCTTAGGCACTCCCGTTACGCCCAGAACGACGAAGACGGCCAAAGTACCCAGCGACACAAAAACTCTTGTCTTCATTCCAGCCTCCCCACCCTCTTCTTCTTTTTTCAAAACAAAGTTAAGTTTTTAAATAAAGAGACGCACGCCCTGGTTCGGCACAACCGCAACTGAAACCGTGAAACTCGTCCCCGAAAATGCCCTTGCCCCGAAGACTGACTGGTTAATAGAAAACAACTATGCTTCCTTCCCGGCGTGCAGGTGGCGCGCCTAAATGAATAAGGCTTGTAGGCTATTGATATTGTTATGAAGCTGAGGTCGCGGCGGGTAGAAGAGCTATGACATTTGGAAATTTAAAGTTTCGAGACTATGAAAAATTAGAATTTCCCAAATCGTTTTTTGATGCGACAATTCTGTCGGATTATTGTTAAGTTGTTGATTGGATGGTATTAATAACCAGTCAGCGCAACATCATGTCGTCTTGTGGGGGATTAAAACCAGAAAATCCACAGAAAATTTCCGGACGAAAAAGTGCTTTGGCAAAAGAGTTACACGGCGGTTTCATCAGGTTTGATACGGTTACAGCCGGTAACTCTATGAATTGAAGTTAACACTTGAGATTGTTACCCTACGTGACAATGGGCGTTACACGAGCGCAAGTGCCGGAGAGGGATCGGTACCTGGCACAGATCGATCGGTTGGTGAACAGCCACGTTCTGCATGGCTCGGAATCGTTGTGCAAATTGCTCCGATACCTGGCTGAGCATTCGCTGGAGCATCCTGGGTCGCCGGTCAAGGAATACCAGATCGCGACTGAAGTCTTCGGACGATCACCAAACTTCGATCCTCATTCGGATTCCACCATTAGAGTCCAGGCCGGACGGCTGCGCGTCAAACTTGCCGAGTATTACGCCACCGAGGGGGCCGGCGAACCAGTTCAGGTAGAAATTCCGAAGGGGACCTACGTCGTGTCATTTCACCGCCGGGAACCCAGCGCTGCCAGACACCAGGCACTTTCGGATTCGGCCCGGCGCGAGGGCAAGGCAGCCGAAAGCATCACCAGCGGGAAATGGAAGCTTGTCTCAGGCGTTCTGCTCGCCCTGCTGATCATGGCGGCGGCCATGATCTCATTGCTACTCGGACGCAATCCCCGCACGGCAGACAAGGCCGCGGAGCCGGCTCCAGCCGCATTTGCGACATTTTGGAAGGCCTTCACCGACGGACCGGAGGAGCCCTGGGTGATTTTCAGCAATGGGGCCTTCGTGGGCCGGCCGGAAACCGGAATGCGCTACTTCGATCCCACACGTGATTCGCGCAATGAAATTCTCGAGCACTATACCGGGGTGGGGGAAGTGCTGGCGGTGCACGCTCTGGACCACACCTTCGGACTGCTGCACCGGCAGATTCGAGTAAAGCGCGGCAGCCTGCTTTCGTTGGATGATGTCAAGAATAACGACACGATCTTTGTGGGCTCGCCGGCGGAGAACCTGACGCTGCGGGAAATTCCAAGCACGCAGGATTTCATCTTCCACAACCTCGATTCTGGACCGCGCAAGGGCGATTTGGCCATCGTGAACGTCCATCCCCAGGGCGGAGAGTCGCAGTACTGGATTAGCACTCCTTCCCATTCCAACCTGATCGAGGACTATTCCGTTGTCGCTCTCGTCCACGGACTGAACCCCGCGAACTCGGTCTTGATTCTGGCCGGAACCACTACACTGGGTACGCAAGCCGCGGTAGAGTTTGTCTGCCAGCAGGACTCGCTCGAGAGACTTCTTCGACAGCTGCAGGTTCCGGAAGGTGGCGAACTCAAGCCATTTGAAGCCGTACTGAGGGTGAAGGTAACTCGCGGCGTGCCAGTCGAGTCAGAGATCGTAGCCCTTCGCAGCGGAAAACCGTAGAGCTTTCAGCTGTCAGCTTCAGCTGTCAGCTATCAGCGGTCAGTTTTTACCGGAAGCTGCCGGCAAGATGCCGGCGCTACGGGTTCGCGTGGGGATCGACAAAGCTGAGAGCTGATGAGCTGAAAGCTGACCGCTGTACTTCACTGCTTTAACTGCGGGTCGAGTTCTGCTGCTCGTTGAAATTCCTGGCTGGCTTCAGCCGGAGCGCCCTTTCCCCGCAAGGCTTCCGCCAGATGAAAGTGGGCTGCCGCATAGCTTGGAGCCAGAGCGATCGCGGCGCGGAACTGCGAGATGGCCCCTTCAATATCCCCTACCTTCAGAAGCCTTATCCCCGAGTTGGTATCGAAAGTCGCCGCCTGCAGGTTGGTTTTATCTTTGCTGATCTGTGCTCCCAGGCGTCCTTCGCGCGCGGCGCCCTCGGTATCGCCCAACTGCCGGAGTATGGTCGCAAGTGTAGTGTGCGCGCCGGCGAAGTCAGGTTGCAGACGAATCGCCTCCTTAAGGGAAGCCGCTGCTTGTGGCAGTTTTCCCTGCTGCTTCAACACGGTGCCCAGAGTGTAGTGCGCCTCGGCGTAGTCAGGCTTGGTTCGTGTGGCAGCACGAAGTGCATCCACGGCCTGGTCGAAGTCTCCTTGCTGCCATAAGGCGATTCCGAGAGTGTAATAAATGTCGGCCTGATTCGGATCGAGAGCCGAGGCCCTCCTGAATTCGGTCACCGCATCCGGCAATTGATCTTTGAATTTTAGCGCCAGCCCCAGATCGTAGTGCAATGTCGCATCTTCGGGCGCGACTTTCAATGCAGTCTGAAATTGTGCAATTGCAGCGTCGAAATCGCTCTTTTGCAGGTAGGCGGTTCCAAGGTTGGTGCGGTAGCCTGCATCCTCCGGCCGCATACGAAGCGCTGCTTCAAAGGCAGCGATGGAAGCGGACGCGTCTCCAGCCTGAAGTAGCGCCAGTCCCAGATTGTTTTCCGCATCGGGATTGTCGGGCTGAAGGCCCACGACCTGACGAAACGCCACGACGGCGGTCTGCGGTTCGCCCGCACGTTGCAGCGACAGCCCAAGCTGAGTCTGAGCTTCGGCAAGGTTCGGTTGCAGGTTTACTGCAGCCCGAAATTCTTCGATGGCCTGGCGGGGTTGCGCGGTGTCCTCGAGGACGCGTCCAAGATAGTAGTGCGCCTGAGGGCTCTGGGGTAAGGCTCGAACCGCGCGTTGCAGCAATTGGAGAGCTTCATCCATCCGTTTCTGCTGCCACCGGACTACGCCGAGATGCAGGTCCGCTTGAGAATAGGTAGGCTGAAGTCGCAGCGCCTCAGAGAATTGCTTCGCGGCATCTTCCGGCAACGAGCGCTGCGCCAGGATGGACCCAAGTTCGTCGTGGAGGTCAGCTCTTTCCGGTTGCAGTTCCACGGCTTTGTTGAGTTCAGCACTCGCAGTCTCCAGATCGCCGCGAAAGCTGGCGATTCGTCCCAACGTTCGGTGCGCATCCGCATCCTTTGGAGCCAGGCGAATCGCGGTGCGAGCTTCGGATTCGGCCTCAGCCAAGGCGCCGTTTTTGGCCAGCGCGTTGGCAAGATTCATATGCGCCTGCGGGAAGTCGGGTTTCAGGCGCAGGGCGATCCGGAATTGCGAAATGCTCTCCGCGACGTGCGCTTGCGCTAAGAGGACCCAACCCAAAAGATTGTGTCCCTCGGCGCTACCGGGAGCGAGCTTTACAACTTGTTCGAAGGCAGCCCGCGCCTTCGCGAGGTCGCCAGTTTGCAAGGCCGCCAAACCGCGGCGATAAGGGGCGTCCGCCTGGTTTTGTTGCTGAGTAAGAGCGAAACCCGCGGACGGCCCAACCAACGCAACCGACAACACCAGCCGTAGTAAAGCCAGGCCGAAGGGGATTTATGGCGCGCCCTTGGTCAAGACTGGACGGCTGATCGGGTTCGAAGGCCACCAAAAAATACTACTATGCCCTCTTAACTCCAAGACCGCTTTTTCGGCATACACACCAACGCCCGTACGCCTTGACCCTCCCAAGCCCGCGCCCTAGTATCAAACAGGGTCATGAATCCAGTTTTTTCGCAGCTGTCTCGGGTACAACCTCGCGCAACGGTTGCGCTTTTTATTCTTCTCGTGATCACTTCGGCCGCCGGATCCGCAAATACTCCTTCGATTGCCAATTTCACGGATGTCGCAGAAAAGGCCGGCCTGACGATGTCCAATGTCTTCGGCGGGAAAGACACCAAAAAATACATTATCGAAACTACCGGAACTGGCGTGGCGATATTCGACTATGACAACGACGGTTGGCCCGACATTTTTCTGGTGAACGGAACCACTCTCGAAGGCTTTCCCGGCGCAAAGAGTCCCGCGCCCAGCAATCACCTGTACCGCAACAATCATGATGGAACCTTTACAGACGTGACTACGAAGGCCGGACTGATGGCGACCGGATGGGGTCAGGGAGTGTGCGTGGGGGATTATGACAACGACGGATGGGAAGACCTCTACGTAACTTATTACGGGAACAATCGCCTCTATCACAATCAGAGTGGCGTGTTCACGGAAGTAGCCGACCGATCCGGCGTGGCGGGAACCGGAAAGGCCTGGGGCACGGGATGCGCTTTCGTCGATTATGATCGCGACGGTCTGCTCGACTTGATGGTGGCAAACTACGTCGACTTTGACGTATCCACCGCGCCGGCACCGGGAGAAAGATCCTCATGCGTGTGGAAGGGAGTCCCGGTGATGTGTGGCCCTCGCGGGCTCCCCGGCGCAAAGAACATCCTCTACCGCAACCTGGGCAACGGCAAGTTTGAGGATGTCACTTCGAAAGCCAAGATTGATCAGACCAGCGGACACTACGCCTTCAGCGTCTCTACCCTCGACTTCGATGACGACGGCTGGCCCGATATTTATGTCGCCTGCGATAGCACGAATAGCATTCTTTACCACAATAATCGCGATGGCACTTTCACGGACGTCGCGGTGGTAGCCGGCGCCGCCTACAACGAAGACGGTCGCGAACAAGCCGGAATGGGATCCACCATTGGCGATTACGATGGCGACGGCCGGCTGGATATTTTCAAGACGAATTTCTCCGATGACACTTCGACCCTCTACCGCAATAACGGCAAGGGTACTTTCGATGATGTGACCTTCGCAGCCGGCCTCGGCCTTTACACGCGCTATCTGGGCTGGGGAACTATGTTTCTGGATTTCGACAACGACGGCTGGCCCGACCTGTTACTGGTCAATGGACACGTCTATCCCGAAGTCGATAAGCAGAACCTCGGCAGCAGTTACGAAGAGCCGCGCATCCTTTATCACAACAATGGCGACAGGACATTCAGCGACATCTCCGCCCAGGCAGGGCCAGGAATCACAGCTGTTCATCCCGGACGAGGGCTGGCGATCGGCGATCTGTGGAACGACGGCCGCATTTCGGCAGTAATCAGCAACATGAATGAACCTCCAAGTCTGCTGGTGAATCAGATCCGCTCGCTCAACCATTGGATCGGACTGAAGGCGGTGGGAACGAAATCCAACCGGGATGGAATTGGCGCGCGCGTCACCGTAAAGATAGGATCGCGCATCCTGGTTGACGAAGTCCGCAGCGGCTCCAGTTACGACTCGAACAGCGATATGCGCGTACACTTCGGTCTCGGAACAGCAACGAAGATAGACTGGATTCAGATCCGCTGGCCGAGCGGGCTTACGGAGCAATTCAATAATATTTCTGTGGATACGATTCAATCGGTAAAGGAAGGCACCGGCTCGGCGATCCCTGCAGTGGGGAAGCCATCCTCAAATTAGCGGCTTTGAAGTCATCCTGAGCGGCCGCAAGGCCGTGAATGATCTTGCGCGGGAGCTTCGCGACCTCTAACTCAAAGAGTCGGCGGCGTAAGGCAGGACATGGCCCGTGCTAGAATTCGCCCCTGATCTGAGCCGATCTACATGAAACGCTCCAAGCTGCGTTTGCCCCACGGAATTCCGTTTCGGAATCTTTTGCTCGTCATCCTATCAATTGGTTTGTCCGTCTCCGCTCACGCAGTTGAGCCGCCTCGTGCGACGGAACTGTCGCGAGCTGATCGTCCCTGGGAGTTTCTTTCGTCCGTGGGCCAGCGTGCGGGGCTCTTTGGAAACGAGGCGGGACAATTTGAAGCCTGGGTCTACCCGTTAAAAATTCTCCGCAACTTCCACCTGAATTTCATTGTGGATGGCCGCAAAGTTCCAGCGGAAGGACTCGCGCGCACGGTCACCGTGAGGCCGGAATCAAGCACGATCCTCTACGCCGGTGACACGTTCGCGGTGCGTGAAACCTTCTTTGTTCCGGAACACGAACCCGGCGCTCTCATTATTATCGAGGTTGAGACTGAACATCCCCTTGACGTGCAAGTGGCTTTCGAGCGCGATTTCCAGTTGGAGTGGCCGGCTGGTTTGGGCGGAACATATTCTTTTTGGGAACCGAAATTAAATGCATTCCACTTTGGCGAAGAACAGAAGAAATTTTTCGCCTTCGCCGGTTCTCCTACAGCCACTGAGGTCCAGCAGGAATACGATGACAACTATTCCAGCGCAAAAGAAAACTCCTTTCATTTGGGTGTGGTCAACAAAGGTAAGAAACCAGGGGTAAAGAAACACAAGATTGTGGCCATCGCCGCCTCCGTAACAAGCGAGGCAGAAGCTGAAGCCGAGTACCGTCACCTCGCCTCCGACTACGCATCACTCTTGAAAGAATCGGCCGACTACTACCGCGCATATCTGGACAGCACAGTCAGCGTCGAGCTTCCGGATCACCGGTTGCAGCAGGCTTACGATTGGGCCCGGATTAGCGTACTGCAGGGACTGACGCCACAATCCGTTCCTCGGCACCGGGTTGATCGCAGGCTATCGCACCTCAGGCAGGCAGCCAGCGCCCCGGCTTTGCATGGTTTTTCGGCCGGGACTGCATTCTGGACTTCCTTGGCACTCGATGCCGAAGGCGACTTCGCTGATACGCGCATCGCGCTGGATTTCGTAAGCAAGTACCAGCGCGCCGATGGAAAGATTCCGCACGAAATTTCCCAGGGCGCGAACTTCGTACCATGGTTCACCGATTATCCTTATCCTTATGCTTCCGCCGACGCGACGCCCCTCTACATCATTGCCATGAACGAATACGTGGTTTCGAGTGGAGACGTGGCATTTGCGCGCGAGAAGTGGGATAGCTTGTGGAAAGCCTATCAGTTTTTGCTCTCTACTTACGACGCCCAGGGGCTGCCGCAGAATTTTGGAGTCGGGCACGGCTGGGTAGAGGGTGGGCCTCTGCTTCCGGTCCACTCTGAGCTCTACCAGAGCGCGCTCGGAGCGGAGGCTTTGCGAGCGCTCTCCGACCTGGCGCATTTGACCGGAAAAGAGGATGTCAGTAAAAAACTCGGCGAAGACTTCTCACGCCAGCAACCTCTATTGAACAAAACTTTCTGGTCCGCAGAGAAAAAACGGTTTGCATTCGCACTCGATCCACAAAATCAGCAAGTGGACGAACCCAGTGTGCTGGCCACCGTGCCCATGTGGTTCGGCCTGCTGGACGAAGAGAAGGCCGATGCAATGATCACTGAACTCGCCACCCCCGAACACGAAGCAGACTGGGGCATGAGGATCATTTCCTCCCAGGCTTCGAAGTACAGCGCGGGCGGCTACCACTTCGGCTCGGTCTGGCCTCTTTTTACGGGATGGGCATCGGTCGGAGAATATCGCTATCATCGCGCCCTGCCCGGCTTCTCCAATCTGGAAGCCAATGCCCAGTTGGCATTCGACGGATCGCTGGGGCACGTCACTGAAGTTCTCTCGGGCGACTACTACCAGCCTCTCTCCACCAGTTCTCCGCACCAGATCTGGTCCGCCGCTATGGTGGTGAGTCCGCTGCTGCGCGGTTTGTTCGGTTTGCAAAGCGACGCCGGCACCTGCCGGGTTACGCTGGCACCCCACGTTCCGGCCGACTGGACGTGGTTCACGATCGATCACGTGCACGTGGGTTCGGCGTCGTTGCGCCTGGCTTATCGCAAGACCACCAGTGATATTTCTCTCGGCGTCACACGCAGCGGGAGCGGCGATTGCACTCTGGCGTTCTCTCCCGCATTGAGCCCCCGGGCGCAAATAATCGGCGTCGAGATGAACGGCCGGCGAGTACCGTTCCAGATCAAGAAGAGTGATGTGGACCAGCACGTCGCTGTTCAATTTCCCGTTTCCACCGGAGAAAATACTCTTCGCATCCGCCTCAAGGATGACTTTGGGCTGAGCCTCTCGCCAGCCTTGCCCTACTTGGGGAGTACGAGCCATGGTCTGCGCATACTGGCGGAATCGTGGACGCCAGCACGAGACGCTCTCACCCTGGAAATCGCCGGAGCTCAAGGCAGGCAGTATGAACTGGGCATGTGGGATCCGGCGCAAGTAGCGTCCGTTGAAGGCGCTGAGATGTCGAGAACTGGCGCGGAAACCGGCAAAATAACGTTCACGATTCCAGAGAATAAGACGGACCCTTACCCCCGTGAGAAAATCGTCATTCATTTCATGGGCAACGCGAAAACGAGCAAGGCCGGGAAACGGGCGATGCCGAAAACGAGGACGACGAAATAAGAGTTCGTGTTCGAAAGCCGGTTCTGCGGAAGCTTGGGAAGCCATGACGCACTCATCTCGCAAGGCGTTCCTTATTTTTCTTTTCGCAATAATAGTTGGCGTACTGGGTTCTGGGTCAGCACGCGCTGCGTCTTCTTCGCAAGGCGACATTGCAGTCGAGGCCGTCACTGGTTTCGAGTACCAGCGTAACGGCATCGAAATAAAGACGGCCTCGGCGAGTTTGCTCATCACCGCCCTCCGCGACGACCTTCTCCGCGTGCGCATAGCCCCCGGCGGCGCCTTCCCGGAGGATTCTTCGTGGGCGGTTCTTTCAGGGCCGCGCGGGAAGTCAGTCGACGTACAGTCCACCGACTCGCAGTCGGATTGGTCGCATTGATCGAGCAGGTGGCGGTCGCGTCGAAATAGCCCAACGGTGCCTAGCCGCCTAGCGTCCGTCAAGCGTTGCGGGAGGTAAGTTCCGCTAGAAAGTGCTTTGCTTCACAGTAAAGCGCAGTCCATCCCATCCAGCCGAGTGCAAAAGAACTTACGTCACCACCGAGACGCAGCAATGTTGCTCATCCACGCTTTTTCCTCCAACGTCGTTCTCGCGGGATCTACCCTTCGGCTGCAGGGGGCTTCCGCCGATATTAAGCCGCCGAACACGGTCGAAGTTGGTGCCAATACCGGGTGTGGTGCAGGTCAGCCGGCCCAGAGGGACTGCATTGCAAGTTACGATGGTCTCGATAACGGAACCCAAGAGCTTTGTATGGGAGCATGCGCGAGGCCTCTAACCGTCCCGAACCCATGATTCGCACGGTCGAGGTCCACAGCTCGACCACCCACAGAATCGCCACCAAGGCCGCCTGAATCACGGAGTAACCTTCGCCCATCAGTTCCGGCACAATACCAATCTAGCGTCGCGGAAGGCGCGCACGAGACGCGCCTTTCCATTACTGCAACCTTACAACGGCTGCTCGGTTTGCGCGAGAAGAACTGCTCGGAAGCCATGCCACCGCCGGGGCTTACAGGGACTTCAAGAACCCAATAATCGCTTCTTGGTCCTCCGATTTCAGTTTTTCAAATCGCTGACTTATATGGGTTGCTTCACCCTGGTGGCGCAGGATCGCTTCGCGCAGGGTCAAAGAGGCGCCATCGTGCATCAACCGCGGACGCAAGCGGACTCCCCATAAAGGCGCGGTGCGTATTTTGTTCCGACTGCTCTCGAAGTTCTGTTTCGAAAGATACCCCGACATTATTTGGAAAACCTTGTTCCCGTAGTGCTCCCGGGTCGCCTGCAGGATTCCGTCGCCCGTACCGACGTCATGCATCAAGAAATCCCCATACGGGTGAAATGCAACGGAGCCCAGCGCGAATGGAATCGTAAACGTTCCGCCGTTGATCTTCGTTCCCGCGGGAGCAGTGGTCAAGGTTTCGACGTGGCAGGTCGCACAACCAATCTTGTCAAATAAGCCGTAGCCTTTCCTTGCCTCGGCACTGCTTGCGAGCTGGGAATCACGCGCCGGCGCTTTCGTCGCCCGAACAAATCGGGCGAAGTGATCAATGTCGGAGAGGCCGTCGGGTCCTGGCGTGTCATTCGGCTCCGAAGCGGTATTGCAAATCTGGGTTACCTCATCCGGTTGAAGACGGTTTGTAATACCCATTTCATTGAGGTAAGCATCGCCGGCGAATGATAGCAGGCTCGCGTGCTGGTCTTTCCAACCAAACCTGCCGACGCTCATCTGTCCGGGCGCTTCTACGATGGGGACCTGGAGAACCTGTCCGCAGATTTTCCGATGTGAAGATTTGCACTGTTGCTCGGCGAGATCGATGAAAGTTTGATCGGCAACCGCCTCGACGAAGCCATCCCCCAACAGACTCAAAGAAAGGCGAAACGTCCGGATCGTCTCCGTTTCGGGAACTCGCTCTTGAATCTCCTGATCAGGAAAAGCAGCATTGGGACAAATGGCACGATCATTCACCAGTGA
>CAWJBA010000018.1:0-119548 GCA_963841075.1 Terriglobia bacterium
GTTCAATGCAAGTTTTCGACGGTATAAAGCACCGACGAGTATCTGGGAAAGGGATACGCGTAATATTTCAAGTCCGGCGTCGCAACGAAGAGCTGGTTTGCGCGCGAGCTGTAATTATCTGGAATACGTTTCCACGTTTCGCGATGTCCACTCGCCAAGTCAATCACGGTGAGTGCCAGTTCGTCACCGGTCTGCTCCGCTACTAACAATGCTTTCCCGCTTTTGACGAACCGGATCGGGTATTCGTTCGCGGACGCTGTTTTCACCGGGACCGGCTGGCTGTCATTCTCATGATAAAGAGAAATCCCGCCACGCCCCTCCCGCAGTGCCACCGTATCCCCGCTTGGCGAGGGCACAGCGTACGTATCGCGGGCATCCGTCTTCACCAAAACAGGAGCCCCTCCCGCCACCGCTTGCTTATAGATGTTCCACTTGTTCTGATCGGTCTGAGCCTCGTAAACAACCACGCGACCGTCGTCCGACCAGACGTAGTGATCGAAGGCGATCAGCCCGGGAGTAGGAAGGTCTTTTGAGTCACCTGGTCCGATAGGCTGAAGCTGAAGCGGCATCTTGGGACTTACGTGATTTGATGCGAGAACGACCCATTTCCCATCAGGCGAAATTGCCGGCGTGCCCACGCCCAACCGCACCGCAGGCGAACCGTCAGTGGCCCGGTAGTAAGCCAGACTGTTATTCTCGAGATAATAGATCTCTCCCGCCTCGTAAATAGAGATGAATCGTCCATCGGCGGAGATAGCCGTCGCTTCGGTGTCGTCGAGCCATGAATAAGGATGTTCGGCCTTGTCTCCTGGAAACAGGCCCCTGATCTGCCGTCGCCAGGTCTCGCGCGACAACAGCACGCGCCCATCTTTCGAAATATCGTGCAAGCGTACCGAAGGTAAGCTGAGGATAGCTCTTTCCTTGCCAGCGGGAGTCACCGCAAAAATGGTGTCGGCCCACCCCGACGTTTTGGTCCCGGCAAACCACACCTCCTTGCCGTCCGGGCTCCAGGCCAAGCCTTCGACGCTCGCGTCTGTCGAAAGTACCGTGTGCCTCCCCTTCATATCCACCAAATCGACCGATCCGTCGTCGTTTCCGAGGATCGAGTGATTTTCAAACGCGATCCTGCTGCCGTCCGGAGAAAAACGAGGATGACCAATCCAACCCCCGCTCTGCTGAAACAGCACATGCCCTGGAGGAAATTCCAGCCGCGCGCCCTCGGGAGTCAAGACCGAAATCACCATCCGTTTGCCATCCGGATGCCAGTCGGCTTGTGCAACGTGTTCTGCCAGAGTGCGCGGCGATCCTCCGGCTAGGCTCACCGTCGCCAACGTCCCCCCGCAGGTTAGGAAATAAATTTCTTCACATCCCAGAAACACGGCCAATTCATCCGAAGATGAAACGGCAGCGACCTCTGCCGCGGGAATCCCTAGTGGCCGTGACTCCGGGCTGCCTATTCGCGCGACCGAGATCTGTGGTTGGGCTCCTTCCCACCTCCCGCTATAAACGATAGTTTGTCCGTCGTGTGAAAAGCGTGCGCCCAAAAGCGTTCCGTCACGGAAGCTGATGTTTGTAAAGTGCGCGATCGGCCTTTCGCGCTGACTCAGAAAAAGCGCTGCCCCGGCGACCAGTACGGCAGCAGCGACCATCCAAGACAATGCTTTCCCCGAAAATTTCGCGGTTTTCTCCGTACTGGAAGCCCTAAGCTGAGGAAGGTCCTCTGCGATCCACTCGAGCTCAAGCCTGACATCGTGTGCAGTCTGAAACCGATCGTCCGGATTCTTTGCCAGGCAAGAATTCACAACGCGCTCGAACGCCGCCGGGGTTAGCGGCTTGATTGTTCGGATGGGCGCAGGATCCCTTTCGAGAATTGACGACGCCAGGCTGAGTTGGCTCTTCCCATCAAATGGCCGCTTGCCAGTCGCCATTTCGTAGAGCACCGCGCCCAGCGCAAACAAATCCGATCGCGCATCTGCTTCTTTACCCTCGATCTGCTCCGGCGACATGTATTGAATCGTGCCAATCACCATCCCGGCGCTGGTCAGCGGCGACAGCGGAGTGGCCTCGCTCATGGTCTTGGCAGCCGACAACAACGGAGCGCTAGAAGCCGAGGCCAATCCCGAAAGCGCCGCCTTTGCCAGCCCGAAATCCATCAACTTTGCACCGTTCTTGGTCAGCATGATGTTTCCCGGTTTCAAATCGCGATGAACGATACCGGCTCGCTGCGCCGCCTCTAGCGCCTCGCAAACTTCAATCCCTATACTTAGCGATTTCCTTCAGAGCCAAAGGGCCCTTTTTCATCCGGTCGGCCAGCGACTCACCTTCCAGATACTCCATCACCAGAAAGTCCACGCCATCCTGATTCCCGACATCATGCAATGTGCAAATCCGCGGATGATTCAATGATGAAATCGCCCGCGCCTCACGCTCGAATCGTTGCTTCAGATCGGCATTGGAGGAAAGATGGTTTGGCAACACCTTGATCGCGACATCGCGCCCGAGCCGTGTGTCGCGAGCACGGTACACTTCGCCCATGCCGCCCGCGCCGAGGGGGGAAAGGATTTCGTAGGGACCAAGTTTCGTGCCCGAGGTAAGGGCCATGTGTGCGCGCAATTATAGCCTGCGCCGCACATTACACGTGGAATGCGAAGATCCTGGGTGTGTTGTCGGCAAACCGGAAGTGATCCAGAAACGGACTTGGCGGAAGTTAGCTGGATTGATGCCGGGAAGTCGGCTTACAGGAAGTGATTGCGATTGCTCCCGGTTGACCGGGACACCCTCCCATAGTCAGGTAAGGTAAGGTTTGCCGACCATCCGGAGGTTGGCCCCTACTGTGGTTTGCGTTTCAGCGGCTTGCCAATCGCGAGCAGGAAAATGGCACTCTTGTCTGTCGCGTGCGGTGAAAAGAAGTTAATTACATCATCGTCGAAGAACGTTAGCCCGGTCGCACCCAGGTGCTGGGCATATGCGGCCAGGTAGATCCTGCCTCCGATGGCACCCGCTTCGAGCTGGACGGCCCGATAGCCGCGGTTCCCGTATCGCTCCAGTATGCGTTTCAAATCGGCGAGAAAAAAGATATCCACGCAAGCGTCCGCCGGCAGATCCTGCTCCAGACCAAGATGATGGGCCTCGGCGCGGAATTCCCCCTCCTTCAAAAGCTCCAGTGTGCTCTGCACACGCCCGAAGAAGTATGCGCCCGGCTTGAGCCCCTGCACTGAATGCACGATCAGGTAAAGATCGTTTAGCTGCGCGCCGGGCGGCTCAAGGAAGTCAGCTGGAAGTCCTCGCGTGGCGCAGTCGAGAATGGTAGAAAGTTGTGCCAGTGTAATGGATGCCGCCCTGTCGAACGTTCGGGTAGAACCGCGGCGCAGGATTACCTGCTCGGTCGTGTCCTTCGGTTGTTCTTCTTCCGGCAGGCGCGGGAGGCGAACTGCCTCGCCCGCCAGAGCGGCGGAGGGAAAGACTGGTGGCTTGGCGCGCCACTGATTTACTTCCTCTACAGACTCAAGCGACGACGCGTCGTGCATCTCAAGCATGGCGGGATATTCGACTTCGTGCTGTGAAAGCGGGATTGTCTCCAAGCCAAGCTCCGGAGCCTCTCTCGGTGCCGGCAGCGAACTCTCCGATGTGCGCCCGATCGGTACGAGGCACAAGGAAACCTCACGCCGCGTATCCAGATCAAGCAGGCGGTTCACCTCGGCGTCCACGAACCCGAGCACGATCTCGGCCGGCAGCCCCGAAGCCGCAGACACGGCCAGCATATTTGCCAGCATGGTGCCGTTGTCCCAACCGAAATGGCGATAGGTGCGCGCCTGGTACTTCCAGGCGTTCCGCCAGTACGTTCCGGTGCAGATGATCGTCGCGGGCGCGTGGGCCACCGCGGGTTCCATCGCCGTCGCCTGAGTCAGGTTTCCGCGAAAATCACCTTTTCGCAAAAGCCGTAGCGATACATCCGCCGGATCGTAGTGATACACGCCGGCATCCAAACCCGGGAGATCGCTACTCACGACGTACAGTTCGATCTCGTAGAGAGCGCCGGTGCAAGCTGCGGCGCGAAAGTAGATTTCTCCACCTGGATATGCACGCTGTTTGGTAATCCCTGCCGAGAAATAGAGGAGGCGCGCCAGATCCTGAACGCCAGGGACCGAATCAGCCCGCGACGAAGGCACCAGTTCTGAGATTGCGGAGAGCAGGGCCACCCCTGTTTGCGGCACCTCCCGCGGCAGTGGAAGAGGCTCTATCTTTGGGTAAATTTTGAAAGGCAACGGCCGGTTCGCCCAGTCCAGAGAGTGAGGATGGTTACGAATACTCCAGTAGGAGTGCTTGCTCCCATCGTGATACTTCCAAGCGGCCTGGATTTCACGGTTGTTCATCGACTGCTACGCCAGACTAGCACCTGCCCCGATCACGGGCGCAACGAGCTTTGTGACCGCAGATTGTGCCTGGATGACGGGCCACTCTGACGTAACGCGATTAGGGAAGGCGTAATTTACATTTATGTTTCTGGCTCCCCGTAGAGCTCTTCCTCGGACAGTACGGGTTGCTCTCCGAATTCCTTTTCGGCCCTCGCTGCTGCGCCAAACATCGGTCCGCGAGCCGGTACCGCTGGTGCGAACGCCATTAAGCCGATGTTTTCCGGTACATCGTCGTAAATAGCCTCGATGCCCCCGCGTCGAAAATACGTTTCGTGCCAGAACCCGGTTCCGCCGGAGTCTTTCAAAAAACTCTGCCACCACTGCCGATGCGGGTCCGAGCGCGTCCACTCCAGAAGTGAGTTTGCGTCACGCCAGTATTGTCGCATGCCAACATGCATTGGAAATAGCGAGTAGATGATCGTCTCGTGCCGAAGCAGCCCGTCAGGCTGTGCCGCAGCAGAAGAAGAAATCTTCGGCCCAAAGCCTAGCAATGTCTTGATTCCGGTGATGCGATTAACTCGCATCCCAAGATAGATGACGACCAGATCCGGATAAGCAGACAAATTGACGGTACGCCGTACCACACGTGTGCTCATGGCGAAAGGTCCTCCAACTCCATGATAGCCACCATGCAGGCGGGCTAACAGGCCGCGCTTTCTACGTCCAAGCATACGGGGCCATTAGTGAAGTTCTCACTGGGCGTATAACCGGCTAACCGGAAGTAACTGTTGTATACAGTCACAACCCGGTCAATGAGTGTAATCGCGATTTATCGTCAGCTATCCGCTCTGATCCGGGTAAGCGGCTCAGTCACTAGAATCCGTTAGACCGAGGGTATAGTCTCGTCCGAATTACCACGCGCGAAGGACTCCTACCGGCAGCTGGGATTCGGTTTCCTGCTGTTCAAAAGCAAGTTGTATGGTGTTAATAGCCGAGCTTCTTATCAACGACGTTCATCAGTGGCTTACCCTTCTGGAATCGGTCGAATTGCGCGATGAAGAACTGCATGGCTCGATCCAGCCAATCGGGGGTATGGTCGGCACAATGCGGGGACATCAATACATTTTCCAGCTTGTAGAAGGGATGGCCCTTGGGTAAGGGTTCGTGATCGAAAACATCCAGGGCGGCGCCTTTGATACGTTCCTGCGAAAGCGCACTTACCAGCGCCTCCTCGCGGATCACGGGGCCGCGTCCGACATTGATCACCACGGCTGTAGGCTTCATGGCTGCGAACTCCGGCTCAGCGATCATTCCACGCGTCTCTGGAGTCAGGGGTGCGGCTACGACTACGTAATCGCAGCGCCGGATCATCTCGATGCGGCGATCGGGACTGTACATCTGCTCAACCAGCGGGTCCGCCTCGTGCGAAGGCCCAACATGCCGTTTGACGGCGAGAACCGCCATCCCCAGCGGCCGCACGCTAGCGGCGACCGCGCGGCCGATATCGCCGTATCCAACGATTCCAACCGTTTGGCCCTGGACGGGCATCACGTCAAAGGCTTCCCACACGCCAGCCATCTGATTGCGGATCATGCGGCGGAAGTCCTTGGCAAAATACAAGATTGCGCCGAGCACAAACTCGGCCAGGGCGGGACTGAACACACCAGAGCCATTCGTGAGTGGGACAGGTCTTTCGATAAGTTCGGGAAATAGCGTTTTGTCGAGCCCCGCGGCGCGGCTATGCACCCAGCGGACGTTCGGGCACATTTCAAAGATTGCTCTGAGCAGGGCCGAAGAGCCCGACCACTGGAGGATGACAGTAGCGTCCCTTGCCGTTGGTCCAAACGCCTCGACAGAGTTTCCGGTTATTATGTTTGCGTCCGCCCGCAAGTTCTCGAGCACAGCGAGCTGAGGCTCATTGGGATCGGCCAGCACCAGGATGGTGTTCTTCATGGGAATCCGACAGCGCCCTTTTAAGATAGAAATGTTTTCGCGCGGCTGACAATTACACCACAATCGGCGTGGACGTTACCTGCGTCTGCAGCTTAAGAAAGCAAAGCTCGTGTCCTCTTTCAAGGATTTTATGCCGCAAAAAGATTCCAAGTCGTTACGGAGTTATCGCTGGTACGGCCCGGATGATCTACGTTCATTCGGTCACCGTTCACGGGCCGCCTCCATGGGTTGTGTCCAGGCCGATTATGCCGGCAAGCCTGTCATCGCCATCATCAATACCTGGAGCGACATCAATCCGTGTCACAGCCATCTACGGGAGCGAGCCAACGACGTGAAGCGCGGCATCTGGCAGGCTGGGGGTTTCCCGGTGGAGATGCCCGCAATTAGCCTTGGCGAAACGTTTCAAAAACCCACCACCATGATGTATCGGAATCTGCTGGCCATGGAGACAGAGGAGTTGCTCCGCTCCTATCCGGCCGATGGCTGCGTGTTGCTGGGAGGTTGCGACAAAACAACGCCCGCACTCTTGATGGGCGCCATCAGCATGAATATACCCGCAATCTATGTTCCCGCAGGACCGATGCTGCGCGGTAATTGGCACGGCCAGATTCTGGGAAGCGGATCGGACGTTACGAAATACTGGAACGAGCGCCGTGCGGGCAACATCGATCTGCAAGCTTGGACGCAGATCGAAGACGGCATCGCGCGCTCGGCCGGAACCTGCATGACCATGGGCACGGCATCCACCATGACCAGCCTGACCGAGGTGCTGGGATTTTCGCTCCCCGGTGCGAGTTCGATCCCTGCGGTGGATTCCAATCATGTGAAGATGGCCAACCAGTCTGGCCGGCGCATCGTGGAAATGGTATGGGAAGATCTAAAACCGCGGGATATCTTAAGCGAAGCTTCCTTCAACAACGCGATTGCGTCCGTGTTCGCCCTGGGCGGTTCGACCAACGCCGTCATTCATCTTGTGGCGCTGGCTGGGCGCGCGGGGATCAAGATCACGCTGGATCGATTTGATCAGCTGTCCCGAAAGACGCCTTTACTGGCTAATCTGCGGCCTAGCGGCAAGTATCTGATGGAAGATTTCTACTATGCTGGAGGGTTGCCGGCGTTGCTCAACGCAATCAGGCCTCAGTTGGAGCTGAACTGCCGGACCATCACTGGAAAAACACTCGGCGAAAACATTGCGGGGGCGGAAATCTACAACCCAGATGTGATCCGCACGTTGGACGACCCCGTTCTCGAATCTGGAGGGCTTGCCATTTTGCACGGAAATCTCGCGCCGACAGGCGCCGTCATAAAAGCCTCGGCGGCCGAACCCAGGCTGATGAAACACACCGGACGCGCCGTCGTGTTCGACAGCTTCGACGAAATGAACGCCCGCATCGACGACTCCGCCCTGGATGTCGACGAAACCAGTGTTCTGGTGCTGCGCAATGCAGGCCCCAAGGGAGCGCCAGGCATGCCCGAATGGGGCAATCTTCCAATCCCGCAAAAGTTACTAAGAGCGGGAATCCGCGACATGGTGCGCGTTTCCGACGCAAGAATGAGTGGCACCGGCTACGGCGCCTGTGTCCTCCATGTTTCACCCGAATCGTTTGTCGGCGGGCCACTGGCGCTGCTGGAGGACGGAGATATCGTCGAACTCGATGTGCCGGAACGCCAATTGAATATGCGAGTGAATGATGACGAGCTTGGCCGGCGTCGCGCTGCCTGGAAACCGAAAGAGGGGATTTATCAGCGCGGATATGGAAGGCTATACATGCAGCACATTAAGCAGGCTGATCAAGGATGTGACTTCGATTTCCTGGAGGGTACCGCTCCCATCCCGGAACCAGAAATTCACTAAGAAACCCTGCTGCCAGCAGTCTGCGTTCAACAATCGACACACGTTCAACCCGTGGATGGATGGGAGCCTTCCGGAGCCTCGCAGGGAACAACGGACAGAGACCACCGTTTCGCGTCTCTTCGAGCGTCACTACCGTTTCCGCCTTCGGGTACGCAACCCAATGACGACGTTTTAACCATTGTGAACGGTCGTCAGTCCTGTTTAGAATGGCAAACTTTGCGAGTAGCCGTATCCGCCCAGAATCAATTCCAAGTGCTGAGATCACTTCCTGCAAGCCGAACCCCCGTTACCTATCCCTAATGTCCTGATCTGGATTACTTCCGGTTGGCCGACCACACGTCCGATTTCCCAGATTCCTCGTATCCAACCCATGTGCGTCGGAATGCCGACCGCAAGTCTTTTTCACCGAGGGCGCCTTATTCCGGCGCCGCAATGGTTGGCCTAGGGCTAAAGTAGGGTAATGACGATACTTCTGGTTGAAGACAGCAGATTCCTCCGTGTTACTGGTGAAAGGGCGCTGGCTCGGTTAGGCCATCGGGTACTCAGCGCAGGGGACGGAAGCGAGGCCTTGCGCGTTGCTCGCAAGGACCTTCCGGATCTGATTTTGTTGGACATGATGCTTCCCAAAATGACGGGACCTGAAGTGCTTGAAGTTTTAAAAAAAGAGTCGGCTACCAGGCACATTCCAATAATTGTGTTGAGCGGGCTTTCCCAGAAGAACGAGGCCAAGCTTCTGCAATCGGGTGCCGCGGCATATTTTGAGAAATCGGAGAAAATGTGGGACCAGGGCTTGGGTGGCTTGGTCGCGTTGATCGAGCAGGTGGTGATCGCGTCGAAATCGCCCAACGGTGCCTAGCCGCCTAGCTCGGCAAGCGTTGCGGGAGGTAAGTCTACTGATCCAGGGGTGAACATCAAGGCTTACCCTCCACGTTCCGGCGTGATCCGCTGTGCCCGTGAATCGGGCCTAACTTTTCCGACGTGGCGGACGTTTCTGGGTATTCTTTTGTCTTCATTCCAGAAATCTGACTTTGGCGACCATTTTTCTCCGCAGATTGTGCACTCCTTGGCCAGCAACGGCGTCAATTAGCGGACGGGTTCGGCCTACCAGCGAGACTATCGTCGTCCACGGAATCGACTTGCGGACGCCTGACTCCGCCCACAAAGCCGATACTCCCGACGGACGATGCCTTGACCTTTACCCTGTACCGCTCCGCCAGCTCCATAACTACGGCTATTTTCCTCGAGAATTCATCGCTCTTCTTCATGCTGTCATCTTCAAAGGGTGGGCATTTCGACTTCCTTTCCGATACGAAAACTGAAGACAGCCCGTCTGTTCCCAGCTTATTTAGTACCTTCGTAATCCCTCCCTCGCGAATTCGCTAGGGCGCGCGTATTGACCCCGCAAATACTTCTAACATGAGGAACCTTTCCATTTTCGCCGCGGTGCTGTTGTGCGCCTTCGCCGCGAACTCGTATGCGCAAAATCCCGTTGTCTACTGGACTGCCGCCGACAGCGAGACGATCCCTTTGGAGCCCGCCAGCCTCCACGCTGGCCGCGTCTACCATCCTGCTGTCGGGGGCGGCGACATGCATGTGCAAATCGACTCCAGATACCCGGTCACCGTGGCCATGGCTTGGGCCGACGAATGGAACGCCGCCATGCAGCCCCGGAGCCCCTGCGAATTTCAGCTTCCTCTGCGTGAAGGAGCATGTCACCAGCGCGATTTACGAGTGTCATCTTCCCTCCGAACGCCCCATGATCATCACCTTCCGCGATGAGCGCAGGCCCGAGAAGCCCGTCGTCGCCACGATTGGCGCCATCCTCGGACCCGGAGCACGGCAATTCATTTCCCCCAACGATCTCCACATCCAGTACTACAATTGCCTTCAGCCTGAGTTCCACTGGCGCCGGATTCTCGACGAAAAATACGAGATCATGCCGGTACCCAAGGTCTACAGTCTGATGACTCCAGACCACGACGGCCAGGAACTCAGCCTGAAGATCAAGTCGCCCATCCCGCTGACGGTCGCTCTGCTGCCATCGCATCTTGCCGACCAGGTCTACGACAAGACCGTAACCCTCACCGATGCCCTCGACAAAACCGGCTGCAAGGAACGTGGCGTCCAGTCGATGAGCTTCAATTGCACTTTTAACGTCGCCAATGGCACGCAAACACTGCTGATCCTCCCCGACATCGATTTTTCCGGCCACAAGAAAGCCACTGTCGAGGCAAACACGGTAAAGTGCGTCGAGCATTGTGAGTTATTGAGCCCGTCTCCGAATCCGTAGAGTGGAAAATCCAGTGAGGGTTGGGCTAGCGTCGCTCCAACGGGCTGAGGATGGAATCGATCGTCTGACCGTTGTTGAGGTGCTGACCTGCCTCGCTTTTCTCATCCATGTAGAACTGAGGGTCTCAGCGACGCGACAGGATGCCTACCAGCACATGGCGACCTTTCCTTTTACAAGTGCCTATGTGGTCAAGATTCGCGCGCTAGCCGCGTCAAACGCCGATGGACATACCAACATTCTCATGTCCTGACTGTGGGCGTCCACAATTGTCTCGATAGATTTTGGCCACTGCAAGCAAGAATTTATGATCGTAAACAACGTTCCGATGACGGTGCTGCAATACCGCGAGGGAAACCAGTGCCAGTAAGCCACTTCACCAAGGCAAACTTCAAAACGAACACTGTGCGGATATAGCGCATTTTGGGGTATTACCGGCGGCCGACTGAGTGACCTGATTAAAGGCCAGCCCTTCCTTTGTGTGCAATCTTGACCAGCATTATGGTGGATCCTGGCGATAAGCTGATTTTGAACCCTCAGCGCTGACGACGCCCAAAACCTGGAGAAGGCCGGATTAGGAGCTAAGAATGAAACCTCATACGCCCTACGGACTGGAGCTGGTCGACGATTGTACGAAGTGCCGGCTGCGCAAAGAAGGATTCTTTTGTCAGATGGCGCCCGATTCGGTCGCGGCTTTCCAGAAAATGAAGTTCACAAGTTCGTATCCTGAGGGCGCCCTGCTCTTCGTCGAGGAGCAGATTCCGCGTGGTGTGTATCTGCTTTGTACCGGGCGGGCAAAGATGACTATGGCCTCATCGGCGGGAAAGACCGTGATCGTGCGTGTTGCGGAGGCAGGCGAACTGTTGGGTTTGCATTCCTCTATTTCCGGCAAGGTTCATGAACTCACGGCCGAAACTCTCCAGCCTTGCCAGGTGGACTTCGTGCGGCGAGGCGATTTCCTGAACCTGTTACGCGAGCACCAGGACGCTGCAGTTAACGCCATGCAGCAAATCAGCAACTCTTACGACGGAGCGTGCCACCAGATTCGCTCCCTCTCCCTGACTCCGTCGGCGACTGAAAAAGTAGCTACCTTCCTCCTCGACTCCGCGGCCCTTGGTGAGAAAACGCCGACGGGCGTACGCTTCAACTTGCGCCTGACCCATGAAGAAATCGCCCAAGTTGTCGGATTAACGCGCGAATCCGTCACGCGCAGCATGACCGAATTGCGGACCAAGACGCTGATCTCCACTAAGGGTCCCAGCGTGATGATCGGAAACATGGCGGCACTCGAAGCCGTGGTGCTCGCGTAGATTGTGTCGCGCCCTGCTCACAGCCGAGGAGACTCCCCATGACCATGGGCCCAACAATCGCATCGCGATATATTTCCCGTACCTTCTCTGAACCGTTTGCCGTCGCGAAATAACCAAGGCCGCTCTCGACCCATAGATTTCCGAAGGCGCGACAGTCAATCCGCTGCAATCAAGCGTCTGTCGCCATGTGGGTCTGAACGGGTTGTCCCGTGTTGAGTTCGCACTTCTGCCCGGCCCCGCGCCACAAGTCGGGCAACGGACAGCCTGTGCGACGCCTGGAATGGCATGCGATCCCGTCAGCAGCAATGAGCCGAATAGGCTGTAAGATGACTTGAGATCAAGTAGCCGTTACCAAAGTTTGGCCATACTTGCTCAACTTTGCTAATGCTTTCTTCAGACAGTGCCGATTAGGGCTTCACCATGATTAGTCCTATTGACAGCTACGCCAGCTACGTTAACCAGATCTCACAGCTGTCTGTTCGGCAGCCTCAATCCCAGGCCCAAACTCCAAAGAGCGGTTCAGTCCCGCAGGACACTGTCTCATTGAAGAGCACGAGCGATGTGGATCACGACGGAGATAGCCATTAAACGTCGCTCCGGGTTATTGCTATGCTGCTACCACCGCCTTCTGCCTAGCCATCTTGAAGTCCCAGCAGGGCAACATCGTCGGCAGCGTTGGTACCTTCTACCTGATCGGCTTGCCGGGTGCCGCGGAGAACGCACACACCTTATTGACTGGAGTGCACTTTTCATCGCAACTACCGGCTTTCGGAAGGATTGGCCTGGAGGTTGTGAGTGCAATGGCAATGTTGCGACCGCAGGGATAGCTCTAGCTTGGAGACTTTTCGGGAAGCGGTGCCCACTACATCTTTGTCATTGTAAAGTTCCCAGCTCCGCTGCATCCTGCCGTCACTCCCGTCAAGGTCCAGGTGCCGGAAATCGTATTATTCTTCACCGTCCCTTGGAGCACCAACATATTACCGCTTGGCGTTCCCGACTGAATGCCTAGCTGGAATGCGCCTGTAGCATTTCCATTGAAGTTTCCGCTCAGAATAAACGAACCGGTTTCCGATCCGCCCGAAGCAAAGCATGGGGTTGCGGTCGTGAAATTGAGATTTGTGACGCTCACAACAGAACCGCTATTCTGAATAAGAGAAGTCGTGAACGCGAACACGGGTGTTCCATTCGAATCTGACAACCCTGCCGTCCAATTTCCACTGACGTTGTTCGAATTGCCCGAACTGCTCGAATTTCCTCCACATCCTGCCACCAACAGGCCCAGGAGCAGACTTGCAATTCCTAGACGTTTCATGAGGTACTCCTTCTCTTAAAACATTAAGACTAGAAACTACGCATTTGGATGGGATGGCAGCGCCCGGCGGTTGCCCGCCCCTCAGGAGGAGAAGCCCCAACGAGGTCGGCCCTCGTCGTCATCTCCTCTGCTTTCATTGACTTGATCCTTTCCTGCTCGTAAGATTCGCGCCAGTGATCGGCCAGACAATTTCGCGTTACCGCATCGTCGAAAAGCCCGGCGGTGGCGGTATGGGTGTCGTTTACAAGGCGGAGGACACCGAGCTAGGTCGTTTCGTTGCGCTGAAGTTTCTGCCTGACGACGTTTCCCGAGACTCACAGGCACTGGAACGCTTTCGCCGTGAAGCTCATGCCGCTTCCGCTCTCAACCATCCCAACATCTGCACGATTTACGACATTGGCAAGAATGGCGAGCAGTCGTTCATCGCCATAGAGTTTCTGGACTGCAGTAACCAAACCCACAAAGCTCAAAAGGAGTGACTCGCATGAGTGCAAAGCCGACGTTCGAACAAGCACAACTACATCTTCAGGTTTACGATCAGCGGCGCGAAGCCAGGCTGCGCCAGGCGCGCGATTGGTTCTTCAAGAACTATTTTGCGGACAACTGGAGCGATGCTATGCGAATGGCCGCACCAGGCACAGAGGGAGGCACCAACTTCATGATGGTAGTCAGCTACTGGGAGCAAGCCTGCGCTCTCCTGAACTATGGACTCCTGCACGATGATCTGTTCTTCGAAACCAGTGGAGAATTCTTCGGCGTCTGGGAACGGATCAAGCCAACGATCGCTGAAGGACGGGAACAATGGGCCAACAAGCGGTTCCTCGGCAATATGGAACAGGCTGCGCAGCGATATGAAGTCTGGATCGAAAAGCGCTCTCCCGGCCACCTCGCGAAAATGCGCGAGTTCATGAAACAAATGCGTGACCAATCGGCGAAAGCAGCTTAGCCTACTGACTGAGTGCCCCCGTCCTCTTCTTTCCGTTCGGGACAAGGGCGGGGGACACCAGGGAGGTCAAAGTAGGGACAGTCATCCCCATCAGTGATTCTGGTGAAACAATGACTTTGGCAATCAGGCATTTACACTAATTATGAAGCCGGGAAGTGCCCCACGGGCATTTCCCTATGGTTTGTTTAGAAAGGAGTGGGTTCAATGATGCGAGCATGGAGAGATGCGATTTGTGTGAGTCTTCTGAATCTTGCTTTGGTGCCAGGGTCATCTCTATTCGCAGCCCAGAAGAAGGTCGAGAAAGAGCCTCCGCCGATGAAGCTGAAAATCGGCGATGCGGCCCCTGATTTCACACTGCTGGTATTCGATGGCAAGGAGCTGAATAAAATATCGTTGCAAGATTACCGGGGAAAGAAGAACGTTGCCCTTGCGTTCTTTGTGTTTGCCTTCACGGGCGGTTGAACCCGCGAAATGAAGGCTCTCCAGCAGAATCTCACCAAGCTGGAGGGCGCAGACACCCAGGTTCTGGGTGTGAGTATGGACAGCCCCTTTTCCAACTTTGCCTTCGCTCAACAAAACGGAATCAGTTTCCCGATCCTCGGCGACTGGGGTGGCCCGGTAACCAGTCGGTATGGATTGACTCAGAAGTTGGACATTCAGGGCGTCCCCATGGAAACTGCGAGGCGCGCCACCTTCCTCATCGACAAATCAGGGAAGATCATCAACGAACAGGTCGACGACGAGGCTGTCGATCCGACGAAAACCGTGGAGGCATGCGAACGGCAAAAACTGAAGAACTGAGGGCCCGGTCATTCAGGGCAGGCTGTCGAAAAAGAGATAGACCGAGGCAATGCGACCGTTGATCTGACAGGTTGGGTGAAGTGGAGTGCGAGTCCAGAGGGAATTGTGAAATTCGACGACCCGTACGGCTTGCAGCCAGGACTAGCGGCGTTCATTTCCACCGGTACAGCCACCATCACAGCGACTTTCAGCCCTGGATCAGTAGAAGCCGCGGGAGTCTTAACTGTGACGGTCGAACCGTAGATGGCGTCAGATCGTCCTCTCTCTTTATCGAGTCCGATACTGATTCGATCAGACCACGGGGCTAACGTGAGTTGACCGACTCATCAATACAACTCCGCGGTGGTCAGCGGTCCCTTACCGTAATCGAATCCCCCAATAATGACTACGCTTCCGCTGTTCAACAGCGTTGCCGTATGTCCAAGACGATCGGATTCGTCTAACCTGTTTCCGGTTTAGCCGGAAGCCATGGCTTTGTCGGCATAGCCACACGTTTCGAGCCCGTGACCTCTGGACGAGCTCTCGATACAGTAATGACCCACTCATTGATACAACTCAGCAGTCGTCGAATCCCCCTCAATAATGAGTACGCTTCCGTTCTTCAACAGTGTTGCCGAATGTCCAATATTGTCGGAGTCGACTACCCCGACAGCCGAAAACGAACCATCGGACGGACTATAAGTCTCAGCAACTGAGCTATCCACGCTATACCCTCCGAGGAGTAGAACGGTGCCGTCTGGAAGCAGTGTTGCCGTATGAGTCCATCGACCCACGACCATAGGCTTGTTCGTGGCCAGAAACGATGCCTTAGCAGGGTCGTAAATCTCGGCCGTGTCGGTCCCAAGAAAAGTCGAGTCGGTGTAGCCGCCCGTTAATAGCACCTTGCCGTCCGGTAGAAGTGTGGCCGTATGTCCGGCGCGGGGGGCCGTCAGCGTTGCGGCGGCCGTGAAGGCTCCAGTCAAGGGATCATAGAGTTCTGCTGTTGCGAGTGGGCTGGATAATGAACCCGATGTTATGCCACCTGCAATTAGAACCCTACCATCGAGGAGGAGGGTCGCAGTTTGCCCGGATCGAGCCGCGGACATATTCCCAGTAGGGGTAAACGTTCCGGTTGCGGGATCATAGACATCAGCTGTGGCTGACCCACCAGATGCATCGCCGCCGACAATCAGCACTTTTCCTGAAGGTAGAAGCGTTGCGGTGTGCCCTGACCGGGCTTCACTCATACTGCCAGTCGACGTAAAAGAGCCACTAGATGGATCGTAAAGTTCTGCGCTTGTCAGTTGTGGCGACGTATCCAGATCAGAGCATTCGAAATTAAATGAATTCCCCCCGGTGATCAACACCTTTCCATTTTGCAGAAGCGTGGAGGTCTGGGAATACCGGGGTTCTTTCATCGACGAGGTAGGCGCGAACGATCTCGAGGCCGGATCGTAGAGTTCTGCAAAATCGCTTGCGTCGGGACAATTATCGGTATTAAGTCCCCCAGCGACCAGAACTTTTCCGTCTGCCAGCAATGTCGCGGTGTGAAACCTTCGTTCATGCACAAGGTTCCCCGTAGGGGAGAATGGGGATGGCTTTGCTGTCACCAATACCACGGCCGCAGCGCTGTAGTTTGCATCGGCGGACGAAGTGGCAATCACGTTATAGACGCCCGTAGCCGAAGGAGCCGTGTATAAGCCAGCGCTAGTGATCGTGCCACCTCCGCTACCTTCGACCTGCCAGGTTACTGTCGCGTCACTCAGACCCGATACTTGTGCCACGAACTCCTGGATTTGGCCGGGCAGGATGCTTGCCGCCGCCGGCATTACCACCACTGACGTTTGTGCCGCGGGAGGAGGGGGCGAAACAGACGGAGGCGAGACAGACGGGGGCGAGACAGACGGCGTGGGTGACGATCCGCAACCGGATAGGGTTAGCACTGCTGACAGCGTCGTAATCACTAAGCGGCTCTTGACCCAGCTTGAATACATTTCTTACACCTCGTCGAGGTCGAGATTCAGGGAACAACGCGCCGACTGCAATGGACCCAGTGCTAATTACTCTTCAATTCTTCTTCAACAGGCAACGCAACTGTATTGATAGGACTTAGGCTGTCGTGCGCGCTCTACCTGTTTGATCCTCGCCCTGGCTTCTTTGTTACGCTTTGACGCTTTTGTTAAGGAGAGCGTCAGGCGGCCCCTCTTTCCGCTTGTTTCCGGTTTAGCTGGAAGCCATGGCTTTTGTCGGCATAGCAGCACGTTTCGAGCCCGTGACCTCCAGGTGAAAGCTCCCGATACAATAATGACCGACTCACTGATACAACTCGGCGGTCGTCCCCTCAATAATGAGTACACTTCCGTTCTTCAGCAGGGTTGCGGTATGTCCAGTGGGGTCGGAGTCGTCTACCCCGACAGCCGAGAACGAACCATCGGACGGACTATAGGTCTCAGCAACTAAGCTGCCGACGCTTTCCCCTCCGAAGAGTAGAACGGTGCTGTCTGGAAGCAGTGTCGCCGTATGACGCCCATCGCCCAACGACCGTAGGCTTGTTCGTGGCCAGAAACGATGCCTTGAGCAGGGTCGTAAATCTCGGCGGTGTCGTTCCCAACAAGAGTCGAGTCGGAGAAGCCACCTGTTACCAGCACCTTGCCGTCCGGTAGAAGTGTGGCCGTATGTCCGGCCCGGGGCGACATCATGAATGCGGTGACCGTGAAGACTCCAGTTATGGGGTCGTAGAGTTCTGCTGTTGCCAGTGCTGGGCTGGACGACGAACTCGATGTTATACCGCCTGCAATTAGCACCCTGCCGTCGAGGAGGAGGGTTGCAGTCGCCCCGATTCGCGCCGTGGACATCTTTCCAGTGGTTGTAAAAGTTCCCGTTGCGGGATCGTAGAGTTCAGCCGTGGCGGACCCATCACCAGCAAACAGGGGTCCACCCGCACCAGTATTGCCGCCGCCGACAATCAGCACTTTTCCTGACGCTAGAAGCGTTGCAGTGTGCGCTCCCCGGGCTTCATTCATACTTCCAGTCGGCACAAAAGAGCCATCAGATGGATCGTATAGTTCTGCGCTCATTAGTGGTGGAGCCGCATTTAGCTGAGAGCAGTCAGCATCAAATGAAAACCCTCCTGTGATCAATACTTTTCCGTTTTGCAGAAGAGTGGAGGTATGGTCATACCGGCGATCTATCATCGACGAGGTAGGCACGAACGATCTCGAGGCTGGATTGTAAAGCTCCGCAAAATCGCTTCCCTCGGGGCAATTCTCCCCATCAAGTCCCCCAGCGACCAGCACTGTCCCATCTGCCAGCAATGTCGCGGTGTGAAACTGTCGTTCATGCACAGGGTGCCCCGTAGGGGAGAATGGGGATGGCTTTGCTGTCACCAATACCACGGCCGCATTGGCGTCGTACATATTTTCTGAAGGAGTGGCAATCACCTTATAGATGCCGGTCGTCGAGGGAGCCGTGTATAAGCCATTGCTAGTGATCGTGCCGCCTCCGCTACCTTCGACCTGCCAGGTTAGTGTCTTGTCGCTCAGACCCGATACTTGCGCCACGAACTGCTGGCTTTGGCCGGGCAGGATGCTTGCCGCCGCCGGCGTTATCGCCACTGAACCGTCTTCCGAGGAACCAGAGCCAGGCGGGGGCGAGCCAGGGGGGGGAGCGGGAGGGCGAGCCAGGCGGGAGCGTGAATGACGATCCACAACCCGATAGGGTTAGCACTGCTGACAGCGGCGTAATCATAAGGAGGCTCTTGACCCAGCTTGAATTCATTTCCTACACCTCGGTCGAGGGCCAGATTTACGCAAGAAGTCGCGCGCAGCAATGGATGCAGCATTAATTACTCTTCAATTCTTCTTCAACAGGCAACGCACTGTATTGATAGGACTTACGCTATCGTGCCGCGCCCGATCTGTTTGACCCTCTCGCTACCTCCTGTTACGCTTGACGCCATCTTTAAGGAGAGCGTCATGCGGGCCCCCCTTTCCGCACCCCGTCGGTTCTCCTTTGGCCCCTTTGAAGCGGACTTATATTCCGGGGAGTTGCTGAAGTACGGGAATAAAGTCCGATTGCAGGCACAGCCCTTCCAGCTACTCGTCATGCTTCTGGAGCGCCCGGGCGAACTCGTGACCCGAGAGCAGATTTGCGCGAAGCTTTGGCCGGCGGACACGTTTGTCGACTTCGATCGCAGTCTGGGCACGGCCCTCAATAAAATCCGCGAGGTTTTGAACGATTCTGCGACGGAGCCGCGTTTTGTTGAAACCCTGCCTCGTCGCGGGTACCGTTTCATCGCTCCGGTTACTGCTGTCGAATCGGACCCAGAACCGCCGCCCCCAGATGTGGACTTGGCCAAGGCACCGGCCCGCAGCAGGCTGTTTCATTCTGCTGTCGGGATCAGCGTTCTTCTTTTATCAATCTCCATTGGTGCCGTATCGTCGAAGTGGTGGCTTCCGAAGTTGAGCGGCCCCATGCCGGTAAGGTCGATCGCAGTTCTTCCCCTGTTGAATCTGTCGAACGACCCGGAGCAGCAATTTTTCGCGGATGGAATGACCGACGAACTCATCACCAGACTTGCCCAGATCAGTTCCCTCCGCGTCATTTCGCGAACATCAGCCATGGCTTACCTGGGAACCCACAAGCCCGCTGCTCAGATAGCTCGCGAACTGGGCGTTGACGCTCTCGTAGAGGGGTCGGTGGTCCGATCGGGCAGCCAGGTCCGTATCACCGCGCAGTTGATTAGTGCCGCTTCCGATCGCCATTTGTGGGCACGCAGTTACGATCGGGATTTGAGCGATGTTCTGACTGTACAAACCGAGGTAGCCCGCGAAATCGCTCAGAGCATTTCTGTTGAACTTACACCTCAAGAAAAGATCGAGCTCTCGCGACCGCATCCCGTGGATCCGCAGGTCGTACTTCTCTGCTTCAAAGGCTCCTATTATCTAAGCAAACTTGATGCGTCTCGTGCCAAGAAGAGCTTCACGGAGGCGATTCAACTCGACCCCCTTAGCGCCGAGTCATGGGCGGGACTAGCCGACGCCCTGCACACCATGGGAGTGAACGGCGACTACGATGCGTTCTCCCAAGCTCGGGACGCGGCAAACAAAGCTCTGCAGATTGACGGTGCGCAAGCGCAGGCACTCATGGTTCTCGGCGCCGTCTCCTTCCTTCATGACTGGAACCCAACGCAATCAGAGATTTTTTTCCGGCGGTCTATCGATGCAAGGCCAGGGTACTCCATGGCGCATGCGCTGTTTGCCAACACCCTCGCGCACCGCGGCAAATTTGAGGAAGCAATTCAGCAAATCAAGGTGGCGAGCACATTGGACCCGGTGTCGATAGGAACCAATTCGATGGCGTGGCACGTATATTTCAGCGCGCGCCGGTATGACGATGCTTTACGAGTCATCCTCACCACGATTGAAGTCGATCCCGAGTTTGAAGCCGCCTATTGGCGCTTGGGCGTTAGTTGGGAGCAAAAGGGCGAATACCAGGAAGCGATCAAGGCTCTTCATGGTGGAGAGGCGGATCAGGAAGCCTCGGAACTGCGCGACGCCCTGGCCTCTGGTGGGACGCGCGGTTACTGGCAACGCAAGCTGGAGATTCTCCTGCGCCAAAGAACGCCGGACGAGCGCTACGGGTTTTCTGCCATTGCCCGCTGTTATATGCGCACTGGGGACCGGGAGAAGGCCATCGCGTCCCTGGAAAAAGGATACGAGATGCACGATCCGTATCTTATTTTTTGGCTTCCAACTTACGAGGAGTTCGATCCCCTGCGCTCCGATCCGCGTTTTCAGAGAATGCTTCACGGTCTTGGCATTTCGTGATCGCCATGCCGGGCCTGTCGTCAAATTCTTCACGGCGTAGATTGGGATATATATTTCCGAGCGCTCTGCTAAAAAAGAAGACGGCCCGCCTGTGGTTGATTTGCGCGATTCTTTCTCGGCTCGCGGTAGCGCAGGTTCAGAACGGACAGATCATCGGCGTCGTCTCGGATCCGTCGGGAGCCGCGATGGCTAAGGCGAGCATCTATGTTCGCAATCTGGACACGGGTTATGAGACTCATATAGAAAGCAACGACTTTGGTATCTACACCGCCTCGGAGTTGATCGTCGGCTCGTACAACATTCACGTCGAAGCCCCCGGGTTCAAAACAATCATTGCTACGAATTTAGTTGTGAATGCCGGGACGGCGTTGCGCGCCGATTTTAAGCTGGCCTTGGGCCAGCGCTCGGAGACCGTCGAAGTGAGCGACGCCGCACGGCTCATCAATACAGAAAACTCCCGGCTGTCATATACGGTGGATTCCGCTCAGATCGCCAGTCTGCCCCTGAACGGCCGTAACGTATACGACCTTATCCAATACGAGCCCGGTGCCACTAACGTAAGTGGCATTATGTTTGAAAATGGCGCCAACACGGTTGTGAACGGCGTACGAGAAGGCTTCAACGGATTCCTGATCAATGGGATCTCCAACACAGGCCTGAGCGGCGGTCCGGTCAATCAGCCCATCCTGGATACTGTGGAGGAATTCCAGGTATTGACCCTGAACAACTCAGCGGAGTTCGGCGGTAGCGCAGGCGCGATTACGAATTTGGTAACCAAGTCAGGTACGAATCAACTTCATGGCAGCGCCTGGGAGTTCCTGCGCAATGAAATCTTCGATGCAAACCCATTTTTCGCGAACGATACTCCTGATCCTGCCGACCGGAAAAGAACACCTTTGCGTCTGAATCAGTTCGGCGCCACGCTGGGTGGACCCATCAAGAAGGACAAGCTTTTCTTCCTGATTGCCTATCAGGGCGAGCGATTTCTCATTTCCTCTCCGAGTCCAGCCTTCACTGAATCCCCGGAATTCCAGTCGGCTACGATTTCCGCGTTTCCCAATTCGGTGGCTGCCCTCTTGTATCGGGGTTTCCCGCCAGTGAGCCATGGCAGTCCGGTTGCAACCATGCGGCAATATATAAGCTCCTCGTCCGGCAGCCGATTTCAAACTTTTGCGGACTATCTCTGTCCCGCTAATACCGACGGTGGGACTTCCAGACCGGGAGCGATTTCCCACAAGTTCGCCACCCTATTTGGCGTGGAGCAAGCGGATATTGATCAGATGAACACAAACTGTGCAGGAGGTTCGCCATATACAGCGCCGCTGACCGGCACTTTCAACCGAGACGCCGATTTTATCCAGAAGGTGATCGATCCGAACAATTCCCAGGCGGATGGGAATCTCTTCAATGGCAACGAATCGTCATTCCGCATGGACTATGATCTCAACTCGGGAAACCGGTTCTTTAGTCAGTTCAATTGGGCCCAATCCGAAGACAGTTACAGTAGCGCAACCGCCCTTCGTGGCTTCACAAATCCCTCAACCGTCACTACGCCCAATTTTCAGTTTAGCTTTATTCACACCTTCACTCCTGCTTTCTTAAACGAGTTTCGGATGGGTTATGCCTTGAACGGAAGTGCGATCACGGCTCCCCTGCCGGGCGTCCCTTCCATTCTCTTCGATGATGGCATATCAGGGTTTGGCACCGAAAAAGGCTCTCCGCAAAACTTCCGGGAGAACATTTACAACTACAACGACGTCCTCTCAATCGCACGAGGGAAGCACAATCTTAAAGCTGGTATCGAACTGCGCCGCAACATTGAGAATAGCGATTTCAACGCGGGCCGTCCCGAGTATTCCTTCTTTGATTCTCTTTTTTTTGCCATCGATGCCCCGTATTTAGAAGACGTCGGGGTCAATCCTGGCTTCGCAAACGGCAGTACGGCCGTCCTCGCGACCAGCATCCGTCATTGGCGAAACTGGGACATCGGGGCCTATCTTAATGACGACTGGAAAGTTTCCAGGCGGCTCACTCTGACTCTTGGATTTCGCTACGACCTCTACACCCGAGACACGGAACTCAACGATCTGGCAACGACGTTCATAAGGGGTCCGGGCCGGAATTTCATCGACAACATTACAACTGGAGCGGGACAGATTAAAAGCGCAAACACGCCTTGTCCGGGCGACCCCAAAGCAACCCTTGCCGGTGAGTGCGGTCCTGGAGGTTTTGCCGCCGCCAGGAATTTGGGTAAAGGAGCTCCCAATGATCTGGGCCCGCGAGTAGGGTTCGCGTGGGACGTGTTCGGGAATGGCAAAACTTCCCTGCGCGGAGGCTTCGGCATTTCGTACGAAGGCACTCTTCAAAAACGCCTGTCACTAACCCGGTGGAATCTTCCGTTCTATTCGCTCAACCAAGTCTCGAATTTCCTGGACAATAACCCCGAGGGCCAAGTGGTCTACGGCCCAGTGGGTGGTGGCATTCCTACTTTCTCAGGCACTGCACCGCCTGCACAACATTCAGGCTCGGGAGCCCAGGCGACTGGAAACATCTCTGGGTGGGACCCCTCCAATCCGCAAACATCGGGCTTCACGGCTATCGTTTTTCCGGACGGCCTCCGCGACCCCGACGTAGAAAACTGGTTTATCGGCCTCCAGCACGAACTATTACCCAAGCTGACCGTAGAGATCAACTACGTAGGTACGGCAGGACGGAACCTTTTTCGCGCTGAAAATGTGAATCGCATCCCTGGCGGGCGGCTCCCGGAAGGAACATGCGTGACCGATAACTTCAACCGGCGGCTTTGCAGCCAGATTAATACCAACACAGCGGCCAACGGCCTTGAAATCAACCCACTCGGGGTGTTGAACCCCAATTACGGAACTTTGCGAGTCTGGGAAAACACAGCTGAATCGATTTATCACGGCTTGCAGGTCTCGGTGAAAAAAGAGTTAGCCCGAGGTTTACAGTTCGGAGGAAACTACACTTACAGCCACTCAATCGATGATGGGTCATCTTGGCAAAGCGGCCCCACAAGCGCGAATGGTCCTGCCGCCGGCGACGGGGTTACCACCGACCAAACTCAGCCCGGTCTGGATCGCGGCAACTCAGTCTTCGATATTCGTCATCGCCTCACATTCAACTACGTTTGGGAAATGCCTTTCTACCGAAATGGCCCTGGCGTGCGCGGCGCCGTGCTGGGTGGCTGGCAGTGGAATGGCATCTGGTCTTTCCAGAGCGGAGCACACTGGTCTCCGTTTGATCTCCGAGGGTCCCGTCTCTATTCCGAAGATCCAAATGCATGTAGCGCCTCCTCTTTTGATCCGGTAAATTGTGTAAATCAAGGTGGCGATTACAACCTTGACGGCGAAAACAATGACCGTCCAAGCGCGATCTCGAATCACATTCATACCACGCAAGCGCAGTGGGCCAACGGATTCAATCTACCCGCCAACTTCTTTTACGCGCCATGTCTAGGCTGCGTGGGAAACCTTGGTAGGAATACGTTTATCGGACCCGACTACTGGGTTCTCGACACCTCGCTTCTCAAGAACGTCACGGTTTCAGAAAGATTGCATCTGCAATTTCGAATTGAAGCCTTCAATGTCTTTAACCGTACAAACTTTTTACTTGGCGAGAACAACATCAGCAGTCCATCTTTCGGGCTTGCTGGCGGCACCCATCCACCGCGCAACCTGCAATTCGGTTTGAAGATGAGTTATTGAGATCCCGTCACGGATTCTCGTTTCCGTTGCTGATCGTCCTAATTGAGGATGCGGACAACTCGGAGCGGACGACAGACCGTAACCCTCACCGATGCTCTGGACAAAACCGGCTGCAAGGAACGTGGCGTCCAGTCGATGAGCTTCAACTGCACTTCTGACGTCGTCAATGGCAGGTAAACTCTGCTGATCCTCCCCGACATCGATTTTTCTGGCCACGAGAAAGCCACTGTCGAGGCGGATACGGTAAAGTGCGTCGAGCATTGTGAGTTATTGAGCCCGCCTCCGAATCCGTAGGGTGGAAAATCCTGTGGTGGGCTAGCGTCGCTCCAACAGGCTGAGGATGGAATCGATCGTCTGACCGTTGTTGAGGTGCTGGCCTGCCTCGCTTTTCTCATCCATGAGGGGCCCAGCGTCTCGGTAAACTCGTTGGCGTGCGATAGCCCAAGCTACAGTGCGGGCTTGAACTTAGCCACTTGCAGCTTCCCCCAAATGAGTTCCACTCACAACCCGATTGTTGGTGTAATCGCGATTTTGCCACAGTTAACTGGAAGGCGAAAGCGGCGCGAGTCACCGCGAGTTGTTCGATCGCTTTCGCCCCTTGTATCCTAACCGTCTGCCAAAGACTCCTCGAACCGCCATCGAGCAGACTACTCATCGTCACCGTTGTTCTCCGGCGCGCTCTTATCCGCAGGCGTGAAGAAGCCGAAAAGACCGTGCGCCTCGTCGCTGATGCCGGCGGTGAAGAACAGCCAATTACTCGGTCCAGCCCCCTGGTCGTTGCCAAAGCGAAGCGCCCACAGGCGATCGTTTTGCAGTGCATGTCCACTTGCATCCCGGAGCAGGCCATCGAAGCGCCCGCTGTCCACGTCGTAGACAGCAATCTGTCCGCTCCCGGCATTGCCGATCAGCAGGTGGTTACTGAAGAACCCGAAGTTCGCGGGTGCGATCGCCACCCCCCAGGGGGCATTGAGCCACCGCCCCGACTCCAATCTCTGTAGTCGCTTGCCTGCAGGCGAGAATTTGTCCACAAAGCCCAGACCTGGGAAGTCGAAGTCGTCGTGCTTGCTAGCGTTCTGTTTCGCGTATGTAACATAAATGTTTCCGTTTATCTCCTGCACGTTAAACGGGGCGAAGCCGCTCGGGATCTCGCGATCCGTGAACGCTTGGTCGCCATCATCAAGATCTACGGGCTTGAACATCGTGTCGTAAACCTCGATGCGTCCTGCGCGAAAGTTTGCCACATACAGAAAAAACGGCCCGCCAGCTTTCATCTGAGCGATTGTGGCGCCCTTGTAGACAGCGCCCTTCTTGGCGGAGGGAGTGTTGGAGTTATCGATAACCACAAAAGCGTCATTGGGAAGGTCCGTTGGGTTGATTCCAGGACCCCAGGCCACAATAGTTCCGTCCTCGGTCACGAAAGTGAAAACCGCGCCGGCTGTTGTATCCTGTCCCTGCTCGTTTTTCGCATGGAACGTAAATCCCGCGGCTCCGGTAAAGACCACCCCGGTTGGAGTGCCCGCGACCCCACTTACCGGTGACGGGATATTCACCACAAGTCCTTGCTTCACTCCCTGTCCGTTATAGAGGGTCGAAACCCCGGCGTTGTTGTCGGATACCCACCACGGACTTGTGGAACTCGAAATAAGACCCCAAGGATTGACGAGCTGGGTGTCGGGCTGGCCGCTCGGTGGGTTTTGAGCGAGACCCTGAATATCGGAAACGAGGTTAGTTTGTTGGTAGGCTTGCGCGATTCCAAGCCCACTGAAAGCAAGCACCGCGATGAAGATCAGAGTTGTCTTACGCCAAGGCTGATCGAGCATTCGAAACTGCATAATCTTTACCTCCGTCATTTTGTGCGAGTCGTTTAAGCCGCAATCGACCGGAAGCCAGCGTCATAAGCAACAGCGCTGACATCTTCATGACATTCTCCAGTCAAGAGCATGATTTGGAGGCTAGTGGGCGGCAAGGAAGCGGGTGTCACCTAAGTGTCATTCCCTTGTAAAGGGAATGTCACTCTTCAAATCGTAGAGAACGAGAAGTATCTTGTGGTCGGCCGTCCCGCCCCAGATTTCGACCTCTTGAACTTGCTCGTCTTTCACTTGGGCTTATTCGTAGCGCAATGCTTCTATTGGATCGAGACGTGACGCCCGTATCGCTGGGATCATGCCGCTGACCAATCCGACCAGCGCCAGGATGGCGGTCGAGATCAACACGCTGGCGGGTGAAATGATGAGTCGAATGTCGCCCATCTCGCCGTGCTGAGCAAGAGCGCTGTAGAAGGTGAGGGTCCCTGCCGAGTACGAAACGAGGTAGGCAAGCGCAATCCCTAACAGGCCGCCCAGGAAGGTGATGGCCAGAGCCTCCGACAGGAACTGCACGAGAATGTCAAAGCGGCGGGCTCCTACCGCTTTTTCCAGGCCGATCTCGCGCGTGCGCTGCGTCACGCTCACCAGCATGATGTTCATAAGACCCACGCCACCGATGCCCAGCGTCAACGTGCCGATAAAGGCGAGCAGTACCTGCAAAGCCATGCTGATGATTCCGAATTGCGAGAGTTGTTCCATCAGGATGAAAATCCGCAGCGCGCGCTCATCGTCAGGACGAAAATTGTGGGCCGTGGCCAGCGTATTGCGGATCGACCTCTTCACCGCAGGGTAGTCGGAGCCCAGAAAATCCACCCAGATCATGTCGACATAGCGTGTGTCGCGAAAGTCGCTCAGGGTCGAAAGGGGAATGTAGACAACGCGGTTGATCGTGTTGTCATTGCCTTCCTGCGGCCTCGCTTTCATCACACCGACCACCTCGTAGGGAATGCCGTTGATCCGAATCCTCTCTCCCAGGGGGAAGCGGCCGGAGAACAATTTCTCCTTGGCTTCCGAGCCCAACGCACAGACGCGGCCGCGCAACTGCATGTCTTCGGCATTGTAGAAACGGCCGAAATCTACCTTCAGGTTCTGAATGTCGGGCATCACGGGAGTGCTGCCCGAGACATTCCAGGTGTAAGAACGGCCTTCGTAGGTGACGCGCGCTTCGAGAAACGATTCCGGCGCGATTCGCGTGACTTGCGGCACGTTGGTCACGAGGCGGTCCAGGTCATCCCGGGTCAAACGGACATCGGCCCCCGCTTTGCTTCCGCCGGCCTGCATCGAGGTCCGGCCGCCAACAATACCAGCCGACTGCATGCTGGCAAAGGCACTGAAGATGTTGACGATGGCAGTCGAGAAACCTGTCCCATAGGCCAGCAACAAGACCACGGTGGCGATTCCCCATGCCATGCCGAGCATGGTGATCGCGGTGCGCTGGCGATTTTGCCGAAGCGCACCGTAAGCCTCCGAGAACACATCTTTCGCACGGATCATCAATCACTCCTGGCGAAGCGCTTCGACCGGCGTGAGCAAGGCTGCCCGTCGTGCGGGGTACAAGCCCGCGATGATACCGGCCGCGGCCAGAGTTCCCATGGCAAGGGCAGCGCTCGCCGGGTAGATGTGAGGCAATTCGAATCCATCGATAGGTGGTGCAAGTCCGAGGAGCCGGGTCACCGCATAGGCCCCGGCCACGCCAATGCCGCCGCTGATGGCTGTAAGCATCAGCCCCTCCAGAAAGAACTGGAACAGAATGTTTCGCCGGGTGGCGCCCAGGGCCTTGCGCAGACCGATCTCACGCGTGCGCTCCGCCACCGAGACCAGCATGATGTTCACCACCCCCATTGCTCCCAAAGCCAGTGTCACCAGGCCGACGGCTCCCAGAAATCCATCCATGGCGTCCGAGATTTTGCCGACCATTTCGACGATGGCGATGGTGTCCATGTCGTCAAACGCATCCGGCGTTTTGGGATCGAAAGCGTGATTTCTGGCCACGATGCGGTGGACAGCATCTCTGGCTTGTTGGTGCTGCTCGCGCGTGCTGGGCCGGTAGGCAACATATTTGATCGCCTTGGCATTGCCTTCTCCCGGCATCGGGAAATAGACGGCCATGGTGGCAAAAGGCATCACTAACCGCATGTTCTGGTCATTGTTGTTGCCGTGGCCGACGCCTTGCATCGTCCCAACCACCTGGAAAGGCACGCCATTGATCAGAATTCTGCCGCCAAGGGCGGGACGGCCGGGGAACAGGATGCGCACGAATTCTTTGCCAATGACGCAGACGTTGTTGCGTTGCTTTTCGTCGTCCCAGTTCAGCCAGCGCCCCTGGTCGAGGGGCTGGTATCGAATGTCGTAGAACTGCGGCTCCGAGCCATCCACGTAGCCGTTGCTGCTGCCGTACTCGCTCACCAGACGAAGGTCGCCGCGGTAGATCACCGGCGCGGCGTCGCGCACGTAGGCCGAGTTGCGAATGTCGACAAAATCCTGATAGTTCAGGTAGTACTGGCGAGAGGAACGCTGGCTGCTGCCTACGGCCGGCACCCGGCCGTTGTAGATCTGCATGTAATTTTCGCCGAGAAAGCTTGCCAGATTCTTCTCGGTTCCCGCGCGAAAACCCTCGCCTAATCCGATCAGGAGCAGCAGCGACCCGACGCCCCAGGCGATTCCGAACATGGTGAGGAAAGAGCGCAGTTTGTGCGCCCACATGGCCGCCAGGACCTGGCCGAAGCTGTCCACAAATCGCCGCATAAACTAACCTACGAGAATTGGACGTGCGAAGTTCCTAATTAGCGTCCTAATTCCCAAAGAATCTGCCAACTAGCTGGTGGGAGACATCTAGACACCCGAGAACAAAATGTGGGGGCCGAGCGCGACTGGGGACAGGTTGCGTTGACCGATTCGGTGACCCACGCGCATCGTCGGAACACATGCTATTCCTTCCCGCCCGACCCGACAACCAAGGTGATCGCGGGGATGGAGCCATCAAAGTTCCGTTGCCTCACACCGGATGAAAAGGTACAGCTGGTCCTCGGGGCAAATCGGTTTAGCCAACAAACCGCCCGGAACTGCGGGCTGACTCTTCTGAAGCCCGTTTCTGGATAAAGCTTCCGGGATCTCGACGACTGCCAGCAAGATGAGATGAGTATCGGAGCGTTGATCCGTGTCCAGGATCAGCCGTCGGTTTCGCCCAGTCGGAGTGCGGGAGCCTCAGATCGGCAACAGACGCCGTATCGCTGCCACAGCCGAAACCACGGGCTATGCGCGAGCATTTGGTCGTGCCTTCGATTCGCAGCAGAAATGTCGCTCGGGCTGAGTGGCCTTATATCCGGCGCTTCGAACATTTCCTGTAACTGCTCGATGTCGCCAATGATGCGTTCAACGTCCATGCATCACAATCATCTAAGATAAGGCGCGGAGCGGTCAACATGAAACGGGATTTGGTCCTTCCTGAGCGATTCGCGCATTGCCGGTCCATGCGCCAGCACCCGCAACCGACACCCCCTGCTCTTGCCAACGGACACGGAGTACCATGTGGACATGAGCAGAATACGCCCACAATGCCTCGCAGACTGTGAGGATCGCACGGCGCGAAGCGATGTCCTTCTTCGGGAAGAGCCAAACGAGGAAGAGGACGAAGAGGACGATGAAGGAGCCGTCACGGACGATGAGGACGACGACGAGGAAGAGGATGACGGGGGCTACTCGGTGCGGGTGTGCCGTTTGTGCCCGTGGTGAAGGATGAAGCGCGAGGACTTCATCCACGTTGCTGAAGAAACCTTGGATTCGCTGCCGGAAGAGTTCCGAATCCGCATCCAGAACGTGGCGATTCTCGTTGAAGATTTTCCGGCTGACCAGCGGCCACCCAGGCTGGGGAAGTGCCGACGACTGCTTCTAGGCATCTTTCACGGCGTGCCTGCGACGAAGAGGAGCGTCTTCAACCTCCCCGCGGGACCGGATCACATCGTGCTTTATCAGAAGAATATTGAGGCGGTCTGCTCAAGCGAGGCCGAAGTGCGTCATCAAATTCGCCAGACCCTCATCCATGAACTGGGGCACTACTTCGGCATGACAGAGGCACAACTTGGGGACGTTTAGGGGCAATTGCTGATTCATGTTGAAGGTTGCAAGCGAGAGCTTATGGAATCGACCGAACTTGCGCGACTGAGACAGGTAGCCGGAACGCAGACGACGAGGCTGACCCATTACGGGCGCAAAACCGGGAAGCCGCACGAAGTTACGATTTGGTTCGTTCTGGATGGCGACAGGCTTTACATCGGTACAGCGAACGTAAATCGCCAATGGGTGCAGAACGTGCAGAAGACGCCACAAGTCAAGCTGTCCATTGCTGGCGAGAACGTCGACGGCACAGCCCGGTTCCTCACAGACCGCGCCGAGCACGAACGCGCCATGGCCGCCATTCGACGGAAATACTGGATGTTTCGGCCAATCATTGAGCTTGGGCGGTTCCTCGCAGCCATCGGCCTGATGCGCGACAAGACGGGGTCGTTCGAGGTTTTGTGGGCTGGCTAGAGGCGATTGGCACTTGTTCGCCGATTGCTGGCGATGAAGGACAACTCTCCGATAATCCTGCAAGGTAAGGTTTGCCGACAATCCACCCGCAGTCGAAATGCAGGCGGCGCAAATCAAGGCCTCGGGCAACAAATCTTTACGGCGGACCTAACAGAGTAATCAGACCGTCAGCGAACGTGCCGCGCCAACTGAGTTCCTCATGACCGCTGACGAATTGCTGAAAGTGAACTTCGTAACCCTTTGCCAATAGCACATTGCGTAAGGTCCGGGTCGCTTCTAGGATGTCTCCCCCGGTGCCCTCCTTATCTACTTCAAAGGTCCCTGCCTCAAGGAAGAATCGCACCGGCAGTTTCGGGCTGGTAACGAATTGCTTCGCGATCCAGTTTCCTTCGGTTCGACTATCCTCGCTGTCAGGATCGGAGCGCCGTCCTCCGTCTTCCGGGCACCTCGAGGCGCAAACGCCTCCGCTGTGCTCAGGCGACCACCAGAACGCGCCCGATTGGCTGAACACGTTGCCGAACACCTCTGGGTGCTTCAATCCCATGTATGCTGCGGCAAGCCCGCCGGCACTCTCACCGCTGACCACGGTGCGCGCTGGATCGCGAGTGACGTTGTAGTGTGCCCGAACCCAAGGGATCAATTCCGTTGCCATAAAGTCGGCGAATTCTGGATTGGCAACCAGATCAACCAGACGCCGGTCTCCAACATTGTCGACCATCACCACGACAGTCGGAGGGATCTTGCGGGCGGCGATCAGATTGTCTAGCGTCGTCTGCCCTTGGAAGTCGTCCGAGAGGATGTCGTCCCCGTCAAACAGAACTAACAGCGCGTTTGGCGGCCCGTCCGATTTGTAGCTGGCCGGTGTGTAAATGAAGAGATTCCGCTCCAGTTTTTGGATCGCGCTCTTGATCGTCTGTTTCTCGATTCGACCTGCTGGTGTTCCCGGCCTTTTTACGATCCATGGTTGCGGCGCTGCGTCAGGCAACTCAACTACGCTTCGGCAGCTGAACTTCTCGGCGGTCTTCGGACACTCCCATCGTCTTGGGTTGTAAGAATCGGCCTGAGCGGTGGCTTGCGTGCTGCCCGAGAGCGGCGGATTGTTGGGAATAAGTTTATAAGTGAAGCGCGCACCCTTCGGGAGCTTCAAAGTCAAATACCAAACATCCGAATCTCCTATCCGGTGCATTTGATTATTCCGCGTGAGTCCGGGAACATTAAATGAACCTGTCACCATGACAGTGCGAGTGTCGTGCTGTGCCCGCCATAGAAACGTCACCAGCCAATAATTGGCATTGAGCTGCTCGACCAGCGGAGTGCCCTGCGCTGCGATCTCTTTCCAAAAACTCTCGGTGTTCGTTTCACCCGAGGCGATCCGCTTGCGAAGCTCCTGAATACGCGGGCTGGGGTCCGGATCGATCCATTCTTCAGGTCGGAAGCGTTCGTCAAGGGAAGCGACCTTTTGCAACGTGAGTTCATAGATCGCCGCTTGCTCGCCTGGGTTCACAATGTTCAGGGAAAAAATGCCGGCGCCCTCCGCAGCGAACGCATAGATATTCCTGGCGCCGACCGAGGGTCCTGCGAAAGTGCGCATTAAGGATCCGTCGGGATTCGCCACAAGAAGCTTCACTGTGCCGGACTGAGACGCTAACGAAACCTCTACGTAATCTCCGTCGTTCAAGCGAATCGGATACTTGTTCGTGCCCCCGGCTGTGACGGTCTGGTTCACCGGATGATTCAGACTGAGCTTTTCTTGAGCAAGGGCACTGCGAACCGTCATTAGGCAAAGACAAAGAGCGGCTCTGATAAGAAACCGATGTGCCACGGCCATGAACCGGATTGTACAGGCGGCCCCACGGTGGAATCTTGAACGCTGGAAGCCTCGAAGGCGTAGTCAGGTCCCTGGCTGCACGACGCCTTCGGTGCCCGTCATCCGGGCACGATACCACCGAGGCGTGCAGCCCGTGACCCGCACGAATGTTCGCGTGAAGTGTGGATGGTCCGCAAAGCCGGCGTTCTGCGCGATGGTCGTAATAGTTTCCTTCCCTTGTGCGAGTTGTGCGCACGCCCATGCGACACGTCGCCGCCTGACATATTCCCCCATGGAGCAGCCGAATCGGTGTCGGAACAGCTTCGCCAGGTGCATGGGATGGACGCCAGCGATGCGCGCGATGGCCGCAAGCCTGTGGGCTTCCATCAGGTGCACGTCGAGATAGGCTACACACCTGTCGAGGCGTTGGTGAGGCTCAAATAGGCCGCGCGTGTAGGAGGACCGGGTGGCTTCGCAGAGCAGCACGATCGCTTCTTCGACCGCGAGCGTATTACCCTTGTCAGCTTGCTGGAATTCGCGCCACGCACGCAGAGCTGCCCACTCGATGTCGCCGCCCACCACGCGGCCCACGAGAGACGTGCCAATGCCAATTCCATCGGTGAGTTCGCACCACAACTCTGGATCAAGTTCGACGTTAAACGAAACAGTGCCGGCGCCGCTGACCTCATTCGTGTGCGATTCCTGACCGTGAAAGATCACCGCGCCGCGGCTGCACTGGCGGACATGGTGTCCTGCGCGCTCGACGAAACTGCCGCGGAGCACGTAAGTGAAGAAGGGTGCTGCATGGCCGTGCTCGGGCAGCCGCGACCATGGATCGTACGCGGCCTCGAAAGCGTGCAAACCGGGCTGTGAGAGAACCCGTCGAATGCGTCGGGCTGGTAGGGCGGCAGGAGCTTCATTGGATAGGTTGCCCATAATGCTCTCCGGTCTTAGGTTTTCCATACTTCTTATCGGATGTCAACCCGTGCCGCTGACCTCTCCTATGGGCATCCTTTTTGAGGAAAGACCCGCGGCTCGCGATTCGCAGTACGACGTCTAGCATACGAAGCGGCCGATTGCGGTCTCCTGAGTGCCGACTTGGCAGCCGGAATTCGCAGAGTCAAAGGTGTCAAGAAGATCGGTGTGCGCCTCGGGAACTGGCTAACAGCCGAGCAGGGCCAATGATCGCATCGGGATCGAACCGAGCCCCTAAGCCGCTCGGCGCTTCTGGAAGAGTTGCCGACAATCCAGGAGCAAGTGATCCAGGCAAGCAGCCAAGCTTTCGCTAGAGGGGCTATCATTCTTACGACCCCAAATGATAAATCGTGCCTTGAGATCTCTCCGACTCTCCTCTTTCGTTGCCACGCTCATCGTCGCGACACTAGTTTCAGCTCAGCAGGGCGCACCGACGACGGTGGCACTTCAGTTAGACGAGATCATGCGGTCGCACGCAGCCGCTCAAGACTTCAGCGGTTCGGCGCTCGTCGCTCGCGATGGCCGCATTCTGTACCAACACGCCTTCGGTTATGCAAATCTCGAATGGAAAATCCCCAACGATTTGCGGACGAAATTTGAAATTGGATCGATGACCAAGCAGTTCACGGCCTTGCTGGTGTTGCAATTCGTGAACGAGGGCAGAATCAAGCTAGACGGACACGTCTCGGATTATCTGCTGTACTACCGCAAGGACACGGGAAGTCGCGTCACTGTCAGGCAATTGCTCTCTCACACTTCGGGTATCCCTAATTTCATATCTGCCCCTGGTTTCCTGGCAGGCCCGGCCAGCCGAACAACGTACAGCGTCAAAGACTTTGCCCAGAAGTATTGCAGTGGGGATTTGGAATTTGAACCCGGAACACAGTTCCATTACAGCAACTCGGGCTACTTCCTTCTTGGTGCAATTCTCGAGCAGGTTTCCGGCAATTCGTATGAACGGCTCTTGCAAGATCGCATCTTCACGCCTCTTGGTATGAACGATTCTGGTTACGCGCATAGCGAGACAATAATTCCTTACCGTGCCGCTGGATACGAGCGTTCAGGCAATGGATTACAGAATGCCCGATTCTATGACATGTCCATTCCATTTGCTGCCGGTGCGCTGTACTCGACCGTTGGCGATCTTCTGTTGTGGGACCAGGCGCTCTATGGCGAGCGGTTACTTCCGGCAAATCTGCGCGACTTGCTGTTCAAGCCGAATCTGGAGAACTACGGGTTCGGTTGGGGAATTCTCATTCCCAAGCCCGATTCCCCGGGCGAAACTGTCCTCATGCACGGCGGGGCGATCTTCGGATTCCAGTCAGTAATAGAGCGCATTCCAACACAGAGGGACCTGATTGTACTGCTCGACAACACGGATAGCCCGAAACTCTTAGAAATCGCGTTGGAGATTCGGCGAGTATTGTCTAAGCAGCGATGATCCAGTTGGTAGCAAAGTCCAGGCCATTCTTTATCGGTCTTCGAAACTTCGGTTCGCCAAGGAGCCAACTGCTCCAGCCACGGCTACCTTTGTGCGATGAATGGCTTTCCCAACGTCCGGTTCGCTGGCCGGAGTGCCCAGGAAGCGAGTGCGAGACTGAGGAGAAACAGCGGCGCGATCAGATCAGCGTTACGGCCGCAGGCGGCAAGCGACGCAACTGCACCCGACAGTTCGAAAACGATGCCGGCATAAGCCCATTCCTTGAGCCGGAGAAGGCCGGGCACCAACAGAGTGATCGCTCCCAGGATCTTCCAAATACCAATGATCCACAGGACGTACACTGGATATCCCAGACCGGCTAGAACGTCTGTGACAAAGGGCCCGCTCACAAGTATGGTTCGCCCGTGTATTAGGTCCGCAAAACCGCCTATAAGTGTTTCGCACACTATGAGCGTTGTTGCTGCCCAATAGAAAATCCGCGTCCTGTTGAGCAAGGCTCTCTCCTAACGAGCGGGTTCATTGGCCCTCTGCTACCCCTACAATCCGATTGAAAAAACCGATCAGGTACTTCCAAACCAGGTAATAGACAATCAGCGCGGCTGGAAACACCATTGCGAGAAATGCATAGTGGATCTCCGCCACACCGAAATAGACGAGACCATGGCGCGTCGCATCCAAAATGCCGAGGCTTCGGCCCAGAAGGAATCCTGCCGGGGCGATGATGAAGGGCAGTATCGCACCGTGAATCCCCAGCGGCAGGCGTGTGCGCGCCCGCGATGCCAGGTACAGCATGTTCCAAACTCCAAACAAGTTCGGGATGATCGCCATCGGGAAGATGATTACGCGCTCAACAGGCACCGGAATGTTGTAGACAAAACGCGCCACCAGAAAGAGCGTGAGCGCAACCAACAAAAGGGGCGTTGGTGCGGAGATTCCCGCCATGTATGCGCGCAGATACGGATGATTGCTCATAAGGTCTCCTTAAAGGTGATACGCCAAGACGAGAATCAGTCTCGGAAAGGCAAGAAACATCGCGGCACTCAAGCCCACTAAAGCCCAGTCGTACCAAGGAACGCGAGCCGGGCGATCATCGAGTTTGCCCAAAACCTGCGGCCACAGATCCCGACGCAGCTCGGGGTTGACCGACGGAAAACACTTCTTTAGAGCGTCCCTCACCTCACGTCCGTCGTCTTCCGGCATTTGTTTTATCCTCATGTCTTTCATACAGGCTTGATTCCAAGCCGGTTCAATCGTTTTCGCAGGATGCGAACCGCACGGAACACTCGCAGCTTCACTGCCCCCACCGACGTCCCTAAAGCATCGGCAATTTCCTCGTAGGGCTGTTCTTCGATTAACGCGAGCGTCGCCGCCACCTGCAGCTTGGCCGGCAGGCCGCGAAATGCTTGTTGGATCTTCTCGCGGGTTTCTTGTTGGAGTACTGGATCGGGTAGCGGCGCCGCTGCAGGCTCAGTCACGAGCCCCTCCTCCGGCCGTGCGCTCCGGAGATGGTCGATCGCCAAGTTGGTCGCGATCCGCCGCGCCCAGGCGGCGAAGTTGCCGCCGGATCGAAATTGCTGCCGCGCGCAGTAAATGCGCCAAAGGGTCTCCACCGTCAGATCCTCCGCAGCACCTGAGTCGCGCACAATGCGCACGATCCATGCGTATATCTCGCCCTGAAACTGCCGCGTTAACGCCTCGAAGGCATCGATCTCGCCAAGGGTGAACCGTTGGAGCAGGTCCATGAGCTTCTCTACTGTCTATTACGAGAAGAGTACATGGAGGTTACAAGTTTCTTTGGGTCGATACCGGACGAGGGAAGAATCCCGTTGCCCCCTTGAGATTCCGATATTGCGGGAAGCACCAGGATATTGGGCGACCGATGGACGTATGCTGCGAACTTTTTCTGGTTGAGTGCCCGTATGACGGGCAAGACTGAAGTTATTGGCTAGACCTCTCCACCCTCGGTGGGTGCAAATTGGGGCTGCCTTCGCAGATTGCCGGCTAGTGACGGGCAACCCGGAAGTAAATGCCTCCGGGTGCCGATCCTGCGAGCGGGCTATCCCGGAAGCATCACTGCGAGTCGCTTGCGGCGAAACTGGAGAAGCCATATTTCAGGCTCTCCGCAGACTGCACACACCACGGGTATTGGGTGTAGTTAAAACCGATTCCCGGAGCGCCGCCGGTGTAAGTCGTATCGTTTACCGACAACTTCTGCACACCGTTGATTGACAGCGCGATGGTATTGCCATTCCGCGATGCCTGTAGAACGTCGCCATTCTTGGCAGTGAGTCCGGTTGCCTGTGCAAGAATGGTGAAGTTACCTACGGCTCCATTCCACCGCACGATGAGCGTGGAGCCGTTGGATACGGACAAGTCAATCTCGTAACCGGTAATGCTATTCGCTGCGACGGTTGTGTTCAGCCGTAGTTCTACTTCCTGCCCGCACGTCTGTGTGATGCCGGACGCAAATACGGTTGCTGTTACCGTCTGATTTGAAGCCCAGGGAAGGTTCTGTAATACCGCGGTCGCATCACTGAAGGGCAGTCCGCTCGAGTTTGAGGTCGCTGTGCCTGACACTTCCTCACCGTGCGCTCCGTTTGGTCCCACAAACACGTCACTCCATGCTAGGCCAACCGAATCCGGGCCACCATTCACCCAGTTCCCGCCCTCCGAGACAGGATTCTCGGCAAGAGGAAAATTGGTGGTGTAGGTATGACCCGGCGGAGGCGGTTGAGGCGGTGGATTGGACGAACTCTGGCCACTGGCGCGGAATGTCGCCAACTGCATCACCCACGCCGTCGACTTCTTCAACGGCGCGCTGACGTTGTAGCTGCCGGTGCTGCTGACTGTCTCGTCTTCCGCCAGATTGCCGTAATAGTCGATCATCCGCAAGGTGAACCCTGTTCCCGCTCCGCTGAACCCGTCCCCGTTGTTTCCCGCTCCAAAAATCAGCTCGTTCGCCGACGTTGTGGTCGCCGCAGGGCTCGCCGCCACCGTTCCCGTCCCCGTTCCCGCCGCCGTCACATCCAAGGGACTGCTCGTGTCCAGCCCGCCGTATTCCAGAATCCGCAGGTCGGGATACGCCGCCGCCTGATTGAACGTCACCGTCACCGTCGTGCTGCCCCCGGCGATGTTCCGGGCGTAGTAGATCGCCTGCCGCAACCCGCTCCCCGTGGTCGTCCCTCCCGCCTGGCTGTACGTGTTGCCACTGCTGTCCGTCACGGTCTTTACCAGTGATGTCGTGTCCCCCCAGCCCACCACCACGATATTCAGGTTGCCTGCGGTTTGCGCCACTTTGAATGGTCGCCGACATTGTGGTCAGCGACGATTGCAGAGTCGCCGGAACCGAGTTCGACTGCACGAAAGCAATTCCTCCACCGCCCGAACTCGAGGTGCCCGAGGTGTAGGCATAGCCCCCGCTCAATGTGCCTGTCTGGTTGTCGGCGTTAGTAATCACCACATCCACCGCTCCCGCGGTGTGGCCCGGAGTTGTGGCCGTAATCGACGTACTGCTCCCCACCCTCACCCCGGTGGCGGCTGTTCCGCCGAAGGTCACTGTGGCTCCGGTCGCGAAACCCGTGCCCGTGATGGTCACCGAAGTTCCGCCGCTGGTGGACCCGGAGGTGGGCGTGATTGCCGTCGGGTTCGGCGGCGGAGGCGGTGGATTGGATGAACTCTGGACGCTGCCACGGAAGGCAGCCATCTGCATCACCCACGGGACCGATGAACTAAGAGGCGCCGCGGCGCTATAGCTGCCTCCCGCGAGGACTGTCGCGTCTTCGGCGATGTCTCCAAAGTTGGTGATGACCCGCTTGGTAAATCCGGTTCCCGCCGCGCTGTAACCGCCATACGTCATGCCCGCCCCAAAGATCAGCTCGTTTAACGCGGTTGTCGTGGCTGGACCGCTATTTCCATTTAGCGAATTTCCCGCTGCCGCCGCAGTGACGTCCAACGGCGCCGTCGAGTCAAGCCCGCTGTACTCCAGCACCCGCACGTCGGGATACGCCGCATTCTGGTTGAACGTTACCGAAACGGTATTGCTCCCACCGGCGATATTCGTGGCGTAGTAGATAGACTGTGATAGCGCCGTTCCCACCGTTGGACCCACCGCCCGGGCGTACGTGTTGCCACGACTATCGGTGACCGATTTCACCGCGGCACTGGTATCGTTCCACCCCACCACCACAATATTGGAGTTCCCCGCTTTCTGCGCCGCCGGATATGCCAATGCGACTGACGTGGTAGACGGGCTCACAGTCTTATTGTTCTGCTGCACGAAATTGATCCCCGCCGACAATGGAAGAATCAGCAACAGAGTAAACAACGAATTTTTTATAACGAAGTTTTTCACTATGATTCCTGGCAATAGCTACTCATATTCCCGTTGTTGGCACTGGGTGCGGCGATCACTGGCCAACGCCGCGAGGGCCGTTATCGGTTTTGTGCCGGAACTCTGCCCGACCGAGCATGGTTTGCGGGCTTCCTCACCCCAAGCGTTTCGAGTGACCCGCAAAATCGGCAGAATGACCGAAAAGGAACATAGACGCACGATGATCAAAGACGCGCGCCTGCGGAGTAAGAACCCTAATAGAAGTGGCTGGGAACGGTCGGTCTCTATTTGGCCAGACTTGGAGTGTGCCCTATTCCGCCGGTTGACTCAATACAGGAATCTCTGTAGTGTTCGCCTCATTCCCGATGTGGAACCGTGGGCTTTCCGTAGCTACGCGTATTGAAGTTCGCCACTAATGAATCAACTACGCCGAGATCTTGACTTGCAAGTCTGCTGCCCAGGGGCTTTGCGCCGGCGCAGAATCAGCTCGGCAGCATGTGCGAAATAACATCGGCGCCCGTAGTCGTGCGGAGGTAGCGGTTAGTGGACGAGAAATCAGAACACGCCGCGCTTCGGGGCCGGCGTTCTGTCCAGCATCGCAAACGAAATGTCATCACCTGCTCTTCGCTGTACAATTTGAAGCTGCATTGACCCGAAAAACGTGCTGCAGATAGAGCACGCGAGCTTACTCTTGGTCTCCACATGCAGATAACCATTCTCGCCACCTTTTTTGAAATCTCTCGCACGGCAGTTTCGATGTCGAGCGCCGGCATCCTACTTTTCCTTATTGCACTGTGGGCTGCGAAGACCGATATCGCGCGGGCCGGCGGCTCGGACAAGGTTGTAGCCTTGAGCAATTTGTGTTTCGCCACCCCCTTGGCGGTCTTCGGCGCGGAGCATCTCTCGGGTGCACGATTCATCATGCTTGCCGTGCCCTCGTACATGCCATGGCGTCTGTTTTGGGCGTATTTTGTTGGCTTTGCGTTGCTGGCCGCGTCCTTGAGCGTTGCTACAAAAATTCAACTGCGCTGGTCCGGCCTGCTGTTCGGGATCATGATGTTTCTGTTTGTGGCGATGGTGCATATCCCGCGAGTTCTCGCCAGCCCCAGGGACAGGATTGCATGGGTAATTGTCTTCCGCGAAATGTCATTCGCGGGCGCAGGCTGGATTCTTGCGGGAAATGCCATGAGAGAACAAAGCCGCGGACAAGCCGAAAGCAGGCTCATAACCGTGGGCCGCGTTTTGATCGCGATCACCGCTATGTTTTTCGGCGTTGAGCATTTTCTGCACCCGGCTGGATGTCCCGGAGTCCCACTCGAAAAGTTGACGCCCACGTGGATTCCGGGCCGCCTGCTTATTGGTTATCTGACGGGAGCAATTCTTCTTGTTGGCGGGGCTAGCATTCTGCTGGCCAAGAAGACGCGGATGGCGGCAACTTATCTCGGAACCTGGATTGTGCTGCTGGTGGTGTTCATCTATGGACCAATCCTGATCGCGCAGATGTCCGACCCCAGCACCGCGGTCAAAGTTGAGGGGATCAACTATTTTGCGGACACGCTGCTGTTCGCCGGAACGATTCTCGCGCTCGCTAGCGCGACACCCCGCTCGGATTAGAATGCCGTCTGCCAACCCGTTAGGAGGGAGCTCAGAAGATCCCGATTTCGGGGACAAGTAAGAGTTACCTCCTGCCGTATGGCAGATTTGCTTGTTTTCTTGCCGAGCTTTCCAGCGCAGCCTCGAATGGACGATTCATCTTGCACATAATGCAGGGATGGTACCGATCGTGCTGTAGGTGAAAGGTGTTCGATGGAAACAACAGATCGGAGGAAGTCATGCTGAGTGTCACAGTTGAGAACATCGGCGAATTGGCGGTGGTGGAGTGCGAGGGCAGGATTGTGCAGAGTGAAGCCGCGTCCAAATTGCGAAAAGCCGTGACCTCGCAAACAGAAGCCCGGATTGTTGTACTTGAACTCTCGGAGGTGCACGCCATCGAAGGCGGCGGCCTCGGCATGCTGGTGTTTCTGCGACGATGGGCGCGAGACCACAACATCCGCTTCTTGCTGTTCAATCCCTCCAAGGCGGTCCGAAACGGGTTGAAACGCGCCAGATCGATCTCAGAGTTCTACATACCCACGATGGACGAAATGATGGCTCTCCTCGCATACGCCAGCAGCCGACACGCGCTAGCTGCTTGAACCCCTTGCCGCAACCTTCAACGACTGCTTGGTTTGCACGAGCGGAATTTGGCCTGTCATAGCTTCGGGTCTCGAAGTCGATCCCCGCCAGCGATATGATTCAGAAGGGCAGGACGCAAAAACCGCGGCGTTCGCCCTGATCGAGCACAAGGAGCACACGAACATGAAGCCAAAGAACACGATCTGCCTCTGGTTCGACAAGGACGCGCATGAGGCGGCGCGCTTCTACGCCGCCACCTTTCCGGATAGTAAAGTAACCGCTGTTCACAAGGCTCCCGGTGACTATCCGGGCGGCAAGAAGGGCGATGTGCTGACGGTGGAGTTCACCGTCGTGGGCATTCCCTGTCTCGGTCTCAACGGCGGCCCGGCGTTCAGGCACACCGAGGCCTTTTCCTTCCAGATCGCGACGGACAATCAGGAAGAGACGGACCGTTACTGGAACGCGATCGTCGGCAATGGCGGCACGGAAAGCCAGTGCGGTTGGTGCAAGGACCGCTGGGGCCTCTCCTGGCAGATCACCCCGCGCGCGCTGACCGATGCGCTTGCGGCTGGCGGCGGTGAGGCAAAGCGAGCCTTCGAGGCGATGATGACGATGAAGAAGATCGACATCGCCGCCATCGAGGCAGCGCGGCGAGGCTGACGTGAAACACGCCGACACGTTCTTATTCGTCCTGGATCACGCGCCAAAAACTCGAAGACTCCGGATTACCTGCGCTGGGTCAGCCCCACACTTCCCTGGCAGTGTCGACGACAAGCTGTAGCTTGGCCCATTGGTCGGCCTCAGTGAGCAGATTCCCTTCCATGGTCGAAGCGAATCCGCATTGAGGGCTCAACGCCAGTTGTTCCAGAGGGAGAATCTTGGCAGCTTCATCAATTCGTCTCAGCACATCCTGCTTACGTTCCAAAGCCGCGCGTTTAGTGCTGATTAGTCCAAGAACAACCGTCTTCCCTTTTGGAACAAATCTCAGAGGCTCGAAACTGCCTGAACGTTCATCATCGTACTCCAGCAGAAATCTATCAACTGCGAGTTCTCGGAACAGGCGTTCGGCAATGGCGTCATAGCCGCCCTCGGCATACCAGTGGCTGCGATTGTTACCGCGGCATAGATGGATCGCAAGTGTGACACCCGATCGGCGTGCTGCTGCAAAACAAGCGTTGTCCGCATTCAATGAAGAAGTCAGCATCTTTGCCGGGTCCACACGCAACTCGTTTGCCATCCACGCGGACCACTTTGGATCGAGGTAGTAGCTATAACGCGGCGCATCGATCTGCAGATACGAGATGCCGCTTCCCGCCAGGGCGCTTATGTCTTCTGCCATGATCCCGGTGATGGCATCGAGCAGTGCGTATGGGTCCCGGTAGACCGCGTCCGTAACGCCGTACTTGAAAGAAATTGCCGGGAACTGCGTAGGGCTGGGCAGGGTGATCTTGATCGCTCCCGGCGCATGCGCGCGGAGAAATGGCAGCTCGCGCCCTGTTAAGGGCTGGTGCTGTTTGAGCGGCGATGTCACGATCCCGCTGATATTGCTCACAGCGGCCGCAGATGCCGGGGATCTCTGCGCCTTATCGCTCCAACTCCGGGCCACAGCATCACCCAGGTCGAACCCATCCACTGCGTCGGTAAAGTCGCTCATGAAGTTACTGCGCCGCAGTTCGCCATCCGTGAACACACCCAGACCGAGTTCCTGCTGCTTTTGAAATACCCGAGAGATATGGCGGTCCTCCAAGGCCTCGAGTTCTTCCGAGGTAACTTGAGCCCTGCGTGCCTCAAGTAACTCTCTCGGACGCAAAAAGCTTCCAACGTGATCCGCACGGTATAACGAGGACATACGTTTCCCCTCTGAAATCCAGACTCCTGAATAGCACGAACCGGCCAGCTTCTTCCACCACGCAGATCGGAAGATTAAAAAGCATCAACTTGTGACGGTCAACCGTGTTGGCCGGAACACGAGCCAGCGCCGTCCGTACCTCAGAGTAAGAGGAGCCGGATTTCACGTCAGCTGATCGCGGTGGAGAGGCGGCTTTCTTCTTCGACCGTGATTTGCCTGAATGCGATGATAGAGTGCTTGCGATGGCAGGGGGTGTGCGTGTCCAGGTTGATCGAGTGGCTGTTCGTTCTGCAATGTGCGGCTGGAATTGCATTCGGTCAGGCGGCGTCCGCTGCTGCGGTCGCGCCCGGGCAAACGGAAACCGATGAGTACACGCGCTACGAACTGCTGTCGCCTGAGAGCGCAAGTTTCGCGATTCGCTACGAGGTCACGGCTACCACCGGGGGCGCGAAGTACTACTTCAACCCGATCCGTAAGGGCAGTGTCGCCAGCGGCGAGTCGGTTGTTGACGTGATGACCGGTCAGCCACTGCGGTTTGAAGTCGTAAGCGGCGAGGAGGCGGTCAAGGACCCGTTGATGACGGGTGGAGACGTTTCAGTTGACTACATCATGGTGCACCTCGCACGTCCGGTACCACTCGATGGACAAGCCCGGTTGCTGATCCTGAAAACTTACAAGGACGCCAAGAGCTACTTCCGCGAGGGCGATGCCATCGTCTTCAGTCGCTCGCTAAGCATTCCCCGGAACAGCGTTGTGCTGCCCGCAGGCTATGAACTGGTGGCGTGCAACGTGCCATCGCAGGTCCTGGCGGAGCCGGACGGGCGAATTGCAATCAGCTTCATGAACGGCAGTGGAGCGGAAGCGCCCCTGGTTGTGAAAGGCAAGCCCGGAGCTCAGACGGGCGCGCGGACCGTGCAACGGCCGCCGGGTACGGCAAAGAGTTGGGAAGCACCGTTCGAGGGAGAAACGGAGCAGGAACGCCTTTCGGAACGCGCGCACCAGGACCGCGAAATTGTCTACTTCCTGCAGCAACCGGAAACGCACTCCTTCCGTCTTTATCACGACTACACGGAATCACGCCCGGGAGCGGACAAGTACTTCAACGTAGTCCGGACAGGCAGCAGAGTGTCGGATCCGTCGGCTTATGTGCTCGACACGGGCGAAAAGCTGCCGACGAAAATAGTGACTGGGGCAGAGCTTGCGGCCGCAAAGATTGATGCGGGAGAACCGGTTGACGCATCCTCACAGGTAGTGGTCATTACGTTCTCTCCAGTCAAGGCGGGGCAGAACAAACGCGTGCGGATTTCGGAAACCTATACGGCCCCAGCAAGCTACCGCATTGATGAAGACACGCTGGTCTTTGATCGGAGCCTGGACCGTCCGCGCAACGCCGTGGTGCTCCCGGAGGGATGGTACCTGACGTCCAGTTCGATTCCAGCGACAGTCACTCAGACGGCGGATGGTCGCATTCGGCTGGATTTCTGGAACGCACGGCCGGATCCGGTGGATGTCCTGATCAAAGCAAGGCGCCGTCGCGTCAGCGAATAGTATGCTCGATTCTTGGGACGAACAAGCAAGCCGCTGCGAAGGAAGTCAGGATCTCTGATCCAGCAGATGTTGCGCTCGACCGCGAGAAAAAACTTCAGGCTCAGGCGCACCAAGAGAGATAACGTCATTCTTGCGGCGAACCGGCCTATCATTCCCAAGAACAATCTGTAGAGGTACGCACATGTCCGCGAATCAGGTGGTGCTTTACTTCGACAAGCAGGAAGATGCTCTGCTTTTCACTTTAGCTGCCAGTTCGGTTATGTCAGCAGAAGGACCGATCCACCGGAGCGACGCAGTGGTCAAGGTTGCGGCAGAGATTTGCAAAGCCAATCGAATCACGGCTGAGGGTGCTCTGAACATCACGTGAAGGATGGCACACATAAAATGATCCGAAAAGCTTTGCTACAAATCGGAGCTCCTGCTCTCCTCGCTTGCATGGCATGGACTGCGTATCTTGCTGTCAACCATTTAAAGCAGATGCAACACATCGCGGCACGCACACTGGAAAGCTCGACGATCCGGGCGGACATTTCCAGTGTTCTGAAAGACTTGACCGATATGGAAACAGGTCAGCGCGGATATCTGCTAACCGGAAACCCGTCGTACTTGCAGCCCTATACCGACGCGAAGAGCAGGATCGGAACCGATTTTGCCGACCTTCGCGCAGGGCTCGCCAGCCGGGCGGAGAGCGAGCGGTCCCAGGTGTCGCAGCTCGAGGCTTTGGCTACCGCAAAACAGGCAGAGATGGAACGCTCTATTAGTTTGCGGCAACAGGGATATCGCCACCGCGCATTCATGCTAGTGGATTCGAACGAAGGGATGGAGTACATGGATCGAGCTCGCGGGCTTCTGTCTTCGTTGTCTGTGGCGGAGGCAAATATTTTTGGGGGACTCGACAGAGAGAGGAATACGAGTTTAAGCAAGGCCCTGATGGAAACTATTGTTGCCAATTTAGGTCTGGTGGTATTGACAGCATGTCTGTTTGGACTAGTCCGCTACCACGGGCAAGTGCTTGAACAGGAAACTGTTAAGAGCAAACAGGCACTAGCCGTCCGCGATTTGCAGCTTGAGAAACTGACGTTTGCGCTTTCCAATCAAGCCCGATCAAACACGTCCGCGATCGAGGCAAACGCCCGCCTGCTGCTCGACAACTACGGAGGATTTCTGCCACGGCAAGGCCACGAATATGCTGAGCAGATAAAGGAAGCGTCCATACAAATGGAGCGCCTTCGGCAAGATTTGGTTGCCAGCCCAGGCCGCAATAGCGATGAAAAGGCAGCTTAGCAACTTATCGGCCAGGCCGCTGGCTGCGGTCCAAGCAGCTCCGGCGTATGCAACACGAGTTTCCCGTCGTCCATCACCGGGGCCTGCCGGTTGCCGCAGACGCTGCGCGATCATCAGACGATAAATACGATCCGTCGCCAGGTCCTCGATGTAGCCGTCCAGCAAACTGGCGCCCTTGCCGTTCAACACTCCATTGCGATAGCGAATCACGGTCCGCACCGCTGCCCGTGTCCCCGCAATCGTCGTTGGGAGCGGGGCGCGAACGCTGGAATAGATTGTGAATGAAAGGTCGGCCCGCGGCATGAACTACAAGGTGACGGTTATCGGTGCCGGACGCATGGGATCCGCTCTTGCGACGGTGCTGTTCCATAAGGGATTTGCCACGACGGTGTGGAACCGGACTGGCGCGAAAACGGAGGTCTTGTCAAGGCTCGGTCTCAGCGTAGCCCAGAGCGTCGAGGAATCGGTTCGAGAAGCGGATATCGTTGTTGTTAGCGTCAGCGATTACAGTTCAACGCGACAGTTGTTGCGACAACCTGACATTGAAACCGCCCTCCGCGGCAAGATCGTCGTGCAACTGAGCAGCGGCACGCCCAAAGAAGCCAGGGAAATGGACTCCTGGGCCCGCCGATGCGGAATATCGTATCTTGACGGCGCCATTCTGGGCAGTCCGGAAGGGATCGGAACACCAGCCTGCACGATCTTCTATTCCGGGCCGGCGGAAGTCTTCAACCGCGCGAAGCCGGTTCTGATGGCCTTTGGCGATAGGACGGTGTTCGTAGGGCATGAAATCGGTCATGCCTCGGCCTTCGATGTTGCTGTCCTCACCTTCGGCGTAAGTGCGATGTTGGGCTTTCTCCAAGGGCAGGTTGTTTGGGAGAGTGAAAACCTGCCCGCTGGAGGATTTCTGGAGACGATCAAGGGAATGATGCCAACCATGGAATCAGTCTTCACCGACATGTCGCGGAGAGTTTCGTCAAAAAATTACAGCGGCGATCAAGCTTCGCTCGAAGCGTATTCTGTGGTCACCAAGCAGCTTGTAAGCTGGTGCCAGGATCGAGGTTCGGACCACACTATTCCTGATGCGTACGTTAACCTCATGGAGCGAGCGATCCAGGCGGGCAAAAGTCAGGCTGATTTCGCATGCCTGTTCGAGATTCTGTCCGACACCACGAGCAAGCCAATCTGATATTTTGGTGTCAAACGCCTAGACCCGTTTACGTTGCATGATTAGCCGATCAGGATGTAACTCTCGGATGACGGGCAACCCGGAAGTCAGGGTCTATTCCACAAGGAACTTACCGCCACCGATCCGGAATTCTGTGAGGGGTTTGAGATTCTTCGTGTAACCCCGGGTAACTGCGTATTCCTTCCCACCCTTAACGCGGAGACCATACTTTCCCATCGGGTACGGCTTGATCTCTACAATAAAGGAGGTATTCACGAGCGCAGATCGATGGATCCGAATGAATCCGTAGGGCTTCAGCTTTTCTGCCACCACCGAGATTGACTCGCGCAGCAGATAGGAGTCCGATTCCCGCTGCAGCGACACATAATTGCCCTCAGCTTGAACTACGACTACATCGCCAGGATTGACGAGGAGAATCCTCCCTTTAGCTTTGATTGCTATCCTGGGATACTGCGGACGAAACAGCTTCTGCAACTGAGGCAAAGCATCGATCAATTTCGCGGCTCGCTCGCCCTTTGCTCTCCGAGAGGCACGGACCAAGGCTTCGCTGATACTTTCATTCGAGAAAGGCTTCAGCACGTAGTCCACGGTGTACTTCTCGAAGGCGGCGATCGCGTGTTCAACGTGTGCCGTTACAAACACGATGGACGGCAACGGAAAGTGTCGTCTCCTAAGCTGATCTACCAGTCGAGTGCCCGAAAGGTCCAGCATATTGATGTCGAGAAGCAAAACATCGTAAGAGTCCGTCGCCAGTTTCTCGAGCGCTTCGGCCGCGTCGTTGGCCGAATCGAAGTGCTCCACGTCGCTCCGTGCCGACAGGACATTTGCCAAAGCCGCTTGGGCCAGGGGCTCATCATCCACGATCAACACGCGCATGGTTCCCGCTTCCATCTCTGTTCCGTCCGGTATACACGGCTTGGCTGACCGTTCGGGACCCGAGCCTATAGATTTCGACGACCTTCTTCACGTGGTTAAGACTGAATGCGCTTATACGGTGCATTCGGGGCCCGTGCTGCCCTTGCCCCCACTCGCCCAGCACGATAACCGGCGCAAAGACTCTCAATGCGATTCATTGGCTACCTGACACTGACTGGGTCCGCTGTTCCATCCGACCACCAGCCCGCGGGTACCATGAATACGTCGATTGGTTCCGGAGCGCCGCTGAACTGTGGATTCAGCATGACCGGAGACTTAGACAAGTCTGCACCCCAAACCGCACCGTCCATGAGCGGCGTATAAAACATCAGGTGAGCCATCCAGTTGTGATGGCCGTTATCGGTAAGGTACTGGTCCTTCGACATCATGTAGGACATGGCTCCAGGCTCCAGGGGCGGCAGTCCTTGCTTTATGAATGTCTTGATGCCCTCGATGATCTGAGCTTTGGATTGACCAGCCAACACCATTTCCGTTCTTTTGTACGTCATCGGCAGGATGGAGCGGACAGCCGGCGGATTGAAGCAGACCGGACCTCGAAGTTTAGGGTTCCAAAAATTAGCAGACAATTCGCCATCGAATGGGCCCATCCACCCTCGCTCCACGACACATACGAAACCATTCTTGCCTTTGACCGCGGTTTCGTAGCCATGCCGCCCCAGCACCAAAACTTCGGCATCGTTCGAAATGGCCTCCGGAGCCGCGCTCCGCGCCAGGGCTATCTCGGCACTTCTATCCGCCATCAGGTACTGGTCAAGCGGGGCCATGCTCGGATACGAAGCTTTGGCGTCCTGTGCCTGCCCTTGCCACGCCGTGCTCAGCACGACCACCAGCACGAAGCTTCCTAGTGCGATAGTCCTGACTATCTTTCGGTTCATTGATTTTCCGCCTCCGATACGAACTTAAATACGCCTTCAAAACCCATGATACGGCAATCACATCTTTGTATCTTTTCCACAATACATACCGGTATGTATGCTGGGGATCAACCCAATATGACATCAGAACGAACCCGCCATCTGTCGCTCGCGCCGGCCTCGTGCCGTGCGTAGCGAGTCGATGTGGCCGCTCACCCTCCTTTGGCCGGATTGCATCGTCCGTGGATCCTGCGAATTCTTCCCTAAAACGACATACCCTTCCCACGTCGCGATCAGGAAAGTAGCCGTTTCATTCGCGTTTATATCACTCCGCACTACCCTTCGCTTCTGACCCTCGCGCAGCGCCCCCGCCATCGCGTCGTGCCAGTCCTTATAAACTTTTGCCGTCCTTCTGCGGAATCCCTCATCAAGACCTGACATCTCTTGAGACAAATTAAGCAAAGGGCAGCCCCGCTGAACGTCCTCTCTTTTCAGCGATTCGGACTGAATAATGCGGATAAGAACGTCGATGGGGTTCTTGGCGTTCCGTAAAGGCTGCACCCACTTCTGGTGAAGGTTGCTTGCGATGACCTCGTCCACTACCGCATATCCGAGGGCTTCTTTGTTATCGAAGTGATAGTACAACGCGCCCTTGGTCACGCCTGCTTTTGCCAGAATTGCATCCAGATCAGCGTTTCGAAATCCTGAGCGGTGCATCTCGTGGAAGGCGGCCCGCAATAGGCGCCCTCGCGTGCGCTCTGGATCGCGCGGCGCGGCCCGCCCGAGTTTCGGCTTGTTTTTACCTGCCAACATACCAACCAGTATGCATGTTACGATTGCAATTGTCGAAATAAATGTTTTCTCCGGCTTCCCGAATCTCATAGCATCGCCGGCGATCTCTACTGATATCCGTATGGATTGATGAGTGCGCTTGTTTTACTTTGTTTCTAGAATTGGTCAATCCATCACTCTCTGATCCGGAAGCACGCACCTGAGCATTGGAACCTCACGTATTTTCGTTTAAAGACGGCCCTTGGCCTGCGTTGTTCCAAAGCAGCACACACGAACGCGTCCGTAAGGGTTTTCAGCCAGTAACAGCCGGGCCAGAGGGGTGAGCGCTTGCCGCCAGTCTCCCGCGAAGGAGCTCACCTACACAATGCTATTTCGCCATTGCGTTGAGTGTCCAAAATGCTTGACTCGGTATTTGCCTGGCTTCAGCCCGTACCGTAACGGGTCGTACTTCATGCCGCTGGCTGAAGGATTCGCGGATGAATGGATGCTGTTCTGTGTCTGCGGGAGACCACCCATTTCCAGTCGATGGAGCTGTAGCGAACTGAAGCTATATGCGGTCTCGAGTCAGGCACATGTTCGCGGTTATGGTCCTCCCGAGGAGATTGTGCCTGTAGACAAGAAGTCGCGTTTTTCCGGCTAGGGTTGGCCGGGACGGGTATCCACGCGCCCGATAATTCGCCACTGGCCGTTCCCCATTGAACGTTTGCTCCCGGATTCTGGCACTATAGCCTCTCTGGCCCTAACAGCCCTCGGCTTTTCGCTGGACCAGTTTTCCTTTTTTGAACAGAAATCTACCGAATCCACAACTTTTCCACAACATGATGAGAGTTAAATTGCTCATTCGAAAGCGCGAGAAGGAAACGTTGACGCCAGCGCGATCTTCGCCGTTTTGCGGGTGAAAACCTTTGAGGAAGCAGGGCCAATAACGTGGCAGGAAGACACAAGGTTCTAGCGGCAGCCGCGCTCTGGGGAGCATGTGCTTGGTTCGTCAGCTTGGATGTGGATATCATAGTGACGAATCTCCGCAATGCCCCACATTGGCTGCTCCAGGGTTTCCGCGCTCTGTTCATGGGAGCCAGCGTCGCCATCGGGTATGTGATCTATCGAAAGTATCTGCATGAAATGCAGACTCGTGGCGAGAAATATGCTGCGATCCGGGAGCAGATTCGCCGACTCCTCGCGGAGTTGCTAACTGTTCGCGATGAAGATTTGATCCACCAACTACAGCGCACGATCCAGCGCATCGAGCAACTGCTCAAACGCTACGACCCAGAAGCTGCTCCCCGCACTGGGGAACCAAAAAGGCAAAAGGTGGCATAGCACGGGGTAGCGGCATGAAGGTGAAATCGGAAAACGGTAGCGCAGGCGCAAAGCGCGCAAGAAACCGTCGACACCGCTCACCGCAGAAGTCAGAAATGAGAGGCGCAGTTCAATGCCCCTATTGTGTTTCAGGCCGTGAGTTTCGATCCATGGTTGCTCACGTAGATGGCAGGTACATCTGTGATAAGTGCGGCCACACAGCGTATCCTGGGAATGCAACCTACACGTGTCGCTGCCCCAGCTGCTCAGATTCGGCAGTCGCTCTAATCGCAAGTTGAACGTCGCCGCAAACCCGCCATCGCGTTCCTGGGTTTTTGCACATACAGCCAAGCAAGTACTCCGATGAGCAGGATCCCCACCGCGGTGACCACAATCAGCTTCGGATCCATCAGATTTAAATTCGTCAGATTTAGATTCGTCGAAACCTCCCTTATCAACAATGTTCACAGCCAAGTGCCCTGCGCCTGAACCCTTGAATAGTCAGTATTAAGCTTTAGGTTCTCGAAAACTGATCAGAATTGATCGCGTTGTAAATCAGAGTTCTGGCTTCGATGCGGAATTGAGAAACCGATCCGTATTGCACATACTCCGCAAGGCTGGAGGCGTACAGTCGCCACAAGCCGGGATACAGAAAAGGAACCCGGACCAAGGAGGACGACATGCATCGCACGCACACGTATCTGGGATCACTTCTTCTAGCTGTGGCTCTTGTTGCCCCCGTAGGGCTCCACGCAGCCAATTTTCGAGATGACAGCCGTCAAGATGCCCAAGAACGCAACGAAAGAGACCAGAGGCGGTATTATGACCACGACTACAAGGACTACCACCAATGGAATGACCGCGAAGACGGCAGGTATCGGACCTGGGGGACGGAAAGGCACGAGGTCTATCGTCCGTTCTACAAGCTCCATCGCGAGCAGCAGAGAGCATACTGGAAGTTTCGCCACGAACATCCGGATCGTGACGACCGCCGCTAACTCGCCACTTTTTTTGACTACGCCGTAACTCCCGGGATGGTCGCCCACTTACGACTATCCCGGCCTGTCCCTCCGAGGTTTGCTGCCCATTTTGCCGGCTGCAGCCGCTGGGGGTTTACAAGGACTCTAAGAACTCGATGATCGCTTCTTGGTCCTCTGCTTTCAGTTTTTCAAATCGCTGAGTTTCTGCGGTCAACGCAGTTTCTAGTACTCGGGATAACGAAAGCCTAGCGTGGCGCGACGCTTCCGCGAATCACCACGACCGACGACGCCGGCAGATTATAGAGCGTCTCCTCGGTCACTTCCTCTTGCGAGCGCAAGACAGGCCCGTCGGGATCAGCAGTGCCGTTCGTGTAGGCAACAACAGTCGGCGCAGCCGCGGTTTCGGCATGCGCCATGAAGCGGGTGCGCGGGGGATTCCACTTGTACTGATCGCTGCCAAAGGTGGCAATCTCGACTGGACCAGCAAACCCGGTAACGGTGCCCGCATCCCCACGAAATGCTATGCGTGCCCGGTGAGCGTTCTGTTGATCGCGATTGACCACGAGCAGCGACCATTTGCCATCTGGTCGTCTTAATGCGTAAGCGGTAACAAGTTCGTGGCCGGCGCCGTCTTCGACATCGGATTTTGCCGAATAGACCTGATGTACTCCCCCGCTCGGCTGGGCCCACTCCAAGTTGATGAGTTGGGCGACAAACAATTGCGCCAGAGGCTGCTGAATTTTATAGTCTGCGTCCACGGTGAACATGCCGAAAGTGCCGGGAGAACTGTTGCAGCCCGGCTCCATCTGCAGAGGCAGATAATGAAAGTAATAAACGGCCTTGCCTCCTGCCTCGAGCAATGACCCAATGTAATCCGCCAACCAGAGGCCGGAGAAAATGTCCTGGTAGGTCTCGCTGGCGGCGGAGGAAAGATTTCCCTCGGTTACGAACATCGGCATGTCCGCCGGCACGCCATCTTCGTGCCAAGTCTGAATAATGTGGCGGATGAGTTCGGGCTCATCGTAAAGAACGCCCCATGGAATCCTGCACGGATCATAGGGATAGTGTTCGAAAGAAAAAAAAGCGAGATCCTTCATCCGGCCGCGCTCTCTCAGATACTCCAAAAAGCGAGCAGTCCATGAGACCTGGCCGCTGGCGTCGGGCCAGACTTCGATGTCCTTGTTGACGCCCTGGAAAGAAGGACCGCCGAGTTTGAGCGTCGGATCGAGGCGATGGAGTGCAGTGGCCCACTGCAGATAGAGTGCGGCGTAGTCCTCGGGGAGCATGAACTGCCCGTCGGCTTCCTCGCCCATCTCGACGTAGGAGATCGGATAGTGTTGATGCTCGATATAGGCAATTTCAGCCACTGCATTTTCGGGAGTGTCGTAAAGCAGCGCGACGGGAATCATGGCGGGCAACCCGCGAGTAACTCCGCTGGTGAAGAACAGATCAAAGCCAACCTGAGCCTGCCGTGTAGAACTGCGATCCGATGGCTCATGCCAAGGATCGACGGAAGAGCAATACGTAGTCGTCTGCTCCTGGTCGGGGGTGTGACGAAGGTGTCATGGAACTCGCCTGCGCCGGTCGTGGTTCCGAGGTAGAGTTCGCGGATCGAGTAGCCGACGCAGTTCCTGGGATCGACGGGGCCATCAGCATCGCAAGTGTTCGAAGACTCAGTCATCCAGATGCGAACGAAATGCACCGGCACGGGAGTCGCGGCGAGGCGAATGGTTTCCGTGTGGCCGGTGCCCGCTACGGCCGTTCCTTGCGGAAATGTTTGCCAGACCCCGCGTGTTGGCGATCTGATGGGATCGTCTCCAGTCCAATACTGGACGACGTAATGCGTGGCATAGGGCTCGCCCCAGGCGATACGAACGCTGTCGACGGACTGAATCTGAGCCAGATCAATTACGATCCACTGCGGATGCAAGGCGTCGCTTTCTCCGGTGAAATGTTGAGTGAGATACGGGTTGCTCTTCCAGAAAGTGCGAGGATCGCCGTCCGTGAGACGGGAGTACCCGGTGTTTTCGGTGCCGTCGTTGCGCGTAAAACCGCGACGCGGCAGAGCATATCCATAGGAGTAACGAAGACTTTGCGTCGGAGTCGCAGAGCCTGTGAAATAGCCTTTGCCCGCGAGATCACTCCAGGTTCCATTCGGATTCCAGTGCCAGGCCTCAACCGCGAGTTCGGTATTCTGCCGAAAAGACACGGGCTGCCATCCTGACGACAGCGTTTCTTGAAGTGAGGGGGAAAGCAGATCTTTGTCGATGGCTGCAACCGGAATGCGATCGACGCCTGCGCCCAAAGTTTCGCTGGGGACGATGTGATTAACGGAATGCGAGATATCGATGGTGATAGTTTGGGCGTCAGCGAAGGTAATGAAAATCGTGGCTAGGGCAAGAACGGCCGGAACCTTCATGCAAACGCCTCCAAACGCAAAAAGCGTCGGTTATTGAAACGATTGAATTATACAAATTATGCAGCCCCGCTACGAATCGCTTGAGACACTCCTCTGGGATCGCGGCGAGGAAAACTGCGGCCGGACTGGTCCCTGCTTTGGTTGCGGCTTGGTTAAGCAGCCTCGGTATCCCGACACTTTCCGCTCCGAACGGAAGTATGCGACGGCGTTTTCTTGGCTTCGGAGACGCGGTCTCTTGCCACCAGTGGTCTCACGGTATAACTTCAATCAAAGGCCGAGCGCCGGCTCGAGGTCATTCGAAGCGCCCAATCCAGACTAGGAGTTCGCATGCAGAATCGCATTGTAGGCACCACCATGCCGGTACTTGAAATCGGACTTGAGCCAAATGAGTCCGTCATATCTGAAGCAGGTGAACTTTCCTGGATGACCAGTTCGATCCAGATGACGACGCACACTCAGTTTGCTGGAGGCGGGGGAATCTTCGGCGTGCTGAAGCGCGTAGCCGGTGGAGGATCCCTGTTCATGACGGAGTACCGAGCCATTGGCGCTCCGGGAGAGATTTCCTTCGCTACAAAACTGCCCGGGCATATCGTGCCGATCGAAATTGGTGCCGGACACGAATACATGATTCACCGGCATGGATTTTTGTGCGCGACGCCGCAGATTCAGATCAGCGTCGGCTTCCAGCAATCGCTGGGAGCGGGAATTTTCGGAGGCAATGGCTTCCTGCTGCAGCATGTCAGCGGAATCGGGACCGCATGGATCGAGCTTTCTGGGGAGTTGATCGTGAAGGACCTGCAGCCGGGAGAAACTTTGCGGGTGCATCCGGGGCACGTCGGCGCGTTTCAGGCTCAGGTTTCCTTTCAGATTACGACCGTGCCGGGAATCAAGAACATGATCTTTGGCGGTGACGGAATCTTTCTTGCGTCTCTTACGGGGCCGGGGAGAATTTGGCTGCAGACATTGCCCATTGCCAAACTGGCGCACAAACTAGGGGAATACATGCCAAAGCAACACCAAGAAGCAGTGCAGGGGGGCGTCGTCGGAGGCATAGTGGGCTCAATTCTAGACGGGATGAAATAAGTAGGGTGCCAGCACCAGCCGCAGGACCTGGGCCCTGCTTGCGCCGACTGCCGCGCGGATTGCGACCTCCTCGCGACTCTTCGCATCCGCCTCAAGGATGACTCTGGGTTGAGTCTCTCGCCAGCCTTGCCCTACTTAGGGAGTACAAGCCTGGTCTGCGCATACTGGCGGAATCGTGGACGCCAGCACGAGACGCTCTCGCCGTGGAAATCGCCGGGGCTCAAGGCATGCAGTATGAGCTGGGAATATGGGATACATCGCAGGTAGCGTCCGTTGAGGGCGCAGCGATGTTGAGAACAGGCGCGGAAACCGGCAAAATCACCTTCACAATTCCTGAGAATAGGACGAAGCCTTACCCCCGTGAGAAAATCGTCATTCATTTCAGGGGCAAGGCAAAATAAGAGTTGGTGTTCGAAAGCGATTATGCGGAGAGAGCCATGACGCAGTCATCTCGCAAGACTTTCCTTGTTTTTCTTTTCGCAACAATCGTGGCCGCACTGGGCTCCGGGTCCGCAAGCGCCGCTCCTCCCTCGCAGGGCGGCATTGCTGTCGAAGCAGTCACCAGTTTCCTGCGCCAGCGTGACGGCATTGAAATAAAGGCGGGCTCGGCGAGCTTGCGCATCACCGCCCTGCGCGACGACATTCTCCGCGTGCGCATTGCCCCAGGCGGCGCCTTCCCGGAGGATTCTTCGTGGGCGGTTCTTTCAGGGCCGCGTGGAAAGTCAGTCGATGTGCAGACTATAAATGTCCAGCCCACGGAGTCGCAGTCGGGTCAAGACGCCGCATTCGTCGGCTTCCGCACTTCGTCCCTGGACGTCCGGGTTGAGCGCAATCCTCTCCGTCTTGTGGTTCGCGATCTCGCCGGCAATGTTATCTCCGCCGATGCGGTTGGCCGTCCCACCGAATTTCAGGCCGGCGGCTTCTCTGTCCACAAGGCCATGCCTGCCGACGAACACTACTTCGGCCTGGGGGACAAGGCGGGCACGTTTGACCGCAGAAACCAGGCATACACGCTGTGGAATACTGACATTGGCACGCAGGAATCGATCGACCCGATCTACAAGAGCATCCCGTTTTTCCTCGCGATTGGCGGTGGGCGTAGTTACGGTCTCTTTCTCGACAACACGTGGCGGACCTGGTTCGACTTCGGCAAGCAGTCGCGCGACACCTATTCCTTCGGCGCCGAGGGCGGCCCGCTCAACTATTATCTGATCTATGGCCCCTCTCCGAAACAAGTGGTCGAAGGATATGCGTACCTTACCGGGACTCATCCGCTTCCACCTTTATGGGCACTCGGCTTTCAGCAGTCGCGCTACAGCTATACTCCAGAATCGCAGATCCGCGAGATCGCTGACCGGTTTCGCGCCGACAAGATTCCGTCGGACGTGCTCTATCTCGACATCGACTACCAATACAGAAATCGACCCTTCACCGTCGATCCTCAGACTTTCCCCAACTTTCCCGGACTGATCTCAGATCTCCGCAAGCAACACTTCCACCTGGTCCTGATTACCGATCTGCACATCGCCCGCGCCCCTAGCCAGGGCTATGCACCGTACGACTCCGGCGAAGCAGGCAACCACTTCGTAAAGAAAGCCGACGGCAGCGAATTCGTCGGCATCGTCTGGCCCGGCCCGGCCGTCTTTCCCGACTTCACTCGTGCACAGACACGCGATTGGTGGGGAGGTCTCTACAAAGATTTCGCTCAGGATGGCATTGCCGGCTTTTGGAACGACATGAACGAACCCGCTGTCTTTGACGGACCTGGGAAGACGATGCCCCTCGATAACATCCATCGCATCGAAGAACCCGGCTTCGCCACTCGCACCGCCACTCATTCCGAGATCCACAATATCGTGGGACTGGAAAATGCCCGCGCCACTTACGAGGGCCTGCTCAAGCTGCGACCCAACGAGCGCCCTTTTGTCCTCACCCGCGCGACTTTTGCCGGCGGACAACGCTTTGGATTCACCTGGACCGGAGACAACTCCTCCACCTGGAACCACCTTCGCCTGGCGACTCAGCAACTTCTTAATCTGGGTCTCAGCGGCATCTCTTTCGTGGGCGATGACATCGGAGGATTCAACGGCTCGCCTCCGCCGGACCTGCTCACCCGATGGATTGAAGTCGGCGCCTTCAATCCCATGTTTCGTGACCACACCACTAAAGGCTCTCTGATGCAGGAAGTTTGGGTCCATGGGCCGGAGCAGGAAGCGATTCGCCGCCGCTACATCGAAACTCGATACCGATTGCTGCCCTACATTTACACCCTCGCCGAAGAATCCACGCGCACCGGGCTACCGATGGTGCGCCCTATTTTTCTCGAGTTCCCCGAAGTCTTCGCGCCGCCATCGAACGGATTCGGCAATCTCGACACGGAGTTTCTGCTGGGCCCCAGCCTGCTCGTGGCTCCGCAGCCGTTCGCAGAGACTCTCGACGATTACGTCGTCTCGTTTCCGAAAGGTCAGTGGTACGATTTTTGGACGGGCCTCAAAATTCCCGCGCCACCACCGGAACCCACGATCGTTGAGATCGCTAACGCGGGCACCGGAGCCGTCTTTCCCGCGCCACCCAAAATCCATCCCGTCCTCGAAACGCTGCCGGTGTACGTCCGGGGCGGAAGTATTCTGCCGCTCCAGCCGCTTATCCAGAGCACCGATGAAACACCAAGCGGTCCATTGGAGCTTCGTGTCTATCCCGGCGAGCACTGTGGAGGCTCCCTGTATCTCGATGACGGCCACACCCTGGGCTATCAACGCGGCGAGTTTCTCCGCCAGACGTTCAGCTGTAACTCTGACGGCGATTCCCTGCGAGTCGGCTTTAGCGCCCGCCAGGGAACCTACGCACCCTGGTGGAAGACCGTGGAGGTTGTAATTTACAACTGGCCCTCAGCTCAAGCCGACGTCAGTTTGTCCAGGAGCACTTCCCCGCCCAAACATTTCTACGACGCGCCAACAAGCGCCCTGCATGTCCTGATCCCCGATGCCGCCGAGGAGCAAGAACTCCGAATCGGCAACTCCAAAGCCCGCTGATCGCTATTTCATGGCTTCGAGGCGGGGTATCGCACCGAACGAAGCAGTCGCTCCCAGGGACCCGCCCGTATCCTGCGCTCATAAAGGAACTACTGGTTCGTCCAATCCCGAGTCGCCTTCTGCGGAGCTACTGCTGCTGCGAATGAGCATGGTTGCACCTCTGCGAAGTGCTCCGGGATTGCGAGACTCGCGCCACTGCATGTAGGCGAAGCCAACGAGGAGCGTAACCAGAAACATGTAGGGCGTTATGTTGTAGGGCCAGGAGGGCTCCGGGTAAACGGTGACAAACAGAACGGGTAGCAAAGCCAAGGTCGCGAACCAGGGGATCACCACGTGTTGCCAGACCGTGAATTTGGCTGGCTGCTCCCGGCGCATATAGCGTGTCAACGCCAGATTCGCCATGACATAGAGGACGATGACCGCAAGGGTGGCAATTGTTTCAAGGAAGCCGAAGATGTAATCGGGTTTTAATAACACGCCGACCAGCAGGATTGACACGATGCCCGACAGCTGCACAAATGCGATCGCGAAGGTAGGTGTTCGGTGACCGGGATGGATACGCCCGAAACTAGCAGGGAGCGTACCCGCCCGACCCATCGTGTACATCACACGGGAGGCAGAGTTAGTGCAGGCAAGACCCACACCCACGGCGCTGTTGATGATGGCGAGGACGACGAACCACCAGCCAGCGCCCCATAGAGCGTGGCCGAGAACGTAGTACGGGTTGGGATTGGAGGCGAAGGCAGCCATATCCCCGGTTCCCCAGCCGACCGAGCTTGCGTACGACGTAAAAATGTAGAAGATACCGATGGCAAACAGCGAGAGCGTGATCGCCTGGCCGATGAACTTTGCAGGACGTCGGGCTTCCTGGGCCAGCGGCGCCGGTGCCTCGAAGCCGCTAAGCGCCAGAATCGAGAAGACCATCCCCGCCAGGATACCGCCGAAGTGATGCGGTGAAGCAGAGGGGTCCAGCGGCGCGATGTAACTGGAACCCGGTCCCGGATGGATCAGAAAGGTGATTCCAAGGGCTAACATAATCAGCACTTCAAGGCCGCCGAGAAGGGCGCTGATACGAGCTGACAGCTGGATGCCACGATGCGTGAGCGCCCAGATGAGAGCAGATGTGGCCAGTGCAAAGGACCACCATGGGATATTCACATGGAATTGCATGCGCAACATGTCCGAGACCAGGTAGCCCAGGAAACCCGTGCATCCGGCCGTTCCAAAAATTTCGTAGATCAGGTAGCTCCAGGTAGCCATGAAGCCGCTGCGACTACCGAGCCCACGAGTGGCGAATGAGTAGTAGCCACCACTCGATGGTATGTACCGGGAAAACTGGGACACGGTGTTTCCGATAAAGAAGCAGACGATCGTGGCCAATAGAAACGAAAGCGGCATGACCGGTCCGGCTTTGAGGGCGATGATCGGAAAAGTGAACACCATGTTGGTCGCTGGTGCAATGTGCGTGACCCCCTGGAACGCCAGTTCAGAGAGACCGAGCGAATTGCGTCGAAGCCGAGGATGCACATCGGGATTAATACTCTCTGCGCTCACTTGGCAACCTCTTTCAGGAAACAGACCGAACTGGGTCAGGTATTTTCGATCGTGACATAAAGCCCTCGAACATTTTCGATAACCGTCTGGGGCGAGGCGAAGATTCTCGACTTCGGACCGTCCGCGGTTGTCTTCGCGGGTTATAACGTGTACATTGTCAATATAATCGCCACGACCTGTCTGGCCGCGAGAAAAAAACTATGCCGCGACATCCCGATCCGGGCCTCGAGGAACGCATTCTGAATGCAGCTCGTCAGCTCTGGAAAAAAGGGTCCGGAAAGGCGCTCACCATGCGCGCCGTGGCCCGGGCTGCGCGCACCAACACTCCGGCAGTCTACCGCCGTTTTCCTCACCGGGATGACATCTTGCGAGCCCTGGTGCGGGAAACCAGGCAAGATTGGCTCCGACTGGTCGAGACCTCGTCGTCGGTAGAAGACGCCTGCGAGCGCTACCTCGACTACGGCTTGAGTCATCCCCACGAATACGAACTCTACTATCTTCACGAATACGAACTGCTGCGTTCTTCACCCAAGATAGCCCGCAGGGCCACCCTGAACCAGACAGTTAAGCAAGAAAGACCCGTGGTGCAGCTCATGAAAGGCAAGCTGGCCGCACAGCTAGGCGGCAGTCCGGACGACTACACGCATCTGGAAATCGCCCTCTGGGCTTTGCTCCACGGAGCTGTGATGCTGCTGATCATGAAGACGATCCGTCCCGAACATACGGCGGACATGCGTTCAATTTGCCGCGCCTCCGTGGCAACGCTGTTGCGCGAAGCTTCCCGGAAGTAAGCGCGAAGGTGGTCTGCGGCTTCGCCAAGGTTCGCGGGAAGGTCTTTGCGCAACTTCTCAGGTGGCGAATTTCTCATTGAGGATGCGGCTGTCTGGGCATTCATTTCTCCTCCTGGGGTCCCAACAATAATTACGTTGACATTGTTAACATTACGGTGTATACACAATAAGACGAAACACGCGAAGCCCTATTAGTAAAGGAAATTCTGAAGAATGGCGGATGTTTTTCGGCCCGGCGACAGGACTCCCTGCTCCGGAATATACCAGGTCGTCCACTCGATCCAGCACGCTCCATCCCATCATGTCATCGCACTTTACGGTGACATTTTCCCGCGCTGTCAGGAATGCACCGACGAAGTACGGTTCGAACTAGCGCGGTCGGCGGTACACATAAGTGCGCATCCGTTCTTCCTCCGGGTTTGAATCCAGGTTTTTGTCCAGGGTGTCATCGGCTCTGTGGTGTACCGAGTCACCGAAGAGCCATCTTGCTTCGCATCGACCCACGAAAGAGGATCGCGACATGAGAGAGAAACAGAGTCACGCGGCGGCTGCGACTGGGACGCGTCTTCAGTCCTTGAGGGTATTACTGTCTCTTTTGACTCTCCGGTCTTTGATTCTCAGTTCAATGAACGACGGCTCTTGGGTGGTCAGAGAATGTTCTCCTGCCTCGTTCCCTATCTCTGTGGACGGCGGCTTGCCTTCCCGATCGAGGATTCATAGTTGACACATGAAATCGCGCGAACCTCGCGCATGCATTCCGGCAAAGGGATTCGAGAGTTGCGGGAAGAGCGCTTCGTTAGATCGAGTGATATCGAACGGGTCAGCCGGTCGATTGCCGACGTCAAAGGCGACCCAGATTTTTACGTTTCGCACTCTACGCTGGCTGACGTCGAAGCTGGAGCTGTGCCCAGCATTCACAAGCTTGTGAGCCTGGCGGTTTGTCTCAAAGTGCCGTTGGAAGAACTCTTGCGGGTGTTTGGCATTGATAGCGAGGAAGTGAGGCAATGCATCGGCCAGGGTGAACCCGGCGTGCGAAAGCCTTCGGCCATCCATGACCCGGAGCCTGCGTTCCGCTTTCAACTCACATTTGACGCTGCTTCTAATCGCCACGAGACTCGCCTGCTCACACTGAATTTGCAAGAACTGGCGGATTTACCACCGTCGCAATTCAAGCGGCTCGATCCAAAACGTTATCGATATGCTGCCATCGGCCTGAAGGATGATTCGATGGGAGATTTGATTCCTCCCGGATCTCTGGTGGAGGTCGACATCAAGCAGAATACGGTCTTGGTGTCTGACTGGAAGAGTATGCGGGAACGTCCGGTCTACCTGGTTTGGCATACCGAGGGGCACAGCTGCTGCTGGTGTGATCTGCAAGGCAAGGAACTCACACTGCTGCCTTACCCCCTCTCCCGGCAATCCGTCAGACGTTTCAAGATGCCGCGAGAAGCTTCCGTGATCGGCCGGGTGATCAATGCCTGGCTTCCTTTTGATCAATTGCCGAACGGGGGCTAAACAAGTTTGGTCTCCCCCATTGCGTCAGCCGCACAATGCGACCACCCCCTTTCCCTCCTCGATTGGCTGCCACAGTGGATAACTCGCCGGAAAGATCAGCAAGAATCCATCGGCGTACGAAAAAACTCTCTACTTGGTGTTCTCCCCTTCAGTAGCTTCTTCCGGTTGGTTTTCATTCTTCTGCCAACTGGAATCGGGGTTGTATTCTTTCTTTAACTCCACATAAGCGGTCTCGCAAAAAAAGATTCACGATCAGTCGATTTTGCTAGCTCTCGTTCGACATACAAGTAGAGCCGAGTTACAACCGGTCGAGACCGGTCACAAACTCAGCTCCGATTCCGAAATCTTTAATCATAGAAAGCCAAGGAGATAATCATGCTGAACACGACCGTACAGAAATTGGGAGACAGTACCGTTCTACAGTGTCAGGGACGAATTGTGATCGGCGATGCCTATAGCATCTTGCGCCAGACAGTAATTACGCAGACGCACTCCCGGACACTGGTACTTGACCTGGCGCAGGTTGACCGCATCGACGCGGGTGGTCTGGGTGTCTTGTTGAGTCTACGGGAGTGGGCTTATTCTCACGCGATCAGGTTCCAGTTCATGAATGTCATGAACCAGGTCCAGCGCGTACTTGAGTTGACGAAGTTGGATCGCGTCTTTGAATTCTGCTCGGTCGAGGACATGTTCGCTCTGCTGCATCCTGAAGGAGCAACAGCGCAATGGCCTCGCGATCAATCGAACCAGCGATTCCTGAAGAATAACTGCGACGCTTCCGTCCAACGGCAGGACTCTCCTCCTGTTGTTCAGAGGAGTCTCCGTTCTGCAGCTACACTTTGCCTTTAGCGAGATCAGCCGGTGATGAGACTTGTGGATCGAACCCGGTCATCGCGGGCGATGGTCATTGAGCCGATACTCGCCAAGAAGATCAGCGAGAATCCACGCTACTCCGGCAATTGCGAAGGTCTCGACAGTTTCGCTCCAGTTCGACTGACTATGGGGATCGGAAAGAAGCAACGGTACCCACACGAGCAAACCGAAGATCAGGAGCATCATGGTCAGAAGTCGAGTCGCGAGAAGTGCCATTCGATTGGTAAGAAGAGCCACGGCCGCAAGTGCGAACAGAGCCGTCGTCGTTACCGCCCAAAACATCTGGGTTGGCGGAAGCCACTTCGGAACAAGACTGGCGGTAGCGCCAAGATAAAACGCCTGTTCGAGAGTAAAAGACGCGGCACAGATACCCAAAAGAATGCGGCCGATCCGATTTAGCGTTTCCCGCGACCATGGTGATGAGAGATGCCCATAAACGATCGCCGCTCCGCTCACGAGGGAGAACTGTTCGAAGAAGTTGCCCCAGCTATTGTAGATCCGGGGTTGGGCGAAGATTTGTGGCACGCACCGTAAGGCGAAAACCAGATAAACCGCGCCCAGAACGGCTGCCCCCGTTTTCGCGGTCCGACGGAACTGCATCGCAACTCCGCCGAGGATTTCGGCAGCGACGACGGGGTAGAGAACGTAACGCGATAGATGCCAGCCGTTGTACTCGTGCCAGGCCAGCATGATCAGGCCAAAGACCAAAGCCGTCGCTCCAAACAAATGACGGCCGAGGTTCGAAGTGGGTTTCGAACCAGGCTTCGAACTGGGATTCAAACTAGGGATTGGAATTGACACAGGCATGACCATGGATTGTTGCTTCGCCGAGCGAATCTTCCGGAGGCATCTGGCTGCACTAAACTCTCGGCAGGGCACTTTACGCCGAATCGCAGCAAGAATCCACGATAACTGTTGTATTAGGCGTTCGCCGCGGGTCTTTATCCGTTGGTCCCGGGCGACTCTCTGTGGGCCAGCAATTCACTTGACACGGGCCTGTGGTACCGATATTGTTCGCGCCGTACGACGTAAGTCGTCGATCGACATGGGGAGGTGGCGCCATGTACAAGGCGATTTTGGTCGGTTGTCTTGCCTTATTGCTCCTGACAACGATGGGTTGCGAACACAGGTTCCGGCCGATGCAGAGTTCCGGGCGCGATCTTTGGATAGGAATCTACACGGACCCCACCGATCCTACAAAATGCGATATGGATGCCGCATCGCAGAACCTGAGCTACGGTCGCCAGGACCAATTGCGCTGGTATTCGGTCGACGCCAAGAAGTATCAGGTCGTGTTCGAGCCCGCGCCGCCGAATCCGGACCCGGGCAGTCCCTTTCAGGATAAGCAGAATCAACCGCGATTTACGTTTGACGTTCCAACGGGAGCGGCAGGAGTGAGGTCCGGTAAACCCATCCACAAACTGGGATTGTACTTCGCTTATGGAATAAAAGACCAAAACGGCAATGTATGCAAAGACGCGAAGTCTAATGATCCAGGGGTAAACATCAAGCCGTAACCTGCCACGTTCCAGTAGGACGGGTGGCCCACTCAAGCCCGGCTTTGGCTTGAGTGGGTCTGTTTCAGCAGAGTATCCTTTTCGCTCTTTCGTTTTCTCGCCCGCGAGCTTTCTTTTCCCCTGACTAGGCCAGGTCGTAACGATCGTTATTCATCACCTTGGTCCACGCCGCCGCGAAATCCTTCACAAACGCCTCTTTCGAGTCGTTTGAGCCATAGACTTCCGCGAGAGCCCGCAACTGGGAGTGTGAACCGAACAGCAGATCAACGCGAGTGGCGGTCCATTTGACTTTATCCGTCTTCCGGTCGCGCCCCTCGTAGACGTCTCCAGAGCCGTTGGAGTGATTGGACGGCTGCCACTTGGTATTCATGTCGAGCAGGTTGACGAAAAAATCATTCGTTAGCGTGCCGGGCTCTTCAGTGAAGACGCCGTGCTTCGAGTTAGCGGCGTTGGCGCCAAGCACGCGCAGGCCACCGACGAGGACGGTCATCTCCGGCGCGGTCAGCTTCAGCAACTGCGCCCGATCCACCAACAACTCCTCAGCCGACTGACGCTGCTTGCCGCGCAGATAATTGCGGAATCCATCTGCTTTTGGTTCGAGCGGCTCGAAGGATTCGACATCTGTATGCTCCTGCGAGGCGTCCATGCGACCCGGCGTGAAAGGGATTTTAACGTCGTGCCCGGCGTTCTTCGCGGCTTTCTCGATTGCCGCATCGCCACCGAGAACGATCAGGTCCGCCAGCGAGATCTTCTTCCCAGCCGACGCGGAGGCGTTAAACTCTCTCTGGATCGCTTCGAGCTTTTCCAGCACCTTCGCCAGTTCCGCCGGCTGGTTCACTTCCCAGAACTTTTGCGGCACCAGGCGAATGCGCGCACCGTTCGCTCCACCACGCTTATCAGAGCCGCGGAAGGTCGAGGCCGACGCCCATGCCGTCGAGACCAGTTGGGAAACCGACAAGCCAGACGCGAGAATCTTCGCCTTGAGCTCAGCAATGTCCTGCTCGTTGACCAGTGGATGATTCACCGCGGGGATCGGATCCTGCCAGGGCAGCGTCTCTTTCGGAACGAGAGGCCCGAGATAACGCGCAATCGGGCCCATGTCGCGGTGAGTCAGCTTGAACCACGCCCGGGCAAACGCGTCCGCGAACTGGTCCGGGTGCTCGTAGAAACGCCGCGAAATCTTTTCGTAAACCGGATCGAACCGCAAAGCCAGGTCCGTGGTCAACATCGCAGGCGCGTGCTTTTTCGAGGGATCATGCGCATCCGGCACCGTGCCGTTGCCCGCGCCATTCTTCGGCGTCCATTGATTCGCCCCGGCCGGACTCTTGGTCAGCTCCCAGTCGTATTTGAAAAGGTTTTCGAAGAAGTTGTTGCTCCACTTCGTCGGCGTCGTGGTCCAGGTGACTTCAAGACCGCTACCGATGGTGTCAGCACCAAAACCTTTCCCAAATTTGTTCTTCCACCCCAAGCCCTGGTCCTCGATAGCGGCACCTTCTGGTTCGGCGCCCACGTAGTCAGCCGGAATAGCAGCGCCGTGAGTCTTCCCAAAACTATGCCCGCCGGCAATCAGTGCGACTGTTTCTTCGTCGTTCATGGCCATGCGCTTGAACGTTTCGCGAATGTCCCGGCCCGCCGCAATGGGATCGGGCTTTCCATTGGGTCCTTCCGGGTTCACATAGATCAGGCCCATCTGCACGGCTGCCAGAGGGTTCTGAAGATCGCGATCGCCGCTGTAGCGCTCGTCCGCCAGCCAGGTGCCTTCAGGCCCCCAGTTCAGCTCTTCGGGCTCCCACACATCTGCCCGGCCGCCGCCGAAACCGAAGGTCTTGAATCCCATGTCCTCGAGAGCGACGTTGCCTGCGAGAATCATGAGATCGGCCCAGGAAATTTTCCGTCCATATTTTTGCTTGATCGGCCAGAGCAGGCGGCGCGCCTTGTCGAGGTTCACGTTGTCGGGCCAGCTATTGAGCGGCGCAAAACGCTGCTGCCCAGCTCCGGCGCCGCCCCGGCCATCGCCGATGCGGTACGTGCCGGCACTGTGCCATGCCATGCGGATGAACAGTCCTCCGTAGTGTCCGAAGTCGGCCGGCCACCAGTCCTGCGAATCGGTCATCAAGGCATGCAGGTCTTTGATCACGGCATTCAGATCAAGACTCTTGAATTCCTTGGCGTAGTCGAACTCCTTGCCCATGGGATCAGACAGCGGAGAGTGCTGGTGCAGCACCCTGCAGGTCCACCTGATTCGGCCACCAGTCGCGGTTCGTGGGCGCGGAGGCTCCGTGGTTGAACGGGCACTTGGATTCGGGTTTGGTGCTTTTGTCGTTAGTTTCCGGGGAAACACTCCCCGATGAAGTCGCGAGTGTATTTTCCATATTTTTCCGTCCTTCCAATCTTGAATGAGTGCTGCGTGTAGAAAAATTATCTTTTGGCGCGGCAACGGCGGCAGAGGCCAAAGACCTCGACCAGGGGCTGCGTCAGATCAAAGCCATCGGGCAGATGCCGGGACAGCCGTTTGAAATCGATGAATTCTCCTTCGATGTCCTGCACCGATTTGCAGCGGGAGCAAACCAGGTGGTGGTGAGGTTTGAGATTGCCGTCCACGCGCAACGTGGCCGCATGAGGAGTGACTTCCCGCAGCAATCCACACTCGATGAAAAGCCGCAGATTGTTGTAGACCGTGGCCAGAGAAATAGATGGAATGCGTCGCCGCACCGCGCCGTAAATGTCTTCCGGAGAATAGTGTCCGTGGGCAGCGATGACCGCCTCGTATACCACCTGACGCTGGTGCGTGACCGCCAGCCCGTGCTTCGCGGCCAGCTCACGGAACTGTTCATGGGCCTTGCGCATGATTATTGGATAAGAATAATTATAAAACAATAGATGATACTGTCAACCGCAGATCTGTCTGGGCGGGTGGCCCACTCAAGCCCGTCTTTGGCTCGAGTGGGGATGTTCAGATTTCCCCAACTCTGCCATCTCGGCCGGAGGAGGGACCTTATGTTGAGACGTTAACGGCCTTGAGGAACCCGCGAGATCGAGTCCGCATAGACGAAACGAAAACACGGGTATAATCTTTGGCCATGCTGAACGACGGGTTCAAGTTTGTGGATTCGATTGGCCTGGTGAACCGCCTGGCTTCGCTGGGAACTCTTTGATGACGATATCTCAGGCCCAGCTTTGGAAAGGCACCCCGTTCAGCATCGAACGTAGAGCGGGCAAAACTTCAGGCACAGTAATCTTCCGTCTCCGCGGACCTTTCACCGCGCGCGACATGTACGGGTCTCTGACGCCCGTCGGCTTGCGAAATATGCTCGATTTTCAATCGACGCCCGGCGAGGAGCCGCCCGCGGTGAACATTCTCGACTTAACCGACGTTCCGTATATGGATTCTGCCGGCTTGGGTTTAGTCGTGGGACATTACGTAAGCTGCCAGCGCAAGGGCATCCGGTTGATTGCAGCCGGAGTGAGCCCTCGGGTCCGCGAACTGTTCAAGATGACAAAAGTGGATGCCACCATTCCTACGACCGCCACAGTTGACGAAGCGGATATTTACTGAAACTCTCAGAGGCCGAAAGAGCAGGAAACCTCTTCCAGCTTTTGTGGTGCCTCAGCTGGAAATGGAGATAGCGTTCCTCCGTTTAGAGACAATGGAGCGAACGTATGAAGAAGGAACGAAAGCCACTACACTGCTGAAAACGAGCGCTGGCACAAGTCATTAAAGGGCGAGTGCATCCGCCCCTGGAACACCGCTTTCGCTGAATGATGCGCGGCGCCTCGTGCGGGCTACATCGCGTATTACAACAACATCCGCTTGAACAGCGCCATCGGTTACGTCACGCCGAGGGACATGCTGGCCGGGCCAGCAGGTGAATCACGCCGAACGCGAACGGAAGTTGGCAGCGGCAAGGGAACATCGGAAGAATCGTCGCCAGCGGGCCGCGTGACTGATGGAACGGATTACTTTTGGTTGGCCGACGATTCATCTGGAAGCTCCGCGTTGCCTGTTCGGAGACCGCCTGCATCATCGTTTTGTGCTACCGATCACTCTTGCGTTGGGGACGCATCCGGTCCGCGGAAAGGGTAGAAGCCCACCCGATTTACAATCAATTTTCCCGAACCTTCTTTCAGCCCAATGTGCGGACAATGGGCACTCGATGAAAGGAGGTCGTTGTGACCGATTCCACAGAAGAGCCCCGATCCCTTCCCGACCGGCCCAATCTCCGACATCTGAAGGACCAGGCCAAGAACCTACTGAAAGCGGGAGGTGTGAAATCACTGACCGAGGCTCAGTTCCAGATCGCGCGTCTCTATGGATTTGCTAGTTGGCCCAAGCTCAAGGCTCACGTCGATTTGCTTGAAGAGGCCGGGCAGCTCAAGCAAGCCATCGACACCAACAACCTCGACACAGTCAAAACTCTCATGACCCGCAACCCTACGTTGCACCGCGCTCCGCTTGGTTATGCCAAGAATGGGCCACTCACTTGGGTTGCGGAATGCCGCGTGCCGTGGGAACCGCCCAGTCCCGTGAGGCTGGCAATGGCGGGGTGGATGATCGATCACGGATCAGACGTCCACCAGGGTGGCGATGGACCCCTAATGCGGGCAGCGCTAGGCGATCGCATTGCGATGATGGAGCTTCTCGTTTCCCGCGGTGCAGATGTGAACGCTTTATGGAACGGGCATTACCCCATCCTGTTCGGCGCTTGCGAGGTTGTTGATCCTGCCTCTCTGAAATGGCTCTTAGAACATGGTGCTAACCCGAACTGCCCGAAGCTCGGCCAACGGACCACGGCACTCGACTATCTGATCGGAACATACACACGCTCTCCGGACTTGCGTGAGTGCCTTGAACTTCTAGTCGGAGCTGGGGGTATCACGAAGTACAACGTGCCGTGCTTTCTGGATCTGCTGCGGGGTCGGCTTGACCGAGTGGCCGAGCAATTGGACACGGCGCCGGATCTCGTGCATCGGCGATTTCAGGAACTTGACTGTGGCAGTACCGCAACTCGTCGCCTGCTCCTGCAAGGAGCAACGTTGTTGCATGTTGCTGCCGAGTTCGGAGATGCGGAAGCGGCCAAACTTCTTCTTGATCGTGGAGCGGACGTAAATGCGCGTGCGACGGTCGATGGGGCTGGTGTCGGTGGGCAGACGCCAATTTTCCACGCCGCGTCACAAAATCGGGATTGGGGTTTCGCCGTAACGCAATTGCTGCTGGAACGCGGAGCAGACCTTGCGGTTCGCGTGAAACTCCCGGGTCACTACGAACGGCTCGACGAGGTGGTGGAATGCACACCGCTTGGGTATGCGCTTCGTTTTCCTGGCTCCGAAACCAAGACCGTTGCGCTACTACGTCAGCGAGATGCAGCGGAATGACTGTTTAGCCTGGCGATTTCGCGCGGATGACGGGCTATCGGAAGTGGAGACGGTTGGACGTGGTGAAGCTACAATGAGCTTGCAAGGGCGGAATACTCACTAACGGAGGGCGCCCTCTCTCCACTTCAGGCTGAACCAACACACTTTGAACTGCCCCACTCAAGCCAAAACCGGGCTTGAATGGGCCACTCGTCCTCGTTACTTGTGATTGGCTGCGCTCTTCTGCGACGAGCCCCTAAGCCGTTCTTCCACTTTTTCCCAATAGATGAGCGGCTGGACTAACGGCAAAGACGCCCAGAACCGCAAGAACAAGAAATCTCTTGACACATTTCATAGTGTTATAGTTAACTATAACAGTGCATCACAAGAAGGCTAGTCGCCTGCCTACATCAGCGAAAGCCTCCTTGATGAAAATCCAAGAAAATAATGAGGAGAAAATATGAGATCCCTTCGACTAATGCTGACCATTGCTCTGCTGTCGTTTACCACTTTGGCTTTCGCGCAGCATGACGCGCACATGGCCACAGACCCAGCCGCTCCACCAGAGGCGCAAAAGTCCTTCAACGCGATGAAAGGCCTGGCCGGAAATTGGGAAGGCCCGGTGACCGTCGACCCGCCGCAACCCCAGATGTCGGACGGCAAGCCCTTGCACGTCTCGATGCGGGTGACGTCCAGGGGAAATGCGCTGGTGCATGAAATGCAGGAAGCAGGAACCCCTAGCGACCCGGCTAAATATGACCATCCGGTCACGATGTTCTATGTCGATAGCGGTCAGCTCACGCTGGTTCACTATTGCGATGCCGGGAACCGTCCGCGCATGATCGCCAGGCCTTCTGCGGACGGAAAATCTGTTGAGTTCGACTTTTCCGACATCTCCGGCAGCAAGGAGTACGGACACATGCACCATGCCGTGTTCACCTTCATCGACGCCCAACACCACCTCGAGGACTGGACGTATATGATGCCAGGGGACAAGCCGGTTCACGCGCACTTCGACCTGAAGCGGGCAGAATGAGTGACGGCGCCGCCGGTAACGCGAACAGGAAACCCTGATGGACCGTGAGTGGAATGACAGTCAGCCGATCTACCGCCAGCTGCGCGACCGCGTGGTCGCGATGATCCTGGACGGAGTTCTCAAGGAAGGCGACCCGCTGCCTTCCGTGCGCAATGTCGCGGCGGAATATCGGGTCAATCCTCTTACGGTCCTGAAGGGCTATCAGCAACTGGTGGACGAAGGTCTGGTTGAGTCCAGGCGCGGCCGCGGCATGTTCATCAACGCCGGCGCCCGAGATCTGTTGCTCAAGGGCGAACGGCAGAAGTTCCTGGGAGAAGAGTGGCCCAGGGTCCGCGCCACCATCGAGCGGCTCGGCCTTACGGCGAAAGAGCTGTGGAACGGCGCAACCCACGCTAACCAGTATCCACCTTCTCAAGATCCATCTCCGTCCCCCGGCGAGGCGCGGCCAAAAACCGCCGAGTCGGATCGCTCGACGAAGGAGCGTTGAAGCCATGGCATGCATAGAAGCCCGCGGCCTGCGAAAGGCCTTCGGCACAACCCTCGCGCTGGACGGCGTCGACCTGCGAGTGGAAGAAGGCCGTATCCTCGGACTCATCGGTCCCAACGGCGCCGGCAAGACCACCGCGCTCAACGCGATTCTCGGCCTCACGGCCTATGACGGCGAGTTGAGAGTGCTGGGGCGCAACCCCTGGAGCGAGCGCGACCAACTCATGCGGGATGTGTGCTTCATTGCGGATGTTGCCGTACTGCCGCGATGGGCAAGGGTTTCGCAGCTACTGGAGTACATCGCCGGCGTACACCCGCGATTCGATCGCGCCAAGGCGGAGAGTTTTCTGGCGAAAACCACCATCCGGCGCACGAACAAGGTCAGGGAATTGTCGAAGGGAATGGTCACGCAGCTGCACCTTGCCCTGGTGATGGCCATTGACGCGAGGTTGCTGGTGCTGGACGAGCCGACGCTGGGTCTCGACATCCTGTATCGCAAGCAATTCTACGATTCCCTGCTGAACGACTACTTCGACCGCACCCGCACGATCATTGTGGCGACCCACCAGGTGGACGAAATCGAGCACGTGCTCACCGAAGTCGTGTTCATCGATCGCGGGCGGATCGTATTCGATCGCAGCATGGAAGACGTGGAGTCTCGCTATCTGGAAGTGATGGTGCATCCCGAGAAGGCCGCTGCTGCGCGGGCTCTCAAGCCGATGCAGGAGCGGCAGGTGTTCGGCGGCAGCGTCCTGCTGTTCGAGGGTGTCGATCGCCAGCAACTCGCCGCGCTGGGCGACGTGCGCTCACCCAGCGTCAGCGACTTGTTCGTCGCGCTGATGGGCATGCAAGCCGATCGGGCACAAGGAGCAGGAAGATGAGCACGCAATCGAATGCCATATCAGAATCTTTTCAGGCCCGGAGCGTTGCGCCTGTGACCATCCCGGCAACCCGAGCCTTGTACTGGTCGGTGCGCCGTGAATTGTGGGAGAACCGTTCCGTCTACATTGCGCCACTGGCCGTGGCTGCGGTGGCCCTGTTCGCCTTCTTGATAAGTATTCCGGGCCACTGGGAAATTGCGCTGCGCGATCCGGCGCAATCACGCGACGTGGTCGTTCAGCCCTACGACTTAGCGGCCGGTCTGATGATGCTCACCGGCATTCTCGTGAGCGTGTTCTATTGTCTCGATGCACTGCACTCCGAGCGCCGCGATCGCAGCATCCTGTTCTGGAAGTCGCTGCCGGTATCCGATCTCACTACGGTGCTCGCCAAGGTGAGCATTCCCCTGGTCGTCCTGCCAGTACTGACCTTTGTGATCATCGTCGGCATGCAGTGGATCATGCTGCTGGTGGACAGCGTAGTCGTGCTGGCGCGCGGTCAAAGTGTGGCTGCCCTGTGGATGAAATTGGGTTTTGTCCGGATGTCGGCGCTGCTCCTCTACCACCTTGTGACGGCCCATGCGCTCTGGCCTTTGCCAGTCTATTGCTGGCTGCTGTTGGTATCCGGATGGGCACGACGCGCGACATTTCTATGGGCCGTGTTACCCCTGGTCGCGATTGCCGGCGTCGAACAAATTGTGTTCCGCACGTGGCATTTCGCCACCCTCGTGGGATCGCGACTGATCGGAGCTGCGCCGGCTTTCTCCACGCCGGACAACATGTTCCCGTCGGGGCCCATGACACATCTGGCCGTGGGAAGTTTCCTGACGAGTCCCGGGTTGTGGATCGGCCTGGTCGTCTCCGCAATTTTCCTCGCTGCAGCAGTGCGGTTACGCCGTTATCAAGGACCTGTTTAGCAGAGCGGTTATTGGACAGCCGGCAGCGCATACTCGGTCAATATCTTTTCGGTCTGCTCGTGCATTCCACGAGTGCTGTAGTTTGTGCTGGTGATGACAACTGAGGCCTTCAGATCCGGCACGATCACGACCTTGTTTCCTCCGTTGCCGCTCATGAAATATGCGGGATATGGTTTGCCTTTGACCGTGAAAGTCTTCAACCACCAAAAGTAGCCGTAATCCGTGTGGTCATCGATCTGCGCGTGCGGTGTAATTGAAGCACGAACCCAGTCCGCACTGACAATTCGTGTCCCCATCCACACACCGTCGTTGCGATATAGCTCAGCGATCTTCAGCAGATCGATGCTGGCCAGGCGCAAGCCGCCACCTGTCTGTGGGAGGCCGAGGGGCGAATACACCCATTGCGCATCCTGAACTCCGAGGGGATCGAAGAGCTTTTGCTGAGCATATTTGTCGACGGCCATGCCGGTTGAAGCTTTGAGAATGGGACTCATCATGAAAGCGCCCGCGGTGCAATAGCTGAAACGCCGGCCGTACTTGGGCGCCGTCTCTCCGGGCTTTTTCATGTAGCCTCGAATGGGTAAATCGAGGGTGAACTGTACCCAATCCTCCGTCGTGTACATGCGTTCTTCATTTCCCCGCGAAAAGTCATTCCAGTCGTCGCACTCCAGCGGCGAACTCATGGTCAGAAAATCCTCGATCGTGATTTTGTCTTTTCTCGAGTCTGGATTCGCCACGTGGCGGTCTGGAAACAATTGCAGGACGGGCGCGGAGACGCCGCTCAGTTTATGCTCGTCGATGGCAATCCCTATAAGAATGTCAGTAATGCTTTTGGTGGCTGAGCGTGTATCGCGAAGGGTGTTGGCGTCGCCATCAAAGTAATGTTCGTACACTAACTTTCCGTCGCGCGCGATCAAGACACTGCCAATCTTTACGAACTTCCCGTTTTGGACGTCTTGCTCCAGGCCCAGCAGACGGTCCGCGACAACCCGGCTTTCCTCCGGAGCAGCGCGGGGCAACCCAGTTTCTGCGAGGGTCGGTGCGCTGGACATAAGAATCAGCAGAGAGAATGGAAGGACGGCAGATGGTTTCATGACGACAGAATACGCCGGGGCGGAGTTGGTGGATAACGGCTAAAATGGGGCTCTTAAATTGAGGACCCGGTCAATGAGTGTAATCGCGATTTAACGCCAACTAGCGATTGGTACGACTGGGATCAGCGTAGTACTAGTGTAATAGACAGCATTGAGCGCCCCTTGTTGTTTCCTAAAACCAGCGCCGCACCTGCAAGCAATACTGTTTGTACTCGTTGGGGAAGGCTTCTTCCAACTTCGCCTCCTCGACCGGAATCACTGTCCAGTTAATGTACGCAACCGTGAAGGGGAGAAGAACGACTGGCCAGATTTGTTTCTGCAACCCCGCTTCTCCGAGGTAGGCCAAGACAAGGCCTACATACATTGGGTTTCGAGTGAAGCGATACGGTCCCCACGTCACCAGTTTCCCAGATAACTTACCCGGAACCGTTGTGGTTTTAGCTTTACCGAAAAGCACGAGGCCCCAGCCCGCAATGACGGCACCCACAGCAAATAACACAGCTCCGGCCGTCTTACTAACCAAGGCCGCAGTTGGAGAGATGGTGCCATGATGCACATGTTCCAGGACTACTCCAAGGAGATAGGTCAGCACGAACACCCAAGGAACGGGCACATGCAGCAGGAACCGAACGGGATTCTTCATTCCCAAACTCCTCAGTGACTGCGAAGCGCGTCGCGGGCCGATTCAATGGCTTTTTATAAACAGTGGCATTGTCGCATGGCCCTCGGTTGACGCAATCAGGCGATTTTCACTTATTGACCCGCGCCTCCGTGAGGGGTGCCAGACTTCAGCGCCCGCCGCGGCGCCCGGTTGCCGCTGCCGCCGAAGAAGCAGGCTAGACCGAACAGGTAGCCGAAGTTGTACCAACCGCCGTTGTTGTGGACCTCGTAGATACTGAGGTCTCTCCGGAACAGCGAGACCACGAACACAAGGGGCGCAATAAAGCCTTGCCAGAGGCCGAGCCAGAAGCCCGCAACTCCACCGTGCTCGCTGGCCGTTCCTTTGGACGGGTTAGGGCCGGACGCGCATCCGGCCAGAACGCCCAGCACCAGGAGGACAACCACAAGCAAGGTCAAAAAGGGTTTCATCGGCAACACCTCCCGCTCATACGTATTACGAAGCAGGGGCATGAAAAGTCTCAGAAGGGCCCGCAGCGTTTAAGACTCGGGAACTCGTAGCTGCTGTAAACAGGCGATTACACTCACAACCCGGTTGTTGGTGAAATTGCAAATACTTCAAACGTGATCTATGCCGACAGGCTGTAGTGAAACTACGGCCGCAACGCTATTCGTACCGCAGGGCCTCAATGGGATCGAGGCGCGAGGCCCGGATGGCGGGCACCATGCCGCTGATGAGTCCTACGGCGCCGAGGATGAGCGTGGCCACGATCAGCGTGCTCGGCGCAATGACCAGGCTGACGTCGCCGGCTTCCGCGTTTTTGGCCACCGCGCTGTACAGGGTAACCCTTCCCACGAAAAGCGCGACCGCGTAGGCCAGGACGATTCCGAGAGCGCCGCCGGCGAAAGTGATGGCCAGAGATTCGGCCAGGAACTGAAGCAGGATGTGCCGGCGGCGCGCGCCCAGCGCCTTCTCAACTCCAATCTCGCGGGTCCGCTGGGTCACGGAAACCAGCATGATGTTCATCAGACCGACCCCGCCGATGCCCAGCGTGAGGGTCCCGATGAAACCCAGCAGGATCGTGAGACCGAGCGAAACCAGTTCGAATTGGTGGACCTGCTCCATGACGTTAAATACCAGCATGGCGCGGCGGTCGGCGGGGTCGAACCTGTGCTCGACCGCCATCACCCGGCGTGCGGACTGCTCCAGTCCTTCGTACGCGGGGGTCTCATAGTTGAACCAGATCGAGTCGAGGTAGTGCGTGTCCTTGAGCTCGCTCATGGTGGTGAAGGGAACGTAGATCAGGCGATTCGTGTTGTCGTCGCCCGCCTGCATTTTGGGCCTTATGACCCCGATGACTTCAAGGCTAAGCCCATCGGCGCGGATTTTTTCACCCAGAGCGTTACGTCCGGAAAAAAGCTTTTCTTTGGCTTCGGAACCAATCACGGCGACGTGGGCGTGCTGGGTCTCATCCTGCGCGTTGTAGAAGCGGCCCTCCGCCATTTTGAGCGCGCGAATGGAAGTAACATTGGGATAGTTGCCGGTGACGCTGAAGTTGAACGTCCGCGTTTCGTACTGGATATTCGCCTGCTTGGATGCCTCGGGGGTGATCCGGGCGATTTCAGGAATATTGTTGGTGAGAATGTCAACGTCTTCGAGGGTGAAGCGTAAAGGAACACCCGCCTTCTGGCCACCGGCCTGCATGGAGGTGCGGCCCGGAACCATGATCATCAGGCGGGTGCCGAAATTGGCGAAGATATTCGCACAGGCACGGCCGAATCCGTTACCGTAGGCCAGCAACAAGACAACCGTCGCAATGCCCCAGGCCATGCCCAGCATGGTGAGGGCGGTGCGGCGGCGGTTGTGCTTCATGGCACCGTAGGCTTCCTGGAGTAAATCACGTAGCACGAATTCCTCCTGCTTCTATTCCTGTCGCAGCGCCTCCACGGGTTGCAGCAGGGCAGCCTTGCGTGCGGGATAAAGTCCGGCGGCCACTCCCGCCAGAGTCAAGCAACCGATCGCCAGAATCGCAGACGCGGGCACCAGCTTGGGAGGATCAAATCCCGCCGGTCCTTGCTGCAAACCGAGCAGTGCCATCAGGCCGCCGGCCAGTCCCATGCCGATCAGTCCGCTTAATAGCGTCAGCAGAATACCTTCCAGAAAAAACTGGACCAGTATGCTGCGGTTGGTCGCGCCCAGGGCCTTGCGCAATCCGATCTCGCGGGTGCGCTCACTCACCGCCACCAGCATGATGTTCATGACGCCGATGCCTCCCAGGGCCAGGGTCACCAACCCCACCGTGCCCAGGAACATGTTCATCGCATCGAAAATCTTGCCCACCATCTCGGCTTGCTCAACCATGTCCAGGTTTTCGAATGCGTCCTCGTCGCGGTAGTCGAAACCGTGATTACGGGCGATGACCTTGTGGACTTCTTCCCTGGCCAGCAGGTGCTCAGAGGGCACGCGAGGCTGATAGTTGATCTGGGAAATCGAGTTTTCGTGGTTCGCGCCTTTGAGCGGGAAGTTGGTTGCCATCACCTGAAAGGGAATGTAGGCGCGCATGTTGGTGAGGTTATCGTCTCCCCGGCCGACTCGCTTCAAGGTGCCGATGACCTCGAATCTCATGCCGTTGAGGAGGACGGTGACGCCGAGGGCGGGACGTCCGGAAAAGAGGTTGTGGGTCAGTTCGTCGCCCAGGACGATTACGTTGCGCCTCTGAGTTTCGTCCAATTCGTTGAACCAGCGTCCCTGCTTGAGGGGAAGGAACCGGATCTTGTTGTACTGCGGCTCGACGCCGAAAATTTGCCCATTGGCGTTGGCGAATTCGCTGACCGCGTGCATGTCATCGCGGGCCAGGACCGGCGACGCATTGAGGACGTGGGGCGCCTCCTTGCGGATATCGGTATAATCCTGATAAGTAAGGAGATAGTTGCGGGCGGAGTTCATGCTGCCGGCCACCGCCGGGGCCCGTCCGGGGAAGATAAACATGATGTTTTCCCCAAATTCAGAGAGCGCGCGCCTGTTTCCCGAACGGAAGCCTTCGCCCAGACCGACCAGCAGCAGCAGCGATCCCACACCCCAGGCAACTCCAAACATGGTAAGGAACGAGCGCAGCTTGTGCGCCCACAGGGTGCGCAGGATTTGCGCCAGGATGTCCAGGACCATCCGCATAATCAACAGCATTGTACTTTGACGAAGTAAGCGAAGATAGGTTTCGGCGCAAGGCGCAACGCAACGGGTATATTCCTTACGTAGCTATAGGAGGCATCTATGAACGCTCGGCCTGTCGGATTGACTCGCTGCCTTACCCATCGTCTCAGCACGTTCCTGGCTTTCAGTCTGGCGTCCCTGGCCGCGGCGGCACAGAACCCCGCTCCGCCTCCTGGAGCGTTGCTGCCTAATGTTCTCTACGGAGCTGCGTATTACAACGAGTACATGCCCGCCGATCTCCAGCCCGGTCGTTTGGAGAAAGACGTCGCCCTCATGAAAGGGGCCGGCATTTCGGTGGTTCGCATGGGAGAGTCAACATGGAGTCTTTGGGAGCCCGCAGATGGAGTCTTCGAGTACGCCTGGATGGACCGCGTGGTCGACGCCATGGGCAAGGCCGGGATCAAGGTCATTATGGGCACTCCCACGTACTCGATGCCGACCTGGATGGCCAAGGCCCATCCCGAGTTCTACGCCCGCCCGCTGGGTGGAGCTTCGGTGCGCTACGGCATGCGCCAGAACATGGACACCGACAACCCGAAATTCCGCTTCTACGCCGAGCGCGTCATCACCAACCTGGTCGCGCACTACAAAGACAATCCGGCGGTCATCGGCTGGCAGATCGATAACGAGACCGCCGCCTACGGCGCTTCCAATGACGATGTCTTCGATGGCTTCGTCGACCATTTGAAGAAAAAGTTCGGCACCACTGACGCGCTCAACAAGGCCTGGTTTCTCAACTACTGGGGCCAGGACGTGAATGATTGGGCCGACATGCCGACCCGCGACAATGCCACCAGTACCAGTTACAAACTTGAATGGTCTCGCTGGCAGCAAATGCGGGTTGCAGATTTTCTCGCCTTTCAGGCTGCGCTCGTCCGCAAGTCCCGCCGCCCGGACCAATTCGTGACCCAGGACTACGGCTCCATGATGAAGCTCGATGTCAACGAGGTCGAGGTCGCCAAGTCCCTCGATGTCGTCGCCAACAATCCTTACCACGGCTCACAGGACCATCTCGACGGAGCCTGGCAGGCTTTGCAGGGCGACTTCTCCCGCTCCCTCAAACACCAGAATTTCCTGGTGACGGAAACCAATGCGCAGACGCTGGGCTGGGACTCGGCCGGGCAGTTCCCACCCTACGACGGCCAGATGCGACTCGACGTCTACACCGATCTCTCCTCCGGCGCCAATATGGTCGAATATTGGCACTGGCACTCGATCCACGCCGGTCAGGAGACCTATTGGAAAGGAGTCTTGAGCCACGACCTCGAACCGAACCGCGCCTACGCCGAGGTTTCACGGATCGCGCATGAACTGCAGAAGGTCGGTCCCGAGATCGTCAACCTCGAAATCAAAAATCAGGTGGCGATCCTCTACAGCGTCGATTCGTCCAACGCGATCAGCTTCATGCCGTTCGAACGTCAACAGGAACCGGGATGGGTGCCCGGTAAAGCCGCGGGCGGCTACAACGCCATCCTCTCGCAGCTGCACCGCTCCCTCTATCAGGCGAACGTGGGCGCCGATTTTGTCTTTCCGGAGACCGCCGATTTCTCGCCCTACAAACTTCTCATCGTTCCTGCACTTTACGTTGCCGATGACGCCCTGCTGAAGAAGATCGCCGATTACGTTCACGGCGGAGGCCACGTCCTTATGACGTTCAAGAGCGGCTTCACCAATGAGAATTCCGCTGTCCGCTGGGAGCGCGCACCTGGCCCGCTGCGCGAAGCAGCCGGCTTCACCTATCAGGAGTTCTCCAACCTCGAGCACCCGCTGGCGCTCAAAGACAACCCGTGGCATGTCTCTCCCGCCGATAATAAGGTCAGCAGCTGGGCGGAGTTCCTCCTGCCCACGTCGGCCAAACCGCTCGCTTTCTACGATCATCCATTCTTCGGACGCTGGCCGGCCATCACTCGCAACCAGTTCGGCTCGGGCACGCTTACGTACGAAGGCACCGCGCTCTCGGATGGGCTCCAGCAGGCCATTGTTCTTGATGTTCTTCGCGAGGCCGGCCTCACTAGTTCCGACCAGAAGGTTCCGGGACCAGTGCGAGTCAAGCACGGTATCAATCAAGCCGGCAAACGGATCCATTACTATCTGAACTACTCTGCTGCGCCGGCGAACTTCACCTACGCCTACGCAGCGAGCCGCGATCTGCTCACCGGCCACGCCGTTGCTCAGGGCAGCAGTGTTAGCCTTGCCGCATGGGACCTAGCCATAATGGAAGAGGACAAATAGGTCGCGCGTTCATGCGTCACGCTCCAATGGCAGGAATATACTCTGGAGTTTCGAGCACACAGGATTCATGAAGAAGCAGTGAAGGAGCTACAAATTGGAGCTGAACTTCTGCCGAGTAGTCGCAATCTGCGCCGTCCTGGCTTCATTTCGGACGATTCCGGCGAACGCAGCACAAGCACGGACTTCCAGGCTGGAATTGGACGCGGATTCCGGCTGGCGATTCCTGCTCGGTGATCCGAGCGGCGCGGAGGCGCGCCAATTCGCAGATGGATCATGGCGCACGGTAAATCTTCCGCACGACTGGAGCATTGAAGGAGCTCCTGACAAAGACAATCCAACCGGTTCCGGCGGTGGCTTCTTCCCTGCGGGCACAGGCTGGTATCGCAAGACGTTTACCGCTCCCCAGGACTGGAAAGGAAAGCGGGTGAGCGTCGAGTTTGATGGGGTGTACAAAGACGCCACCGTGTATCTGAACGGGAGCAAGCTGGGGACACATCCGTACGGCTATACCAGTTTCGGTTTTGACCTTAGGCCGGGACTGGATTTCTCGGGGCCCAATGTGCTGGCGGTGCGGGTGGACAATTCGGAGCAACCGAACAGCCGGTGGTACAGCGGGTCCGGCATCTACCGGCATGTGCGAGTGGTTGTCACAGATCCCACGCACGTGGCTCGATGGGGAGTGTTTATTACCACGCCCGAAGTCTCTGATCGCGCGGCGAAGGTTTCGCTGCGCACTCGGGTGGCGAATGAGTCATCCGAACCGGCGAGAGTCACCGTGAAGACCACGCTCGAAGACCGGGCGGGTAAGTCGGCCGGGAGCACAGAGTCGAACGTAACGATCGCACCGGGAAAAGATGTCGAAGCAAGCGCAAGAGGTCGCCGTCGCCAATCCCGCGCTGTGGTCTCCGGAGTCGCCTGCGTTGTACCGGGCGACCACGCAGGTGCTGAAGAACGGCAAAGTTGTGGACGAAGTCGTAACCCCGTTCGGTATCCGATCGCTTTCGTGGTCCGCGGAAAAGGGGCTGCTGCTGAACGGCAAAAGCATCAAGCTCACCGGCGGCAGCGTTCACCACGATAACGGCCCGCTTGGAGCCGCGGCCTTCGACCGGGCTGAGGAACGCAAGGTAGAGCTGCTGAAGGCGGCTGGACACAATGCGGTGCGAACCGCCCACAACCCACCGTCACCTGCATTTCTGGATGCGTGCGACCGGCTCGGCTTGCTCGTCCTCGATGAACCCTTCGATACCTGGAAGGCAAGCAAGGTCAAGTTCGACTATGGCCGCGACTTTGATGAGTGGTGGCAGCGCGATATCTCGGCGATGGTCCTTCGCGATCGCAACCATCCGTCCATTGTGATCTGGGGAATCGGCAATGAAATTCCCGAGTTGGAGGTTGAACGGGGCGGAGCGATGGGTAAGCAATTAGCCGATCTGGTGCGATCGCTCGATAGTACGCGGCCGCTGACGCTGGCGTTTCCCGGAACTACCACCTCAACCACCGCGGAAGCTGTGTTCTTGCAGCTCGACATCACCGGTTACAACTACAACATCCTTCCAACTTATGCGGAAGATCATCGCCAGTTGCCAAAGCGAATCATGCTGACGACCGAGTCGTTTCCGGCGAAGGTTTTTCCGTTATGGGAGGTCTCACAGGACAATCCTTATGTGATCGGTGATTTTGCCTGGACTGCCATGGACTATCTGGGCGAGTCCGGCATCGGCGCGTGGTCTTATGGCACTCCGGAAGAAGCCCAGATCGGACAGCAGATCATGGGCACAATGATGACCGCGGCGACGGTGGACAAGATGTTCCTTGGAATGGCAAATGGCGTGGATATGACGGCCACGATGAACCAGGGCCAAGCGGATCCAGCCATGAAAGCCGCGATGTCGGTGTTATTTCACGGATATCCGTGGCACGCGGCCCAGTGCGGAGATCTCGACCTGACCGGCTATCGGAAGCCGCAGTCCTACTATCGGGATATCTTGTGGAACGGCGGTGATCGCGTTTATGCCACCGTCCGTCTCCCTGAACCGGAGGGAAAGAAGATCATCGCCACGGGATGGGCGACTTATCCAACGCTGCCGAGCTGGAGCTGGACGGGACAGGAAGGCAGGGAGATGCAGGTGGAAGTCTACTCCGGCGCCGAAAAGGTGCGGCTCTTCCTCAATGACAAACTCATCGGCGAAAAGCCAACCGGCCGCGAACAAGAATTTAAGGCAGTGTTCAGCGTCCCCTACGCTCCGGGCACATTGAAGGCCGTGGGAGTACGGGGTGATCGCGCGGTCGCGGAGAGCGTTCTTACTACTACCGGCAAGGCGGCGCGATTGCGGCTGACCGCGGACCGCACGACGCTTCAGGCGGACGGCCAGGATTTGTCTTTTATCACCGTGGAGGCTCTGGACTCAGAGGGCAGATTCCAATCGGACTCGGACCAGGAGGTTGAGTTTGCGATCAGTGGGCCGGGAGTGATTGCGGCGGTGGGAAATGGAGACGGCCAAGACACTGCGCCGTACCAGGGTGACCGGCGCAAGCTTTTCCAGGGACGGGCGCTGGTTGTAGTCCGCGTGTCGAGACAGGGCGGCCCGATTCATCTGACCAGCACGGCTTCCGGCCTGAGCGCCGGAACTGTAGAGATCCAGGCAAAAACGGCGGAGCCGCACCCGGAACTGCGCTGACCCGGCCGGGCACGCAAATAGGAATTACCGTGCAAGCGCCACTGTGCGTCGGACGATGGCGAGTCGCCTAATGGGCATGTCTGACGGAGTTCTCCAGCCACCATTCTGTGGCTGCGCGCCTAGGCGGCTTCGGACCTGAACGACCAGGTCATCCCCCAAGAGTAGAAGCCGATCACCAGCATGACGTCAACCGGCATGCCAAAGATAATGTAGAGGACCGGCATGAACAGCACGGTTTTCTGCAGTACCAATGCTTGCAGAAGCACCTGGAAGGGCAGAAACAGCGCCAGATGGACCATCGTCATCGACGTAAGGAGCGCCTTCCTCGGCAGGCCGAAGTCGAAAATGTAGTAGGTCAAACCGAAGACGAGAGGCAGCAATGAGATCAAAACCATTCCGGAGGTTACGAACCCCGCCAGGTAACTCTCCGGGGTGTGCGGAAAACTGGCGGGAATAAATGCGAAATACAACAGCGCAATTGTCTGCACCAGCAAGACGGCCCGCAGGAGATAGACGAGAGGGATGAATCTCTGGGAAATAAAGTAGGTGGCTACGAAGATCAGCGCAGTGATCGCACAAGTGAGCCACCAGATTTGCGCACTCGGTAATACAGGCTCCATCTTCAGGTAGGGAATATCGAAACTGAGAAAGCGCGTCCAGTGATGCTCCGCCAGACCGAGTTCCGCGTGCAAAGGCAGCGATCGAATTCCGAACGCGAAGATACTGGTCCACAGGCGGCAAACCAGCGGCAGCAGGACCACCCAGGCGAAGGAGAAGAACACAAAGAGACAACTTGCGACAATCAGGTTCATGGTGCCGAGACGAAACTGGGTCAGGGCACGGTGCATGGAGATGACACCGCCGCGATGTCCGCGGACGCGGACCGGCTCCGCCCCCTTCAAGGGACCGGATACATTGCTGTCGTGGCTCTCAAAACTCCTTGAAGAATCCAAAGCTGCTGCCACCTCTTATATAGGTTGGGTTGTGATAGTAATCCCCTACTACGTTGATGCCCCAATGCGGACCGATCCACTGGCGCCATGTAACGGTCAACGTCTGGCTGTGAAAGTCCGTAATGGTTGATGTTGGCCCGATCAGTTGATACGCCTCTTTGCCAAGGCCAGCCCGTACGGTGATGTAATGCTGCAGGTTACGGCCCTGGGTCACGGCGACAAATCCGGCCGGAGAAAAGACCGATCCCGGATTGCTGACGTTGAAGCGAACGCCACCTTCGAGGATCCACGGTTTCTCGAAGTAGTAAGTAGAGCCAACGAAAAAGCTGTGGTCCCGGTGGACGTCTTTGGCGGCGTAATAACCGAAGCCGAGAGTCGAGATCATCTGCCGCCGTCCCAGCCACTTCTTATTGATGAATCCATCCGCCCGGAAGCGCGGCCAGAAGAAACCTCCAGCGCTGGAGCCCAGAGTGAGCGAGCCGTACCAGTCGGGGTTAAAGTTGTAGGTGTCGCCAACGCCGAAATATACTCCCGCATCGCCAAATTCCCGCTGTCCGTTGATTTCGGCATTCCAGATGTTATTTTTCTGCGTGACCACGCCGCGGGCATATCCACCGGTCCAATTCCCAAAGCCGTCGGTCAGGGCCAGATAATCGCCACCGCCCTCAACATAGTTGGTGAGCAACTTTATTTCTGCGGGTGGGGCCTCTTCAGCTGGCGATTGTTGACTGGCCTGTGTGGGGCTCGGCAAGGCGGCATTCTCCTGGGCATGTGCGGCGCACACGAAAGCAACGCTCACGAATGCAACAATGAAGATCAGGGGACAGGTTATCCGGATGGACGTTGCGAGTAGACGACGCTGGTAGTCAGTAGCTCTCATCTCGTCATCCCCTTTGACTGGCCAATGTCCTGGGTCTCGAATTGCAGCATGGTTCCTGGGCCGGCCACGATCCGCCAGGCATCCTGGTCCCGGATTACTTTCGCGGAGCCCTGGATAATCCTTGGCTCGGCAAATCTGGCTGACGGCAGATGCCAGGTCGCGTGCTCCAGGCTCTGGGGGTGAGTCGCCCTGAAACTCACCAGCTGCCCGTGAGTCGAGACTTGCCAATCCACCTGCTTGCGCGAGTTTAGAAAGTTTGCGAGTGCGGTCATGGTGTACCAGCGAAAGGTTCCGTTGGCTCGCATGCGAGCGGTTTGGCGCAGCCATTTCTCCACAATCCGCTGATACGCCAGAATTCCGGGGGGATGAAAATAGATCAGCCTGGCGGATTGGTGGTCTGCTGCAAATTCTGTGATTGCATCCAGCCAGCGGCCCACCTCGGGATCGGAATATCCTTCGGCGGTCATTTCCTCAAAGCCCGCAGCCCGATCCAGATGGAGCATGGGAAATGCCCAGATATTGTGGCCTTCGCGGGTTCCACCGCGATAGCCTTCGGTTGGACCCATTCCGGTATCACCGGTGAAGTAGTAGGCGACGAAGCCGTGCGACTCCAGCCATTGCGTGACCCAGACTGGTTGATTACCGTCGGGAGCGGAATACTCAACCACCGGTTTTCCGGTGACATGCTCGAGCGCATTTTTGTTCAGCGCCAGGAACTGTTCCAGGCTCTTGGGGTCGTCCTTGTCGACGTGCGATGCAAAGTAATTGTGGATCCAGCCTCCATGGCTACCCACTTCGTGCCCGAGGCCTTCATATTCGTGAATCAGTCCCTGGCTGACGGGATTGTGCTCAACATCAAAGCCCCTGCCGTCTCCGATTGCCATGGCATCGGGACCGGCGGTGATGTGAATCGAATACGGCCCCTGCTGGAGCAGACTCCACGAGTTAATCTGCTGCAGCGGTTTGATCGCGGCATTGGAGTCGACATGCCAGTTCAGGACCAACCCTCCAACTCCGTCCGGCACGGACTCCAAATACGGCAATGCTAAGACTCGCTTCGCGAAGTACTTGAGGAAGGCATGCATCGGCAGGCCATCCGTGTTGCCTTTGAGGTAGCCCAGCGGCAGGTTGACGAAAAGCACGGATCCCGCTTGATAAGGATGCTCACCCGCGACGATCCCGGCCTTGGACTGGAACAGGATCTGGCCGGAGTATGGGCCTGAAGTTACGAAGCTGGGATATTCCAGGTCTCCGTACTTGTAGCGCCTGAGCTGAATCTTAGCGGCTGCCTGAGTGGATGCATCCGGAGCTGGCGTTTCGTCGGAAGCGCCTTGTTCCGGCGAGAAGGGATAATATTTTCCCGGCGGTATGTCCATCTGCCTGACGATCGCATTCGTGCCCGCGACGTTTCCCCACTCGGTGGTCCGGTCTCCCAGGCTGTCATAGAGGGCATAGTCCACACCGGCCAGGTCCGACAAGCGAGAGCGTCCCGCTGCATAACGGTTGTTGAGCGAGAAGGTGCCGGCGTCGTAGACCAGCATGAGTTTTCCGCCTTCAGCGACAAAACGATGCAGGGTGCCGATGAAAGCGTCACTGGCCTGCTGATGGATCGAATCGGGCAGAATCACTCCCGCGCAGCGAGATTCTCCCAGGAAAGGTCGAAGGAACTCGGAATCGTGCACCGGCACTACGTGCAGTCCTTCCTCGCTGCCCGCATCGGTCCACACGGTGACCTTGGGATCAGACAAGCTGGTTCCGTCGGGCACCAGGAGCAGCAAGCGGTCGGCGGTTGAACGGGACCGGCCATGCATGATCCACAGCCATGACAGCAGCACAAGGGCCAGGCAGGCCGCCGCGAGGATGACTCGGCGCTTCATGGGGCGGCCACCACCTCGCCATGTTCACGGGCCCACAATGTGCCAAACACGGCGACACCTTCCTCTACTTTCATCCGAGGGGCGCTCACCGTGGTGGGATGGCTCAAACTTCCGCATCGAGTTCCGGTTGCGATGAGTAAAGTGCGTTCGGCAACGACAGGTCCATGAAGGATGCAATCGGGGCCAATGTGCATTTGCTTCCCGCTGATCACGCTGCCTTGCACGGAGACACCCGTTTCAATGACCATGTCCCCTACACTCTTCACGCTGCCCTGAATGCGCGCACCCGAGCCGATGCGCAATTTGCCTCGCGCCACGATGTTTCCGGTGACAAGCTCGCCGGCCTGGACCTCAAAGTTTCCGTCATAGAGGAAGCGCTGGACTGTTTCTGGAGTTTCGACTTCGTGGTCTTCAAGGTTCGGCAGCAGCGAATCTTCTCCGCCCCGCGCAGGACCAGTTTCAATCTGTGGAGCATTCAGTCGCAGAAAGCTGCACGCGGTTTGGAGCCGGATGCTTGAATCCGAGGAAACACGTCCGGCGAGGCCGCACCCCAGGTCTGCCGCGAACTCTCCCACCGCATGAATCCAACGCGTCACTCGGCTGTTACGGCCCAGGACAACATCCTTTTCTCCCAGAATGGCGCGGTAGCTGTTATTGTCCCCACCCCGGAACCGCCCTCCGGCGTAGATATCCCTCACGAAGGTGGTCTCGGGCGGCACAGCAATGTCAGAGGCCGAGGCAATCGTCACCGGGCAGATTGCGCCCGGTTGTTGGATGGGAAGCGCCTGCGGATCTTCACAGCGGTCGAGCGCCAGATATTGGACGCCGTCGGGCAACGTACCGCTGACGGTCGCTCCCGAGGAAACACACTGCTGCAGAGCTGGCTGCAGGCCCTGGATATAGGTTCGAAAGCTGTTGGCAAAATGACGAATTTCTCCCGCATGTTGCTGAATCACGTTCAGCGGCAGCGCGTCCGACTTGCGCTTCAGTTCCACCAGCGCCGGAACCAGCGGCAGCATGAACATCACGCCGACGAACAAGATCAGCCCGGCCACTGCAAGATAGGGATTCACAATACCTTCCGGAAGCGCTCGGTCTTGTCCCAATGGAGTTCTGCGCCGGTCACAAGATCGGATAGCTGCGACAGCGCGGCCCGAGAGACAGAGAAGATGCTCACGGCGAAACCCAGAATCAGGAAGGGCAGGAGGCAGATACGCGGACGCGTCCCATCGAGCCGGGCGGCGGCCGCTATTTCGAAAAATGCGGCCAAGTTGCCCAGCGCAGCGTAAGCCGTCAAAGAGAACAACGCGATCACACCATGAAGGGGAGCCAGGCCCTGGAAGAACACGGCCAGCGCAAGCGCCCAACCCACCAGCGTGATGGGAGCCATCGCATACACTCCCAGCAACAACGCGCCATCGATCCGCTCGCGCAGGGTGGCTCGATGCTTCCCGAGCAAGAGGCGGAAACCGTAAGTGGCCATAGCCTGGTTGTGCCCCTTCGCCCACCGCATGATCTGCTTAGTGCGGACTGCCCACGTTTCCGGCACTTCCTCGTAGCATTCAGACCGGTTCTGATACGCGGTCTTCCATCCATGAAGCAGGAGACGATAGGTGAGGTCGGTGTCTTCGGTCAGAGATTTGTCGTTCCAGCCACCCACCTCCCGCAATGCACTCAACCTGACTCCAGCCACCGTGCCGCCATGTTGCGGCACCAGGCGGAGATTCATGCGGGCTTGCTGGTCGACTTGATAACCACCCGTGCGCTCCAGATCCAGAAGGCGTGTCAGGAGGTTGGTGCCGACATTCAGGGGCACTACGCGGCCCATGACGCCGCCAACTTCGGGATCAAAGAAGGGCGCTACCAGTTGTTTAATCAGACCCGCGCCCGGAATGTAATCGGCGTCGAAGATCAGGATGACTTCGGTCTTCACCAACTCCATGGCATCCTTCAGCGCCGCCGCTTTCCCGCCCTTTCCGCCGGCGCGATGGAAAGGTTGAATGCGCCCGGGAAACCGCCCAACAAAATCGTCTATGATCGCCCGCGTCCCGTCGGTTGAGCGGTCATTCACCGGAATCACCAGCATGCGGTCTTCGGGATAGCTGACCGTCATCAACGCGCTGAGAATGTTGGCGATGACCTTCTCCTCGTTGTGAGCTGCCACGAGTACGGTCACCAGTGGCCAGGAGGCTGTGTCAATATCGATGTAGGGATGCCGCTGGACGCCGAAAAGCCGGTTCAGAGTGAACCAGTAATGACGGGCCGTATAGATGCAGATCATGAAGACGATGGAGTAGAGGACGTAAATCATGGCGCGCAACTATGACGGCAAGGCAGAGTTCGGGCCGTCACTCCTTACCCGCGGCGGCCGCTTTTCCGGCGCTTTCCGAGAGGTCACTCCTCCGTCGCCGGGGAGCTGGTCTGGGCGGTACCTTGAATTGTTTGTCAGGCTCTAACAGAGGGGTCTTCTTGTGATGCCAACGGTATAGCGCCTCCACAATTCTTTGCGAGCTGTGCCCGTCACCGTAGGGATTGCTGCCCTCCGACATGTCCTGATAGGCGTCTTCATCTTTCAGCAACCGGTTCGTCTCTTTGACTATCCCCTCGCGCGACATTCCGATGATCTTGGCCATGCCAAACTGCGAAGCTTCCGGACGTTCGGTAAGATTGCGCAGCACCAGCACGGGTTTGCCGAAAGTGGGCGCCTCTTCCTGAACTCCGCCCGAATCGGTCAGCACCAGAAAACAACGGCGCAGCAGGCTGACGAAAGTGATGTAGTCCAGCGGCTCGGTCAGGTGGATCCGGTCAGTGTTTTGCAGCAACGCATTGACTGTGCTGCGGACATTGGGATTCATATGAACGGGATAGACGACGCGAATGTCAGGATGCTGACTGACCAAATCCTTGAGGGCGAGGCACATATTCTCCTGGTCTTTACCCAGAGATTCCCGTCGATGCGAGGTCACCAGAACCAGGCGATAACCTTCAGTAGGAATGCCAGCCAGAGGTGTGTTTTCCCAGGAATGAGGCAGTTGGCTGAGTTCGCGTAGAGTATCAATCACGGTGTTGCCGGTGATCACGATCTTGTCCGCCGGAACGCCCTCGGCCAGCAGGTTGTCGTGCGCCAGGACGGTCGGCGGGAAGTGGATCTCGGTCAGCACCGCTGCCAGCCGGCGGTTGGCTTCCTCGGGAAATGGATTGTACAAATCGTGACTGCGCAGCCCGGCCTCGATGTGGCCCACCGGAATCTTGCAATAGTAAGCGGCCAGAGCCGATGCAAACGCGGTGGTGGTATCACCCTGCACCAAGACAATATTGGGCTCAAAACGGTGGCAGGCATTTTCGACCGTGTCCAACACGCGCGCGGTAAGGGAGTTGAGCGTCTGGTTAGGACGCATCACATCCAGGTCGAAATCGGGTTTGATTTTGAAGTACTGGAGAACATGGTCGAGCATCGTGCGATGCTGACCGGTATGCACCACCGCAGTCTCAAACTCTTCCGAACGGCGGCGCAATTCGTGAATCACCAAGGCCAGCTTGATGGCTTCCGGTCGCGTGCCCAGGACAGCTATAACCCGACATTTCACGAAGATACCCCGTCATTGGACTGAGCGACGCCAACCCACACCACCCCAGCGCTCGGAATACAGCCTTGCTCAGAATTGCCGTGTATCGGCATTCCACGCTTAATCTTTAATTGTAGGGAGGGCTGGTGCTGGGCAATAGATTACGGATGTAACTCAGCCTTGACGTCTCTTTTATGTGGACGCAGGTGACTCGCCCGCGGTCTGGTTTGATTCGCCGCTGTGGTTTCAGCGGGAACAGTGCCTCGTTGGAGGCATGACCGCATGCTGGGCATGTCGTTACTCCTTGGCGCGACAGGAGCTCCGCCAATCATGAACGCGACGCTTATTCTAGTGCGGGTTGAGCAAGCCCGGCTTTTGCAGAAAGTACCGGCTATTGCCTGACCACCCAGGCAAGTCCGTCCGGTCCTTTTCCGGTCGGGATGCGACCAGTCACGGAAAGCGTCCTCAGGTCAACCACCGCGACGTTATTGTCGGCACTCACCGCAACGTATGCGACCGATCCGTCGGGCACAATAAGGATGCCTGCACAGCCGCGTCCGAGACTTATTCTCTTTATTTCTTTGCGGGAGCCGGCATCCAGCACGATCAGGTCTCCGTTACCAAGATCGGAGATGAGAACGTCCTTGCCATCGGGCGTGAACTTGAGCCGGTTGGCAAATTTGGTGTGAACGTCGATGGTCTGCACTACCTTCCTGGTTGCGATGTCGATGATCGTGACCATCTCCTGATGGGAGGCTGCCCACAATTCCTTTCCATCAGGCGACACATCGAAGCCTTCCGGCGCCGGGCTGACCGGGATGTTGTTCTCCATCCAGCCGGAGGAATCGGCATTCTTGTCCAGCTCAAAAATGCTGATCGTGTTCGAGCTCATATTAGCGGTGAAGATCGCGCTCAGGTCAGGCTTGAGCTTGAGCATGTGTGTCCGGCCTTGTCCGGTACCCAGTACCCACTCAAGCTGATTTCTCTCTGGATCGTAACAGCCAATCACCTTGCTGCCCTCGGCCGTGAAATACACTTTCCCGTTCAGCATTTCCAGGCCATGCGGCGCGCGAAGGGGTCCCAGACCGATCGCCGGTAAAGCCTTTTGCGACGACAGATCAACAACCGACAGAGTGTTCTGCGGTGTCCGGAACCCACCGTAGTTGGAGATGTAGGCCCGGCTTCCGTCCGGGCTGGCTACGACCTCGTGCGGATCTTCGCCGGCGGGCACGCGCCCCACAATCTTGAGAGTGGCAGGGTTGACGATGGCCAGCGATTTGTCCTCTTTTTCAAGAACGAGCAGCGCAGGGGACGGGGTCTGGCAAACGGCGAGCGCCCCAGAGAAAAGAACCAGAACAAGCTGTACGGAGCCCGATATCCAGAATCGTTTTGCAAACATCTCCACCACTCCCTTCGCCTCGAGCCAAACGTCGTCCGAGATTGTCGTTCTTTGACAAGTTTCTCGCAAGCCAGTGCATCGATCAGGGCCTGGGGTGGTACCGTGAAGAACGACCGGGGCAGATTCCTCCGTCTGCTTATTCCACAGGGCTTTACGACGACCCACGTGCTCGGTTAGACTCCGGCGTCGCTAATTCACGGGGGAAAATCAATATGAAACACGCTATTCGGTTCGGAGTTGTGGCGTTCTGTCTCTGCTTAATGGGTGTCGCCTCGGCAGTCGCACAAGACCAATATACCGAGGGAGGGGTCACCCGCGTCACCCTGGTTCAGATATTGCCCGGACATTTCAATGCGTTCATGGACGACCTGAAAAACAACATCAAGCCGGTCTGGGACGCGGAAAAAAAGGCGGGACTGATCGTAGATTACGGTATCTTCCTCAATTCAACGAAAGCCAATCCCGATGACTGGGACCTTGGTTACACCCTCAGCTACAAAAACTTCGCGGCCCTCGACGGCCTGGCGCAAAAAGTCCTTGATCTCCGCATGAAACAATATGGGGACAAGGGCAAAGAGCAGCAGGTTGTGGACAAGCGGGTGCAAAACGTACGGGTGGTCACGAGTATCCTGACCCGCGAAATCACATTGAAGTAGCTCAACTGCGATCCTTAGGTTTCGCAGCCTAAAAGGCCTGAAGAAGCGGGAGGCAGCTTGACTGCTTTTCGCTTTTTTCTTTTCGTGCCCCGTTTTGGGCCCCGATGGCAGGGAAGCTGCTGATCACAGAGACCACGAATCGCATGACGCTGCAGGAAAAATTCGAAATGCTGGCCAAGGACAAGTTTCTTGGCATCCCAGTCAAGGATTTCGAAGCGGGCGGCAGGGAACAGTTTCGCTATCTGCAGCGGGCCGGTTTGCGTCCCGGCTCAAAGCTGGTGGACATCGGCTGCGGTGTGTTGCGTGCCGGTTACTGGATCATCGGTTTTCTGGATCCGGACTGCTACTGCGGGATCGAACCGCATCGGGAGCGTTTGCAGATCGGAATTCACAGCATTCTCGACCCGGGGAGCATGGAACGAAAGCGACCGCGATTCGACAGCAACTCGAACTTCGATACCTCAGTGTTCTCCGACAAGTTCGATTTTTTTCTGGCCTATTCGATATGGACGCATGCGTCAAAACCACAGATACAGGCGATGCTCGACGGATTTCGGCGAGATTCGACCGATGAAGGTAAATTCCTGACAACTTACCTGCCGGCGGATTGGCTCAGGAGAGACTATCGCGGGGACAAGTGGTACGGCACCAGTCATGAGTCGAATGTTCCGGGATGCATCCGCCATAGCTTCAAGTGGATCAGGGCAGAGTGCGAACTTCGGGGGCTGAACCTTTCGAAGTTGACTCGGGACGAAACCCACCGGCAATCGTGGCTGCTTATCGAGAAGAGAGGCCAGTTTGACTAAAGCTGGTTCCGTATCGGGCTAACATTTTTCCCCTTTTGGAAAGTCGAGGCGTCCAAATCGTGTTGCGGCGCCCGTCCAACTTACTTCTTCGTAGCGATTCTGCTGCGCGAGCAACGAAAGGCCGAAGGATCGGCACCTACATCGACAATTGCGCCGAATGATCGGCACGACTTCTTCATCTTCCGAACTTTCCGGCCGTCTGCGTTCTGACATCGGACTTGGCCCCCATCGTGCAACAGCGTCTGACCGTGGCTGATGCCGCGCCCCGTAGAGGTGCCGAGCGTTCGCCCGGCCGGGCAGGTGAGGACACCTGCCCTACGTGGTTCGTGTTTGCTAGAAGCCAGAAGCTAGAAGCTTGCACTTAACCCAAGCGCCACAACGATTATGCCTTCCGGGAGCCAGTCATGAAAAGCTTCGCCTTGTGGATCTCCATTCTCGTTATTACTGTGGGGGCCGGCTCTGTGGCCCAAGCCCAAGCAACCCGAACCTGGATATCAGGTGTGGGTGACGATGCCAACCCTTGCAGCCGAACCGCGCCCTGCAAGACCTTTGCCGGTGCCATCTCCAAGACAGCCGCTGGCGGCGAGATTGACGCCCTGGATCCGGGCGGATTTGGCGGAGTCACGATCACGAAGTCGATCACGCTTGACGGAGGAGGAATGCTTGCCTCGCTGCTGGTGAACGGTACCAACGGTGTCTCGATCGTGGCTCAGCCTGGCAATGTTGTTACCTTGAGAAATTTGTCGATTCAGGGAAACGGTCTGGGGCTCAATGGTGTCAAGTTCACGTCAGGCAAAGCGCTTCACGTCGAGCATTGTGCCATCGCGGGCTTTATGAACAACGGGATTGATGTTGAACTCGTCGGCGGCGGCTTTGTCTTTGTCGAGGACACCACCAGCCAGGACAACGTGGGGAGCGGCATTAGCGCCTTATCCACCGGAACCCCGGTGCAGGTTTCGATCGACAATTCGCGCTTCGACAACAACGCCATCGGAGTGTCAGCCCTGGACTTCACTTACTTTTCCGTCACCAGAAGTCAGGCGTTGGGCAACAGCCAGGTTGGCTTTCTGGCCCAGGCGAATAGCGGCAGCGCGGTGATGAGCATGGCCAACTCGACCGCGAGTAACAACGCGATCGGGATTCAGTCGGGCGGCGGGAGCTCGCCATCCAACATTCGCATGGCAGGGGTTTCAGTGTTTCTCAATACGACCGGGCTCATGACCGGGACGAACGGGCTTCTCACCTCTTTCGGGAACAACTACAACAGCGGCAGCGGAACGCCCAATGCCCACATCACGCAGCAGTAATTACACGGCCACTATGATGACGAACCAAAAGCCGGCCAACGCCGTGGCTCGGGAATGCTTGCGGGAGCAGGTTTCCATAAACCGGCTCCCGATAAACCAGGTCCCGATACGACTTCGTATTGAAGATGGGGCTCAGCTGCCGTCCTGCGAGCGTCCCGCTGTTCTTGTGGGCCATCCCGGCCACGAATTGAGGGTCCTGGGATGGCTGGCGGAGAAAAGACCGCGGGTGCACGTCCTCACCGACGGCTCAGGCACTACGGGGTATTCGAGGCTGCCTGCGACCTCCGACCTGCTCAGGCGGATAGGAGCGCGACGTGGGGAGGTGTTTGGTTTATTGTCGGATGGCGATATCTACCACGCGATTTTGCACCAAAGGATCACGCTCTTCTGTTCGATTGTGGACCGGCTAGCGGCCTCGCTGGCGGAGCACGACATCGACTTCGTAGCCGCTGACGCTGCTGAAGGATTCAATCCCACGCACGATATCTGCAGGCAGATCGCGAACGCCGCGATCTACCGGGCACAAGTGATGACTGGCCGACCCATTGCCAATTACGAGTTTCTCCTGGCGGAGTGGGACCTGAACGGCCTTATCGACCATGACCATCGATGCTGGCATCTGCGACTGGAAGACAGACTCCTCCGGCTCAAACTGGATGCTGCCAGGGACTACGCGGAGATGAGAGACGAAGTCGAACGGGCCATCGCGCTGAAGGGCGAGGAGTATTTCAGACTTGAATGCCTGAGACAGGTGCCGGATCCGTTTCTGGAAACCTGGCGGGGGTACAGGCCTTATTACGAACAATTGGGGGAACAGCGGGTTGCGGCCGGTAAGTACAGCTACACGATACGGTACGAGTCGCACATGGCTCCCCTGCTCAATGCGATCCGGGACTATGGCATTCAACATCAAATGCCCGGGGGCTCTAGTGAGCACGGCATCAAAGCCATGAAGGCGGCGCCATAGGTCAGTCTTGCTATCGATGTTTTCTGAGCCAGCGCTTTAGCAAGCTCCCTATCACAGGCCAATCCAGGGAAGGCGCGATGCGTTTCTCTTCCCATGCGATTCTGGCATCATAACCCCATTCGGAGACGTAATCCGCGAGCGCCAAAAGCTCCTCCTCACGGCGACTGCCAGCCGCTGCGTGCTCACTGACCGCCTCCTGATAAATCTCGATCCATTCATCGACCGCACGGGCCAGGTCCGCTTCGCGGCGAGCCATGGCCGAAACCAACTGGGCCTCACCGGCGTCATACTTCCGAATTTCGTTCGCGATCAATTCAGGGTCAAGGGGACGGGTGAGAACTCCTCCGCCAAAATTCAGCGCCCGCAACTCGGCAAAGGTTTGAGGTCTTACCATCTGGCCGAGGCCGCCAAAATCGCAGACCACGACCGCGCAACCGACGGCCATGGCCTCGAGCGCGCATCTGGCCTTGGCGAAGACCAGATCATACTTCGGCAGAATACTTTCCGGCCGCGAAGTGCTGTTTCCCGATTCCAGTCCGATCACATCGCAAGGAATATTCAGACTCCGGCACGCCGTCTGAATCGCCGGCGCCTGCGTCCGCCGCGATGCGCGGTTACTGAAAATCAGGGCGCGCTGGGGGCGTTCGGGCAAGGGTGGGCGGGGATGAAAGCGTGACAGATCGACCGCGTTTGGGACCAACCGGAGACTCTCGGGCCTAATGTGAGGCTTGCCCTCGAAGCGTCGCAGGCAGCGCGTGTCCACGGCGACGTATCTGAGTACCCTGGGAAATACTAAAGGATCATCGTGCCACGAGACGGCGTCATGACAGACGAAGATTGCCGGCGTATTCGGAAAACGTAGCAGGCCGATCAGAGTTTGAGGATGGTGTTGCCCATGAATGACATCCGGTACGCAGCCGATCTCCCGAATGTCGCCGTAGACTTCGATGCCCTGGTTGCGAATCTCTTCAGCAGCCGGCCCCAGCTGCGGGGAGTAAACCATGGGATGGTGGCCGCGTTCCTTCAACGCTGAAGACAAATCTCTCACCACGATTTCGGTGCCACTGCGACCGGCAAGTATTCGGTTGGTGATGAGAATGTTCAGAAGCGGTCCTTGAGATTCTTCGGGACTAAAGGTCCCTCGGGATGACGCCACTCAGAGGCTACATTTCAAATTCGGCCATTACCAGAGATTCAGTCAGCAACGGGGCAGGAATTTTCCAGCTACTGCAGCTTCGCGTACTCCCCTTTGGCTTCCTTCAGGATGGGGATGTCAGGGTCGGCCTCTTTCCACAGCGTGAGAAAATCCTGATATGCGGTGCGGGCGCTGGCCGTATCGCCCTGCATACTGTAGGCGCGGGCCAGGCCGAGGCGGGCAAGGGCGCCCACGGGAAAGTTCACCACGATTCCCCGGTGATCGATGATCTTCCGGAATTCGATTGCGGCGGCACTGCCGTTGTGCGCCACCAGGTACGCCTGCCCGCGCACGAAAATGGGATAAAGCGTTCCCACTTGCAGTTGCGGAGGCAGTCCCAATTCGTAGGGGCGCGCACCCTCGAGGAGCGAGATCGATTCGTCGGCATGGCCGCTGTTATTGCTGATCGCGGCATAGATCGTGGGCAGCCAATAGAACTTCACTATCGTGTCCTGCGCGTAGTCCTTGTCCAACTGGTCCGCGGCTGCTTTGGCGTGAGCGTTGTCACCGGCGCGGGCCCAGGCCAGCGCAGTGAGCACTCGCACGTCCCGCCCCGGAGCCAAGCGCCAGTGCGGCTGCAATCGCTTGCTGGGCGGCCGCGGCGTTTCCAAACTCGGCTTCGCGCAAGGCGGCATTGGCCTGCCAGAGCGCGCCCGCTTCGTTCGACTCCGCGCCGCGCGCCGACTCCACCGCACGACGGGAATAGTCCCGCGCCTTGCGTCAACCGGCCGTAGTAGGCCTCAGTGTCGGAATGTACGGAGAGAATAAGGTCTTCGTCGCCCGGCCTGCCGATGGACCAGGTAATGTGCCGCTCCATTTCTACCGGGTCGTTGCGGAGAAATGCCAACTCGTACGCGACCTCGTGCAGCCACTCGCCGTCCAGTTTCTGGGCGCGAGCCTGGTCCATGGTGGCTTTCGCGTCATCTGGCCGGTTGAGGGCAAGATAGATGGAGCCGAGGTTGCCGTAGGTTGTAATTACGTCAGGGTCGAGCGGGATCGTAGCGTTGCACTCGACCAGCGCCTTCTCCCACTGGCCGAGAGTCATGTAGGCGTTGCAGAGGTTGCCGCGCGCCGTAGCGTCGCGCGGGTAGCTCTGCGCCCAGAGTTGTAAAACCTGGTTCGCCTTTTCCAGTTCGCCGGTTGCATTGCCAAAGTAAGCGTGGGAAATGCGCAGTTTTTCTCTTTCGCTGACGCGTTCCCGCAAGTCGTAAGCCTTCTTGATGTTTTCAGCCGCGAGTGTGGCTTCGCCAAGGTTGGAATAGGAAACTCCCAAAGACACGTAGGCGAGGGCGAAATTCGGGTCCAATTCGATGGCACGTTTGAAGAACGGAGCCGCCTCCGGGTCTCCTCTTTCTCGCATCGCCTTGATTCCCAAACTCAGAGTTTTCAAGGCTTCGAGCGAGGGGGTAGTGGCTTCTACCGGGACATCGAATTTCTGGACCGAGGCCAGCGATTCCCCCAATTTGCCACGCAAGCTGGAAGCCACCTTGTCCAACGCCTGCAGAACGCTTTCTTTGGCCGGAGCGTCTGCCTGTTCTTTCGCCAAAGTGTCGCCGCTTCCGCAACTGACGGCCTCGAGGCCGATCACGTAGTGGCTGCCCAGGTTGGAAATGGAGCCTGCCAGGATTGCCTTGCTTCCGGTCCGCAGGCACAGTTCGCGCGCGATGTCCGGGGTCACACGCTCGTTGGGCGATCGTCCCATCAGGCGCAAGGTGTCGCTCACTTTGCGGTCCGAAAGCACGTTAAGAAAAGGAGACTGACCAAGATTCACCGCGAGCGCCTGCTTGAGCGCTTCATCGAACACACTGTCGCCGGTCGTATTCGAGAAATCCGTCAAAACGATCGTGTCCTTTTCGGTCAGCGGGGCGGCTTGCCGCGAACGGAAATAAAGACCGGCACTGATGGCCACGGAGACCAGCAGCGACAGCGCAGGAACCAATATCTTCCAAAGCTTCCGTGGCGCAACTTGAGGGTCGCTCACCGCTGGCGACGAACCCGATGCAACCGCCGCGACAGGAACCGCCCCTGAAGCCGATCCTCCGGCTAGGCTCGCCGAATCCTGCGCCACCGGAACGGCGCCGGAACTGGCACCCGCCCCGCGGCCGGTCTCCGTTTCCCGCTTCAGCCGTTTCAGATCGGCGCGCACGTCTGCTGCGTGCTGGTAGCGCAGCTCGCGGTCCTTCTCCATCGCTTTGTCGATGATTCGTTCCAGTTCGGCCGGCAGGTCCGGATTCAAACGTACCGGAGCCACCGGAGCGCGGTTCATGATCGCTTCAAAGATTACTGCCGAACTGTCCCCGCGAAAGGGTAGTTCCCCGGTCGCCATCTCATAGAGGACCGCGCCGAAGGAAAACAGGTCTGTGCGGGCATCCAATTCCTTCGCCCGAACCTGCTCCGGCGACATATAAGCGACGGTACCCATTGCCGCGCCCGGACTGGTCAGGTGTGGGTCGGGTATGCCCGTTTCCGTGGCATCTGAAGGTGCCTTGGGCCTGCTGGCCGTGATCTTTGCCAGTCCGAAGTCGAGGATCTTGGCGTGCCCGCCGCGCTTGGTCACGAAAATGTTCGCGGGTTTGATATCGCGATGAACGATTCCTTCGGAGTGCGCTGCATCCAACGCGTCCGCGGTTTCGATAGCCAGCGACAGTAGTGTCTCAAGCTCAAGCGGGCGGTTGCCAATCAGATGTTTCAGCGTCTGGCCGTCCAAAAACTCCATGGCGATGAACGCCTGGCCATTCTCTTCGCCGATATCGTGGATGGTGCAGATGTTGGGATGGTTCAGGGCCGATGCGGCCTGGGCCTCACGCTGAAAACGGGAGAGAGCTTGCGTGTCTTTAGCTACTTCATCGGGCAGAAACTTCAAGGCCACGAAGCGATGTAACCGCGTGTCCTCGGCCTTGTAAACCACGCCCATGCCGCCGCCGCCGAGCTTCTCCACGATGCGATAGTGCGAGATGGTTTGGCCAATCACGGAGTCGAAGTATGTTAGGCGGGATGCATGGGCAAGTCAATGAACGCCGCGGAAAGATTGTGCGGGACCGCCGTACTGGACAAAGATAGCGGGTCGCTGTTAAATGCATTTTGCAGGCGTGGAGGTCAACCGGAGTGCACTCGGTGCCACTCGTCCGCGACTGCGATCATCGGGAGTTCCTGGGTAGAATGTGGGGCGATGCCGATGAAAAAGGGGCTACTCGATGGCAGATCGTGAAATTGATCTAACCAAGACCTACGATGCAGTTGTGGTCGGATCGGGCGCCGCTGGCGGGATGGCGGCCCATGTCCTGACCAGCCACGGATTGAAGGTCCTGATGCTCGAGGCGGGAAAGAAACTTCCCATCGAGAAAGAATTGCGCTCGATGGAATGGCCCTATGACAACGCCAATCGGGGAGCCCTCCCGCCCGACCGCCATTCTCTGACATTTAACGAATACACCATACGCAATCCTCCCTACGGTCCGGGCTTTGAAAAGTCCAAGCATCTTCACAGCTATATAGGCAGCACCGACTACGTCAAGAACATCGTTGTCGATGAGCGCGAGAATCCCTTCACCGGCACCAACTATGCGTGGGTTCGGGCGCGCTGCCTCGGCGGCAAGACAAATATCTGGGGACGTCTGGCGCTGCGGCTTTCCGATTACGACTTCAAGGCGAAGAGCCGCGACGGCTATGGAGAAGATTGGCCGATCAGCTACAGCGATCTGGCCCCTTACTACGACAAGGTGGATTTGTACCTCGGCATTACCGGCGTGAAGGAAAACCTCCCTTATCTTCCCGACAGCATATTTCAGCGACCCACCAAACTGAACTGCGCCGAGATCACCCTAAAACAAGGCGTGCAGAAAATGGGCCGGGTCCTGACCCAATACCGCGCGGGCGTCACCACCGACGGCTTGAAGCACAACCAGTATCGCAGCCGTTGCTTTGGGCGCGGCGCCTGCGAACGCAAAGGCGGTTGCGATATTCATGCCGCATTCGACTCTCCCACCGGCCTGATCTACCCGGCTGCGGACACGGGCAATCTGACGCTGCGTACCAATGCGCTGGTGCGCGAAGTTATGGTCGACTCGCAGACGGGCAAAGCCAGCGGTGTGAATTTCATTGATTCCGAGACGATGAAGGATTACACCGTCCGCGCCAAGGTGGTCGTCGTGGCAGCGTCGACGCTGGAATCCGCCCGCCTGCTGCTGCTTTCAAAATCGCGGCTTTATCCCAATGGATTGGCAAACTCCAGCGGCCACGTAGGCCACAATTTCTGCGAGCACGTGATGGGGCCCGGCGTCACCGGCCAGGTAAAAGATCTAGTGGGCAAGCCTTCTACGCTTGACGACGGCCGGCCCGGAGGTTTTTACCTGACCAGGTTCCGGAATCTTACCGAGAAGCACCCCAAGTTCATCCGTGGCTACGGATTCGAAGGCGGGAGCGGCGCCAGGATGTTCCCGGAAGGCTCGGACCGGCACGGCTTCGGGGCGTCGTTCAAGGAAGAGGTGCGCAAGAACCAGGGTTCCTACGTCAGCATGGGGGCATTCGGCGAAGTCCTGGCGCGCTACGAAAATTACGTCGATCTGGATCCTGTCGTGAAGGACAAGTGGGGTATTCCTGCTTTGCGTTTTCACTACAAGTTTGGGGACAACGAGCATCGCATGGCCGAAGACATGAAAGAAACAGCGCAGGAAATGTTCGAGGCTGCCGGCTTCGAAATCGTGCATGTAAATAGCCGAGTCCTCACCGAGGGTTGGTCAATCCACGAAATGGGGACTGCCCGCATGGGCAACGACCCGAAGACCTCGGTTCTCAATCAATTTCAGCAGTCGCATGACGTGAAGAACCTGTTCGTGGTGGACGGCAGCGCTTTCGTAAATGCCAGTTGCCAGAATCCCACCTGGACCATCATGTCGTTGTGCTGGCGTTCGTGCGATTATCTGGCCGATGAACTCGGCAAAGGCAATCTTTAATTAGGGAGACGCGATGTCCATCAACGAAGACGACTCCATCAATCTGAAACAGGATCGCCGGCAATGGCTGAAAACTTCAGCTACGGTGCTGGGCGCGTCGCTCTTGCCGCTCCCGGCCCTGGCCCAGGCGGAAACCGCGCCGACTGCGCCCCATGCGAAGCCTGACCAGATCAAATCCGGGACGCGATTCTTTAGTCCCGCGCAGCACACTTTGGTCGAAGAATTGTCAGAAACGATTATTCCCGCAGACAGCCACTCCGGCGGAGCCAAGGCCGCCAAGGTTGCGGACTACATCGAACAAGTGCTGCGTGAGACCACCGACGACAATCAAAAGCAGCTCTGGCATGAAGGGCTTCGCCTGATTGATCTCATGAGCCTGCACTACACCGGAAAATCTTTTGTCGATTCCAGCTCTGAAGAACGGATCGCAGTTCTCACCGTCCTTTCGGACCACGATCAGATGACCGATCTTCCCGAAGTCCGATTCTTCCGCGACCTGAAGGGCTTGACCGTTCGCGGTTACTACACTTCGAAGATCGGCATTCATGACGAATTGGAATATAAAGGCAATCGCATGCTGACGGAGTTCGTGGGCTGCGATGATCCAACACCAAAGTCTCGTTAGTCGCGCGGAAACAAGTACACGAGGTCAACATGAAATCGGCGATCTTGCGCTCGTCTCTTTGCCTGATTCTCGCAGCTTTTGTAGGCCTGCCCTCTGCATCCGCCGCGGAAGATAAGCCGGAAAATGACGGATGGATTTCTCTATTCAACGGGAAAGATTTTACGGGCTGGTACACCTATCTGGCTTCGAGCGGTAAAAATAAAGATCCGAAGGGCGTCTTCAAGGTAGAGAACGGCATGATTCATATCCTGGAAACGGACAACGGTTATCTCGCCACGACCCAGGATTTTTCCAATGTCCGTATCCATGTCGAGTACAAGTGGGGCGGCAAACGCGCTTCGGAGGGCAAAAGAAACAGCGGACTACTCTACCTTGCGGTGGGTTCGGACGCGATCTACCCGACATCACTGGAGTGTCAGATTGAGGAGACAGACGTGGGAGATCTGTGGATTGTCAACGGCGCGGCGGTGACCGCTTTCTTCATCGCTCCCTCGATGCCTGTGTACGACGATGACATGCAGACTTGCACTCGCGTTCGCAGCGCCCCCGGCGACGGCCTCCGCGTACTGAAGTCCGGAGACTTCGAGAACCGGGATGGCTGGAATACAGTGGAAGTAATTATTCGGGGAGATCGCTCCACGCATCTGGTGAATGGCCGGGTCGTGAACAATGCTCGTGACATCCAGCGGCCCGATCCGAATAATCCCGCGCACATGATCCCGCTGACCAGCGGACGGATTCTGCTGGAAGCAGAAGGCTCCGAAATCTGGTTTCGCGACATCAGGATCAAACCGCTGGGACCAGTCGGAGAGACCATAGATAAGGAGTCCGGAAATCGAATGGCGAACCAGGGCAGGGTAAAGGTCGGAATCATCGGATCGCAATTTCAGGCGGATATTCACGCCACGTCGCTTGCAGATCATGCCGGACGAAGCCGAAGTCGTTGCCGTCGCTTCCCCCAGTCCGGGAAACGCCGCCGCGTTCGCCAGGAAATTCGGCATTCCGCGCGTATTCACCGACTACCGCGAGATGCTCAAAGAAAAAGACATCGAGATGGTGACCATCGCCGCTCCCAACAGCCTGCATGCGCAAATGACCAGGGATGCGGCAGCTGCCGGCAAGCACGTTGTCTGTGAGAAGCCTCTGGCCATGACCATCGCTGAAGGCGAGGAGATGATCGCCGTTACGAAGCGCCACGGAGTGCTTCTGATGTACGGAGAGGAGCTTGTGTTCACGCCGAAATATCTGAAGGCGAAAGAAATGGCCGATGCCGGCGCCTTCGGGAAAATCTATCTGGTGAAGCAAAGCGAAAAACATTTCGGTCCGCACAGCGAATGGTTCTGGGACGTCAATCGCTCTGGCGGCGGCGCGTTCATGGACCTGGGTTGTCACGGCATCGCGTTCTGTTACTGGTTTCTGGACCGGTCACCCATCAAGTCCGTCTATTGCCAGATGGGCACCTACGTTCATGGCGACAAGACTCAGGCCGAGGACGATTCGCTATGCATTCTCGAGTTTGCCAACGGCGCTAACGCGCTGATCGAGAATAGTTGGGCGCGACGCGGCGGCATGGACGATCGCATCGAGGTCTACGGCGAAGCCGGCGTCACCTATGCCAATCTGCACATGGGCAACGCACTGCCCACGTACAGCGAAAACGGTTACGGCTACGCCGTCGAAAAAGCCCCGACCACCAAGGGCTGGACCTACCCGGTCTTCGAGGAACTCTGGAACTACGGCACACCGCAAGAACTGACCCACTTTGCCCGCTGCGTGCGGGGAAAAGAAACTCCGAAAGTCACGGGAGAAGATGGACTGGCCGTGATGCACGTTCTCTACGCGGGATACGCCTCCGCCGGCGAGGGACGAAAGATCGCGCTGCCGTTCCAGGCTCCTGAGGTGAAGAAGCCGATCGATCTGTGGCTGAACGGCCCGGCGCAGGCGGCGAACCGCCGGTAGCCGGCAATGACCGACTTCAATTTCACCGACAGGTGCCCGCTAACATGCCCATCGCAGACAGAATTCGCCTCAGTCTCATGATGTTCCTTAATTATGTGATCTGGGGATCCTGGTACGTCACGCTTGGCGCGTATCTCACGATAAATCTGAAATTCACCGGGACGCAGGCCGGGGCGGTGTTTGGCACGACCGCATTGGCCTGCATGATCTCGCCTTTTTTTGTAGGCTTGATCGCAGACCGCTTCTTCGCTTCCGAACGAGTTCTTTCCGCTCTGCATCTGCTGGGCGCGGTTCTCCTCTATTTCGTCACCAAAGCGACCACGTTCGGATCGGTCTACGCCTTGATGTTCATTTACTGTCTCTGCTACTTCCCCACGATTGCCCTGACCAACTCGCTGACGCTGCAGCACCTGAAGGACACCGGCCGTGACTTCCCTTTGATTCGCGTTTTCGGCACGCTGGGATGGATTGCGATTGGCGTGACCATCGGACGTCTCGGGGTTGAGACCTCAACCGTTCCGTTTCTGCTGGCTGCGGGAGCCTCGGTGGTGATGAGCATCTTCAGCCTCACTCTGCCGCACACTCCGCCGCCCAGCAAGGGTCAATCTGTCACGATGCGGCGCATCCTCGGACTCGATGCCCTGGTGATGCTCAAACGTCCTTCGTTCGCGGTGTTTGCAGTGGCTTCAATTCTGGCCTGCATCCCACTCACGTTTTACTTCTCGTTTACCAATGCCTATTTGAATGAGCTTCACGTGTCCAATGCCGCGGGCAAGATGGCCCTGGGGCAGGCTTCCGAAGTTGTGATGATGCTCTTGATGCCATTCATCCTGCGGCGCGTCACCGTCCGGAGCATCCTGATCATGGGGCTTCTGGCCTGGTCGGTGCGTTACATGCTTTTGGCATACGGCAATCCGGGGAGCGGCATCTGGATGTTTTATCTGGCCATTCTGCTCCATGGCGTCTGTTACGATTTCTTTTTCATGACTGGGCAGCTTTACACCGACCAGGAAGCTCCCGCCAACCTGCGCAGCGCGGCGCAAGGATTGATTACGTTTCTGACCTATGGAGTGGGAATGCTGATCGGCTCCCTGATTTCGGGCCGGACGGTCGACTATTTCACTTCCAGCGTGGGAGGCGTGATAGTCCGCAACTGGCAGGGCTTCTGGACGACTTCGGCCTTGAGCGCCTTTGTCATCCTGCTTTTGATTACGATCTTTTTCCGCAGCCGCACCAAAATAGAAGCGGCTCCCGCGTCGGAATCTCTTGCCACCTGAGAAACAGAGGAGAGCAGATTGGTTTCGCTCACCGTCCGAGCCGCCCGACTAGAGAGGTCGCAGCTCAGCGCACGCCGCTTACCGTGCGGCATTACGATCGAGATGCCGTCTCGATGGCACCCTCAATCGGCGGGAAAATCTATATTCTGCCGCTGCTGGGTACAGCGAGGTTGATCGGAGCAGCAGAAATGCGCTCAACAGGAGAAAGGCCAAAGCAGGGAAGGAGCGTCCCTCGCTCCAGTAGAGGTATCGGGGAATTTCGGTAAGCGCCAAATACATGACGGGATACATACACAAGCCTAGAGGATGTTTGTGGAGGTATAGGTTGTACAGGTAGCCCGTGATCAACCCTATGACCGCCCAATACGCCAAGCCTCCTATGACGCCGAAGTCGACAACCGGCGCGAGCAATCCTCCCCAGTTATTGAACTCAGGGTTGGCGCCAAACTCGAGCAGACCCATAAAACGCTCGTAGTCCAGGGGCACCCAACTGAATACATTCTTGACGAGGACATTCACCCCGGGAAATTCCCACAGGAACCTGAAGGTAAAGTAAGGCGCTCCCAGGGAGTGATGCCAGTGCGACATCAGGAACGCCGTGTTATTGAGAGAAGTCACGTAGTATCCGACAAGGCGCCAGAAGCCGAACAGGAGCAAACTCGACTCTTGCGAACTGTAGTGGATCGACCAGGAACGAACGTATTCGAAACTGGTAAATATGACGTACACGGCAACAGGTCCCAGTATGGGTGCGACGCGAATCAGCTTGCGCAGTGAACGGTTATTCGCCCAGGATGACGTTTCGTTCAAACACAGAACCATCATGGGGATTGCGAGTTCGAGGAATGCGAGCCGCTCGCTGTAGATGAAAGCCCGGACCAGCGCCAGAGCTAGCAAGATCGCGAGTTTGCGACGGACAATGTCCCACCTGCCGCCGGCGCCGATCATGCAGCCCAATACGACGGCTGCGATGCCAAGCTGGGTGCAGGTTGTAACGCCGGGTACCGTCTGCAGATACGTCCTCAGTGAATAGATCTCCTCACCGCCAATAAACACTGCCTTAAAAGCCGACAATCGCAGCCCTCGCGAAAGCCCAATGCCGACCCAGGCGACGTAGGCCATGATACAAACCCAAAAGCTGATATTGAAGAGCAGCAACGTTTGAGAAAACGAAACCGTTCCGCGCCATTCGCCTTTCGGGGAGTGGCCCGCTTGCCTCGTCAGCGCCAGCCACACGCCTGCCGAGAACGCGATGATGACCGCCGCGGTGAGCAGTACCGGAAGACCACTGACGTACTTCGGCGTCCGCCACATCTTGAGATAGACATCCGGATCAGCCAGCATCGCAGCGATCCCGGTCAGGCCGTTTAGCCCGACAAAGATCGGGACCGGATGCAACCACCAAACCCGTTCGCCTTGCGCAAGATTGTTGTAAGTTTCTCTCATAGCTGACCTGAAACAACGGACGGGCGAGACGCCCGTCCTTCATGTTTATCCGCACTCCTCTGGATCGGGGCTCACATCTGCCGCGCGGCGGGCCAGGAAGGAACCAGACCACAGGCTCGTAGATCGCCAGACTACCCACACCATGTTGGTGCAGACGTAGAGTTCCGACAACAATACGGACGTCGCCATGCCCATGGCGCCGAGACGCGGAGCAAACAGGCACGACAGAATCAAATTCAGAAGCCCTCCCCCGAGGATGATGCGGTTCACTGCACCGTCGCGACCGAGAGGAAGCAGCCATTGCAGACCGACCGAATAGGTGATGGAAAGCAGCAGCGGCAAAATCGAATACAAGCGCAACACGGGAACCGCAGGGGCGAACTCGGGCCCGGCCAGGAGTCTAATGAACCAGGGCGCCATCGCGAACAGAACGGTAGTGAGAAAAAGCCCGGCCGAAACCATGACCGCAATGGCGGGCCGCGCCAGCCTTGCCGCGGCTTCTTCCGAAGAAGCCGCCAGGTAGCTCAAGCGAGGATAGAGCGAATCGCGAATGGGATTCAGAAGACCAAACATGGCTTTGGTAATTTTCTCGGCGGTGGCGAAGTAGCCTACGATTGCCGCCGGCGCAAATAATCCCAGAAGGAATACGTTGCCGATCCCGTACAGGCTCTCGGCGCTGCGGAACACAAACATGGGCCAGCCCCGCCGCAACGCATCTTTTACCAACCCGTAATTCGGTAAGCGGAAGCCAAAGGAGCGGATCGCCAGGCCAATTCCGGCAGTGGTCGAGACTCCCGCCGCCATGGCCTGAAGCACCACCACTTTCCATCCGTCGTGCGGAGACCTCACCAGCAGGAAAACCCCGCACAGGGCAGCGAACTTTGCTCCGATTTCGAGACCTGCCGCCAGGCGCAATCGCTCCAGGCCCTGGAAGAACCACAGCGGCGTGCATCCCTGCGCCACCGCGTAAACCAGGGCAGCCAACACCATTTTCGGCTGGTTCCGCAAAAGAGGGATGTGAGGCGACACTGCGGCCGCCACGCCAATCCCGACCAGCGCAAGAAGGGCTTGCGCGCCCAGCACGCCGCCCATGACATCGCGACAGTTCTCCGGATGATGCCTCTGACGTGAGATTTCGCGAGTGGCGGAAAGGTTGAAGCCAAACTCAATGATCAGGGCCACGATTTCCGCCATGGACAAGACGAAGGCCACGGTTCCCCACCCGGCAGGATTCAGCATCCGGGTGAGATACGGCACCGTAAACAGCGGAAATAATTTCCGGCAGAATTGCACGCCGTAGAGAGCGGCAGAATTCTTGGCCACCGGATGCCGGCGCAACTTGTCGACACGTCTGCGAAGATGGTTCACGCGGTCAGTCACCAGCATGGCATTCCAAACGCGCTTCTTTCGCGGTTCCGGTGATCGGCATGAAGTGGGATCCGTCGCGATGGCATCATCAGCTTCGTTCCAGGCTCATGCATGGTCAGACTGCACCATTGCCTTTGACCACAGCGCGCACCGTTCTGGCCAGGATCTGGAAGTCCAAGGTAAGCGACCAGCGATCGATGTAGTCGAAATCCATCTGGATCCATTTTTCGAAACCGAGCGAACTCCGTCCGCTCACCTGCCACAGGCCAGTAATACCCGGCTTGACCGTAAACCTGCGCATCAGCGTAGCTTCGCTGAAGCGCAAAACGTCCCGCACGCTCATGGGGCGCGGCCCGACCAGAGACATGTTGCCGATCAAGACGTTCCAAAGTTGCGGAAGTTCGTCGAGCGATGAGGCCCGCAGAAAGCGTCCCAGCGGAGTGACGCGCGGATCGTGACGAATCTTGAAGATGGGGCCGCTGGCTTCATTCTGGTCCTCGAGTTGCGCCATGAGCTCAGGCGCGTTGCTCACCATGCTCCTGAACTTGTACATGCGGAATAGACGGCGCCGGTAACCAAACCGGTCCTGAGCAAAGAACACCGGGCCCTTGCTGGTTCCCCTCACCGCCAGCGCGACCGCCAGGAACACAGGGGAAAGCAGGCAGAGACCCACCACGGCGCCGACGATATCCACAAAACGCTTTACGACCTGGGCCGCGACATAGTGTTCGTGAATGGGCACCAGTTCGCTGAAAAGTTCAGGACTGCGCGAAGGGCTCTGTTTCAGAGTTGTGATGTACATGTCCTGCATGTAGACGACCCGAACACCTACGCGTTCTGCGATTTCAATCGCCCGCTGCGCCATGTCGTAACAGGACTTCATGGGGACCGCGACCAGAAGTTCGTCGACCACGTTGCGGAGCAGCAGGTCGCTCAAATCGTCGATGGTGCCCAGGCAGCGAGCGGCAATGCCCGGGGCCATCTCGCTGGTTGGGCGATCGTCGACGAGGCCGACGACTTTTACGGTTCCATGGTGGCGCTTGCGAATCTCTCGCCATGCCTTTGCCGCACGCATCCCACTTCCCAGAATCACGACCAATTGAGGGTCGTGAGCGGCAATCCAGCGGCTGCCAAAAACGCGCAGGCCCTCGTAAAGGAAAGAACAGGAGAAGAAAAGTACGGCAATGCGGACGGTGGGTCCTGTGGTTCGAGCGCTGATGAGATAACAAACGAGTATCGCGGTCATGAAGATGCAGCCCGCGGCGATCCGCGCCAACTCGCGCAGCATGCCGCGGCGTTCTGACCGATAGAGTCCCAGGGCCTCGAAGCAATAGGCCCACATCAGTATGAAAAGGCCGGCAAACGCCGCATTTAGAACGGTGATGCGCATTTCCAGGAAGCGATGCAGTTCCCCGACAGGTATGCGCGCACTGTTGCTGTACACCACGGAAGCGAGAGCCATGGCAAATGCAAAGGAGGCGTCGGCCCGCGCCAGCCGTCTGTGATAGCCCAATCGACTTCTCATCTTGGCATCCTGATCCGGGCAGGCGTGGCACGGCCCGCCAGGCGGGAATGCGCGATTGCAATTCTCATGAACCGTCTACTTCCAGAGCAGCGAAACCAGGAGTTCTTCGGTCGCCGCCGACTTCGTGGTCCGTCCAGAACAACTCGCGATATACCTGCTCCACATCCCGGATCATTCTTCTGAGGTCGTAGTGTTCCCAGGCTCGCGCACGTCCGGCTTCTCCCAAGCGGCAGCGCAAGTTGCAATCAACCGCCAACTCCTCCAAGGCCGTTGCCAGGCGCTGAGAGTCGGCGACATCCACCAGATAGCCGGTCTCGCCGGGCAGCACCAGTTCGTTACTGCCCGAGACATTGGTTGCCACTACGGGCTTGCCCATCGCCATGGCCTCGCAAGTAACGTAGCCGAAGGACTCGTAGCGCGACGTAAGGGCGAAAATGTCGACGGCATCCAGAAAGGGCCTCAGGTCCGGGCAATAGCCCAGGAACGTCACATGCCGATCGATACCCAGATTTCCGGCCAAGGTTCGCGACGCGGGCAGTAAGTCGCCAGTGCCCGCCCAAGCGAAGTGCGCTCTCACCCCTCTTTCCAGCAAATTGGCTGCGGCTTTGAGAAAAGTAGCCGGATCTTTCTGTGAGGTGACGCGTCCCGCCGAACCGATGAGGACGGTTCCTTCGGGTACGCCGATCTGACGTCGCAGATCACTGCCGCCGAACGGACCGGCATACGCTGCCATGTCGATACCCGCGGTGACGTAGCGAAGCTTGGAGGGTGACACAAAGCGATAATTCTCCAGTTCGTCGCGTTCAGATTGGCTCACGCCGAGGACCACATTGGTCAGCAGGCCAGCGAAGCGTTCCAGATACCAATACTTCGGGTTGGCCGAGATCGCGATCGCGTGCGGAGAATAGACCGTAACGATTCCAGGATCAGCCAGCTTGGCAGCCATTCGCGCCAGGAATCCTGCCTTCGAACTGTGCCCATGAACAATATCGAATTCCTCTGCCTTGATCAGGCGATAGAGGTCACACAACGCCTTGGTGTCGTGGAGGGGACGGATGCTCCGCTGCATCGGGATTTCATATAAGCGAACTCCGCGTCGTTCGATGCGCTGAAGGTCCCTTAAGAAGCGCTCATCGGGACGGACGAGCGAGTACGCGAAGGAGAGGTCGAAAGCCGCAGTGTCAATATTCAACAGCAGGTCCGCAACGTAGCAGCCGGTGCCGGCGCCGGTGGCTTCCAAGACTTGAAGTACCCTGGGCCGCATTTCTCCCATCGAAGCCACAGGATGAAATTGCGGGCTCGGTGGCGCCGGCCAAACTTCTGGAAACTCCCGGCCGTCGCGGCGCGATCCGATGCAGCGACCAACGTCGGCAAAGTTCTTCTGCCCTTCGATCGCGTTTCGGACTTCGGCTTTCATATCCTGATCACTCTTGCGGAGGAATGTCGTGGCCCCTCGTTCTACAACCTGCGGTAAAGTTTCTCCGGTATCGGAAACGTGCGATTGTTGAGGACGGTTCCCAGCAGTGGAACATTGGCTGCCTCCAGGGTTTCCTTGGCTCTAAGAGCGCTCGCGCGTCGCGTGGCATTTGCTTCCAGCACCAGCACCACACCGTCCGTGACCCGGCCCAGCACCGAAGCCATGATGTCTGCGCCCAGAGCCGGGGCGTCGACCAGCATGAAAGAAAATTCCTTTCGTAAATCGAGCAGGCGGGAACACATCTGTTCCGCGCCCCCGTGGGATACGCCGACTGGATTCAAGTGGGCGGTCGAAACCAGCCATAGGTTGCGGTCGATTTGCCGCGCGATTGAACTGTGCTGCACCAGGGAAGTCGAAGACGAAGAGACCGGTTCATCCATGTCCAACGCACCCTGCAGAGCGGACCCGCGGCCTTTTGCCTCGACCAAGCACACGCGACCCGACACTTCGTTGGCCAGCGCTCGGGCGGCGGACGCACAGACGGTCCCGCTGCCATCTTCGGTGTCGACGCCGCAAAACATCACGTGATGGGGCGCGTTCGCGGACGAGAGGAAGAGCACGTGAACCAGTTTCAGGATCTCCTGATGAGGAGGGCTGATGAACTTCGCCACGGAAAAGTGAGGGCGATCGCCTTCCAGAATGGCCGGGACATTCACCGGGCTTTCGGCCACTATGGATCGCACTTTGTACAGCGCTTCGACATTCTTACTCATGGTCAGCTCCTTAACAGCGAGGGCCTTGGAATCGAAGCCAATACCGGCGCCCCCAGATAAGCACTAACTTCATCGGGTGTTCGGAACGACGGGTTAAAGAAATCGAAAACCGTTGCCAACCCCAGGCTTCCTGCGCCAGCCAGGAAAATGCTGAGCAAACCGTAAAGAAACCAGGAACGAGCAGGAAGAACTGGAACCGTCGGCTGTTCCGCAATGGCGACGTTTAGAAAACCACGCTGGTCGAGCGCATCACTGATGCGGGCCTGCTCGGACTTGTGCAGATACAGGAGATAGCTGTCCTCTTGCGTTTTCGCGGCTCGCAGCAAATCCTGTTGCGCAATCGATGCGTCCCGGAGCTTGCTGGCGCTGACGTGATACTGGCTCAATGCGTCGGACTCGGCAGCCGCTTTCGCTTTCAGACCGACCAAATCGGTTTGCGCCTTCGCCAATTCCACCGCCACCCAATCGTGCGCCGGATTCTGAGCGCTTGTCTCCTCGCGGATTGGAGTACTTTCCTCTTTGGCAATCGCGGCTTGCGTGTCCGCGATCTGCTTATCGACTTCCTGCACCGGGCGGTAGGTTGGATCGTACTTGCTAATAAGTTCTGTACGCTTGAGGTCCAGAGTCAGGAGTGTGGATTTCAGTTGCTGCATGAGCTGGGGGTTATCGGAGGTACGAACCTGGGTAAGCTGGCGTGGCGGTAGCGAGGCATCCTGTTCCCCAAGCATTTGAATCCGTTGCTCAGTTTCCGCAATTTGTGCCTGCGTCTGTTCGAAATTTGCCTTGGCCTCCGCCATTTTCTGGACTGCGAGATCGCGCTCCTGATCAGGCGATACGATTCCGCGCTCCTTAGCGAAACCCCGCAAGCGTGCTTCCGCATCCATGAGGCCGTTGTGATATTGCTCCGTCTGCTGATCGAAGAACTTGAACTCGCCGGTTGGACGATGCACCTCGAGGTGCTTCTCCATGTAGAAGCCCGCCAGACTTTTGAGGACCCGCGCCGCCAATTGAGGGTCTGCCGCGTCAAACGCGACGGAGATGACATTGGTCTTGTGCAGAGGTTCCACGTTGAGCCTGGAACGCAAGCGCTCGGTCGCTCTCGCGATATCTACATCGCTGGTGGCGCCGTCGTCGGATCCGCTGCTGGCATGCTGTTGCGAGTTCTGAAGCCCAGTTGCCAAGACCACTTTTCTCAGCAGCTCTTGGCTATTCAGCAACTCGACTTCAGAGTTCAGTTCTTCTTCGCTCATCTCCTCCGGCTTGGTCTGCGCGACGTTGAGCTCGGATGACACTACGGGTTCCAGGCGCTCGCGACGGACAAGGATTTTCATATGAGCCTGATAGCGGGGCGTGAGCAACCACGAAAGCAGCATTCCCATCAGAACAACGACGAATGAGATGAGAACGATCTGTTTCTGCCGAAAGACGATGGCAAACAGGTCGCGAGTTGTCGGTGCTACTCTTGGCCGGTCCAAACTTGTATCAAATCGCATGTCAGTCCTCTTACGGAGTCAGTGGATTGGCATAAAGGCCCATGCTGCTTGTGGGCAGGTATTTGCGAATCTTCGAGATATAGTTCTGCGGGACAAAGAGCATGTCTCCCGGCATCAAGTGCGGGTCTTCCTGCAAATTGCGCGAGGCCAGCATCTTCTTGATGTCGAAGACCTGCGCTTCTACCTTGTTGTCTCCCACGTGTCGAAACAACAGGACCTGGGAATGTTTGGAAGACTCGGTGAAGCCGCCGGCCATATTGACGGCCTCAGTGAGGGAGAGATCGCCGCGAAGATCGTATTTACCGGGTTTTGCAACCTGGCCGGCCGCGATGAAATACGGCTTTTCGAAGTCCTTCAAAGAAACGGTAACCAGCGGATCATGGAGAATGCCGGCGTAGGCTTTCTTGATCGTTTCGGTCAGTTCAGGGAGGGTTTGACCCGCCACGTGCGCGCTTCCAGCACCGCGGAACGTTACAAAGCCATCGGGCTCAACCACCACCGTCTGGTTAAATTCCGGAGAGAAAGTGAAGGTAATGTCAAAGCTATCGCTGGTCCGCAACATGTACCGGGGGTTTCTCTGGTGAAACTCGGGGCGCTCCGCCGAGTCGGCCTTTGGCGCACTCGCGGGAACATCACTGGCGGCGTTCTGAGCTCGCGAGGGTAAGCACACCAGCATGGCGGCCACCAGGGCGAGGACTTTAAACATGCGGAGCATATATCGACTCCTTCTCCAGAAAGACTTCTACTGAATCGCGCGATCGTACTCGAGCACAGGACTGTCGAGGCCTTCGGTCTGAAACAGGACCTCAGCCGCGAAGCCCGATTCCGAACCGTTCTTAATCGTGCGCACCACTTTGCCTTCGCCGTGAAAGCGCACCAGCCTGGAGTCTTTTCCGGTTGGTCTCAAATCGATTTCGAGTTCCAACCGTCCACCATCTCGCGGCACCAGGTCGGTGATTACAAACACCCCGCAGCTGCTGATGTCGAGGGTCGTTCCCTGCCCCTCTTGCAAGTCCCCGTCGCCGGGATCCCAGCAGAAGGTGACAACAGCGCTCATGGGATAGCGCTTGGCTCTCCTCAGGCTCGTGTTTTGTATGCTCGCAAGCGGCATAGCTACATGGCTGCCTTTGACGATCCACACCACAACTGGAATTCGAAAGGTACGCATGCAGCGAGCAAGCCGCAAGGAACGGAAAGTAAGCCTTACTTTCGTAGGAGCGGAACGGCCAAAATCAGTCCAGTCCATGCAACCCAAAAGTCTCTGAAGTCCGCCGCCGCCTCGCGTCACTAGAGAAGAATGTTCGCGCCTCGCGTTTCCGCCTCCATCGATTCGACAGAGAAGGCCGTTAGGAGGAGTTCCCTCTCTCTTGACGATGCGCTTCGCGAAAGGCATCATTAGCCGCCTGAGCAGTGAGACGGATTCCTGGTCAGGTTCGGATCGAAGAGGATCACGCCCATGCGAAGTCAGGTTGTCCGGAAAGCGTCAGCGCGACTTCCCCGCGGACAGAGGGTGGCCTCTGCCACCCTGGAAGTGGTGCATCGCCAGGAGCAAAGTCCCTCTTCGCCGATCCGTGTTCTCTTTTTCGACCACACCGCCGCCCAGAGCGGCGCTGAAATTGCGATGTTGAATCTGGTGCGTCACCTGGATTCGCGGAAGGTCACGCCGGTCGTCGTCTTCGGCGGTTACGGCCCCGTGGTGGAGCAGATGAGTCCCTTCGCCGATACCCATGTGTTGCCTATGCCGGTTGAGGTAGCGGGCGCCAAGAAAGATTCTCTGGGCCTGGCGTCATTGTTTCGCATTCGCGCAACGCTCGGAGGCGCCGCGTATATCTGGAGGCTGGCCAAGTTCATCCGTCGGAACAACGTGGATGTGGTCCACACCAATTCACTGAAGGCGGATGTTATCGGCGGAATCGCGGGGCGATTGGCGGGGCGTCCGGTCATCTGGCATGTGCGCGATCGAATCGACGAAGACTACCTTCCACGGTCTGTAGTGAGAATGTTCCGCCTGCTTTCTCGATGGGTGCCTCGTCTGGTGATCACGAATTCCGCGGCGACCCTGCAATCTCTGTATCCCGGAGCGCCGCCGGACAATTCGTGTCCCTCACCCGCCAAATCTGGAGGACGAACGGTTGTCGTTCACGACGGAACACCTTGGCCGTTTCCAGCCGAGAGGACCTCGGCGAGCAACGGCGTGGTTCGTATCGGCCTCATCGGCAGAATCTCGCCCTGGAAGGGTCAGCACATTTTTCTGCAAGCGGCGGCGCTGGTGCGAAAGAGCTTTCCGGAGGCGCGGTTTTTCATCGTAGGGGGGGCCATGTTTGGCGAGGCGGAATATGACCGGAAGGTGCGTGCCCTGATGGAAAGCCTTGGAATATCCGACCTGGTCACTTTCACCGGCTTCCGCAAAGACGTTTCCCATGTGATCGCCGACATGGACCTGATCGTGCACGCGTCAACCACCGGAGAACCGTTCGGCCAGGTGATCATCGAGGGGATGGCTGCGGGAAAACCCGTCGTCGCGACCAATGGCGGCGGTGTTCCGGAAATTGTCGACGATGGCAAGACAGGGATTCTTGTGCCGATGGGAGAGGTCCAGGCCATGGCCGACGCGATCAGCCGGTTACTTGCCGATCCTGTCCTGGCGGCGGACATGGGAGCTCGCGGCCGGGAAAGAGTTCGTGACTACTTCACCATCGAGCGAAAAGCTCGCAAGATCGAAGCTGTCTATCAAGGGATGTTCTCGCGGGCGTAGTGAGTCCGGCCCGATCGAAACCAGACAATTCCACAGGGCCGCCGGCGCTCGAGAAGATCGCTGGCGATTCCAACGCCTGATGGGCGCTGGTTTTGCAGCCTAGGCTATCTTGCTTCGTTGGCCAGAACTGGCCGCGGCAGAAGTTGCTCCTGTTGGAGAAACCGCCTCCAGCTTCTTTGCCAGCGTGGTGGCGTACAACACCAGTTCAACCCGGTTTGATACTCCCAGCTTGTCGAAGATGTGAAACAGGTAGTTCTTCACGGTGTGCTGGCTGAGGTTCAGTTGTTGAGCGATTTCACGATTTCCCAAACCTTCGGCGACCAGACGCATCACGTCCTGTTCGCGGTTCGTGAGCAGGTTCACACCGCCGGCATCCAGTACCTGCAAACGGCGAGGTTGGGCGAGGGCGTCCACCAGGTGTTTCACGTCTTTGCTCTTCAGCCATATCTGGCCCTCGTACACTCGGCGGACACATTTGCAGAGTGCAGCAGATTCAAACTCTGAACGGAAGAAGACTCCCCGGGCTCCCGCGCGCATGGCCTCGACGACAAGCTGGGGGCCGGTCTCGTCCAGCAACAGCACCATCGCGCAATGCGGATTTACCTCGCGCATTCTTTGCGCGATAGCCAGTCCGGTCAGCCGCCCATCGCCCCACTCCGCAGCAATAAGAGCGACGTCAACCGGAGCTCGCTTCACCGAATGCAGCAGGGACTCCTGATCGGAAGTACACGCTACAACTTCAAAGTCGCGCTGGCGTTCGAGCAGGCCAGCGAGCAAGCGGCAAGCCATCAGGTTTGCGTCGGCGACAAGCACGGTTATTCGTTGAGAGATTGCTTCGCTCACGCAGTAACTCCCAAAATGATCTTGTGTTCTAAAGCTCGATCCTGCGGGGGAAGTAACGGATCGGCCCTAAGGGGGATGGACAGCATTCTGTACAGCACCCCGATGGAAGTCAAATTAAATTGTTGAATGTACTCAATCCCGCTTTTCCCTTGTCCAGCGCGGCTTTCAGCGACTAGTTAATGTAAGGCATAACCTCTTTTATGAACAGAGAATAAACTACTCATTGAGCCTCCGGGCGGGAAGGCGCTTTTCTCCTGGAGGTTCGGGGCGTCCGACGAGAGGGTAAGGAGTTGCAGCCTGTAGGCCGTTGCAGGCATTTCTTCCCAATCTAATTCCGGGACTTATGGTCCTATCCGTCAAAACCCGCTGTGGGAGCTGGTTTCGGAAGTGGTTGATTTGATTGGAAAATACCGAGAAGGGCTGCACTCATAAGGGCTCGCCGACCTCTGCTACACGGTTGGGAGACAGCAGGAGTTAACCCGAAAGCCTCGTTGAGGAGTCGGGGGGCGGGACCGATGGAATGCGCAAAGAAGTTCCACAGTACGGACAATAAATGTCATTGAACCCAACCGCACGATGGCACTGAGGACAGTCCGGACTTAGTTTATAGCTGCAGCGTGGGCAGAAGTTGAATCCACTCTGCAGGGCGCTGCCGCATTGCGGACAAGCACGGCCCAACGGTTGGCGCAGGAGGAAGTAGAGAATGATGCCCAGGGCGTTGGGAATAATCACTGCCATGATCGTCCAAAGCGCAGGGCTCATTCCTCGGCGTTTTGCGTCGCGGTTTATATAGCCGACGAGCAGCAGAAAGCACCCACCGCCCATGCCGGCCAGTAATCCAAGGATCGGTCGCGCCCATGCCGGCGGCCCGCCTGCGTGGCGGGCTATCGCAACATTGAAAAAAAACTGTGCGGCGACAAATACGATCCCCGCGAGTACCCATGCCCACACCGGAACAATTCTGATTTCCGCACTGAGTCCAGTTTGCGTTTCGTTGTTAACATGCATATGGTTTGCCTGCATAATTTGTCCGCCTTGTCACTGCCATGGCCGCGATCGCACACCGTCGCTCGTCAGGTGCGTGCCGCGGGCCAGCAACAACACGCCGACCACCAGCGCCGGCGCGATAAAGACAACCATGAAACCGGTTTGCCAAACCAGGGTCGAAACTCCGGCCGACTCGCCCATCCATTCAAAAGCTCGCCACAATAACGGGACGGTCAACGTCGCGGAAAGGCCCACTCCCAGGCAGGCCATTCCTACCAGCCACAGGCGTTCCCGCGTCTCCCGCAGCCGGCCAGCGTGAAAGCGCACTCTCACCTGCGTGGCCCGCACCAGTCGGGAATCAGCCGCCAGCGGCAGCGAACGCAAAGCGCCAATCAGTCCATGTGCGGATTCCAGGTAGTGACGGCACGCTTCGCAATCATCGAGGTGGGTGCGCAGCCATCTCCGTTGCGCATCTGAAAGACTGTCCCCCAGAGCGATCAGCTCCCGTGCTTCGTCATGTGCGTCTCTCGTCATGCCTGCGCCCCCTTCAGCCGCGACATCAGCATATTGAGGCCGCGATACAGCCGCGACTTCACCGTGCCCAGGCGCGCCCCTGTGATCGTGGCGATTTCCTCCAAAGCCAATCCCTCCTGAAAGCGCAGCACAACGGTCTCGCGATATGCCACCGGAATGCCGACCAGAGCTGCACTGATGCGCTCGGCTTGCTGGTGCTGCTGCACAACTTCCCAGGCCATGGGGCGGGTGTCGGCTGGTTCGAGCGGCGCGCGCTCTTCGTCATCCATCAGTTCATCCAGGCTGACCGGATTTTTCTTGCGCAGATAATCTATTGTCAGATTTCTGGCTACCGCGTACAGCCAAGTGCTGAATTCGTGCTTGCCATCGTACTGGTGGCCACGCTCCAGCACGCGAATCCAGGTTTCCTGGAAGAGGTCTTCGGCCAGTTCACGATTACCGGAGAGGTAGATCAGATAACGAAGAAGGCGGTGCTGATATTGCTCGATGAGACGGTCCAG
>CAWJBA010000019.1:0-51918 GCA_963841075.1 Terriglobia bacterium
GGCATCGACCGCGAGCCGGTTCCCGACCCGGCTCCGGCGACCGCCCCGGCCACCTGAATCCCCGGCGCCTGGGCCACCGAAGCGGTGCCAGGCACCTCCTACTCGTTGCGGGCGTCGTAGCGCCAGAACGCGGGCAGCGCCAGGATGGCCACGGCCACCCCGGCCACGCACAGCACGCCGCCCGACGATCGACGTCCGCACGCCGGCGAGGATGCCACCGCGCCCGACTCGACGTTTCCGAGCAGGGGCCCGGTCGAGTAGCTGACCTGTCGATCCCGGCCAGGCGGCCGCGCAGGTGATCGGGATGGTCTGGTTCCAGATCGCGCTGCGGAAGGGGCCCGACACCATGTCGGCACCGCCGGCCACCACCAGCCCGAGCAGCCCCAGCCCGAGGTCCGGGGCCAGGCCGAAGCCCACGATGCCGACGCCCCACACCGCCGCCGCGACGCACACCGCGGCGCCGTGGCGGCGCACGTGCGCCGCCCACCCGCTGGTCACGGTCGCCGCCAGCGAGCCCACGGCCGGGGCTGCGTAGAGGAGCCCGAGCACGCCGGCGCCGCCCAAGGGCTGGCCGCCGCCGGGAAGAGCGCCATCGGCATGCCGAAGAACATGGCCACGATGTCGACGACGTAGGTGCCGATGAGCTCCGGGGCGCGTGCGGGCGTAGCGCAGCCCCTCGAGCATCCGTCGAGGCGGGCGGCTCCGCTCGGGTGGCGGCGGCACCCCGCGCATCATCGGCAGCGCGGCCAGCGACACGACGAACGTGGGCGCGTCGACGGTGTAGGTCGGGGGCAGGCCGATGGTCGCGATCCAGGATGCCGCGATCGCGGGGCCGGCGACCATGCCGATCGTCATCCGGAAGATGAGAGGCGCCGGCGGCCACCAGTTCGTCGCGCTCGACCAGCCGGGGGCGAGCGCGTCCAGCGACGGCCGCTGCAGGCCGTCCAGCGTCGCCATCAGGGCCGACATCACGTACAGCACCCACACCTGTGGATGCCGAGCAGCGCGTTTCCGACCAGCACGAGCGCCGCCGCCGCGAACCAGCGCTCGGTCACCCGCATCGTCCGCCGCCGGTCGAACGCGTCCGCCAGCGCCCCGCCGACCAAGGCCGCGATCAGAAGCGGCGCCAGCTCGGCCAACCCGAGCAGGCCGACCACCAGCGACGAGTGGGTCAGTTGGTAGGTCTGGTACGGCAGGGCGACGTAGGTGACCATCGACCCGAGGAACGACACGCCCTGGCCGATCCAGGCGGCCGGAAGTCGCGCCGGCGCGCAGCGGGCCCAGGTCGACGGTCGCCAGGCGCAGGAGCCCGCGCACGCCGCCGGGCGCGATCGGCGGGCCTGGGCCGATGCGCTCGGACTCGGCCTCGCGCACGTCCCGGCCGGGCTCGGTCATCCGGCGGGGCGGCCGAGCAGCTCGCAGAAGCGGGCCACGCCGACGTTCCCCGCCCGACACGATCACCCCGACGCGCGCGCCGGGCGCGCTTACGCGGCCGGCCAGGAGGCCGCCACGGCGGAGGCGCCGCTCGGCTCTGCCACGAGCTTCATGCGGTCGAACAGGAAGGCCATGCCCGCGAGGATGTCGGCGTCCGACACGAGCTCGACCGCATCGACCAGCCGGGCATTGACCTCGAACGTGAGCCGGCCCGGGATGTCCGCCTGCTGGCCGTCGGCGATGGTGCGCGGGGTCTCGATCCGCACGCGGCGGCCCTCGGCCAGCGAGCGGCGGGTGTCGTCGCCCGCCTCGGGCTCGACGCCCACCACGCGCATCTGGGGGGCGAGCGCCTTCGCCGCGGTCGCGCAGCCGGCGATCAGCCCGCCCCCGCCCACCGGGCGAGCAGCAGGTCGAGCCCGGGCACCTCGTCGAGCAGCTCGAGGGCGGCGGTGCCCTGGCCGGCCATGACCGCCGGGTGCTCGTAGGGCGGCACGAGCGTGAGCCCGCGCTCGCCGGCCAGGGCCGCTCCGAGCGCCGCCTTCTCGCGGAACGGTCGTAGGTGACGACCTCGGCGCGCTGTATCCGCGCGTGGCGTCGGTTGGCGGCGGGGGTGTCAGCCGGCATCAGGATCACGGCGGTCGATCCGAGCATCCCGGCCGCGATCGCGACCGCCTGGGCGTGGTTTCCCGACGAGAGGCCGCCACGCCGCGCGCCGCGCCTCGGCGGGCAGCGCGGAGATCATGTTGTACGCGCCCCGGAACTTGAAAGCCCCGCCCCGCTGCAGGCACTCGGCCTTCAGGTACACGCTCGCGCCGGTGCGGGCGTCGAGCGTGCGCGAGTGGAGCACGGGAGTGCGGTGCGCGACGCCGTCCAGGCGCGCTGCGGCGGCGCGGACGTCGTCAACCGTGATCACGCGTAGTGCAGCCCTTCGGCGGCGTCCTCGTCGACCGCCTGCTCGCACGTCGGGCAGTACCAGCGCACCTCGAGCGGGGTGCCGCAGGCAGCGTGGCGCGCGGGCTCCTGCCCCTCGCGGCGCGACCCCCACTCGCTGAGCAGGCGCACCGCGCCTGCGAGCGCGCGGCCCTCGGCCGTGAGCTCGTAGGTCGACCGCGCGGGCCGGTGGGAATAGGGGCGGGCGACGACGAGCGCGTCGCGCTCCAGGCTGCGCAGCCGGTCGGTGAGGATGTTGGGCGCGATTCCCGGCAGCCGCTCGACCATTTCGCCGAATCTGCGCGGGTCCTTGAGCAGGGCGTCGACCACCGGCAGCGTCCAGCGATCGCCCACGCGGGCCATGGCCCGGCCAGCGAGGAGGTCTGCGGCGGATCGTCCACGCGCTCATCGTATCCGGCTTGCGAACCCCTGCCGCTCGGGTGCAACTTGCAGATTGCTATCAACTATCGACGTCGGATCTGAGAGGGACGGATGAGCGTACTTGAGGAGCTCCAGCAGGCGACCGCGGACGTGGTCGCGAGCGCCGGGCCGGCGGTCGTCGGCCTGCGCTTCGGATGGCGACCCGCGTCGGGAGTCGTCATCGCCACCGACCGCGTGCTCACCTGCGCCCACTCGGTGCGGGGCGACGAGGTCGCGGTCACGTTTGCCGACGGCCGCCGCGCCCAGGGACGGCCGGTGGCGCTGGACGTCCCCGGCGACCTGGCCGTGGTCGCGGTCGAGACCGGTGGCGCTCCGGCGATCGCATGGCACGACGGCGAGCCGCAGCTGGGCACGCCCGTGTTCGCTCTGGCACGGCTCGGGGACGGTGGCCTGCGCGAACGGCCGGGGCGGTCGCGCTCGGCCGCTCGTTCCGCGGCCACGGGGCCGGCGCATCGCCGGCTCTTTAGAGTACACCGCCGCGGTGGCCCGCGGGTCGGCCGGGCGGCCCTGCTCGTGGCCGCCGACGGCAGCCTCGTGGGGCTGAATGCGGTGCGGCTGGACGGCGGCCTCGTGCTGGCGCTCGCCGCCGACCCGGACCTGCACGAGCGCGCGCTCGCGCTTGCCCGCGGCGAGGCGCCCGCGCGCCGGAGCCTGGGAATCGGCGTCGTCTCCAGCCCGTGCGGCCCGGCGGATGCGGCGTGCAGTGGGCCTCGGCGAGCGCGACGGCCTGCTCGTGCGCGAGGTGCAGGCGGGAGGGGCGGCCGCCGGTGCCGGGGTCGCGCCGGGCGATCTGATCGTGACGGCCGCCGGAACGCCCGTCGGGTCGGTCGACGACCTCTACGCGGCCCTGGACGGCCTCGCCGCCGCGCTCCGCTGGCGCTCGGGCTCGTCCGGGGCGAGGCCGAGCGCGAGGTCGAGATCGTGCCGGCGGAGGCGTGAACCGTGGATGAGCTCGTCACACCCCCCGTCGACGCCGTGCCGGATCTGCCATCCGACGGCGAGGCGCTGGACGCCTACTCCCGCATCGTCACCTCGGTGGCCGAGCGGCTCGCGCCGTCGGTTGCCAACCTGCGCGTGCGCCGGCGCGGCCGCCGGCGCGAGGCGGTCGGCGGCGGCAGCGCCGTCGTGCTCTCCGGCGACGGCTTCATGCTCACCTGCGCCCACGTCGTCGGCGCCGATGACGCCCCGGCCGGGCCGCCTTCACCGACGGCAGCGATCCCGCCTTCGAGGTCGTCGGCCGCGACCCGCTCACCGACCTGGCGCTGATCCGGGCCGATGCGCCCGCCCTCGTGCCGGCCGAGCTCGGCGACGCGGGCCGGCTGCGCGTCGGACAGCTCGTGGTCGCGATCGGCAACCCCCACGGGCTTGGCGGTACCGTCACGGCCGGAGTCGTCTCGGCGCTCGGCGGTCGCTTCCCGCCCGCAGCGGCCGCGCGCAGCGGTCGATCCCGGATGTGATCCAGACCGACGCTGCGCTCAACCCCGGCAACTCCGGCGGCGCCCTGGCCGACAGCCGCGGCCGCGTGATCGGCATCAACACCGCCCTGGCCGGCGTCGGCCTGGGATTGGCGGTGCCGATCAATGCGGCCACCCGTCATATCGTCTCCGAGCTCATGCGCACCGGCCGGGTGCGGCGCGCGTTGATCGCGGGCGGCGACCGGCCGCTGCCGCCGGGGGTGCGCGCCGAGCTCGGCCGGGCCTCCGGCGTCGAGGTGATCGGCGTCGAGCCGGAAGGGCCGGCAGCCGTCGCCGGCGTCCGCCCCGAGGATCTGATCGTCTCGATCGACGGCCTGCCCGTGGAGCGGATGGACGACCTGCTGCGGGCCATGTCGGGCGAGGCGGTCGGCGTGCCGCTGCAGGTCGGCGTCGTCCGCGCCGGCCGCCGGATCGAGCTCGAGCTCGTCCCGGGCGAGCTCGTCGGCTAGCGCCGGCCGTCCTTAAACCGGGGATTGGAGGCGTCCGGCGGCGAGCCGCGATCGCGGCTACGCTGGGTCTTGGAAGGGAGTAGCCCACCAATGTGCTGCGTCGTCAGGACGGCTTCCGAGCCCGGCGCAGCCGGCCCCAGCGGGCGGGTGAGACCTTCGGTTTTCTGCAACCGAAGGAGGACCCTGTGGGAGATTGGTGGCAGTGGGCGGCCCTCTCTGGCGCCGCCGTCGCTCTGCTCGTGCTCGACGCAGCGGTGCTGCGGCCGGCCTCGCTGCGCGCGGCGGCGCTGATCAGTGCCGGATGGGCGGTCGAGGTCGGCTTCGCCGGCGTCGTGTGGGCGTGGCGGGGCGTGACGCCGGCCGGGGAGTACCTCGCGGGCTATGCGATCGAGCGCAGCCTGTCGCTCGACAACGTGTTCGTGTTCGTGGTCGCCCTGGCGGCGTTCGCCGTCCCGGCGCACGTGCGGCTGGGTGGTCGGGTGGGCGATCGGCGCCGCCCTCGCGCTGCGGGTGGTCTTCATCGTCGCCGGGTCGGCGCTGCTCGGGGCTGCGGGATGGACGGCCTACGTCTTCGCGGTCTTCCTGATCGTGGCCGGCGTGAAGCTCGCGAAGGGCCTGCCGTCGGCCGCCGACCCGGCCGGAAACCCCCTCGTCCGGGCGGTGGCGAGGATCATCCCGACCGTCCCGGCCTATGCCGGGCGGCGGCTGCTCGTGCGCCGCGGGCGGCGCCTGCATGCGACCCCGCTGCTCACGGTGCTGCTCGTCCTGGCCGCCACGGACGTGGCCTTCGCGGCCGACTCCATCCCGTCCATCTTCGCCGTGACCCGCGATCCGGTGATCGTCTTCGCCGCGAACGTGATGGCGCTCGTGGGCCTGCCCTCGCTGTTCGTGCTGCTCGAGGGGGCATGCGCGACCGCTTCACCCATCTCAACCTGGGCCTGGCGGCCGTGCTCGTCCTGACCGGCGTCCAGATGGCCGCCGCCGACCTCTACCACCCCCCGGCCTGGGCGACCCTGGCGGCCGTGACGACGCTGATCGGCGCCGCCGTCCTGGCCTCGCTGCGCGCGCCGGGGCGCCCTCACACACCCGCTTCACCGACCCTCGAGGAGGAACCATGCTGACCTGGTCAGACATCCGTGCGATCGACTCCATCGCCGACCCGCTGGGGGTGGTGTCGGTGTACGTCGACAGGCCCGACAATGCCGGTGGGCGGCTGGTGCGGGCGGTCGCGCTCGCCGGGGAGCTGCGACGGCTCGAGCAGGACGTGGCCCGCGACGGGCGGGCCGAGCTCAGTAATGCGAAGTCACAGCCCCATCGACCAGGGCGTACACATCCAGGATGCGGGATACGCAGCCTAATCCGGCTAAGAAGCCTGATCCTGTTTGGCAATGATGGTCCCGGTGGCCCGCTGGTTGGCGTCGATGCAGGCATAGCTGGTGGCATCGCTGGTGGCGCGGTCCTCCAGCAGTGCATTCTCGACAATCGCGGTAATCCGCCGTCCGTTCCAGTCCATAAGATTGCAGATGATGAGGACGGACGTCCCGTCCGCCCAGTTTTTCTACGTGATTTTTAACTCTTCCAACTTACTCTTTGTCTTCTCCTGCATTACGGCCAATTCCTGTGCCCGCTTTTTCATCCCGTCTACTATTTTTGCCGGTGCCTTCGCCAGGAAATGCTCATTCGACAACTGACGCTGGCCGTTACCGATCTCCTTCTCAATCTGGTCCAGTTCTTTCTGCAAGCGCGCGCGTTCGGCGGCGACATCGATCTTCTTTTCGTAAACTAGATGCACATCGAATCGCGCAGTAGATCGGGCGCCCGGCAGGTTCGACAGTGAGTTTTCGACGAATGCGATACTCTCCACGTTGGCCAGGCGCTCGATGGCGCCGCGATTCTGCTCAAGCAGTGATTTGATCTCCGCATCCTGCGTGTAAATCTGGATCGGCACTTTCTGTTTTTGTTCCACTTTCAATTCCGCTCGCAAGTTGCGGACTGCTGACGATCAGGTCCTGGACAATTGCCATGCTGGTTTCAGCCGCAAGGTCTACCTGCTTTTCATCGGCTTGGGGATAGGCCGCCAGCGCGATCGATTTCAGGGGTGGTTTGCCATCGTAGACTGCATGCCAGATTTCTTCAGTGATAAATGGCATGACCGGATGCAAAAGCCGCAAGGACGCTTCAAACAGGCTGACCAGGTTGCCGCACGCAATACTTGCCGATGCCTGCTCCACGCCGTTCTCCGGCGTCAGGCGTGGCTTCATCAGTTCGATATACCAGTCGCAGAAATCTCCCCAGAAGAAATCGTAGATCCGGTTCGCCGCTTCGTGAAAGCGATAAGTCTGCCAGGCATCGTTGACGTCCGTGGTCACCCGCTGGAAGCGCGAAAGTATCCAGCGGTCTTCAAGCGTGATCGCCCGGAACCCGGCAAGGCCCGTGTGGGGCCGGCTCTCTGGGGCGGACAGGGCAGGTCGAAGACCCGGCTCCAGCCCCTTCAGGAATTCCTGCTGCTTCCAGACTCCAGCCTGCTCTGCCCTGTCCACATTCATGAACATGAACCGGGCCGCGTTCCAGATCTTGTTGGCAAACGCACGATAGCCATCAGTGCGGCTTTCGCTGAAGGCAATATCCGTGCCCGGCGCCGCCATCGCCGCCAGAGTGAAGCGAGTCGCGTCGGTACCGAAGCGTTGAATGACGTCCAGCGGATCGATTACGTTTCCTTTGGTCTTCGACATCTTCTGCCGCTCGGCATCGCGCACCAGGGCGTGGATGTAAACCTGGCGAAAGGGCACGCTGTCATCCTTCTTGTCGGCCCATCCGCTGGCCTGTTTCAGCGCCGGGTCCTGCTGATGACCCTGCATGAAGTGGCAGCCGAACATGATCATGCGCGCGACCCAGAAAAACAGGATCTCGTAAGCCGTAATCAAAAGCGTTGTCGGATAGAAAACTTCCTGGCGCGCGTCTTCTCCGGCCAGCCCAGCGTGGTAAACGGCAGCAGCCCGGACGAAAACCAGGTATCCAGCACATCGGTGTCCTGCTTCAGTTCCGACTCGCCGCACTTCGAGCACTTCGCCGGCGTCTCGCGGGCGACAATGATTTCCCCGCACTTGCAATGCCACGCCGGAATGCGATGGCCCCACCACAACTGCCGCGAAATGCACCAGTCGTGGATGTTGCGCATCCAGTTCAGGTAAATCTGCTTGTAATTCTCCGGGACGATCGTGATCTCGCCGTTTTCCACCACTTCGATCGCGCGGTCGGCCAGCGGCTGGATCTTGATGAACCACTGCGTCGAAAGCCGCGGCTCGACTACGGTTCCGCAGCGGTCGCACTTGCCGATTGCGATCGTGTAGTCTTTTTCGCCAACCAGAAATCCTTGCGCTGCAAATCTTCGAGCACGCGCTCCCGCGCGGCATAGCGGCTCAATCCGGCGTAAGGGCCGGCATTCTCGTTCATGTGAGCGTGCTCGTCCATGATGTCGATCTGCGGCAAGTTGTGGCGCAGGCCGGCCTGAAAATCGTTGGGATCGTGCGCCGGAGTCACCTTCACCGCGCCGGTGCCAAACTCGGGATTGGCCAGCTCGTCGGTGATGATCGGAATCTCCCGATTCATCAGCGGCAGCAAGACTTTCTTGCCATGCAGGTGCTTGTAGCGTTCATCTTTCTCGTTCACCGCAACCGCGGTATCGCCCAGCATCGTCTCCGGACGCGTGGTGGCGACGGTGATGAACTGATTCGGATGCCAACCACGGGATAGCGAATCTCGTACAGCTTGCCCTGGACTTCTTCGTGCTTGACCTCGAGATCGGAAATCGCGGTCTCGCAGCGCGGACACCAGTTGACGATGTACTTGCCGCGATAAATCAGCCCTTCTTCGTAGCAGGCGAACAAAAACCTCGCGCACGGCGCGCGACAGATTTTCGTCCATGGTGAAGTACTCGCGGTCCCAGTCGACCGACGCGCCCGAGCCGTTTCATCTGGTCGAGGATCGCGCCGCCGTAGTGCTGCTTCCACTCCCAGACGCGCTCGATGAAAGCTTCGCGCCCGAGCTCCTGCCGCTTCTTGCCTTCACTCGGCCAGCTGGCGCTCCACCATCATCTGGGTGGCGATGCCGGCGTGGTCGGTACCCGGCAGCCACAGAGTCAGAAATCCGCGCATGCGGTGCCAGCGCACAATGATGTCCATCTGCGTCTGGTTGAGCATGTGGCCCATATGCAGGCGGCCGGTAACGTTGGGAGGCGGCAGCAGCAGGGTGAACACCGGGCCGGGTTTCTCCCGGCGGCGGCGTCGGCACCGAGAAAAGCTTCTCTTTGACCCAGTACTCGGCCCAGCGCGTTTCGATCGCGCCCGGCTCGTACGATTTGGATAGTTCGTGAGGCATGGATTGACTGGCAGTCAGCACTCAGCCATCACCTTTCAGCCAACCACTGGCGGTGGTGCTGGCCCGTGTGTCCGATCCGGTCGCATTGATCAGGGAATGCTGAGTGCTGAAGGCTGAACTGTTGTTCCTCGATATTACAGGCGGAAGAAAACGGGGGTCAAACCCCGCGCGGGGTTAGTGTGTACGCTTGCAAACGGAGGTTGTCCTGATATACGCTCCCGGGCCTTGGGGCAAGTTGCGTAGTGAGCCGCGCTGCTGAAAGGCTGGAGTACGTCCGGGATTAGCCAAGGCCCACTCACCTAGGAGCACAGGATGTCCCAGAAACATCTTTGGCGTGGATTTCTGATTGTAGTTCTTACTCTGGTACTCGCCGCCCCCGCCCGGGCAGATAAGCTGCAAACGATCGGACGGAATATCGAGATTGGAATTGTGGCGGTGACTGCGGCCCTCGCGCTAGTCGTAACCGTTGTGATCATCCACTACTCCAAAAAGCGAACGATTACGGGATGTGTCGCCTCGGGAGGAAACGGGATGACTATCACCGACGAAAAAGACCGCCAGACTTACGGGCTGTCGGGTAATACGGTGGGCGTTACCACGGGCGATCGAATGAAGTTAAAAGGTAAGAAAGTAAAACCGAAAGGTCCCGACAAGACCCTCATGTGGGAAGCCAAAGAGGTGAGCAAGGACCTCGGCCTCTGTCATCCTTAGTGGTGTTCTGGCGGAGAGGTTTTCCCGGTCCAGTTGGTTTGAACGGCGAAGACCAACCAAGGGCTAGTTACGTCAGTTGATGTCAACAGGCGTTATCACCAGCGTGCGCCTTTCCTCCGCCGAGTCGTAGAGGTGAATTGTCGGATTGCGCGTTCGTACTCGCGCAGTGTGGAAACCTTGACGGGCTCCTGACGCCAGATCTTCTGCAGGATGCAGTCCTTTGCCGATGTTCTTCACTGTGTCGGTCACCGTGATGCGATGGAGGTACTTCACGCTCTTGTATCCCAGCTGCCGGGCTACCTTCAGACGGAACTGCGCTTTGTTGGCGTCAGCACTTTCCTGGCTTAGACTGTGGACTGCGAGGGTCTTCAATCATGAAAAGTTGGACTCCGTGCCCGGTGCTGAGGAAGTTGTGTCTTGGCACGCTTTTTGTCGTGATGCTCTGGCCGTCGCCGCGTTGTCTTTTTGGTCAGACAACCCCCGCGCAGACGGCGGCGACGCCCGAGATCCCGGATTGGGCTCTGCCCAGCGGACCAAATCATAAGCAGTATCCTCCGCCAGAGGATTTTCACCGGCCCACCAAAACCTTCGATACGCCGATCGGAATTTTCCAAGGACAATCCGACGTCGGCGGTCCGCTGGTTCCAGGCAACGCCTCCTACGATGCCAAGACCCGGCAATACACCGTAACTTCGGCGGGCTACAACATCTGGTACACGCGTGATGAGTTCCGTTACCTCTGGAAGAAGATGTCCGGAGATGTTTCCTTTGCCGCCGACGTCAGCTTTGCCGTTCCCCAGGATCCTCCGCACGACCGGAAGGTGGTGTTGGTGATCCGGCAGGATCTCGCTGACGATTCGAAGGAGATCATGACCGCTGAGCACGGCACCGGCATGGTTCATCTGGCGGTACGAGCGGAAAAGGATACCCTGATCAAAGACATGCAATATCGCATTGGGGGTAGCCTGCTTCAGGGTATGATGCCACAGCGCATCGGAATCGAAAAACATGGCGACGAATTCTCGCTCTTCATCAGTGTGAAAGGAGAGCCCATGCATCAGTATGGCCCTTCGATTCACCTTCACCTCGACGGGCCGTTTTACGTGGGTATCGGCTTCTGCTCGCACTATCCGGTGACGCCGGACACGGGCGTGTTCTCCAATGTGCTGCTCGCGAACCGGGCAGGCAAGCTGCGCAAGTCATCGTAGGACGTGTTTCGATCTCGACGCCAACCGCTTTGGTAGTCTTTCTTCGCCGCATGAACTGTTGCAATTCGATCACCGACCTGGCGCCAACAACTGAAAGGGGTGAGACCAATGTTGATGGCACGTGTTTTTGCTAAATCTGCAAGAGCTTTTCATACCAGGAGAGCTACATGCACGGCAATCCTCGGGTTTGCGCTGCTGGTTTGTTCCACGGGCCAGGCACAGCCGTCGCAGCGCGGAGCGGGCGATAATGCGCCGCCCGCGGAGGAAGGTTATCCGACGCTAAAGGTTGGCTCGCCCGCGCCTGACTTCAGCCTGCCGGGCATCGACGGGCAGACGCATAGCCTTAAGGACTACGCATCGGCGAAGCTTTTGGCCGTCATTTTTACCTGCAATCACTGCCCGGTAGCGCAGATGTATGAAAAGCGGATTAAGCAACTCGTCACTGACTATCAGGATCGCGGCGTGGGCTTCGTAGTGATCATGGGCAACGACGACAAGGCGGAGAAAGACAGCGAGTTGGCTTTTACCGACGTTGGCGACTCGTTCGCAGACATGAAAATCCGCGCCGCGTACCGCCATTTCAATTATCCATACCTCTACGACGGCGAGACACAGGCCGTCACCAGACAATACGGCCCCACCGCGACGCCACACATTTTCATCTTTGACCAGCAGCGCATTCTTCGCTATGAAGGACGAATCGACAGCAATCCGCGCGAACAGCTGGCCGCAAAACACGAAGCCAGAGATGCGCTGAACGCTCTTCTTGCCGGTCAGGAAGTTGCGGTGAAAGATACGCCGGCCATGGGTTGCTCCACGAAATGGGCCTTCAAACGTCCCAGCGTTCAGGTGGAGAACGAAAAAAATAACGCGAAACTCGTGACTCTCGATCTGGTGACTGCCGAACAGCTCAAAGCTCTGGTTCAGAATCGCGGTAGCGACAAAGTCCTCTTCATCAATTTCTGGGCCACTTGGTGCGTTCCTTGCCTGGAGGAGTTTCCAGAAATCGAGAAGATGGTCCGCATGTACGACGAACGCCAGGTACAGTTCGTGACGATAAGCATCAATAGCCCCGACGAGCAAAAGCTGGTGCTTGGTTTCTTGCAGAAGCAGCATGCCTTCAATCGCAATCTGCTTTTCAACAGCAATGATGCGGCCGAGGCGGTTGCGGCTTTCGGCGGATCAGATTGGAAGGGCGCGGTCCCTTACACTGCGGTCATTGGCCTGGATGGCAAGATCACCTACTCGACGCAGGGTGGCGTATTGAATCCGCTCGAGGTTCGCCGCGCTCTGCTAAAGCAGTTGCCGGATGACCGCTATCTTGGCCAGCAGGCGTATTGGAACAGCATTTTCTGAAATTGATCGACGCTCGGTCGCGGGCGGGTGGCCCATCCTTTCTGCCCGCTTCGAACCCCGAGGGTGCCCTACCCTTTCGCGTTCGGTGCGAAAGGGTGGGGGACGTGACCACCGTCACAGACTGCCGGGCGTCCACTGCTCAACACTTCTGTCATGCCTAGCAGTCTCAAGCGCTACTATGGCGTCCACAATCTGCACTTCATCACCTCAGTTTTGACCGCCGCCGTCCGTCCCTGGGCCACACGGGAGAAATCCTTCGCGCACAGTCACCGTCCGGCCGGAGCCGGTGCTACGTGGCCGCGAACTCGTAGGGTGAGTGGCAAGATACCGGCGATCACCAGTGCGACCACCAGGATGGCAAAGCTGGACCTGAAGGAGTGGGTCCTCGCGGCCTCGTAGCCGACCAGGGCCGGACCGACAAATCCCCCGAAGCCGGCGGAAACACAGTTGATCGTGCCGGTAGCCAGCGCAGCCGCGGAATCGCAAAGGAATGCCGACGGCATGGCCCAGAAGCTGGGCAAAAAGGCGAGCAGGCTGGCAGAGGCGATAGAGAACAGAAACAGAGAAGGCGCGGTCCCCCAATCCGCCTGGCTTAGCACCAATAATGCAGCGGCCGCCGTCCACAGCGGAATCGCAGTGTGCCAGCGCCGTTCCGCATTGCGGTCGGAATGCCAGCCATTCACTTGCATGGCGACAAAGCCCAGCAGGTTGGGCAGGGCCACCATGAGCGTTACTTTGAAATCGCTCTGGCCTGACAAACGCTTGAGCATCGTCGGCAACCAGAAAGCCAAAGCATAGGCCGAGCCATTCTGCACGAAGTGCAACGCGGTCAGGATAAGAACGTCGCGATGACGCAGCGCCTGCCACACGGTATAAGCGCCGGCCGATTGTTTGGCCTGCCTCTCACTTTCGAGTTTATTGATGACCCATGCTCGCTCATCGGTGGGCAGCCATTTGGCCTCACGCGGCCAGTCGCTCAGATAAAACCAGGTCACAACGCCGAAGAACAGCGCGGGCATGCCTTCGAGGATGAACAACCACTGCCAGCCATGCAGGCCGAACCAGTGCACGCCCAGCAGCAATCCCGAGATCGGCGAACCGACGGCGTACGACAAGGGGATGGCAGCCATGAAACCGGCAATTGCCTTGGCGCGGTCCTCGTAGATAAACCAGTGCGTGAGATAGACGATGATTCCGGGAAAAAATCCCGCTTCCGCGAGGCCCAGCAGAAACCGCATGGTGAAGAACTGATGCGGCGTGCGGATGAAGGCCATGCCCATCGTGACGATTCCCCACGAGACCATGATCCGCGAGAGCCATCGCCGCGCGCTCCAGCGCTCCACCATGATGGTGCCGGGAATTTCCAGGATGACGTAGCCCAGCGAGAATATGCCCGCCCCAAACCCAACCACGCGATAGTCAAAGCCGAGATCATGCGGCATTTGCAGGGCGGCGGTGGCCAGGTTCGTGCGATCAAGGTAAGCAATCACATACATCAGGAACACGTAGGGCAGAAGACGCAGGGCAACCCTGCGGCGGGCACGGCGGGCAACGTCGTCGGGGACAATGACTGAGGCTGACATTTTTTCCGCTGAAAACCGCAATTGGTGGGCAGAAAACCCCGCCCCAAAAAATTACGCGATTATACTCCCCGAACGGCTTCGAGGCCGTGGACTCAAATTGCAGAGATCAATAGTCGGGAGGGCAGGAAAAACTGGAGAGGAGAAACCGGCGGATCTTACCTTCTTTTCTTCTTTTCCTTTTCTTTTTCTTTCTCCTTCTTTTCTGAATTCATTTTCTTGGCAATTTCTTCCACCAGCTTGGGCCTCAATTCAGCCAGCATGGTATCGACGATGCTGGCGATGGCGGTGGACTCTGCGGGTGCATCGCTGGAAGCCATTTCAACCTCCTCGGTTTCGGATTCGACCTCGGCCTCGACGGGCTTGCTTGGAGCAGTCGCTTCTTCCTGAGTGGAGATCGGTTCGGCAACTGGCGCCTCCGCCGCGGGCGGCTGGGCGCTTACGAAAGATTCACGGATATGCTTCCAATTTTGCCAGGCGGCAGCCAGTTCCGCTTCGCGCTCCGGTGTGGCCTCAGCCACGCTTGCGACGGCCGCGTTCTCTGAGATTTCTGGCGATACTGGTGTAGACGATACGGCTTCGACTGTGGGCACACGCTCCGAAGATGCGCCTGCCGCTGCCGCAGCTGCGAATGCGGCTTCTTTCGGCGCCACCGGTTCGGCGCTTTCCACCGGTGCAGATTCGACGCTGCTGTTCTCGACAACGGCACTCTCGGCGATCGCAATCGCATCGGGTACAATTTCGGCGGCGGCAACAGCTTCCGTGACGCTCGCTGCTGGAGTCACCTCCGGCTCGACGGCTTCGACCACCGGCACCGGGTTCTGAACCTCGGCTTCGGCCACCGGGGCTGGGGTCTGAACTTCAACTGCCGCGGCAGCGGCAAGATCGTTGCGAGCAGCCTCGGCGGCGGCTTTGGCCGCTGCAGCTTGCTCCATCTCCAGCTCGAGTGTCGGTGCCGACTCCTCCACCGCTACCGCAACGGATTCGGCGATCCAGCGCGGCCCGCTAACGCTCGCCTCGGCGGCGACTGCAGAACTTGCGGCGACAGGAACTTCCTGGCTGGTCTCGGTTGCTCCCGAGGATGCCGGGAAACTCTCGCCATGCCCGTTCGATGGCGCCAGGGAAGCGATCGCAGCCATCACCTCATCGTCGTTGCCGGAGGATGGTTCGGCCTCGTGAACCTGCGCTTCACGCAATGGCCTGTGGCGCGGAATCAGTTTCGGCTGCTGGCGCCGGCAATTCCGTTACGGCAGGTTCTTCGATCTTTGATTGGTCGATCTTTGATTCTTCGATCTTTGATTCTGCAATCTTCGTTTCTGCAATCTTCGTTTCTTCGATCGTGGGCGCTTCGTTATTTGCAACCGCTTTGCTCGCGTCAGTTTCGGAAACGGCTTCGGCTCCTACCGGCGACGATTCAGCGCCGGCTTCGGAAGGTACGGGTGATTCCAATTCCGTTGCAGCAGCCAGCGTTGCAGCGGGAACTTCGGTCTCGGTGGATTGGGCTGGTATCGTCTTCGCGGATGCAGCCTGCATTTCGGCTGCGGAATCCGACGCCGATCCCTCCGGGATCACGGTGGGATGGCCAGACTTGCCGTCGAACGACGCTGCCGCCGCGGTAATGGCCGCGATTTCTTCCGGCGTGATGTCGGCGGGCAAGCCGGCCGGAATCGGACGCTCGAACTCCTGCTTCACTTCTACCGGCCTGGCCGGTTCGCTGCGATCGAAATCGCGAGCCGGCCCGGCTGCGACTTCCGGCGCATCCGTTTCTGCTTGCGCGGGCTTGGTGTTTGGGCCGGGAATTGTGAGGCGATTCTTCCAACCGGTTTCCCTGTCCCCGAAGCGCTCGCCGGCGGACTGCTCAACCGCGGCCAGCGCTCTGGCGAAACGCCCTGACTTCTGGGGCTGAGGCCCGGCCACGATCTTGTCTTCGAGTTTGGTAAGCGCAGTGAGCAGCTCGGTGGCTTCAAACGGCTTGACGATGAAAGCATCGGCGCCCACGCGGCGCGCTTCTTCAGGCTTGAACGGCTCCAGCTTGCCTACCGTGAGCAACACTGGAATCCGCGCGGTGTCCGGGGCTTCCTTGACCCGCTGACAAACTTCCAGCCCGCCGTAGCCGGGCATGTAGACATCGAGCACGATGATGTCCGGCCGGGTCTCTGCAATCTTTTTTAGCGCAGCTGAGCCGTTATTGACGGTCGCAACCTCATAGCCGGCATCGGTAAGGATGCGTCGGCCCATGTTCTGGGCGGTTACGCTATCGTCAGCAAGCAGTATTCTTCGCGCCAAGGGATTTCCTCTGGTGAGGGGGAGACAGCCTGAAGTTAACTGGTGCCGAACCGTAAGTCAATGACAAGAAGAGGGTAAGCAGGTTACCACTGGTCAATGACGAGTGGGTGCCGGAGCCCCCTGGTTTGGGAAATAGTTCGCAAATTAAGGTTCGCGATAAGAAACTTGCCGAGGAATACATTTACGGGTTTAGGCTGCAAGTGCACGGTTGAAATTGCGGCCCGCTCTGCACGGATTTAGAAGGGCACGACCTTCCGCAGGCCCTTCTTTTTCTTGTGCTTGCTGGAAGAGGCCGCATCCTCGACCTCCTTGTCGGTGGCCGTGTTCGAACTTGAGTCGGTGGTCTTGCCATCGGCACCGGGAAGCGCAGCGTTCGCTCCCGACTGGATCTCGTTGACCTGGGTCGGAAGCGGCGCTGTCTGGCCGTTGTCGACATTCGGCTTCAGTTCGTTCGGATCGGCCGCCATGTTGGGCTTCAATTCATTGGGATCCGCGGCCGGAGCCGTAGGATTGTCCGCCGGTGTCACTGCAGTTTCGGGCGCGGGCGTGTCTGAGCGCGGCGCCGCCTGGTCGGGAGGCAGTGGTCCTTTTCCGACGGTTTCAATCGCCACCCCATTCTCGGCCGGGGCGGCGCTACCCATCATCGCGCGCGTGGCCTCCTGCACCACAGTGGTGGCGCTCACCACCTCCGGATCGACCAGAGTTGGCTCCCCGACCCTTGCTGCCTGGGAGACATCGGGATGCTTCTCGAAATTCCCCATCACTTTGGAAACCGCGCTGTTCGTCTGCCGGCTTTCTTCTTCCGCCTTGTTTTGGGCGAGCGCAGCTTTGGTCGGCTTGGGTACGGGCACGTGCAAAGCTTCCAGCCGGGCCTTGGCATCGGTGTTACGAGCCATGAGCGGGTACCGAGTCAGGATGCGGGAGTAGGCATCCGCCGCGTTCTTGGTGAAATCGTCGATCAGCCGCGATTTGTCAGTTTCCCTGCCCGGCTTGGATCGCACGATCGCAACCTCAGATTCGTAGGCTTGTCCCAAAAGAAACAGGGCCTCATCCGCTCTGCTGTACAAGGGATACTTGTCGATCAGTGAGCGCAGCCGTGCGATGGATGCAGGATAGGACTGGCGCAAATAATAGAAACGTCCCACGCGGTACTCGCGCTCCGCGATCACTTCCTGTACCTCCAGCAGTTTTTTCTTGCCCTCTTCCACCACCTTCTTGTTGTCCGGGTATTGCAGAATCAGCTGCCGGTACTCTTCTTCGGCCCGCATGGCGTGGGTGTAATCGCGGTCCGGCTTTTCCATCTCCTGGTAATGGATGTTGGCAATCTTCAGCTGAGCTTCCGCCGCTTCCGGCATGTTGGGAAAGAAGGTCTCAAAATCCTTGTACTCGATTTCCGCCTGCGCCAGCGAGGTGGTACCGCCCTCGGCGTACCAGGAATCCGCCACTGATAATTTGGCCCGGGCAATGTATTCCGAATCCGGATAGGTGTTGATCAGGGTTTGCAGGGTGATTCGCGCCACGTCGTAGCGATTGTGCTTCATTGCATCCATAGCCCGATCAAACAGGACCTTGTCAGGCTGCTTGGAGCCAACATTCGACAGCGGATTGTTGACCTTCTTGTTGGTGCAGCCGACTGCAAAAACCAGCATGCCCAACAGAAGAACGACCGGAATACTACGTGACATAGAAACCTCGGGAAAAGTCGTCAGTCGTCGGTCTGCCGAAGCTCAGGATTTGCTGACGACTGAAGACTGACGACTGTTTTCTAGACTTTCTGCAGCGTTGCCTCCACCGCAGTCTTCAGCAGCTCCCGCGCATTTATCGTTGGATCGCCTTTACCGAAGATGGCGTTGCCCGCCACCAGAATTTCAGCTCCGGCCCGCACCACCTCGGCCACGGTGTTGAGGTCAATACCGCCATCCACCTCAATACGATAGCCCAGCCCTCTCTGCGCCCTGAGATCGGCCAGCCGGCGGATCTTATGGACCGCTCCGGGGATAAATTTCTGCGCTCCAAACCCCGGATTCACCGACATCACCAGTATATAGTCCGCCAGGTCGAGCACTTCGCTGAGGGTTTCGACCGGAGTCGCCGGATTGATCACCACGCCGGCCCGGCAGCCGTGGTCCTTGATCAGATGCAGGGTGCGGTTCAGGTGTACACAGGCTTCCTGATGCACCGACATCCAGTTGGCCCCGGCATCGCAAAACTCGGGGATAAACTGGTCCGGATTTTCGATCATCAGGTGGCAATCCAGGGGCAAATCGGTGGCTTTGCGCAGCGACTTTACCAGCGGCGGCCCCATGGTCAGATTGGGGACAAAGTGGCCGTCCATAATATCGACGTGGACGACCGAGCCTCCACCAGCCGCCGCGCCGCGAACCTGGTCCGCCAGATGGGCGAAATCAGCCGCCAAAATCGAGGGTGCGAGTTCAATCAAAACCTGGGCCTCGCTTGTACTTAAGTGGGCAAATTCTACCACGCAACCCACCCCCAAAAGTGTCTCGTCGCAGCGTAGCGCCGACGTCTCGCCGGCTGTCCGGCGGGCGTGCTCGCCGCTGGGTTGCTATCGCCCCTTAAGCCGTCGAACGCCAAGATACCAGCTTGAATATGGCATCCGCTTCTTGGCGGTCATCTGCCCGCGGGCCAGCGGCGCCGGCGCTACTCCACACACGGTGAATCTGCAACCGTCCCTGTGGCATCATGTATAGCCTATGCCGAAGATCCACATTCCAACTCCCCTGCGGCAGTATGCGGGCAAACAGCCTGCGGTTGAGGTCAAGGCCGGCACCATAGGAGCCGCGCTTTCTGACCTGGTCGCGCAGCACCCTGACTTGCGTCGTCATCTCTATAACGATGACGGCAAACTGCGAGCTTTCGTCAATGTTTATCTCAACGACGAGGACGTTCGCTACCTGCAGAAGGAAGCCACCGCGGTCAAGGACGGTGATAGTATTTCCATAGTGCCTTCCATCGCGGGAGGGCGCTAAGATTATTGAAGATTCAATTTGATTGTGGAATGAAAACCGACCCCAATCCGCGACGTCCAGGTTGTTGTTGTGCCTCCTGTCGTGTAGATCTGTTTCGATCAATCAACAATCAAAGATCTGAAATCTTAAATGAGGTTCCCATGGCCACCACACTCGAAGTCAAACCCGAAGCAGCAGCCCTCAGCAACGACGAGATTCAGCGCTACTCGCGCCACCTGATCATGCCCGAGGTTGGCATGGAAGGGCAGCTCAAACTGAAAGCTGCGAAGGTTCTGTGCATCGGGGCAGGCGGCCTGGGTTCGCCGTTGGCCTTGTATCTGGGCGCAGCCGGCGTAGGCACGCTCGGGATCGTGGACTTCGATGTTGTGGACTACACCAACCTGCAGCGCCAGATCATTCACTCCACCGCCGACGTCGGACGCAAGAAGCTGGATTCGGCCGCGGAAAAGCTGAAGGCCATCAACCCATTTCTCAATATCCGGAAGTTTGACACCCGGCTTTCGAGCGAGAACGCGCTTGAGCTCTTCCGCGAATTCGACATCGTCGCCGATGGCACCGACAATTTTCCCACCCGCTACCTGGTGAATGACGCCAGCGTGCTTACCGGCAAGCCCAACGTCTACGGGTCGATCTTCCGCTTTGAAGGACAGGCCAGCGTGTTTGCGACCCAGCAAGGTCCGTGTTACCGCTGCCTCTATCCCGAGCCGCCACCGCCCGGACTTGTGCCGTCGTGCGCCGAGGGAGGCGTGCTGGGCATTCTGCCGGGACTGGTCGGCGTGATCCAGGCCACGGAAGTCATCAAGCTGATTCTCGGCAAAGGTGAGCCGCTCATCGGGCGGTTGCTGCTGATCGATGCGCTGGACATGAAGTTCCGCGAGCTGAAGTTGCGCAAGAATCCCGATTGCCCGGTTTGCGGGACCCATCCCACGATCAGGAAACTGATCGACTACAACGAGTTTTGCGGAATTCGCGGCGAGGAGAAACCAGTGGAGACATTAGCGAGCGACGTGCAAGTGGAAGAACTGAAGAAACGGCTGGATGCAGGCGAAAACCTGTTCGTGCTCGACGTGCGCGAGCCGCACGAATACCAGATCTGCAATATCGGCGGGCATCTGATTCCCCTGGGCGATCTGCCCAAGCGCGTCAATGAACTGGATTCCAGCCAGGAAATTGTGGCGCATTGCCGGTCAGGCGTGCGCAGCGCCAAGGCAGTAGATTTTCTACGACAGGCCGGATTCAAGAAAGTGCACAACCTGGCCGGCGGAATTCTGGCATGGGCAGACCGCGTAGATCCCAAAATGCCGAAATATTGACGCCGAAATACTGACGTCAGCCAACCCTGCAGAAAAAAGGGCGTAGAGTTCATCGCTCTCGCCCCCTTCGCCGCCGCAAACGATTGCAATATTACTTGTTGGTTCCGCTCGATTCCACTTTGGCGGATTCTGCGTTGATGGCCAGAGCCCGCGTCTTCCCCGCGAAGCGGATTTCATTCAGCGACTTGTGCCCGTCGTTGTTGACAATGGTGACGACCGAATCGCGGACGGGAGATTGATTGAGATCGACCACGCGGGCGGGAACCGTGGCAACCACGTTCTTGCCGCGCATGATGCTCACTTCGACGTTCGGTCCGGCGCCATCCCACTTCACGCTGTACTCGCCTGGGTTCAGTTGGGTTCCGTTGACGGTGACCGGGTCATTCACCTGCATAGAACCTTTGTTGGCGGCAAACCCGCTTGTAGCCAGCAGCAAAGCCAAACCCAGCAGCAGGCCCTTGGAGATTTTCGATACACTCATGGCACACCTTTTTCTTTCCCGAAATCGTCGGGAACCGGTTCTGGGCGGCCTGGATTAGCCTGGGCAGGAAAACCTTGCGTTTTGCCGTCGAAGGCCTAAAATGCTGCCTCGGGGTTGAGCGAAAAGAGTCCGGCCGCAAGGCCGCGCGCTTTCTGCTTCGGGGATTGTGTTCACCTGGGCCGCCAAACCGAAAGTGAGCCAGTCCCTTTGACCCCTGAAATTCTTTTCTGCAAAACCAGGCCGGCTGGTGTTTTATTCCCTCAGACCCGGCTTCAATCCCTGCCTGATACGCGATCCGCAGCTGAAAAGTTCCGTTGCGATATTTTTCATCTGCACCTCTTTGGACGGCGCGCCTCTGCCGTTGTTAGCAGCCCGTTTGAGCCGCATTGACGAGTTTGAAATCCGCAACACAACAACGCTTTGTCTTGTCTATGGTGTGAAAATAAACGTGTGCAGCGGGCGCCCTCTCCGCCGCGGTTGATTTTGTTAGAGGAAATTCATCGCGCAGAAATCTCAAAGAAAAAGAACTAATTTACCTTGAGCACTACCTTGCCGAAGTTCTTACGCTCGAGCAGCAAGCGGTAGGCCTCCACGGCTCTCTCCAAAGGAAACACCTGACCGATGACAGGCCGCAAATGCCCCTGCGCGGTCCACGCGGACAGCTGCGTCCATGCCTGTTTCATCAACTCGCGATTCGCCGACAAATAGGTCAGCCACAACCCATGCACGCTCGCGCCTTTTGCATACAGGATGCGCGCGTCCAGGTGTGCGGGCTCACCCGTCGCCGCGCCGTACACAATCACCCGTCCAAAATCGCGCAGGCAGCGGACGCTCTTCGCGGTGTGCTCGCCGCCCAGCATTTCAAATACTGCATCCACACCTTCTCCGTGGGTCAGCTCTTTGATCGCTTCTTCGTAGTCGCGCTGCTTGTAATTGATTCCGTGCTGCAGTCCCAGCGCTTTTACCCGCGCCAGTTTTTCGTCCGACGAAGAAGTTCCGTACATCTCAATGCCCAGCAGTTTTCCAATCTGCACCGCAGCCGTTCCCACTCCGCCGGCCACGGCATGAATAAGAACTCGGGGCGCGGCCTGTCCCGCGCTCGGTTGCACCAGACCGGCCTTCCAGTAAGCGAAGTAAGCGGTGAAATAATTGACTGGAAAGGCCGCGCCTTCTTCCGCGCTCCACTCCTTGGGAACCGGCCACAGCAATTGAGGCGATGCGGCGACGCGTTCCGCGAACCCGCCCCATTGCATGTAGCCCATGACGCGCTGCCCGTCGCTCATCCGGGTTCCGCAGAATTCACGTCCTGCCACCAGCGGCGGCTTTGGAGTTCCGGGATAGCCGCCTTGAGCCGACATGATGTCGGCGAAGTTGATGCCGCCGGCTTCGACCTGGATCATCTCCTGCCCGGAAGCTGGCACCGGGTCCGGGACGGAGCGCACTTCGAGCACCTCCGGATCGCCTAAACGGCTTATGACCAGGGCCTTCATAGGCAGCAGTGTAGCAGTGCGTAGACACCAATTTACGCCGACCGAACTCCGGCCGCAGGTATATACTCTGCGTATCAAAAGTTGGACTCCTCTTTTTTCATACGGGGAGATCGGAGCCGTTTTTCATATTCAATTCATAGGCTCCGTTTAGCAGATCACTGGTGCCGATTTCTAGAAACACCGGGTAACCAGTGCGGGACGCTCATGCGCGGAGGGGTCCGCGCGCGGGTTCCGGGGAGGTCCTTCGGTGGACTTGGTTCTGGTTCGTTTTTTATTTGTTCTCATAATTACTGTAACTTGCTACCTCACTGATCCGTTCGACCTGCCTGCCAAGCTGGATGCCGGAGTGGGCGCGTTTATCGGCCTCTCCATCGTTCTGTTCGAATGGCGGCTGCGCCGGGTCAGCCTGAAGCGCCTGATTGGCGCGGCCACTGGCAGCGTGCTCGGAATCTTCGGCGCCTACCTGTTTTCCCTCGTCATTCGCAACAGCATTGCTCCCGGCCACACCCAGAGCTTCCTGCAAATCCTGGTGATGCTCCTGATGGCGTATGTCGGCTTGGTGGTCGGAGCCAACAAGGGCGACCTGCTGAATCTCGCGGCCCTGGGCGGCGTCTTCGGGGGGGAGAAGCAGGGCAAGAAGAGCTACAAGATTCTCGACACCAGCGTCATCATCGATGGCCGGATCGCCGACATCGCCGAGACCGGCTTTCTCGACGGCATCATCGTGACACCCCAGTTCGTGCTGCGCGAGTTGCAACTGGTGGCCGACTCCGCCGACTCGCTGAAGCGCAACCGCGGCCGGCGCGGTCTTGACATCCTGCAGCGCCTGCAGAAGACCGCGACGCTCCAGATTCAGATTGTCGAAGATGACTTCCCGGCAGTTCGTGAAGTGGATTTAAAGCTGATCGAACTGGCCAAGCTCTACGACGGCAAGATCATCACCAACGATTTCAACCTGAACAAGGTTGCGCAATTGCAGGGCGTCGCGGTGCTGAACATCAACGAACTGGCCAACTCGCTGAAGCCGATTGTGCTGCCCGGTGAAACCATGCGGGTGTTCATCCTGAAGGAAGGCAAGGAATATAACCAGGGCGTGGCCTATCTCGACGACGGCACCATGGTGGTCGTCGACAACGCCCGAAAGATGATCGGCAAGACCATCGACATCTCCGTCACGTCGGTGCTGCAAACCACAGCCGGCAAAATGATCTTCGGCAAATGGGACGACCGCACCGGCAGTCGCAGCGATTCGCGCCCGGCGGTAAACTGCAGTGTCGGTAGTGTCCCCGGTCTCAGCCGCGCCCGCGGTCCCGAGCCCAGAGCCCAAAAAATCGCAGCCCGTGATGGTGGAGCGGCCAGCGGAGTAGTTGGGCACGACTTCAGTCGTGCCCAATTTTCATCGCGCAACGCGGGGTGACTGGCGCTGCTGGCTTTCGCGGGCGAGGGCGCCCGCGCCACACGGTACACACCTCACAGCGGAATATTCCCATGCTTCTTCAGCGGGTTCTTATCCCGCTTGGTCTCCAGCATGGCCAGCGCCTGAATCAATTTCTTGCGGGTCTCGCGGGGCTGGATGACGGCATCGACGTAGCCTCGCTCTGCCGCCACGTAGGGATTGGCAAAGCGCTCGCGAAACTCTTCAATCTTTTTTTGCCGGACCGCTTCGCGATTCTCGGCCTGCTCCAGTTCTCGCTTGTACACAATATCGACTGCGCCTTCCGGCCCCATCACCGCGATCTCTGCCGTCGGCCAGGCATAATTCACATCCGTTCGGATGTGTTTTGACGCCATCACGCAATATGCCCCGCCGTATGCTTTGCGCGTGATGACCGTGATCTTCGGCACCGTGGCTTCGGCAAAAGCAAATAACAGCTTGGCGCCGTGCTTGATGATTCCGCCGTATTCCTGGGTAATGCCGGGCAAAAATCCCGGCACATCTTCGAACGTGATCAAGCGGGATGTTGAAGCAATCGCAGAAACGCACGAACCTCGCGCCCTTGGTGGAGGCATTGATATCGAGCGTGCCCGCCAGAAACGCCGGCTGGTTGGCGACGATTCCGACCGAACGTCCATTCATCCGGGCAAAGCCAACGACAATGTTCCTGGCGTAATGCTCCTGCACCTCAAAAAAATAGCCGTCATCGGCGACCGCGTGAATCACGTCTTTGATGTCATAGGGCTGGTTCGAGGCGTCCGGTACGATGCGATCCAGCGCGGCATCGGCCCGGTCGATGGGATCGTTACATTGCCGCCGCGGCGGGTCGTCAAGATTGTTAGAGGGAAGAAAACCAAGCAGCTCGCGCACCATCGAAAGGCATTCCGCGTCGTCGTGCGCCATGAAGTGCGCCACTCCGGAGGTCTCGTTGTGGGTGTGGGCGCCGCCGAGCTGATCTTTTGTGACTTCCTCGTGTGTGACTGTCTTGATCACATCCGGCCCGGTGATGAACATGTAGGAAGTTTTTTCGACCATCAGGATGAAGTCGGTGATGGCCGGCGAGTAGACCGCGCCGCCCGCGCACGGCCCCATGATCGCGGAAATCTGCGGCACCACTCCGCTGTACAGCGTGTTGCGCAGAAAAATGTCGGCGTATCCCGCCAGAGACACTACGCCTTCCTGGATGCGGGCGCCGCCGGAGTCATTCAAGCCAATGATGGGAGCGCCTACCTTGGCGGCCAGGTCCATGATCTTGACGATCTTGGCGGCGTTGGTTTCGGAGAGCGATCCGCCAAAAACCGTGAAGTCCTGGGCGAAGACGAACACCAGCCGCCCTTCGATACGTCCATAGCCGGTGATGAAGCCATCGCCATAGAACTTCTGCTCGGCCATGCCGAAATCGTTCGAGCGGTGGGTAACCAGCTTGTCGGTTTCCTCGAACGTTCCTTCGTCGAGCAGGAACTCTACCCGCTCGCGGGCCGACATCTTGCCTTCCTTGTGCTGGCGCTCGCGACGCTGCTCACCGCCGCCTTCAGCGGCCAGGTGGTCGCGTTTCTTCAATTCTTCGAGCTTCTGTTCCAGGTTCATTGCGGACCTCGGGCGTCAGACTCCAGACCTCGAAACCAGGCGTTGCCGACGTCCGAGGTCCAACGCCCGATGCCCCGACGCCGGTTCCCTACTCCATGCCGGATCCAATGGGCTGGTAGCGATACTTCTTGCCGTCCCAGAAGGTTGCGGAAGTCATCCGGTCGCCGCCGGTTTCTTCGGCGTAAATAGCCATCACCGTTTTCTTTTTTACGGTCAGCTTTTTCACCGCGATCTGTTTGAAGGGCAGGTTGATGATGACGAACTTGGCCTTCGGCTTGTCGGCCCGCCAGGCCTCGGGGCCGACCCCATGGATAACCAGCAGCACCAGGCCGCGGGTGGCAGGGTCTTCCGAGGCAAATTGGGTGGTGATCTTGGTGTCTCCGTAACCATAGAACGTGTTGTAGGGATCGATCACGGTGAAATTGTCTTCCGACTGGTCCACCAGCGGATTGGAGCAATGCCCGGCCACCACCAGGTCCTCAATGCCATCGCCGTCGAGATCGGCCTTGAGCTGCGGCGGCCCCGGCATCAGCTTGCAGGTAGACCCAAACTGCTTCTGTATAAAATCGTCGTCCACGACAGTTTTGGATGGAGCGGGAGCCTGCTGAGCCAGGGTCTAAAAACGACAGAACGGTCGAAACTAGAATCGAGCGAACAAAGTATCGGAACTTCATGGATCTACTTTAGTCCTGTTCGTTGGTAGAAAGTAGAGACAGACTAGGTGCAGAGGGACATGGTTTGTGTGGGGCCGGGTCTCTCGACCCGGCCGGGTCGAGCGAAGCTCGACGGGGTGTGGGCAGGGTTTGTTGCGCGGAGTTCCGCTCCAAGACTATCGGCGGTTTCGAACTCGCCGAGCTTCGCTCGGCCCGACCGGGTCGAAGACCCAGTCCCACACAGTATGTGCCAGCACATGCGGATTACTTGACTTTGAAGTGTTCCCAGCCTTGCGGTCGCAATTCCTGCTTCATACCCAGTTTGTCCCGTAAGAGAACTTTCCGTCCGCGTGTGACCAGCCCGATCGGCCGGACGGCGACGCCCGCGATCCGGGACGGAACATCTTTCCCTGGCGGTGCAGTAAAGAGCAACTCGTAATCTTCCCCACCGTGGAGGGCAAACTTGAGTGCGTCTTGTCGCGACGCCCCGCTCACCCCGGTGACCGGGATGGATTCGACGTCGACCACCGCCCCCACGCGACTCTCCTCGCAGATATGGCCGAGATCGGTGGAAAGCCCATCGCTGATGTCGATCATGGCCGAAGCCAGTCCCTTCTCTCGAAGAAAGCGGCCGACGGCGACTCTGGGGGTCGGATAGAAGTGCCGGGTAAAATCCCGCGGTCGAACTTTCTTTCCGCCGAAGAGCAGATCGAGCGCCGCGGCCGAAGCGCCCAGCTCGCCGGTGACGTAAATCCGGTCACCCGGGGCGGCGCCCGAACGCAACACTGCCTTACCCTTCGGCACCGAGCCCAGCACGGTGATGTCCGCCATTACCCCTCCGGGAGACGCCGCGGTGTCGCCTCCGGCGAGGCTCACGTTGAACTCGTCCGCCAACTCCAATAGCCCGTCAAGAAATCTGTCCACCCATTTCTGCGGCAGGTTCTGAGGCAGGGCGAGCGAAAGAAACACCGCCAGCGGGTCCCCGCCCATGGCTGCGATGTCACTCAGTCCGCGCGTCAGGCAGCGATGGCCCACGCTCGCCGGCGGATGCCAGGCCCTTCTGAAGTGGACATTCTCCAGGCTGAAGTCGGTCGTGACCAGGGCCTGATGACCACGCGGAATCGGAACCACCGCGCAGTCGTCCCCGATACCGATTCCGCCGCGGTGCCGGGGGACAGGCCGTCCTACCGCGTGGTTTCGAAGACGACGAATCAGCGCTTTCTCGGGCAGAGGCACAGCGCCATCAATATACAAGGTTGCTACCGCACCTCGGTCCTTGCCGGGAGTTGCCCCGGTTTCTTTGCGGACTTCGCGGAATCCTTAGCGCACTTTGCGGTTAAGGATTTTGACCTTGCCACAATTCCGCCCAGCCTGCAGACCGGCAGAGGCCCAAAAACGCAAAGACCTAGACTCGCGAGGGCCCCAAAGCGCGTACAATGAAAGCAGGGCGAGGTACACGTTACCCTCCCTCCCAAAGTCACCACCGAGTAATACGTCCCTAGGGGCAGTCCTCCGTACCCGGCGTTGGTAAGCCTGCCAACGTTGACAGGGGGGAACCTACTTTGTTACCGTTGCCAAGCTATTCAGAAGTACATAGCCGAACTAAGTGCTGCATCCAGTAGGGATTGCAAGCGCATATTTTTCGGCATCCAAGGTTCCGGTAGGTTTCGGGCACGAAGACAGCTTGGTTCCAAGATTGGGAAGCTGGCCCGGTTCAGGAAGGCATAGGGGCTCTCGTAACCGCGAGCCGCCCCCTTTGGGCCGATCCTGATTCACTTACGGAAGGATTAAATTGCAAAAACGCTTTTACATTCTTTTTGTGGCGCGCGGTGACGACGGTCAGCTCCGCAAGATCCATATCCCCGTTCACTACCTGTATGTCTTTCTGGTAGGGGCGTCGATCGTGGGCCTGAGCCTGACCGGTATCGCCAGTTCGTACCTGCGCATGCTGCTGAAGGTATCGCACTACAACGAACTCCGCACCGAGCGCGAAGACCTGCGTAACCGTTACTCGCGGCTGGAACAGGTGGCCAAGGAACGTGACATTCAGGTGGCCTCGCTGGGTTCGCTGGCAGGAGAAGTTTCTTCGCTTTACGGACTGAAGGCCGATCCTAACCTGGTGACCGCCTCTTCGGAGAACGTTGCCGGCTCTCAGGTCGTCTCTTCTTTGGACCAGCTGGGCGCGCTAAAGAGTTCGGCATTGAGCGGCGCTACCATGACCGGTCTTTCTCTGGGACTCACGCGCAACGTGACTACGGCGGACTGGCTGCGGGCAAATTCAGCCCCGAATCTCTGGCCGGTTGAAGGGCCGGTTACCGGCTCCTTCGGCGAACGCATCGATCCGTTCAACGGTGAGGGCGCTTTCCACAGCGGCATCGATATCGGATCGACTGACGGACAACCGGTCGTGGCCCCGGCGGACGGCGTGGTGACCTTCGCCGATTTCCTGGGCGGTTACGGACGGGCCCTCATGATCGACCACGGCCATGGCATCACCACCCGCTACGGCCACCTGGCAAGTTTTGCCGTCATGCCAGGTCAGCATGTGCATCGCGGCGACACCATTGCCTTCGTGGGTGAGAGCGGACGCAGCACCGGTCCTCACCTTCACTACGAAGTTCGCATCAACGATACCCCGGTAAATCCCCACAAGTATCTTCGCCTGACGGTAGCGAACGTCGGCGGATTCTCAGCCGGAAGCTAACCCTCTTTGGTGTGGTCGCGGGCGACCCGCCCGCGGCCTTCCCGCTCCAGGTTCGCGTAAACTGCTAGGCTTACGCCTTGAATACGATCAAGCACCTGTTCCTGCGCTACACCGCGTTCCTCTGGGGGCTGCTGAAGCCGCTGGGCGCCTGGGGCGTTTTTGCCATCGCCGCTCTCGACGGCGCCGCCCTCGGCTTGCCCATGGACCCGATCGTCGCGACGTATGTGTATCAGAATCGATCGCGCTTCCTGCTCTACGTGCTCATGGCCTCCGCTGGATCGGCGCTGGGCAGCATTGTGATTTACGGGATCGGATATCTCGGGGGCGAAGAGCTGCTGCGCAAACGCATCTCACCTGAACGCTTTGACAAATTTCACCAGGCCTTCGAGAAGCATCCCTTCTGGAGCCTGATGTTTCCCGCCATGCTGCCTCCGCCCACGCCCTTCAAGCTGTTCGTTCTGGCGGCAGCAGTTTCTGAGATGAAATTCACCCACTTCCTGACGGCCATTTTTGCCGGCCGCTTTGTCCGCTTCCTGGTCCTTTCCGTCCTTACACTGGCATTCGGTCCCCAATTCGTGCACATTTTCGGAAGCGTATTCCGGGAGCATTGGCCCTGGGTGCTGATAACGGTCGCGGTGGGACTGGCAATCTGGCTGGTTGTGATCGGCCGAAAGAAAAGGAAATCGAAATCGCGAATTTAGATTGCGGGGTAAATCAGCGAGGAAATGGAGGCGCCGAAAATCGTATGCTTCAGCCCCGATGTTGCCGCCTATGCCGCAGCCGCGTGATCGCCGCTGTTGAACGCGTCGGATAACGCTGCCAGCACCACCGGCGTCGCAAAAAAGACCGAAGTAAACAGTAAATCTCCTTCCACCGCATGACGGAAAAAGGGCAATGCCAGCGTGTAGGAAGTCATCAGGCCGCCGAAATTCTTGGGATACATGTCATACGCCGCCCACACGGCAAAATTGCTGACCACAAAGAAAGAAACCGAGCCGGCCAGGGCCGCGCCAATCACCGGCAGCGGTTTCGCGTTCGCGCGCAGCCTGGTTCCCAGCCACAATACTGCCGCGTACCACGCCCAGGTCACGAAATGGTCCCAAACGAACGGGTAGGCGTAAACCACCTTGGTGAGAACTACATCCGAAGCCATCATCGCCACCAGCGGCACCCACAGGAAGCGGCGCGAACCACGAGCCCCGAAGAAGAGCAGCGCCCCGGTCACCGGGGTAAACATCCAGGGATGAGGGATGAACCGAACCGCGATAGCCAAAGCCAGAAACAGGTAAGCCAGCATGATCACCTCTAGAATCTCAATCCATGATTGTGGCCCGCTACAGGCCGCGCGTCAAGCCAGTGTTGACTTGTGTGGCGCGCGCGCCTCGCCCGCGGCCACACAAGCCCGCGGCTATGGCCTCCGGCTGCGCGATCCAAAGCTCTCGCGAACCACATTCAGAGACTGGTCCAACTCAACCCGTGCGCCCAGGAGATCCCTGCGCGTCTGGTTTGGATCGTAATAACGCAGATCCTGGAATTTAACGACGTATCCTGAGTCGATCGGCTCCGCCTCGACCAGCGGATACTGCGCCCAATCCAAATAAACTCGCCCCAGTTCGCTGCGCTTGGCCGCCAGCGTTACCGGAGTCTCCTCCGGCTTCTGCCGGACTTCCATTCGAGCCTCAGGGTCCACATCGGGGGCGGAAGAATCCACCTGCATCGTGGCAAAGAAACTCCGGGTCTCGACCACGCCATACCAACGAAATGGATCGAGCCAATGGGGATAAGCCGATACCCGCACCGGATCACTGCCGTCGTACAGCCGGGAATCGAGCGCATTGATCGCCCTCCGGTGCTCGTAATCGCGCACACCCCACACGGCGATTACGCCCATGAGCGCCAGCACCGCGGCGAGGCGTCCCACCGGCCCTTTGCGGCGCACTCCGATCTCATCGTTGATCAGCGAAAAGAGCCCCGGCACGACCAGGCCGCCGATCAACAACAGGAGAAGCAGCGGCTCGACGATGAAGACGATGTCCCAGGAATACCACTTCTCCCAAAAAGGCCAGAAGGGCCGAACGCCGTAGTTATTGGTGAAGTCGAGCAGAATGTGCGAAAGGCCGGCGAGATAGGCGAACAGGAAAAGCAAACCCCAGCGCGGCGGGAGATTCGGATCTTTAACTTTGCGCCCGCGCAGGCGCCAGATGACGTAGACCAATCCCACCACTATCGCCTGCACCAGCAGCAACCCGAGAAAAGAATGGGTAAAGCCGCGATGATGGGCAAAGCCAAAGACTGGATCTTTGAAATTTCCTAGCACGTCGATGTCCGGGGCTTCCGCCGCCAGCGTCATCGTAGCCGTAGCCAGCGCCGTCTTCCGGTTAAACCCGGCGCGGGCGAGGCAGGCTCCGGTAAAAAAGTGAGTCAGAGGTTCCAAATTCTATTGTAAGCCATGTGGGGCGGCGCCCTTGCCGCCGCTTTGACTTTGACTGGTTATGCGGCAAGATCACCCGAGATCAACACAAATCAAATTCAAAAGCGGCGGCGGAGGCCGCCCCACCGGCACCAGCAGCGCCAGGGCATCGGGCACCATGCTGATCGCCGCTGGCAGTGTCCCCAGCAGTTCGCCGTCGGCTTCGACGAAGATACGCGAGTCCGCGGTCGCATCGACCAGTTCCCTGCAATTTATCTTCAGGCTGTGCACCAGGTCGATTCCCTCCACGGGCCACTGCGCTCCCACCAGTCCACGCACGATATAGCTCAGGTACGCCAGCCGGCTGCGAGTGCGAAACATCACCAGGCGGAGATCGTCACGGTCGAGCGATGCTCCCGGCGCCAGCTCGCGCAACACGCCCCCGAAATTCCGTATGCGAACTGCCAGCAGCTGGGAAACTTCGGCGCGGGAGCTGCCTCGTCCGTTCTGCTCAACTTCGACCGCGAACTTCTCCATGGGATGAGTCAGCCACAGCCGCGTGGCTTTGGCGTAGTACGCCGCCATCCCCAGATGGCCTTTGACCAGGGGGTTCAATTTATAAAACAGATGCGCATCCACGCCGATGCCGGTGGCAACGGTGAAATATCGAGAACCGCGCTTTCCTTCAAGATCGGTATATTCCACCCGGCCCAGGGCAATGCGCCGGGGCTTTGCGGTCAGCAAGGCCCGGGCTGCTCCCACCGCGGAAAGCGGCAATCGCAGATCGTGCGCCAGCGCGTTGGCAGTGCCCAGCGGAATGATGCCCAGGGCGGCCGGGCTTCCGACCATACCTTGCAGAACGTCATGCGCCGTGCCATCGCCTCCGCAGGCCAGGATCGTGTCACAGCCGCCGGGCGATGGCATGGCCGGCCTGCTCGGCCGAATCGGCCTGTCCCCGGGTGGGTTCGGCGGTCGCCTCGACTCCAGCCCGGTGCAGCACGGCCAGGGCCGCCTTAACGTCCGCGAGTCGCCGCTGCGTGCGGCGGCCGGAGAGCGGGTTGTAGAACAGCGCGGCCTTGCGCATGGAGGTCAATGGGATTGTACTGAAACCGTATTGTCGCCAGGTTACAGCGATGAGATGTAGTCTGAAAATCCCAAAAGAGTTGTCATTCCGAAGCGCGGCATTTCTGCGCGAGGAATCTGCTGTTTCGCTGGCGGCTGCAAAGCAGATTCCTCGCCGATAAAGCTGGCTTCGGAATGACAAGGAGTGGCGTTGTTCTTGCGCGAACAGCCCCGATACCCAGGGGACAGCCAAGTTGCGACTTCAGCAGCTTTTTACTAAGCTACTGGGCTGTTGGGTCTCTCTTTTCTCGCGCGATTTTGACGTCCGTCAAATTCCAGGAGGTAATGCTATGAGGCATGCCCTCGTCCTCTCTCTCATTTTTGCGCTCTCCAGCCTGTCGGCGGCGCAGGACCATCCCGCGCACGCGCAAGCGAAGCCAGCCACCCTGATGTCCGGCTACGGCGACCTTCATCACCCGGTGTCGACCAGCAATCCGCTAGGCCCAGCAATTTTTCGATCAGGGGCTACGCCAGATTTACGCCTTCAATCACGACGAAGCAGCACGCTCATTTCAGCGCGCCGCGGAGCTCGATCCCAAACTGGCGATGGCCTATTGGGGAGTCGCAGAAGCAGTCGGCCCGAACTACAACGATCCCGCCAGCGACGAGCGTTTCGCCGAGGCCCATACCGCGATCCAGAAGGCGGTTGATCTCTCCGCTAACGCTTCTCCGGCCGAACAGGCTTACATACGGGCCATGGCCCTGCGCTTTCCCGCCGATCCCAAGGCCGATCGCCGCCAGGCCGCCGAGGCCTATCACGACGCCATGCGCGAAGTATCGAAAACATTTCCCGATGATCTCGACGCCGCCACTTTGTTCGCCGAATCCGGCATGAACCTGAATCCCTGGGGCCTCTGGCTGGTCGACGGAACGCCGCGGGAGGGCACCGAACGAAATTGTGGCCACCCTGGAGTCGGTGCTGCGCCGCGATCCCAACCACCTGGGCGCGGTTCATTACTACATTCATGCCACCGAAGCCTCGGCCCATCCGGAGCGGGCCCTGGCCGGAGCCAACAAACTGGCCGCCCTGGCTCCCGGCGCGGGACATATCGTGCACATGCCCGGCCACGTCTACATTCGCACCGGCGATTACGAAGCCGCGGTCAAGACCAACGAGCAAGCCGCCGCCGTCGATCGGGCTTACATGAAAGCCACCGGGGCGCAGGGCATTTATCCGATGATGTACTACAGCCACAATCTGCACTTCATCGCCATGTGCGCCGCCATGAACGGCAACTATGCCGAAGCGAAAAAGAATGCAGACATGCTGGCCGCGCATGTGGGTCCGCACGTAAAAGAGATGCCTATGATTGAAGGCTTCATGACGATCCCCATGGCGGTGGATATCCGGTTCCACCAGTGGGCAGACATCCTCAAAATGCCGCCGCCCGATCCCACGATGGCGGCCACCACAGGCTTCTGGCACTTCGCCCGGGGCGTGGCGCTGGCCAGCACCGGCAAGGTCAAAGAGGCGGAGGCGGACTATGCCATCATCGTCGAGGCCGAAAAGAACACGCCGGAAGACGCCATCTTCAACGCGCCCATTAACAACAAGACCAAAGACATCCTGAAAATTGCGCGGGAAGTTCTGGGCGCGAAGATTGCGCTGGCGAAAGGCGACAATGCCGGCGCAATCTCAATGTTGACGGACGCTGTCGCGGTGCAGGACACACTGAAGTACGGCGAGCCTCCCGACTGGTTCTTCCCGGTGCGCGAATCGCTGGGCGCGGCCCTGCTGATGAATGGCGACCCCGCCGGCGCAGAAAAAGTCTTCCGCGCTGATCTGGAGCGTAACCCGCGCAATCCACGATCGCTGTTTGGACTGCACGAGGCCCTGAAGGCGCAGAAGCGCGACTACGACGCGGGCTTTGTACAGAAACAGTTCGAGGCAGCATGGAAAGGCGGCCCGGCAAAGCTGAAAGTCGACGACCTGGTGTAAGTTGTCACGAACCACGCAGGGGCAGCGCCTGTCCTGAGCGAAGTCGAAGGCTGTCTCACCTGCCCGGGCGAGGGCAGCGCGCCAGCTGGCGTTCCCCACGTGGTTCATGGCGGGGCTCAGCCCCTGCGAATCGCGTAAACGCAGTGCGGCAAATCCCCCCACACCACTTCTTTCCACAAACTCAGCCCGACTTTCTCCGCCACCCGCCGCGAAGGCAAATTCTCGGGACGAATCAGCGAGATGAGACGCTCCGCGCCCAGCCGTTCGAAGCCATAATCGCGACAGGCCGCAGCCGCCTCCGGAGCCAGCCCGCGCCCCCACAGATCGCGGCGCACGTGGTAGCCAATTTCAATCTCATCCACACCATCGACGGTCTGCCGGGTCAATCCGCAATCGCCCACGACCTCGCCGCTGGATTTCAAAACCATAGCCCAGAGGCCATGTCCGTCATCGTGGTAGCGCCGCCGGTTACGCTCGATCCACGATTCAACTCCGGCGAGATCGGGCACGTCGGGATAAAAGCGCATGGTCTCAGGATCGGAAATCACGGCCGCCAGCGCGTCAACGTCGCCCGGAACAAATTCCCGCAGCAGCAATCGCTCAGTCTCAAGAATCTGCATGTTCCGCTACTACCGGCCACGTAGGGGCGGGTGTCTCACCCGCCCGGCGGAGCGAAGCTCCGCAGCCTTCGGAAGATCAAAAGCAGCGGGCGAGTCGCCCGCGACCACACAATCGCCAGACGAATATAATCTCCCAGTCATGCCCACCGCGACCAAGGGGACCGAAAAGAAGATCGAATCGCTGCGCGAGAAGATCCGCCACCACGAATATCTCTACTACGTACTCGACCACCCCGAGATTTCCGACGCCGAATTTGACCAGCTCATGATCGAGCTGAAGAAGCTCGAGACCGAACATCCCGAACTGATCACGTCCGACTCGCCCACCCAGCGCGTCGGGGGCAAGCCGCGCGAAGGTTTCGTGAAGGCGCCGCACTCATCTCCGATGCTGTCGCTCGACAACACCTACAACGAAGACGATCTCCGCAACTGGGAGCGGCGCGTGCACGAACTGAGCGGGCGCGACGACATCGATTACGTCTGCGAACTGAAGCTCGATGGCATGTCCCTGGCGCTGCATTACGAGAATGGCAAGCTGGTCCGCGGCATCACTCGCGGCGACGGGAGCATCGGCGAAGACGTCACCCTCAACGTGCGCACGGTTCGATCCATCCCGCTTTCCATTCCGCTGGACAAACTGAAGAAAGCCGGAATTCCTGCCGACTTCGAAGTCCGCGGCGAAATGCTCATGCCCATCGCTGCCTTCAAAAAAATGAACGACGAGCGCGAACAAAAAGGCCTGGCAATTTTCGCCAACCCTCGCAATGCCACCGCCGGCACCGTCCGCCAACTCGAGCCCAGCATCACCGCGCAGCGCCGCCTCGACTATTTCGCCTACGCACTGCTCAAAGACGGCCGCACATACTTCGACCGCCACTCGAAAACCCTTGATGCGCTCGACGCCGCCGGCTTCAAGGTCAACAAGACGCGCAAGCTGGCGAATTCTTTTGACCAGATTTGGACCTTTATCGAAGAAGAACAGCCCAAACGCGAGAAACTTCCCTACGAAATTGACGGCATCGTCATCAAAGTTGATCGCACTGCGCTGCAAGCCGAGTTGGGATACACCGGCAAGGCCCCGCGCTGGGCCATCGCTTACAAATACGCCGCTCGTTCGGGGATCACGAAAATCGAAGACATCCTGGTGCAGGTCGGGCGCACGGGAAAGCTCACGCCGGTAGCGGCGCTGAAGCCCGTACCCATCGGCGGAACAACGGTCAGCCGCGCCACCCTCCACAACATGGACGAGATCGACCGGCTGGGCGTAAAGATCGGCGACTGGGTGGAAGTCGAGCGCGGCGGCGACGTTATCCCCAAAGTCACGCGCGTTGTCGAGGACAAAGACCATCCCCGCGGCCACAAATCGTTTCACATGCCGGAGCGATGCCCGGTGTGCGGAGGCCACGTCGTCCGCACCGAAGGCGAGGCCGACCATCGCTGCGTCAACGCCAACTGCCCGGCCAAGCTGCGCGAGACCATCCTGCACTTCGCCTCGCGCGGCGTGATGAACATCGACGGCCTGGGCGACGCGCTGGTCACACAACTCACCGATCGCGGAATGGTCAAGAACGTGGCCGACATCTACAGGCTGACCAAGGAAAAGTTGCTTTCGCTCGAACGCATGGGAGACAAATCCGCCCAGAACGTTCTGGACGAGATCGAAAATTCCAAGAAGCTTCCGCTCGAACGCGTGATCTACGGCCTCGGTATCCGCATGGTCGGGGAGCGCACCGCTCAGTTTCTGGCCGAGCATTTCGGATCGATGGATGCACTGATGAACGCCGGTGAGGAAGAATTGCAGAAAGTAAATGAGGTTGGGCCTCGCATCGCGCAAAGCATTGTGGAATTCTTTCAGGAGCCAAAAAACCGTGCACTGGTAAAGCAACTGCAGGACTTGGGATTGCGCTTGACCGGAACCAGGAAAGAACGCGGCACTAAACTGGCCGGGCAGACCTTCGTTCTGACCGGAACGCTGGCCCACTTCAGCCGCGATGAGGCCAAAAAGATGATCGAAGATGCCGGCGGCCGGGTCTCCGGCTCGGTCAGCAAAAAGACAGATTTCGTAGTGGCCGGCGATGAGGCGGGATCGAAGCTGGATAAGGCCAAAGATCTGGGAGTAAAAGTAATCGGCGAAAAAGAACTGCAGGAGCTTGCTCAGCTAGCACCTCTGCCGTGGACTAGCACCGCCTGTGTGGGACCGGGTCTCTGACCCGGTCAGGCGGTGCGAAGCGCCGCAGATAGCCTGTGAAGATAAAACTTGCGGGCCCTTCGGTCCGCCCGACCGCTCAGAGCCCCGGTCCCACACAGCCGATCAACCTTTCATCGCCGCCTTGATCCTCAAGTAGGTCGTCTCCAGGCTCTCCGGCAAGACCCTGGTCTCTCCCACCACCGTCATGAAATTGGCGTCCGCCACCCACCGCGGAAGCTCATGCAGATGGATGTGTCCCGCTACCCCGGCTCCTGCCGCCTTGCCGATATTCATGCCCAGATTGATCCCGTCTGGCTGTGTATAGCTGGCGCAACACGCCTTCCATTCGCTGCGCCAGGTCCATCATTTCGTGGGCAGCCTCCACCGGCAGCTTCTGCAGTTCATCCAGATGGGCAAAAGGGACGATCATCACGTGCCCGGCGGTGTAGGGATAAGTATTCAGCACAACGTAGCAATCGCGGCCCCGATGGACAATGCCGACCTTCGCGTCATCCCCGGCCTTGGGGAGGTCGCAAAAGACGCAGCCGGAAGTCTTGTCGATGCCGGCCACGTAGGCATAGCGCCAGGGAGTCCAAAGGTAGTCCATGGCAGGGGAGAGTAGCAGAAGAGCGCTTCTGGCTTCTAGCTGCTGGCTCGGCTCTAAAGCACGTCTTGGCTAGGAGCTAGAGGCCAGGAGCCAGAAGCTGTTTTTGCCGTTTGACACTGTTCGGAAGCGGTTGCTACACTCGAAGTGTTCCCTTTGGACGCGGGTTTGCTTAGAGACGTCCGACCGCTGGGATTGTTCCAGTCCGTCCGCCAGGGCGGGCTCAACACAACCTTAGACTAACGCCAGCCGTCCGCTAATCGCCCCGCATCCGTCCCCGCACCCAAACGTGCGTGGAAAACCCGAGAGAGGCCATCAACCTTGCCTGACGACAACAACGCCCATAACCTGGATTCCGCGTCTTCGACCTCAGTTGCTGAGCGACCCGTGGAATCCCCGGAGGGCTCGACCTTAAACAGCGTCTCCCCCCAACCGTCCCAGTCTGTTCATGCCGAATCAACCCAGAATCTGGACGAAAAACAACCCTCAACCACCGAAGACTTCGCCTCCGCTCTCGAGAGTTTCACTACCGAGACCGAAGAAGCCGCCCGCGAGGACAACGTCATCAAGGGCACCGTGCTGAAGATTACCGCCACGCACGTCGTGGTGGACATCGGCGCCAAGTCCGAGGGCATGCTCCCCGTTGCCGAGGTGATGGATGCCTCCGGCAAGCCGCGCTTCCAGCCCGGCGACGAAATCGCCGTCATGCGCGACAAGGGTGAGACCGAGGAAGGCTACATCAACCTCTCCCACCAGAAGGCGCAGCGCCTGCGCGCCTGGGACGAGATTGAAAAGGCGCATAACGAAAAGAAGCCGATCAAGGCGACGGTGATCGAGCGCATCAAGGGCGGTCTGACGGTCGACATTCTCGGCGCCCAGGCGTTCCTGCCCGGCTCCCAGGCGGACTTGCGTCCTCTGCGCAATCTCGACGTACTGAAGGGCGAGACCATCGAAGTCGCCGTCATCAAGCTGAACAAGAAGCGCGGCAACATCGTCGTCTCCCGCAAGCAGTTGATGGAAGAGGAGCAGAACGAAAAGAAATCCAAGACTCTGGAGCACCTGGAAGAAGGCACGATCCTCACCGGAGTGGTGAAGAACCTCACCGAGTACGGCGCTTTCGTTGACCTCGGCGGAATCGACGGCCTTCTGCACATCACCGATATGTCCTGGGGACGCCTCACTCATCCCCGCGATCTGGTCAACGTAGGCGACCAGATCCAGGTGAAGGTGCTGAAGTTCGACAAAGATAAGCAACGGGTTTCGCTGGGATTCAAGCAGCTCACGCCCGATCCCTGGCTGGATGCGTCGCATCGCTATCCCGTCGGCGCGCACGTCAGCGGACGCGTCATCAGCGTCACCGACTACGGCGCCTTCGTCGAACTCGAGCAGGGCATCGAAGGCCTGGTCCACGTCAGCGAGATGACCTGGTCCAAGCGCATCAAGCACCCGTCGAAGCTGGTCAACGTTGGCGATCAGGTCGATTGCGTGGTGCTGAGCGTGAATCCGCAGGAGCGGCGCATTTCGCTGGGCATGCGGCAACTGGCGGCCAATCCCTGGGACGCGCTGCACGACAAGTACCCGGTCGGCGCAACGGTCGAAGGCCGGGTTCGCAACCTCACCGACTTCGGCGCTTTCATCGAAATCGAAGAGGGAATCGACGGCCTGGTCCACGTCAGCAATCTCAGCTGGACCAAGCGCGTGAAGCATCCCTCGGAAGTGTTGAAGAAGGGCGACAAGGTAAAGGCCATCGTCCTCGCCATCGAACCGGACAAGCGCCGGCTTTCGCTGGGCGTAAAGCAGCTCCAGCCCGACGTTTGGGAAACCTTCTTCGAACAGCATCACGTCGGGCGACGTGCTGCACGGCAAAGTCCTGCGGGTAGCCACTTTCGGCGCATTCGTCGAAATCGCCGAAGGCATCGAAGGCCTCTGCCACAACAGCGAAGCCGTGGATGCCAACGGCCAGCCGATAACGCTCGAACCCGGCGTCGAGCACGACTTCAAAATCATCAAGATGAATCAGGAAGAAAAGAAAGTCGGCTTGAGCATCAAGGCAGTCGGCGAGGAGGCTTCCCGCTCCGAAGTCGAGGCCTACAAGCAACCGGTATCGAGCACCGGCGGCTCGACCATCGGCGAGCTAATGTCATGGAAGCGCGCCGGCGGCGACAACAACTAGTTGATCGTGTGGAGCGGGCGCCCTCGCCCGCTGCTTTTGAGCCGCCGCAAGCGGCTCCTGTTACCCGGCGCATCCTGAGCCCGGCTTCAGCCGGGCGAAGGATCTGGCGCGAAGCGGCACATGCCCGGTACACGTCCGTGCAGCCTGAGATCCTTCGCAAGCTCAGGATGACAACCGAAAAAACTACGTCAGCTTCACTTCCACCAGCTTCCGGTCATCCTCCGACACCTTGAAAAACTCCCGCGGCTGCAAAGCCATCAAGTTCGCCAGGAAACACCTCGGGCAACTGCCGGATGCGCGTGTTGTAGGTATTCACATCGTCGTTGAAAAACTCGCGCCGATCGGCGATACGTTCCTCCAGTTCCGAAATCCTGTTCTGCAGCTTCAGAAAATTCTCGTTCGCTTTCAGCTGGGGATAATTCTCCGCCACCGCGAACAGCCCGCGCAGCGCCCCCGTCATCATCAGGTCGGCCTGCGCCTTCTGCCCAATGCTGGCCGCATTCATGGACGCCGCCCGGGCCTGCGTCACCGATTCCAGCGTCTCCCGCTCGTGCTGCATGTAGCCTTTCACTGTCTCCACCAGGTTCGGAATTTCGTCGCGACGCTGTTTGAGCAGCACATCGATATTGGCCCAGGCCCGATCATTGTCATTTCGCAACCGGACCAGTTCGTTGTACATGATGATCAGGTACAGCAGTATCCCTGCGCCCACGAAGAAAACCACTGCCCCCGCAACAATGCTCACCCCCATTATTTACTCCCCGTGTCATCCTGAGCGGTAGTCGAAGGAACTCTCGACTTGAAGCAGCCGGCACTGCGGCAGTCGAAGGACCCCTATCAGCGAATCGGCGCGACGTCTGCGGCGTCTCCGAACGGCAACGCTACCTCTAGTACATATGCAAATGTCCCAGCAGCAGAGCCAGGCAAAATAACGCCAGCGCCGCCCCGCCAAACACCATCCCCAGCGCCCGTTTTCGCAGACCCTGCTGCACCTCCTGCTCCGCCTTCCAGGAAATGAGAAATGTCTTCTCGTTCTGTCCCTGCACAATCATGTTGCGGTCATGGGCATCCCTGGCGCTCGGATTCTCCACGCAGGTCCCGGTCACGTGATATTCCTGCCCCGGCAGAATCAGAGATTCGCGCAGCCGGTAGCGTCCCGTAGCGGAAGAGACAGACACGGACATAGGCGGCATGGGCACCGTGCCGGTCTCGCGGATTTGCTGCAGGAACTGCTGCCGCTTCTCCTCCTTTTGCGGATCAGCCAGCGGCTGCGAGGCCATGATTTTTTCGACCAGCGCCGCCGGAATGTTGCCCGGAATCTGGGCCTGGCCCGACATCGCCTTCGGGATGATCCGGGCGATCTCCAGCAGGGTCTGACGCCCTTGTTCGCGTTGGGGATCGTCCAGCGGCCCCTTGTTCTCCAGCCAGTGCTCAATCTTGCCGGCAAACTGGTGGACTCCCGCTCTCTCAACATACTGCAGCAGTTCCTGATCGCTGGCTCCGGTTCCCATCAGGGGCGCAACGTGGCTGCCATCCACGACCCGGGGCGGACTTTCCGGCAAATCGTATTCCGCCGAGTAAGAATCAACCAGCACTTTTCCGGTCTTGTCCTGCAGGTAGAACTTGGCTCCGTCCATGTCGGTGCGGTAGTGCTTCCATCCGCCATGTTCGCCGGTCTCGTAGTGCTCGATCTTGACCTGGTAGAAACAGCAGGGAGTGTGAGTGACAGGACTGGGAATGAGCTGGTCCGACAATGCCTGCCCCCGCACCTGCACCAGCCCCATGGGAATGCTGCGTATGGGCATGCAGGGAGTGTCGGCGACGATCTTGAACTCACGAAATACGCGGAAGCCTTTGAAGAAAAGCCAGACTCCCGCTCCCGTGCCCAGAAGCAGTGCGCCCGTCGGATCAGATCGGCTCATACGGAAGGTCGAAACAGAATGCTACTGAACTCAGCGGTGGAGGGGCAATCGCAAATGCAGGCGCGAGCGTGCCCAACGTGATTCTTCGGAGCCGGCAGCAGCCGCGCGGGCGAGTGGCCCGCGACCAGCACTACACACGACCAGACAGAGTTATTTCATATCAATCTTCAGATTGATATTCACCGTCGGGCGGGTATCGAACTGGCTGACGGTCTTAGTGTCGCTCTTGCGGTCTTTGTATTGGGCGTAGACTTCGTAATCCACGTTGGGCGAGAGCGCCGGAAAGCGGTACATTCCATCCTGGCCCACGATAAAGGTTTTCACCGCGCGGGTGCGGGTGTTGGCGAGGTAAACCACCGAGCTGGCCAGCGGAGCGTCCTGCTTGTCGACGACTTTCCCGGTCAACAGGCGTCCAGCTTCGCCACTCTTGTCCTTGGCGACGGCGGGCAGGCTAGCCACGGCCAGGACCGTCAAAAGGACCATTAGAGCCACCACACCGTGCCTCTTCATGCGTTCCTCCCCCTGAACCACACACTACTGCTTTAGATGCAACCCGATGTCCTCACGCTCGTCATTCTCGATGTGGACCTTGACCTCTGCGTCCAGATGTAACTCCTTGCCAGATGGCGACTTGTAGCCCTTCAAGTCAGCCCACACCAGGTAGTCGGCGGGACCCACGGGGACCCGTTGGGCAAATTCGCCGTTGTGATCAGAGTATAGCTCCCAGCGCGCTTTCTTCTGGTCCGCCCGGCGGATCTTCACTTTCACCGCCGTAAAGGGGATGGTCGTCCGGCCCCCAGACCGTCCCAAAAATGAGGGCATAAGGCTGATCGGGCCTCTGGGAGGCAGGCGCAGCCGGCCCAGCGGACAACTTGTTGGCGGATACATGAAGGGCGACGAAGCAGAGGACAGCGGTCAGGAGCCTGAGGCTGATTCGTGCGGGGAACGACGGAATACAGAAAGGCCTAGGAATCGTCCCCGTCCCCCATTTCCTCTAATTCTTCCTCGTCGATGACCGCGTCTTCTACAGGCTTCAGCTCGATAGGACTAACCGTGACGATTTCGAAGTCGGTGCCACACTCCGGGCAGGAAACGATTTCGCCTTCGTCGACCTCTTCCTCGTCAATGTCGAGATTGGTCTCGCATTCTGGACAATAAATCATGATGGCCTCCGTGACGCGGGTAAGAGTGCTCCTGTTAATATTTAGTTTCTTCGGGGCCAGAGGTCAAGTGGCTGGTCGCCGAAACTGATCACCAAAAAAGTTCGGTCACAAGCTTACTGCGTAGCCGCTATGTTTCATCCCAGAATCTGCAGGATTATCGCCCTGCTGGCCGCCGGGCTTGCGTCTGTACCCTACCGCACCCTGGCGCAGGCGGCCGCGCCGGCGGACAGCTACGGCGCCGGCGGACTCCCAAATCATAACCGCCCTGGCCGGCATTTCCGCGCAGCGCATCCAGGCCAATATCGAGAAGCTCGTAAGTTTTCAGACCCGGCTCACGCTTTCGGCCCAGGACCCGGATTCTATCAAGGCGGGCCGCGGCATAGGCGCCGCCCGGGAGTGGATCAAGGCCGAATTCGAAAGCTACTCGCGGGACTGCGGCGGCTGCCTCGAGGTCAAGACCGACAGCTTCACCGAAAACCCCGCCGACCGTATTCCCAAGCCCACCGTAATCACCAATGTTTATGCGGTCCTGAAGGGTACCGATCCGGCAAATGCCAAACGCATCGTGCTGGTGACCGGGCATTACGATTCGCGCAACGGCGACACTTTTGATGCCGCCGGCGTCGCGCCCGGCGCCAACGACGATGCCAGCGGCACCGCGGTCAGCCTGGAGTGCGCCCGCGTCCTCAGCAAGCTGAAGTTTCCCGCAACCATTATTTTTCTCACCGTGGCCGGCGAAGAGCAAGGCCTGAATGGCAGCGTCCACTTCGCGAAGATGGCGAAAGATCAGGGCTGGGAGATCGAGGCCGCGCTCAATAACGACATCGTTGGCGGCGATCGCAGCCCGCAGCAAGATCCAACGGTCGTGCGCGTTTTCTCCGAAGGCGTGCCCCTTGCCGCCACTGACGCTGACGTGCGCCGCATCCGCAATCTGGGCGGCGAGAACGATTCCGCATCCCGCCAGCTCGCGCGTTACGTCGCCGAAATCGGCCGCACCTACCAATCCGCGGTCAAGCCAGTGCTGGTGTTCCGCCTGGACCGCTATCTGCGCGGAGGAGATCACATTTCTTTCAACGAGCAGGGTTTCGCCGCCGTTCGCTTTACAGAATATCGCGAGGACTACAACCATCAACACCAGAACGTTCGCACTGAAAACGGCGTCGAATACGGCGACCTGCTCAAGTTTGTTAATTTCGATTATGTCGCAAACGTGGCCCGGCTGAACGCCGCCACTCTGGCATCCCTGGCGTCCGCGCCCGCTTCCCCGGGCAGGGTCCGCCTGCAAACCAGGCAGCTGGAGAACGATTCGACCCTCACCTGGGAGGCCTCACCCGGCGCCGTTTCATACCAGGTCCTGTGGCGCGACACTGCCAGCCCGGAATGGGAGCACGTCCAAACGGTGGGAGATGTAACCCGCGCCACTCTGCCGTTCTCGAAGGATAATGTGATCTTCGCCGTCCGCGCGCTCGATGGCAAAGGGCACACCAGCCTGGCGGTCGTGCCCCAACCCGAGCGTTAGACGAAACCTGATAACATTGGACGACTAACCCCATGCCTCGCGGACGCACTCTTACGCTGAGCTTGCCTCCCTTCACGAAAGCAGTGAAGTGGCTGATGCTGGTCAATGCCGCCGTCTTTCTCTTGACCACCCTGCTGTCGGTGTTGAGTCCGGGCGTCGCCGCCGTCGTCTCCTACTCTTTTTCCCTGGTGCCGAATCTGGTGCTCCACGGCTGGGTATGGCAGCTCGTGACCTATTCGTTCTTGCACGCCGGTTTTTGGCACATCCTGCTCAACATGTTGGGGCTGTGGTGGTTTGGCGCCCAGCTCGAGATGGATTGGGGCACGCGAAGATTTGTTGAGTTCTACCTTTTTTGCGTAATAGGCGCGGCGCTTACCACGATCGCCATTTCTTATACCGGCTGGGGAGGAATCTCGCCGAACACCAGCACAGAAGGCGCTTCTGGCGGGGTCCTCGGCGTTCTCGCGGCCTTCGGAGTTTTGTTCGGAAACCAGGAAATCATGCTGTTTCCGATTCCGTTTTCCATCAAGGCCAAGTACTTCGTGATGGGAGTTGCGTTCTTTACCGTGATCGACGGCATCAACGCAGCCGGTCCTGGCCGAGGCAATAACATCGCCTATGCCGCTCACCTGGGAGGCCTGCTGTTCGGCTTTCTCTACGTGAAGCTGCTTCCCAGGAAAGGGCTGGCTTTCGGTGCCAGCGAGCGCTTCTTCGGCCTGCGCAATAACTATTACCGCTGGAAGCGCCGCCGGGCCGCGCGGAAATTTGAAGTCTACATGCGCAAACACAATCGCACGGTCGAGTTCGACGAGCAGGGCAACTACATTCCGCCGGAGGAAGGAAAGAAAAACGGCGGTTCAAAATCGGGCTGGGTAAACTAAGACACGGATCCACGCAGGCGGGCAGACGCCGCGTCTAGTGCCGGCCAGTCCGACGGCATCAACCTTCGCAGTCCAATTCAAACAAATTAGCAAACGCCCGCACCACTCCACCCACCACCTCCGCCGGCATCGACTTTCCTTTAAATCCCAAATCGTGCCCCGCCCCTTCCACGCTCAACAATTCCGTCTTCGCCGGAATCATCTTCAGCGCCGCTTCCATCTCTCCCAGCGTCTCCAGCGCCCGCCGGCCCGCGTCCAGCAGCAGTTCCTGAAAAGCCCGCTGCGCCGCATAGGCCGCATCCACCGCCCGGTCGCTCGCCCGCCGCCCCGCGCCCAGCCGCCGCGCCATCTCCGCCAGCCCGCTCTTCACCTGCGCCGGACCCATCTGGAAATGCACGGTCGGCGCCAGCAGCCGATCCTTATGCCGCCTCCAGTTGCGGCGCCGATTGCAGCACCCACGGCAGCGTCGTATTCCACGGGCAGTAGTGCGCAATCCCGGCGCCGTCCGATTCCGCATTCACCACGTTCGGAACCAGCACGTAGTCGGTGCCTGCATCCAGCAGCATCCGTACGTGCCCGTGCGCCACCTGGATCGGATAACACGGCTGCGCCAGCGCCATGTCCACGCCGCGCGCCGCAATCGCCGGATCCGTCTGCGGCGAAAGCACCGGCTCCACTGCCCAGCTCCGCGAGATACGTGTGCCAGAACGGGTAGCGGTCGAACGTGGCCATGGTGCGCGGCACACCCACCCGCAGCTTCGTGCCCGTGGGCCGCCGCCGCACCAGGTCGTCGATCAGCTTTTCCCGAAAGGCGAACAGGTCTTCGATCACGGGCTTGCGCCCCGTGGCGGAAGGCTTGCGGAACTTGTCGGAGCACTTGTCGCCCCAGTAGCTCTTCTGCCCTTCGATGGTGAATTCTTTGATGTCGCAGAGATTCGAGCAGGCCTTGCAGACGAAATCGCGCGTGGCCAGTTGCAGGCTGTCCAGGTGATATCCACGGAAGCGGCTCTTCGCCGCCGGTCGCCTGCTGCCACTGCCGCGCAATCAGCGCCATCCCGATCGCTCCGATCACGCCGTTGTACGGCGGCACCGTGATCTTCTTCCCGGTGACGGCGGCGAACGCCGCGGCCACCGCGTCGTTGTACGCCGTGCCGCCCTGGAAGTAAATGACGTTGCCGAGCTTGCGCCCGCGCACCACGCGATTCAGATAGTTCAGCGCGATCGAATAGGCGAGGCCGGCCACCAGGTTGGGCATCGTCTCGCCCTTGTGCATCCAGCCGGTGACGTCGCGTTCCATGAAGACCGTGCAGCGCTCGCCCAGCCGCGTGGGCGCCGGTGCTGCCGAGCGCCAGCTTGGCGAACTCGCCCTTGATGCTGATGCCCAGCTTCTCCGCCTGCTCTTCCAGGAACGATCCGGTGCCGGCCGCGCAGGCTTCGTTCATGGCGAAGTCCACCACCACGCCGTTTTCGATGGAGATGAATTTCGAATCCTGGCCGCCGATCTCGAAGATGGTGTCCACCATCTCGCCGCCCAGCGTATTGCTGACGTGGACCGCGCCGGTCTTGTGCGCGGTGATCTCGTCGTTCACGACGTCGGCGCCCACGAACTCCGCGATCAGCTCGCGGCCCGATCCGGTGGTGCCCACGCCGCGCACGTCCAGGCGCCCGCCCCACAGCCGTTCCACTTCCGTGAGGCCCTGCTGCACCGCTTCGATCGGCCGGCCCGCCGTGCGCAGGTAGATGTCGTGGATCACCGCGCCGAATTCGTCGGTCACCACCACGTTGGTGGAGACCGAGCCCACGTCGATGCCGAGGTACGCCGGAATCGGGATCGTCGCCCGGCGGCGCCACGTAGGTCCCCACGCGATCGCGCAGCAGCACCACGTTCTCCATCGAGAGCGGCGTGGTATCCGTCACGCGCTCTTCGGCGTCGTGCTGGCTCAACCGATGGATTTCGCGCAGGCTGCGTTTGCGCTTCTCTTCGGCTTCCAGCATGGCCGCGCCGATGGCGCCGCACCAGGCGTAATGCTCGGGCACGAACAGGTCGCCTCGCGCTCAGGCCGAACGTCTCCCGCAGCGCCGCCGTCACCCCGGAGTTCTGCGACACCGCGCCGATCAGCGCCACCGGCGCCGTCCACCCGCCGGCCTTTCACGATGCCGCTCTTGAAATTGCGCGCCACCGCATCGCACAGGCCGCGCAGAATCTCCGCCGGCGAGTAGCCCTTCTGCTGCGCGTGGATCATGTCGCTCTTGGCGAATACCGAGCAGCGGCCCGCGATCCGCGCCGCGCACCCGGCCTGGCACACCAGGTCGCCGACTTCTTCCACGGAATACTGCATGCGCAGCGCCTGCTGGTCGAGAAACGATCCCGTGCCCGCCGCGCACTCGCCCGAGCGGTCGTAATCCAGGATGCTGCCCGGCTTCCAGCCGAATGTACTTCGAGCTTTCGCCGCCGATCTCGAAGACCGTCTGCACCTGCGGATGAAAATCGCGCATCATGCGCGCGATGGCTTTGAATTCGTTCTCGAAGTACAGGCCCAGAATTTTGGCGATCGTGCGGCTGCCGGAGCCGGTGACGCGGATGCCTTCGACGCGCGTCTCCGGCACCACTTCGTAGAACTCGTGCAGCAGGTCGTAGGTGGACTGGATGGGGCTGCCGGCGATGCGCCGGTAGTCGGAAAGCACCAGCGGACGGCAGCCGGCTTCGGCCAGCCGGAATCCCGGATTAGCCGCGCACAGCGCCGTCAGGATGGGGCGGTCCTCAGCCCGGCCCAAGGCGGCCATTTTGACACTGATAGCGCCGATATCGAGACCAAGATTGATAGCCATGGGGACGCCCTAATGATAGGCTGCCAACCTGCTTGAAATCAATAAATAAGGCCTGAATAGCGAAAATTGTAATGTGGAGAAGCCACTTTGACCTGTCAATCGCCCACGGCATGAAATTGTGGGGCGGACGCCCCCGTCCGCGGCCGGCCCCCTGGCCGGCCTTTGCGCGGCAACCTCAAGCCGGCAGCGGAGAGCTTTGGTATCCCTCCCGTCCCCTCCGCTCCCGTCCGACCACGTGGTCTAAAGCGAAAGCCCCCGGCCCTGTCAACACCAGCGCCACGGGCGCGGCGGACGCTCTACGCGATGCATACGTTGACAAGCGACTGCCAGTCAAGGCGCTTGAGCGGTTGGTCGAGCTGATGACGCTCGAGCGCGACGAACTCGTGTTAATCAACATCTTCGAGCTGCTTGCGAGCGACGCCCGAGAACAGTCGATTAGCTTGACCTACGTCGCCCTGAGTCATCCTGCGCCGGAGGTTCGACGCCGCGCGTGCGAACAACTTGCCGCTCATCCCGATCGCCGGCATGTCGCGGCACTGACGGCGTCGCTCGACGACCCTAGCCCGGCCGTTGTCGAGTCGGCGGTGAAGGCGCTGGACGAATTGGCGCGATTGACGATCCCCAGCGTTTGGAGCGGCTGCTGGCTCATGAAGATCATCTGTTGCGGGTTGAGGTGGCTGCGGCCCTGGCTCGCGCCGGCGTTGAATCGGGAACTTCAGCATTGGAACGACTAGTGCTCGATCCCGATCCGAAAGTGCGTCAGGCCGCCGCTCGGGCAATGGGTCAAGCACCGCACGAAGCGGCTACCGGACGGTAGGGTCGCCGATTGTGAGAGACGGGATCGGGATTCTTTTTCCGGCGTGATCATCGTAGGATCTGTGATCGTCGTCATCGCCAGGGAAAGAATTCCGACACGTTCAGCCCATCTCAACTCGCAACCCATAGGCATGCACGGCATGCTCTACATTGATGCCCGCTTCGATTTCGCCATGCCCGCCGAACGCTGTCCGCCGCGCGGGACGAAATGGCGTGCCGCATATCGAGGCGGCCTCGTGGCGCAACGTTCTCTACGGCCTTGGCTACATGCACGGCCTCGATCGGCCGACGCAGATGCTCTTTGCCCGAGCCATCGCGCAAGGTCGCTCAACCGAGTTGATTCGCGATCGGGCGGAGCTGGGGGAGGCCGATCGCTTCTTTCGGCAGGCCGGGCTGTTTCTGCGGCTCGATGAGGAGGCCCGCGGCGTCGATCCGACTGTGCTCGGCGATGTCGCCGCCTATTGCGACGGCGTGAACGACGGAATCCGGACACCGGCCGCTCGCTGCCGATGTGGGTCACCGGCTTTCGTCCGCGGCCTTGGAACAGCAATCGGTGCTGCTTGATCGGCAATCTGCTCAGCTACGGCGGCCTGGCGGTCGGCGCAGCAGCAGAACGAGCGGCTGCTGCTCGAGTTGATCCAGCTCGGCGTCGACGACGACAGGCTGCGGGAGCTGTTTCATCCCGCATCTCGACGACATCGATTTCGGCCTGCTTCGGGAGGTGCAAGATCGCCAGCCAGCTCTCCGACGAGGCGCTGGAAGTGATCGCCGATTTGCCGCGGCTGGCCGGGCAGCAACGCCTGGGCGGTCGCGCCCGGCCGAGCGCCAGCGGCAATGCCTTGTTGGCCAGCGATCCGCATCTTGGAGGTCAACCGACTGCCGGCGATTTGGTACGAGGCCGTGCTGCGCTGGGGCGATGGCGACATATGTGATGGGCGCGACGCTGCCCGGCTGTCCGCTGTTGGCGGTGGCCCGCACGCGACAACTGGCCTGGGGCGTCACGTACATGAATGGCGACACGAGCGATTACTTTATCGAAGACTGCCGGCCCGGCGGCGCGACCGGCTGGCAATATCGCCGCGGCGAAGAATTGGCTCGACTTTCGACATCGGCGAGGAGGATCGTCCGCAAGCGACGCGGGCCGAGCCGGAAATGCTCGACGTCTATGACAATCGAGCAAGGCAGTCTTGACATCGACCCGGAGCTCGGGACCGGGTACGTACCTCGTCGACGTCCTGGATCGGGCAACGAATTGGCGCGGGCCGGTCGATCGGCCACTTGGCTCGAAGTGATCGGCTGCCAACGACGCAGCGACGCGATGGATATCGTTCGCGAATGCCCCAGCCGACGCTTGTTGGGTGCTTGCCGATCGCGACGGGCCACATCGGCCTGCAAGGCCAGCGGCTGGTTTCCGCGAGCGCGGCCGGCAACTCAGGGGCTGTGCCGATGCGGCCTGGGACGAGCGGAATCATTGGCAGGGCAGGCTGCCGCACGACGCTCTTGCCGCGCATCTACGATCCGCCGGAGGGCTTCGTGGCCTCGGCCAATGAAAACATCAACTCGCCGCGACGGCCCGCTGCTCGTCACGCCGCCGGCTACCCGACTATCGCAAGCGGCGAATCGTCGAGCGGCTCACGCAGATTGCCGGCGGCGACGATCGAAGACATGCAGGCAGCTGCAATACGACGTGGTCAGCCTGCAAGCCCGGCGCGTGCTCGATGTGCTGCTGCCGGTGTTGACGGCATCGTCGCGAAAGCGAGGAAGCGCGTTGTCAGCGCCGCGGCCAACCAGACGAAACCGAAACTGACTTCCTCCGCAACCTCATCTCCCGGCTCTCGAACTGGGACTGCCGTACGACGCCGGCAGTCTCGATGCCACGTTGTTCGCCCGGCTGTATCGCAATGTGCTGCTGGAAATCTTCGGCCAGGCGCCAACGCGACGGCGCGGCGGCGGAATCGGCTGGCGGCGGATGCTCTATTTGTCCAGCCGGGTCGGCTTCTCAACCATGGTGCTTACCGCGATCGATCGGCTGTTGTGAGCGCAGACCTCGCTCTGGTGGCAAGGCCGCGACAAGGCGGAGTTGATTCGCCGGGCGGCCGAGCGGCTGGCCAGCGAGCCTGAGCGAGCCATGGGGAGAGACGAACGCATTTCATTTCGCCAATCGGTTCTTTCCCGGCCGGTTCGTCGGCCGCGGGCTTCGGTTTTCACACGCCGCGAAATGCCGATGCCCGGCTGCCATGCGACCCCATTTCAAGGGCATCTGCTCACGACGGCCAAACGCGAGACCTCGTTCGCTCCGTCGTATCACTTCGTGACCGACCTGGGTACCGACGAGGCCTGGACCAATCTGCCCGGCGGCCCGAGCGAGAGCCGCTTCTCGGGGTTCTACAAGAACGACATTATTCGCTGGCAAACCGGCGTCTATAAGCGACTGGATGGTCACGACGGGAAATAGAGCGATTTCGCCGCGTCGCTCGCGACGCGCTTGCCGCGCCGCCGCGACGAGGTTGCCCCACTTGCTGGCGGGAGCCTTGATCCGGATTTATAATCCGGGCCTGACGGTCCGCCGCGGCTTCCGCAGGCGATTTTCGGTAGACGCTCACTCTTCGACAGGAGTTCAACCATGGCCAATTCCGCTCGATTTCGACGTTTGCTTGCTGTGACGCTGGCCGTTTACGTGCTCGCTCGCGGCGGACTATCGACCGCGGCCGACGCCCTGAAAATCTGCGCGAGCCGTTGGCCGAGGCGGCCGCGAACGAGCCGTCGCTCAAGTATCTGCCGAAGGATTATTGGCTCGTCGGCGGCTTCGACATGAAGACGACGATGGAGTTC
>CAWJBA010000020.1:0-9497 GCA_963841075.1 Terriglobia bacterium
TGCTGCCTCGACTGATCGGGGAAGATATCGAATTGGTATTTGTGCCGGGCGAGAAACTGGGCAAGGTCAAGGCCGATCCGGTGCAGATCGAGCAGATTCTGATGAACCTGGTGGCCAATGCTCGCGACGCCATGCCCAAGGGTGGCCGGCTGGTCATCGAGACCGCCAGCGTGCGGCTGGACGATGCTTATGTTCAGGAGCACTCCATCGTTCCCCCAGGAGACTACGTCTTGCTGACCGTCACCGACTCCGGAACGGGAATCGCTCCCGAGCATCTGCTTCACATCTTCGAGCCTTTCTATACCACTAAAGAGGAGGGTAAGGGCACCGGGCTCGGCCTGGCCACGGTGTACGGCATCGTGAAACAGAACAGCGGTTTTATCTGGGTATACAGTGAGCCCGGAATGGGGACAACCTTCAAGATCTACCTACCTCGAGCCCGTCAAGCCAGACTGGCTTTCCAGCCGGCAGCACTCGTCGAAGGCAGCCCGCGAGGTTGCGAAACCTTGCTCCTGGCGGAAGATGAACCGGCGGTCCGCAGGTCCATTCGCGAGTTTCTCGCCTTGCACGGCTATATCGTCCTCGAAGCTGCGAACGGCACCGAAGCGCTCGCCCTGGCGAGAGGATACGAGGGTCCTATCCACCTGATGATCGCTGACGTGGTCATGCCTGAGATGGGGGGAGCGAGGCTGGCGGGAGAACTGGCAACCGACCGGCCGGACATGAAGATTCTTTTCGTCTCCGGTTACGCCGAAGCCACATTTCAGCGCCACGGTGCGATTGACGTCACCACCCGGTTCCTGCAGAAGCCCTTCTCCCTGAAAGCGCTGACTCGCAAGATTCGAGAAGTTCTGGACACGGAAAAAGTCTCAGCCGCAGCCGCGGCTTCGTCGAGATAGTTCTTGACTGCTTGATGGAGGACGGGCATCGCGCCCGTCCAGCCGGCGGGGACGCCCGGCCTCCATGACCGAAACCTGACGCGACCCATATAATTGCTCCCGGTAGGGTATGAGCGTGCGGGCTCCATCCATTCACAACTCTGGGGATGTGGCGTGACCATCGTCCTGCTGGTCCTGCTGGCCGGCGCGGTCGTCTACTCGTTGCTCTCGGTCGTCGCCGCTTTCCGCTACCTTTCGGTTCGACCGCTTGCCTTACACGTTCACAAGACGACCGCTCCCGAGGCGATCAGCGTTCTCAAACCGCTCGCGGGACTGGACCTGGGACTCGAATCCAATCTGCGAACATTTTTCGAGCAGGACTATCCCGCCTTCGAACTTCTGTTCGCGGTGCGAAACGGAGACGATCCGGCGGTAGCCATCGTGGAAAAGCTTCGCCGGGAACATCCGCAAATTCCGGCGCGGTTGCTGGTCACCGGGGAGTCTCCTTATCCCAACGCCAAGGTCTACAGCCTGGAGCAAATGCTCTCGGCCGCCTCAAACGACCTGGTGGTGATGAGCGACAGCGATATCAGAGTCACGCCCGCCTTGCTCAAGACTGTGGCAGCCGAGTTTCAGGACGCCGGCCTGGGCGTGGCCACCTGCCCGTACCGCGCTGTGGCTGGTGCGAGTTTCTGGTCGCGCTTAGAGGCGATCGGGATGAACACAGATTTCGCCGCCGGCATCCTGGTGGCCCGCATGCTCGAAGGAATGAAATTCGCCGTCGGCCCGACCATCGCCGCGCGGCGGCGCGTGCTGCAAGCCATCGGCGGCTTTGACCGGTTGAAAGATTATCTGGCGGAAGACTTTGTGATGGGAAAATTTGCCGCCGACGCCGGTCACGGCGTCATTCTTTCTTCTTACATCATCGAACATCACATCGGCAGCGCAGACCTGCGCCACAACGCCGCCCACCGTTTGCGCTGGGCGCGGAGCACACGCCGCTCCCGGCCCCTGGGCTATGTCGGACAGCTGTTCACCATGCCTCTGCCCCTGGCGTTGCTGGTCTGCGCTGCGAGTCCACGATGGTGGCCGGTGCTTATTTTGACTTTGGTGGTGCGTTATTTGGCGGCTTACGTAGTTTCATCACGGGTCTTGCGCGCAAAGATCAACTGGCTGCTCTTGCCGATTGAGGACGTGACCACCTTCTGCTTCTGGCTGGCAGGATTTTTTGGAAATACGATTGTGTGGCGCGGGCGCCGGTACCGTCTCTACTCCGACGGCCGTTTCGAGCTGCTGCCAGCTTCTTCCGGCGAGTGAAATGTCGCTTGCCGGCTCGCCAGTTTTCCGTCTTTCAAGGCAAATACATGTCCACGCCACGTAACCGAGTGTCCCGCGAAACCGACGAGCCATACAACGATTCCGGCAAAATCCCGCAGCGGAATCAGGGCGAGCCAGCGCGTTACCTGCCTGTCCATCAGGACCATCCGTCCCACCACCAGCGCTACCCCATAGCGCATGAGGATGGCGCTACCCATTGCCGCCCACGCCCAGCCCGCGCCGCGTGAGCACAGCAGGGCGAGGAGCGCCCAGGGAAGCCCGAAAGTCGCCAGCAACCCGGCATAGCCACCCGGACGGGAGTCACGTATGGTACGTGCCCAGCGCAACTGATGATCGAGAAACTGCTGCAGGTCATAGCGCGGCAGAAAAGTCTCGACCACGGCGTCGGAGAGCTTGATCCTGAAACCCTGTGCGGCGATGCGACGGCCAAGTTCGTAGTCGTCCGCGAGATAATCCGCCAACGCTTCAAACCCGCCAGTGGCCGCGAGGTCGCGGCGGCGGAAGACCAACGTCGAGCCCAATCCGAAATGAATGCCGCCTTCAATGAGCCGTGCCACCAACACGCCGGCGCTGAAGTCCGTACTGATGGAGAGCGATTCCAGCCGCGACCCCAGGCTCCGACCGGCCACGCCGCGATACAGGCAGGTCACCAGCCCGACCTTCGCATCCGCCAGCGGCCAGGTAACTCTCCGCAAGTAGTTGGCCTCGACGCGGATGTCGCTGTCGTTTACCACGATGTGTTCGTACCGCGCTTCCGGCAACATCTGCGCCAGGTTGCTGACTTTGATGTTCGCGCCCAGGTTTTTCAGGCAAAACACAAGGCGGATAGAAACTTGCGTAAATTCAGCCTTCAATCGCTCGACGAATTCAATCGCCGGATCGTCAGCCTCGCTGACGCCAAAGATAATTTCGTATTGGGGATAGTCCTGCAGACAATGGCTGCGAAAGCTCTCATACATCTCAGGGTCCGTACCCCGGAGAGGCTTGAGAATTGAAACCGGCGGCGTGGATGGTGCAGGGCGGGCGCCCTCGCCCGCCGCCTTTCGCTCGCGCAAGAATCGAGCTGCGCTGTACAGGCAAAGAACGTAATAGCCAATGCTCGCAACCGTTCCGGCGACAGCAACAATTTCGAGGATCCTCAAAACGTGGTGGAGCATTCGGATGGGCTAGTCTACTCGTACCGCAGCGATTCAATCGGATCCAGGTTCGCGGCCTTCCACGCCGGATAAATCCCGAACAAAAGTCCCTCGGCCGCAGCCGAGCCCAGCCCGAACGCGGCCCAGAAAAACGACATCCGTGCCGGCAGCGAACTCCAGATTGCGGGTATGGTCCACGTAATGATGGCGCCGGCCAGCACTCCCAGGACACCACCCAACGCAGTGAGCGTGATGGCCTCCAGCGTGAACTGCAGCAAAATATCGCGTTTGCGTGCGCCAATGGCTTTACGTACGCCGATCTCCCGTGTTCGCTCGGTCACCGAGACGAGCATGATATTCATGACTCCGACGCCTCCCACGATCAAACCCACGCTCGAAACCGCGAACATGAAAATGAAGACTGCACCCGTGACCTGGTTCCAAACGTCGGAAAGCGACTCCTGGGTGAACACCGCGAAGTTGTCCGGCTTATCCGCCGATACCTTGCGGCGGCGGCGCAGCAACTCGCGGATCTCGTCGATGGCCTTGGGCATGTCGTCGTGCGAGGTGGCTTTGACGCTGATCCAATATTGCTTCAGCTCAGGATGCAATTTGCGAAACGTGGACAGCGGAAAGTAGACGATGTTGTCGTCGGGATTCTTGCCGCCAGCAAATACGCTCTTGCGCTTGGCCGCCACCCCGATCACCGAGAACAGCTGGCCATCGATCGTGATTTCCTTGCCCAGCGGAGATTCGTTCGGAAAGAGTTCCTCGGCAGTGTCCGAGCCCAGCACAATCACGGGAGAGTGGTGTTCCTGATCAGCCTCATTCATCCACCGCCCGGACGCGACGTCTAGATCAAACACGTCTTTCCAGGTGCCGGTGTCACCCTCCAGGACAACGTTCTTGGCCTTGCGCCCGTTGTACTTGACCTCGTAAGTACCGGTCCCGAATTCCTGGCGAAAATAACGCAACCCGACCGTGGCAATCTTGACGTGAGGCAATTGCTGTACGGCTTCAAAATCCTCGAAGGTGAGCTCTTTACGCTTCCGTATTTCTTCCGTGGGCCGGCCAAAGGTCAGCGGCTGGTGGTAGGCAAAAACGATATTAGATCCCAGGCTGCTGATAACCTGGCTGACATTGTCGTTGAGCCCGCGCACCACGGATGAAATGCCAATTACGACCGCGACCCCGATCACGATGCCGAGCACAGTCAGCGCCGACCGCATCTTGTTAGTGCGGATCGTGTCCAGCGCCATCTGGACCACTTCGCCGTAATCGCTGGTACGAAGCATAGGAATCAGTTTCTAGTTTCGCTAGTTTCGGGTTTCTAGTCTCTGGTTTCGAAACCAGAAACAGGAAACTAGAAACTGCGTTCTACAGTTCAAATCTCAACGCCGCTATGGGATCCAGCATTGCCGCCCGCCGCGCCGGATACACACCAAAGAACACGCCCACGCTGGCCGAGACTAGCAGCCCCGCCGCCACTGCCCACAGTTTGATTTCCGACGGCATGCCGATAATGGCCGTGATGCCCTTCGCGAAGGCAATGCCAAACAGCACGCCCAGCAGGCCGCCCACCAGTGCCATGGTCCCGGACTCGATCAGGAATTGCAGCAGCACGTCCTGGCGGCGCGCGCCCATCGCTTTCCGGATGCCAATCTCGCGCGTGCGCTCGGTGACCGAAACCAGCATGATGTTCATGATTACGATCCCGCCGACCACCAGGGAAATTGCGGCAATCGCAATCATGGCGATAAAAAACGTTCCGCTCAGGTTCGACCAGATACTCAAAAAGCTGGCATTGGTTTCCGCGGCGAAGCTGTCGGGGTGCCCGGGGAGGTCATGCCGCCGCGCCCGCAGCACGGCGCGAGATTCGTCAATCGCAGCCTCTAGCTCGGCGCCCACTCCCGCAGCCTTGCCTGAAATGCGGACGCTGGTGTGCGACCCGAACTGCTTCAGATAGGTGGTAATCGGGATCGCCACATAATTGTCCCGGCTTTGCCCCAGCGTAGTTCCCTGCTTCTTGCCCACGCCGATGACCCGGTACACATCTCCCTCGACCCGGATCTCCTTGCCCAGAGGGTCCACCGTCGGAAAGAAGGTGTCCACCACGTCGGTGCCGATCACGGCCACCTGCGAGCGGTTTTCCTCGTCATTCTGATTGAGCATCCGGCCCGCGGTGAGATCGAGGTCGAGAATCGGGGCCATCGACGGCGTCATGCCACGGATCCAGGTGTCCGCAAGAGCCTGCTCGTCAAACCGGACGTGCCCGGTCGTGTTGGTGATGGATGCCCCAATCTCCGCGCAATGTTTGCACGACTCCAGCACCGCCTGATAGTCGTCCATGGTCAGGTCTTTGCGTTTCTGGCCTTCGAGCAACTGGTCAATGTTGGTCACCACGGGTGTGACTTTGCTGATGATGAAAACATCGGCGCCCAGGTTGAAAATCTTCTCCGCCACGTAGCCGTTGATCCCGTTGACGAAAGTGACTACAGCAATCACGGCCGCCACACCAATCACCACGCCCAGCAGAGTCAGCGCCGAGCGCAGCTTGTTCGCCCACAACGACAACAGCGCAATGCGGATGGCTTCAAGACTAGTCATGGGAGAGTCGTCAGTCGTCGGTTTCAGTGGTCGGCAAAACCCGCACCCTGTATCAAGTTTAGCAGAGCAACTACGGGCTGCTCGCTGCGCTGACGACGGAAGACTGACGACTGTTACAATAAAGACGTTGGCAGCTGGACCGGACGGTCGCTCTCGCCGCGTCAAGTGGCGAGGGAGGAAAGTCCGAACTCCACAGAGCAGTGTGCCGGATAACGTCCGGGAGGCCGGGTTCAAGCCCGGTTGACGGAAAGTGCCACAGAAAATATACCGCCCTGGCGGCAACGCCAGGGTAAGGGTGAAAAGGTGCGGTAAGAGCGCACCGCCGTCGCAGTAATGCGCCGGGCAGGGCAAACCCCACACGGAGCAAGACCAAATAGGGAGGGAGCCTGGGGCGGGCTGAATAAGCCTCGCCCGAGGCGCGTGCCGGCTCGGCGCGCCACAACCTCCGGGTAGGTCGCTTGAGCCCCGCAGTAATGCGTGGCCCAGAGGAATGACCGTCCTGACGGAGCAATCCGTCGGACAAAATTCGGCTTACAGGTCCGGCTGCCACAAAATCTAGCTGAGAGTCCGAGCGAGCACTCTGATGACTGCTCGCCTGAACGAGCGGGCACCCGCCACGGATGCCCGTCGCTCATGAGCAGTTCCCCAACGGCCGCCCGATCGTGGCTGCCGAGAAACGGCAAGCAAGTCTGTCTTGCATCCGATATTGGGGCTATTCGACTCTAGCGCCGATCGCTGTGACGGCATTTGCATCAATCACCTCGCGAATTTCCCGACCGCCATTATCAATAATGAAGTGACTGCGGATGGGAGAATTGAGATCGCCGTTGACAAAGACTTCCTGCGAACCCGTGCAATCCTGATTCACAGTGTAGGTGCCGCTGCCGGGAGTCCATTCCTCCTGCGGCTCTTGCCCGTTCACGACGACGTGGTCCAACTGGGTCTTATTTCCTTTGCCGTCGTAGTGAGCCAAGGAGATTCCGTGAAGCGGGAGTGTAATGGTGGGAGAGATGAGAAGCGTGCCTTCGATGGTATAGGCGTAGTCGCCGGCAATCGTCCTCGCCGAACATCTGGGCGGCGGTGATGACTTCTGAACAGCGGAGCGTGAGGACTCGGACTGCGGAGCGGCAGACGCCAGCAGCGCCACACCAGATATGACCACGACGGACACGACGACTACAAAAGAAATCAATTTGTTTTGCATTGTGACCTCCTTCAGGCCGGAGCGACAGTATTTCGAGATGCCAAAAACGTAAAGGGCGCACGTGTTCTCTCTATGTGGCGATTGTGTTCCCTGATAAGAGATGGCGAATGATGTAGTTAGGCGTGAGTTGGGATTGCTTCATTTAGCAATGGAGTGAGGTAGGATACTCTGTAACTTGGGACGGGGAGGGCTCCGTGACGCCGATTCGCTTTGGAGCATTCGAGATAGATGCTCAATCAGGTGAGTTACGTCGTGACGGAAAGAAGGTCAAGATTCAGGAGCAGCCGTTCCAGGTCCTCATCCTCTTGGTCGAGCGACCCGGCGAAGTTCTAACCCGGGAAGAACTAGCCAGGCGGCTATGGTCCGAGCAGACCAACGTAGACTTCGAGCGCGGACTAAACAAAGCCATGACGCGGCTGAGGGAAGCTCTGAGAGATTCGGCCGAGAATCCTCGCTACGTGGAGACGCTGCCACGCCGCGGATATCGATTTATTGCGCATGTAACGAATGGCGCCGAGGTCGCTGAAGTCGAGACTAAGAGCAAGGAAGTCCCGGTAACTGAAAGCCGAACCCGGAGCCCGAGAATGGCCATGCTGGCAAGCGCGGCCGTAGCCCTGGGACTACTTTTGCTGGCGGCAATTGGCGGCTACCTGCTGCGGCCCTTGCCACACTTACAATCCGACAACCTGACCATCGTCCCTTTCACGACCTTCCCGGGTCTTGAAGTCGCACCCAGGTTCTCGCCCGATGGGAACCAAGTCGTATTCTCCTGGTTCGGTTATGAAAAGGATTTCCAATTTGACCTTTACATCAAGCAGGTCGGGCAGGAGCACGTGGTCCAGCTTACTCACCACCCGGCCAGATTTCTGGCATCCGCCTGGTCCCCCGATGGCCGATTCATCGCATTCAAGCGCGAAGCTGAGCCTGACGCGAGCGGTGTCTACCTCATCTCAGCGCTCGGAGGTGCGGAGCGAAAGCTCGCTGCCATCACTCATTTTGGAGGACCGGAACGAATTGCGGTAGCCTGGTCGCCGGACAGCAAGGGGGTAGCATTCTCCGAAGCAGGCGCTCCTGACAGGGAGAAGGCTTCGTCCCCTGAGCACTATCAGATTCACCTGGTGAATATCGAGACTTATGAAGAACGGACTCTGCCAGATCCTGCCGCGGATTGTGTGGAGACGTTGCATCCTGCCTTCTCGCCCGATGGCAAGTATCTCGCGTCGATGTGTGCGCTCACCGAGGGCGTCTTCAAGATCTACCTGCAAAGCCAGGACGGAACTCAAGCACGTGAAGTGACCCGCGTCAAAGCTTCGGAGGGCTTCGCGGATCTCACATGGGCGGCGGACGGCCAGTTCTCTCCTCTACGCGGCTGGTCACCACCTGTGGCGCGTGCCCGTCACCGGTGGAAGACCAGAAAAGCTGAACTTCGCCCAGGATGCGGAAAGCGTTACCGTGGCGCGTACCGGAAATCGGCTGGCTTACGCTCAGGTGCGCCATCCCAGCAGCATTTGGCAACTTGCGTCGCCGGGCAAAGGAAGAGTGCTCGCTGCACCGACAAAGTTGGTCGCTTCCAGCCGCGGTGACTCGGGTGCGCGCATTTCACCCGACGGCCGATACGTTGCATTCCAGTCTTACCGTTCGGGGAGCGCGGAGGTTTGGATCAGCGATCGCTCCGGTTCAAACCCACTCCAATTAACCTCGTTCGGAGGGGCTGAGGTCGGCGCACCGAGTTGGTCGCCCGATGGCCGGAGGCTCGTCTTCGACGTGCGCGCGGCAAGCGGTCCCGAACTATACTTCGTGAACATCGAGGGAGGATCTCCGAAGGCATTTCCCACGGGAACAGCAAATGCTGCCGATCCATTCTGGTCGGCTGACGGACAGTGGATCTATTTCTCGACGGAACCATTTGAGGATATCTGGAAGGCGCCGGTGAAGGGCGGCGCCGCGGTTCGTTTGACTGGAGGAGGCAAGGACCGGTTCGGACCGCAAGAAACTGCAGATGGAACACGTGTATTTTTTGACAGGTTGGTCAGCGGCCATGAAGAGGTTTGGTCGGTATCGGCGAACGGCGGGGACGAGCATCCAGTCCGGGGAATGCCAGTCGATGTGAATTGGGCACCGGCACTGGGCGGAGTGTATTTCATTCAAGGCGCCCCGCGGCACTTCTCCGTAAATCACTTCGACTTTGCGAGTCAGCGAGTCGGCAAAATCGCCGACTTGCCTGGCCTGTTTGCCCAGTGGGGACCGTCTGTTTCCGCTGACGGCCACACATTTCTTATCTCCGGCATCGAGCACGTCGAGGGAGACATCGTCCTGGTGGATGGGTTCCGTTAG
>CAWJBA010000021.1:0-294160 GCA_963841075.1 Terriglobia bacterium
TCTTCAATGGGTCCTTCGACAAGCTCATGATTTCGCCAGCAGGCTCCCATTTCGTTGACGCCCGCTACCCGGCTCAACTCACAGGCTGCACAATTTTCTGGTCAGGTGATTCGCTAGTTTGCCGAAATACTGCTGCGCGGTATTCTTCCGGATTCCGCAAAGGCCTTCGGGCGAAGAGTATTGAAATTCCAGCTCATGCCGACCGTAACTCCCTTTCCAAAGTGGGTGTTCGTACCCGCAAGGTAAGTCACGTAGCTGAGTGAGACGTCCAGCGCCTCAGTAAGGGAATAGTTCCCACCAACCCCTAAATGCCAGTAGGTTGCCGCAAGAATCCGGTCGTGGACAGGAAACAGTGTCGGGCTCGCAATCGCCTGCTCGATCGTAATCCCTCCGTTGGTGTGCAACCAGTTGCCGAAGCCTCGCACCGAAAGCGAATGGGGCAGGAAGTAACCCATTTCAAGATCGACATTGTTGTGATTCAAGGGAATATCATTCGGCTTCTCAACGATGGCGTATGAGTATGCTCCCTCGACATAGCCTTTCCGCAGAAACGGCGAAAGCAGTCGGCCCACACTCACGCCCAGCGCATATTCACGCAAGTCGCGGCCATACGCTGACTCTCCGTGAAAATCGTACGCGTGGCTGGGAACAATGAAGGAAAAAAATGGTGTCACGGACAGGTCCCGCAAGCCGCGCCGCCTGGAATCCCGGAGCACGTTGTAGTGCAGGTCAAGGTGAAAATCCTGAAACGTGGAGTGAGAGCTCCCGTCGTCCAGTGGAGCCGCGACGAATAGGGGATTTCCGAAGGTAAGGTCAGCCGGATTTCCGGTGTATTTCGTGATTACATACGGCAGGGAGACTTCGATGTTGAACCTGTCCGTGAAGCTGTAGCTGAACCCCAGCAGCAGGTCAGTAGCGCGGCTCTTGCCTGCGCCTTGCAGCTTGGCTCCCGAAGTAGCGAAGTGGCCGTCAAACGAAATCGACTGCACTCCAAAGGAAACATCAGCCGTCACCTTTGGGCGGCAACCAAGCCTGCGCCAGAAGCCCGGCAGGAGCTCCAAGCAGAAAGAGAAGTAAAATCGGGAAGAACGCGCACAGCCTGCGCACTTACACTCCACGGGAAGATTTGCGCTACTTTTTAGCCAGAACGTTGACCTCGTCCCGCTTGGCTTTGATCTCCATCCCCTCATCGAGTGCGGAGAAATAACTGTCCGTTTTGGCGGGAGCCTTGAGGATGACATGATAACGTTTCGCCAATGTCGAGGCCTCCGCCTTGGTGCTCTGATAAAGCAGGGGGATAACCACGCTGTGGGACGACATCGCCTGAAGCTGTTGTTCGATACCGGGGGCGTCCTGGGGATCGGTCACAATCAGATCGTACTTACCCCGTTCAGCGCTGTATCGAGTTCGGAGGCTTCAGTCACGACTTTCAGGACCTGGCTGGATTTTTTCAGGGCAGACTGCAGAGAAGCATCCGACAGCGCTCCGGCGGCAGGTGTACCCGAGCGCAAATAAAGGAGGATGGAAGCTGAATGAGTGGAGACATAGCGCAGTTTAATCGCGCGTCCGAGAGCGAGAACCTTGTCGCCACAAGCTATACCCTGCGTTACGGCTAACAGGACGAGAATGCAACACAAAAGAGCGGTTCCGGCCAAGCGTTTCATGTTGTCCTCCACGAAGTCGGCTTCGGGCGGCGAGGAAGTTTTGCCTTTCGGGGGGAAGGTCTTTCGGCGCACCGGCCTATAATACTCCAGAACCTACACCGGGGCGTCCAGGTTGTCAAGATTGTGATAGGTGCATGGGGATTGACCATGAGAGGCATCGCGACGGGTCATTTGCGGAAGGCGCCGCGCCCTGAGGCTGGTGCGCCCAACCGGGCGCCGTCCGAGGCCGGAAGCGCTGGGCGGGTAGGGCACGATTGTGAATGAGCTGAGTCTTGGCCGTTATCAGATAGCAGAACAGATCGGCGCCGGAGGCATGGGCGTCGTTTATCGAGCCCGTGACCAGCGTCTGGACCGCGACGTTGCCGTTAAAGTGCTGCCCACCGGCAGTCTCGCCGATCAGGTTTCTCGCAGCCGTTTCCGCAAAGAAGCCCTTGCTTTGTCTCGCTTGACCCATCCCAACATCGCGGTGGTACACGACTTCGACTCCCAGGATGACACCGATTTTCTGGTGATGGAACTCGTCCCGGGAATGACGTTGGAGGAGAAGTTACTTGCCGGTCCGATCGCTCGAGAACGGAAGCCGTCACGTTACTCATCCAACTGCTGGAAGGCCTGGCAGCGGCGCACGCGCAGGGCGTCATTCACTGTGACATCAAGCCCTCTAATCTGCGCGTCACTCCAGATGGGCATCTGAAAATACTCGACTTTGGTCTGGCCAAACTCTTTCAAGAGCAAGGATCCAGCCTCCGTCACGATGAGCATTACCCAGGACCAGGGTCTTGCCGGGACCCTCGCCTACATGTCCCCAGAACAACTAAGAGGCAGCCCGCCGGATCAGCGGACTGATACTTACGCTGCAGGATGCGTGCTGTACGAGATCACAACCGGTCAGCGTCCTTTTCCGGAGAAGACTGCCCCGCTGATGATCGATAGCATTCTCAATAAAACTCCTGCCAGACCAACGTCCCTTAACCCCCGTCTCTCGGCTGGTTTGGAACACATCATTCTCAAGAGTCTGGAACGCGATCCGACGTGCCGCTATCAGTCGGCCAAGGAGATGACGGCAGACTTGCGTCGGCTGTCCGCGTCCGACTTTCCGCTTCCGGTTCCGGCCAACCGGGTCCGGCGATTCGCTATCCCCCGAACCGCCTGGCGAGCCGTTGCTTTCATGGCTTTGTTAGCAGTGGTTGCCTATGTGGTCTTTTACCTGTCTTCACGGGGTACGGCAATCGATTCCATCGCGATCCTGCCGCTCACCAACATCACTGGTACTCCAGAAACGGAATATCTGAGCGACGGCATTACCGATTCCTTGATCAACAGTATTTCCCAACTACCCAATCTGAAAGTGATCTCGGGAAGCTCCGTTATCCAATACCGGGGCAAGGTGGTTGACCCCCGAACTCTGGGGCGTGAGCTGAACGTGCGCGCGGTACTTACCGGGAAATACATGGAAAGAGGGAGTAACCTGCTAGTCAGCGTGGAGCTGTCAGATACTCGCGACAACCATCACATATGGGGCGAACAGTACAACCGCAGCCTCTCAGACATCGCCGCGGTGCAGGAGGAAGTCTCGCGGCACATCGCAGACATGTTGCGTCTGAAGATTACCAACGAGCAACGGCAGCGCATCTCCAAGAAATACACCGATAACGCCGAGGCTTACCAGCTCTACCTGAAAGGCCGACACTACCAGCTGAAGGACACGCCCGAGGACCTGAGAAAGAGCCGGCAGTATTTTGAGCAGGCGATTGACGCCGATCCAAACTATGCTCTCGCGTACGCTGGACTATCGGAATACTACGGTTTCATGGGTTACTCGGGGGAGATCTCTCCCAAGGAAGCGTGGCCACCCATGGAGGCCGCAGCGCTGCGCGCGGCGCAACTGGATCCTGAGTTGCCCACGGCCCACCGGGAGCTCGCGGCCGTAAGCCTGATCGCCAAGTGGGACTGGGTCACCGCCGAGAGAGAAGTCAAGCGCAGCATTGAACTGGATCCGAACGACGCCGAGACCCGCTTTACCTATTCCATGCTTCTCAGAACAATGCATCGCTTCGATGATGCGTTGCGTGAAGCCAAACGTGCCGAGGAACTCGACCCTCTCTCCCCGGGGTGGAAATCGAATACCGCGTTGGTGCACTACTACGCTCGCCATTTCGACGCCGCCGAGGAGCAATATCGTCAGCTCACGCGTAGCGATCCCGATCTTCCCGGTCCACATCTCGGTCTCTCTAACATTTACTCCAGAACAGGGAAGGAATCGGAAGCCATATTGGAGTTGCAAAAAGGGCTGGCATTACAGGGCGCAGATGAACTGGCAGCCGCCCTGCCGCGAGTTTATGCATCGTCGGGCTTCCGCGCGGCGAAGGAGTTCGCCGTTCGGGAGCAGCTAAAGATACTAACGGACGCAAGCAGGCGGGGCTATATCTCGCCCATCGCCTTCGCCACAAATTATGCGCTTCTGAACGACAAGAACAACTGCCTTCGAGTGGCTCGAAAAAGCTTTCGAAGAACACACTCCCGGGTTGCTGGATCTCGATCTCGATCCCGATTACGACAACCTGCGCACCGACCCGCGCTTTAGCGACCTGGCAAGGCGCATGAATCTGCCGCAGGGGCAGCGCGCTGACTCCTGATGTCTACTTAACAGACAGCGAAACGGAACTTTCCTTTGGTTGCCACCAGCAGGCGGCGCAAATCCTGCCTTCTGCTCGAGTTCTCCCAGACTGGTGTATCGTGCCTGTCTGCACGTAAAGTGCTCCTGCGCGGCCCAGTTTCATACCCGGGTTCGGGTAAAAGAGGGATTTCCGCGCTTCCTCGCGCAGATGACTATCGAGACACCTGCCGTGATACGGCCGGCCTCCTATGCTTAAGGAATGGAGTACCATAGTGCCCGCAAGTTGGCTTCATCCTAAATTAGGGACCTAAGGACCGAGGGCCGATAGCTTCCAATAATTTCCCAATCATTGGCTCTCCGGTACCTCGATGCGAAGGGGCAGCCATGACTGTTCGAATTACATTCGCCCGAACTCGATTCGCCCGCTCGAATCGTGCCCGTCAGATTGCCTTCCTGATGTTTTTTGTCGCAGTCGTGGTTGTCCTGCCGGCCACTCCCCAGAAGAAATCCGCAGGCGCCAGTCTTCCAAAGTACGACGTCCAGGCCGAAACCAAGATCAAAGCCACGGTAGAAGAGGTCAAGCTGCCGCCGAAAGGTAGCGAGAAGGAGATTGTTCACCTGCAGGTGAACGATGGCACGAACTCGATCGACGTTTATTTGTGCCCGAAGTCTTTTCTGGATGACATGGGTATGAGTTTCGCCAAGGGGGACGCGCTCGCCATCACCGGCTCAAAAGCGAAACTGAATGACGCCGACGTTTATCTGGTGCGGGAAATTGTGAAAGGAAACGACAGCTTCGTTTTGCGAGATGCGAAAGGCGAGCCCGTCTGGGACTGGCGCCACTGACCGCTCCGAAACCGTCTCGCCGCATGCCCGTCGGCGTCGGATTCCGACGGTTTGCCTTCGAGGACACTGAAAAATAGAGCTCTCAATGTGGCTCAGATTCGCGCCCAATCCAAAGTTGAGACTATTGATATAAACTGGTTCTCGACCTAAAGAATCAGGAGGCTCAATGTCCGCACCTAGCCGTCGGCCCGAAATTCGCCGCCGCCGTACTCGTAGTGAAAAGATTACCAAGCTGAAGAAACGGCTCACCGCGGCTTCGACCGACGCTGACCGCGGCCGCATCGCGGCCAAACTGCATCGCCTGGAGTTCAATTCGCCGGGCCAGCCGTTACTCAAGAATGCCTGAGACGGCCTAGGGATTCGCCGCTCGTGGGACCACGCTGGCTTCGTCCGTCAACTGCGGACGAAGTGTCTGCTTTTCCGATACTTCGTGGTACACCCGGAGAATCTGCTGCGCCGCGGCGTCCCAGGAAAATCGCTTGGCCTGCTCGTAGCCCCGCTCCTTGAGTTTGTCCCGAAGCGCCTGGTCAAGCAATACGCGATGCAGGGCGCGCATGATCTCAAACACGTTCTCCGGATTCACCAGCACCGCGGCGTTGCCCACAACCTCGGGCAAGGATGACGTGTTGGAGGTAACGACGGGCGTGCCATGCGCCATGGCTTCCAGCGGCGGCAGTCCAAATCCCTCATACAGTGAAGGAAAGACGAAAATCTTCGCCGCGTCGTAAAAAATGCGCAGCACCTCGATTGGGACGAATCCCATGAAGCGCACGTCATTCTGCATCCGGCTCCGAACCACGGTGCGCCGGAGATCGGGGTGCTTGGACAACTCATCCCCAATGATGATCAGCTTCAGGCCGGGAAACAGGTCTTCCTTCTCCAGCTCCGCTTTCAGCGCCGAAAAAGCCTCGATGATCCGCACCACGTTCTTATGCGGGCTGATCCTCCCGGTGTAAAGCAGAAAAGGATGATTGACCCGGTAGCGCTCCGCCAGGAGCTGCCGGTCGGCGGCGGTGGCGTGCCCGCGCAGGAACCGCTCATCGATCGCGTTGTAGACCACCTCGATGTGGGAGGCGGGAATCGAGAATAATTTCTCCACTTCGCTCTGGGTAAAGTTGGAAACGGCAAAAATCCGCGCCGCTCCCTTCAATGCCCGGTGAGTCAGGTAGAAGTGCAGCGACCGCTTCAACCCCGACTGATCGCGGGCGCGATACATGTGATCGAGCACGTCATGCACGGTCATCACATAAGGGCAGGGCAGATTTCGCGGCAGCCAGAACAGGTGCGGAATATGTACGAGATCGCAACCTAAACGCTTGAGGATGGCGCGATAATCAAAATAATTCTTGATGGTGGCGTCGTTCCCCAGCAGGGGCACGACGTGGAAGTTGGGAGGCAGCGGGCCAATCTCCGCCACCTTTTGCGGAGGACCGATCAGGAAGTACTTGCTCTCGCGATCCAGCCGGCCCAGTGCCCGCACAATATTGCGGGTGTAGGTGCCAACGCCGAATTCCGTCATCCGCCGGATATCGATCGCGACTCTCACGGGGAGAATTTAACCACAGAGAGTGGCCCACCGCCAGGCGCAGGCTGTATTCAATGGAGGACGAGCGGCCGCCTGACCTCCAATCAAACTTATGCCCTCACTTCCACCTGGGCTTTCGCCCGGCGCTCGGGATAAAGCGGGAAAGCCTCCGCCAGACCCAAGACCTGTTTCCGGATCTTGGCGAGGACGGCCGATTCCGTCCGGTGGTGCAGAGCTTCCGCAAGCCAGCGCCCCACCTGCCTCATCTCTTCTTCCTTCATGCCGCGAGTGGTCAGCGCGGGAGTCCCGATGCGAATGCCGCTCGGTTTCATCGGCGGATTGACGTCGAAAGGAATTGCATTCTTGTTGACCGTGATGGCCGCTTCGCCCAGCGCCTTCTCGGCCTCGCTGCCGAGTATTCCCTTGGAGAACACGTCGACCAGCATGAGGTGCGTGTCCGTGCCCCCGGAAATAATGCGGAAGCCCTCCGCTGACAGCGTTTCGGCCAGCACCTTGGCGTTGGCCACGACCTGCCGCGCATACTCCCGGAATTCGGGCTGCATCGCCTCCAGAAAGCTGACCGCCTTGGCCGCGATCATGTGAACCAGTGGTCCACCCTGCATTCCGGGGAACACAACCTTGTCGATGGCAACGGCAAATTCCTGTTTGCTGAGGATCATCCCGGCTCGCGGTCCGCGCAGCGTCTTGTGCGTGGTGGTAGTCACAATGTGCGCGTGCGGTACGGGCGAGGGATGGACTCCGCCCGCCACTAGTCCCGCAAAATGCGCCATGTCGACCAGGTAGAGCGCACCCACTTTGTCGGCGATCTGCCGCATGCGGGCAAAATCGATAATCCGCGGATACGCGCTGCCCCCTCCAATGATCAGCTTGGGACGCTCCTTCTCGGCCAGCGTCTCGAGATCATCGTAGTCGATGGTCTCGCTTTCCTTGGTTACTCCGTAAGGAACAATGCGATACGTCTTGCCGGAGAAATTCAGATGATGGCCGTGGGTAAGGTGTCCGCCATGCGCCAGGTTGAGTCCGAGGATAGTATCGCCGGGCTGCAATACGGCAGCATAGGCTTCCATGTTGGCCTGGGAGCCGGCGTGGGGCTGCACGTTCGCATGTTCCGCTCCGAAAAGTTTCTTGGCACGCTCCCGCGCCAGCTCTTCCACGCCGTCAGCAAACTCGCAGCCGCCGTAATAGCGTTTGCCGGGATAGCCTTCGGCATATTTGTTGGTGAATACCGAGCCCATAGCCTCAAGCACGGCTTCGCTGACAAAGTTTTCGGAGGCGATCAGCTCCAGGCCCTCATGCTGGCGGCGAACTTCGTTATCGATGGCTGCGGCAATCTGGGGATCGACTTCGTGAAGCGGGAGCGACATGCGGTCAGTTTTCATGATAGCTTTCTTCCAGCGGCGCTTCCGTTATTTTAGCTTAGCTCTCAGCCTTTAGCTCTTAGCTCCTGGCTCTTTAGCCCCAGGGCTCTGGCGGCGTGGCTGCACCGGCTGTGTGGGGACGGGTCTCCGACCCGTCCGGACGGATCGAAGATCCGTCTCGCCGTTCCGCCCCATTTCAACCATTGGAACCTCAGGGTCCATATTTTACGAATGAGGCGAGAGAACCAGGCTAAAAGCCAATGGCTAAGAGCTAAAAGCTGCTACACACTCTCAAACGCCGTCCGCAGAAACGAAACCAGCTGCCAGCCATCCATGTATTTGTACGGCGTCTCGCCCGTGGTGTAGTGGCCGCAGGGCAGCACGACAACTTTGTGGTCCAGTTCATAACGCTCAAACTCCGCCACCGCATCGCGCGACAGCTCAGGCAAGAATGTCATGTCATATTTCGCATAAATCACCAGCGATTTCTTGGGCCAGCGGGCAAACTGCTCGAAATACGAAATCGGACTAATGCCGCTCCACAGGGCTCGCAGCCGGTCGAGATCAATTTGCGCTTCGAGACCCTCGCGGATATGACGGGTGGACTGCCCGTGCCAGACCACGTCAGCGACGTTGGTCGAGGCATGATTGAAAGCGGCCACACGAATGCGCGAGTCGTGCGCGGCAGCCAGAAACGAATAGCAGGATCCCAGGCTCGTGCCCACGATGCCCAGCCGGTCGAAGCCCTGCTGTTCCAGCCAGTCCAGGCAGCAGCGCACGTCCACCACGGCCTGGCGGCAGGCATCGAGCGTGCGCCCGATATTGGCGGAAACAGCATAATCGGCGCGCCGCGTGTCCGCCGGCATGCGAATGTCGTGATACGGCATGCTCAGCCGCAGCACGGCAATGCCCATCATGTTCATCACCCGGCAAAGGCCAGTGTAGGCGAGCGCATCGGAATTCCAGTGCGGCAACAGCACCACGGCTCGCCGCCCGCGAGCCGGAAACCAGCGCGCGTTTACCAGGTTGTTTTCCGGATAGGGCGTGTGCACCGGCGAAGTAAAGCGCAAGAAATCAGCGTGTGTGCCCCGGACTTTCGCTTCGAGCTTCTGATCCGGCACCTCCCGCGTGCTGAAGACCTGGACTTCACGACGTTGGAGACGAAAATCCGAAGGTGATTTGTAGGAATAAAATTCGTCGCTCGAAGCCACGATGCGCCGGTTGTATTCGCGCAAAAACTGCTCTGCGTCGGCGCCTCCAGGGACATGTCCGGGAGCGAAGCCGTTACGGCAAGGCCAATCCCGCGCCCACTCCACTCCCCACTCCAGCGGACGCACCACGCGGTTGTTGTCCACCGACGTGAGCCGGGTCTCCCAGTCATACATCCACTGTTCGTAGCGGGAAGGCATCGATGAATCAGCATAACAAAGGGGAACGAAGCAGGTCAGCGACCCGCAGCGAATCGCGGTATTCGGCATCGACTTCAAGCGTGAGGACTTTAATCGGAGGTGCGCACAGACCGTGTGGGGCCGGGTCTTCGACCCGGCCAAGCCGTCGCGAAGCCACGGCAGAGTTTGCATGGCCAAATTGTGGGAGAGAAGAGCACCGCCGAGCTGTGCTCGGCCCGGCCGGGTCGAAGACCCGGCCCCGCACAGTCTGTGGTAATCAAGATGGTCGATGCCAACGACTAGCTATACTTCCTCGGCACACGCTTCGAAATGGCGCAAAGAATCTCGTACACATTGGTGTTAGCCAATTCGGCGTGCTCGCGAGCATCCACGCTCAAACCGTCCAGGGCGCCGAGAAGGACCACTTCATCGCCGACTGAAACTCCCGGCAGACCGGTAACGTCTGCCAGGGTAAGGTCCATCGAGATACGCCCCACGATCGGAGCATAGTGTTCACGCACGATCACCCGTCCGCGGGATGATAGCGCGCGGTTCAATCCGTCGGCGTATCCCACCGGAAGCACCGCGATTCGCGCCGGAGCCTTGGTGACATAAGTGCCGCCGTAACCCAGAGCCTGGTTGGCGCGCACATCCCGTAGTGACAGAATTCGAGTCTTCCAGGTCAGGACTGGTTTGACTCCCAGGCGCAGCTTGCTGCCGCTGACTTCCCTTCCCGCCCGCTCAAAGGGCAAGTGGTAGCCGTATAGCGCAATTCCCGGCCTCACCATTGTGTTCCATGATTCTCGCTTTGAAATGACGGCGCCGGTGTTGGCCACGTGAACTAGCGGCGGATCGAATCCCTCGTTGCGGAGAAGGTTCCGCACCTGCTCGAACTTCTGCAACTGTTCGTTGACCGAGGGCGCGTCCAGCACTTCGGAAGATGCCAGGTGAGTGGAGAGGCCTTCAAGCAGCAGATGCGGCGATGCCTTCAGCGCGGAACAAACCTGGTACAAATCTTCGGGATCGACGCCCAGCCGGCCCATTCCGGTGTCGACTTTCAGGTGGACCGCGAGCCTCGGCAAACCCAGCCCGGCGGCGGCCTTTTCCAGCAACTCCACCTGCCCCGGTTCCCAAACCGTGGGCGTCAGTTGCAGACGAATGATTTCTTCTTCTTCCCCGCGCCAGAATCCCGTCATCAACAGGATGCGCGTGCGGACGCCGGCATCGCGCAGCGGGATCGCTTCATCGAGAGAAGTCACGCCCAGCCAGCGCGCTCCTTCTTCCTCGAGCGCTCGCGCGCACTCCACGGCGCCATGACCGTATGCGTCAGCCTTCACCACCGCGCAAACCGTGATCCCGGCTCCGATGTGCCGCTGCACCACGCCGAAGTTGTAGCGCAGGTTCTCCAGCGACACCTGGGCCCAGGTAGGCCGGGTCGCGGTCCGTTTCAAAATTTCAGCGGTAGCCACTGCAGCCGATTATAGCGGGCGTAGGGAGGGTCGCGAGGTTACGCCTGTGCTACTCCCGAGTCTGCGGAGGCCCCCAGAACGGCCCAAAGACGCGCCGGCCTCTGGGTAGGGCGGCGTCTCACCCACCCCTCGGCCTGGCCAACAAAAGAAAAAGGCCGCGTTTGCACGCGGCCTGTGAAACGTCTGCAACGTACGGCTACTTTGGTTGAGTCGCTGGCGCCTTTGGTGCGGTGGTTGCCGGTTTCGTGGCGGGCGTGGTTGGTCTGGCTCCAGCTGGCTTCGCGGCGGGCGCCGGCACTCCCGATTGTGCGTTGTAAAGTTCAACGACAGACCGGGTGATATCGACCGCTGGCCCAGCCCAAAGGACCGGTCCATTCGGCCACGGGTTCGAGGTGTCGATGATGACTCCGAAACCGTTCTCCGCGGCGTACTTCACCAGCATCGGCCCCATCTTCTGCAAAATGCGTTGCGCGATTTCGTTCTGCTGACCCTGGGCATCGTCGCGCGCGTCCTGTACCGCCCGCTCCAGGGATTTCTGCTTCTGCTCGATTTGCTTCACCAGAGTGGCCCGGCTTTCCTCGTTCAGCTTTTCGCCCTGGGTGTTGAGCTGTTTCTTCAGGCTCTCGACTTCGTCATTCTGGCTCTTGAGTTCGTTCTGCTTGGGTTCAAGCTTCTTGCTCAAGGCTTCGAAGTCACGCTGGCCTTCGTTGGTAGCGAAAATCGCTTGTTCGACATTGACCGTGCCCGTCCTGGTTCCCGTAGCGTTGAGGGGGGCCGTGTCAGCATTGTTCGCCGCGGCGCTGGGGGCCGCAGGCAATGGAGCGGTCTGGGCCAGGGCTGCGACCGATACTGCGAATACAGTGGACATAAGAAATCGCGCGAACTTGCTTGTCATGTGGTTGATTTTGAACTCCTTGGAAATTTGTCCCGGGAAATGATTAGATTCTTCTGCAAGCCAATGCTGGCCGCGGCTCAGCACTAACCCGACCGTTTTGCGTCAACGGAAGAGGCTGGGCCGGAGTTCCCAGCGCCTCACGCCGAACCTGAAGCGGCGTGGTGACCACCCCATGGGCTGGCTTCTCAGGGCGTGGATTCGACCATTATAGGTATACCTCCCGGCTAAGGTCAAACTGGGCCGTCAGGGTAGTGTCCTAACTTGGTTTTTTACCACGGAGGCACGGAGACACCGAGAACCAACTGCCCGGCAAGATCTTTATCTTATAGTGCTTGCAGATTCAGGTTTCTCTCCGTGACTCTGTGACTCCGTGGTGAAAGAAGCAGATTAGGACACCACCGTCGTCAGTCGTCCGTTGTCACCCAAGTCCCTTGCAGCGACGACCTCGCCGACGACTGAAGACCGACGACTGATGACTCCTCTAGAACGTCGTGGCTACACTGAAGCGAAACGTTTTCCGCGGCTCGCGCAATTGGTACTCGGGCGTGAGACTCCGGGCAGCCTGCTCAAATGTAAAGTCTCCCGCGGCGCCCGGCGGAAACATATCGCGAGTGATCGGTACCGGCCCCCGCGTAATGTTGTCCAGGCGGAGCGGGTTGTACGCCCAATAAACCCGGAACGGGGCATTGATGATGGGCAGAAACACCTGCACTTCCAACCCAGTGGACATCCGTGGAACCCAGTTCGAGGAGCTCACGACCTGCAGGTCCTGGGAAAACGGGGGATTCTGCAGGTGCCCGCCGGTGCAATTGAGAGCAATGTCCAGCGCCGGACAACCGAACACCGTGCTGTTGATGGTGCTGAGCTCTCCGGGATTAATGCGCAACTGCGACCCTCGCACAACGGGATTCATCCCCACATCGACGAACGGCGCCAATGCCACCGGCCCGGCGATCGTTATGCGGTATTCGAGGTTTGTGACCAGGCTCAAGTCGCCGCCAGGAAACACAATCTGCTGCACCGGCACCGGAACGGTATATGTGCCGCGAAGAGGATTAGCGGGGTCCTTGGGCACCGCAGTGCCGTCCGGGTTGCGCAGGATAATGCTGCTCTGCGACGGTAGAAACGCGACCGGAGACACAGAACGGATATCGAAACCGCGAATGTCGTTTTCGCCGCCTAGATAAAAGCGCTCAAAGGGAGGCGCGACCACCCCGCCATAGCCGGCCAGGAACGACGCCTGCATGTTGAATCCAATCGTATTGCGGCCCTTCTGCACCGGCTTGAAGTGTTTGTACTGAACGATCGGGCGCACCGACCGCACGGTTCCGCCCAGCCCGGCAATTTCTCCGCCGAAAAACATGCTGGTCCCGGTCTTCGGTGAGATTGGGCTATTGATGGTGCTGAAAGAAAAGCTGGGGAGAATTTTGCTGGTGATGATGCCCGTCCAGCGAGTTGGGCCCGCTGATTCCACGAAATGCCAGGTCGGTGAATAGTATTTTCGACGCATCGCTGACCGCGACAATGGATGACCGGTCGAAAGAATATGTAATTCCCACCCGCTTGAACGAATGGTGCAACTGGTAGCTGACCGAGGTGGTGAAACCCGCGCTGGACTGGGTGTAGTTCTGCAGGTTGTTCAGAAATGCATTGGGGAGGTTCACTTGCTGCCCGGTCAGGATGGCCTCCTGCCGCGCCTGGTTGTAGTTGTACTTCTGGGCAAAAATCGAAAAGCCTCCCTGGATGGGTCGATCAAACAGGTAGGGCTGGGTAAAACTGAACGAGATGATGCGCTGGCTGTTCCCGATACTGGTCTGGACTGCGAGCGTCTCGCCCAGTCCCAGGAAGTTGTTGGTGCTGTAATTGATCCCGATAAAAGCGCCGGCCAGTCCGCTCACTCCGCCGTTCAGTCCGATGCTGTTTTTGCCTTTCTCCTTGACCTTCAGCGTAAGGTCAACCGTGCCGTTCTTTTCGTCCAGGTGAGTTTCGGTGACGTTCGGGTCTTCCGGCTTCAGGGGATCGAAGTACCCCAGCTGATTGAGCCGGAGCAGGCTCAGCTTCCACAGGCGCTCGTCGTAAACCTGCCCTTCCTCCAGCGCCACCTCGCGCCGGATGACCTTGTCGCGAGTCGTGGTATTTCCGCTGAACTCGATGCGGCGGACATAAAATTTCTTGCCTTCATCCAGGTCGATGGAGAGGAACACCAGTTTCTTGTCTTCATCGAAAGTGGTGTTGGGAATGGAGGTAAAGTTGATGTGGCCCAACTCGCGATAGGCATTGCGCAGGTTGTCCAGACCCCTTCGCGACCTTTTCGCGGGAGAAAATGTCGCCGTCCTTCATGGGAAAGAGCGAGCGCAGGGCCTTGAGGTTGGTGACCTCCTTGTTCCCGTTGAAGGTGATTGAGCCCAACCGGTACTGCTCCCCTTCATCGATGGGAATCGTGATGTCGACCGACTTGCCCGGTCCCTTCATCAGCAGCGGAACATGAAATCCCGGGTGGCCGGTGTCGTGAATCTCCGTCTGCGCATCCTGTACCACCACCTTGAAGTAGCCACGGTTCTGAAATTCCGCCCGCACCCGTTCCGTATCTTCATCCAGCTTGGTGGCGTCGTAAGTCTTGGCAAAGATGTTTTCCAGAAAGATGGAGTGCGGGATCCCGATGGGCTTCAGGTTCTTCATGGCGCCGCGCAGAATGCGTGATTTAACATGCTTGTTGCCGATGAACGTGATCTTGCCCACGGTTACTTTCGGGCCTTCCTTCACCACAAACGTCACGCTTACCTTGGCCGGCGGAATCGGTCGAACCTCGGTTTTCACCGTGGCGAACTGGCGGCCATGCTCGGACAGCAACCCCTTGATGGTGACTTCTGCCTTCTTGACCTTGGTGGGATCGTATTGGCTCTCGGGAGACAGCCCTACCTTGGCCTCCTTGAAACGGTCGAGCACATCGCTCTTCGACACCGAGTTCAGCCCCAGGTACTCAATTTCGCTGATGGTAGGGCGCTCCTTGACGTAGACATGGATGCGCCAGCCCTTGGGGGTCTGCTCACGTTCGAAGCGGATGTCCTCGAAATACCCGGTATTCCACAGGGAGTTAAAGTCGCGATCCAGCGCAGCCTCGTCGTAGACGTCGCCGGCGCGGCTAAAAATCCGTCCCCGAACCGTTTCCGCCGGAATCCGCCGGTTTCCGTGGATCACGATCTCGGTGATGATTTCCTGCTGACCCCACCCCGCCGAGCACAGCACCAGCACGACCAGGACGAGAACCGGCCAGTCGTGCTTTACAAATCTTTAGGATTGATGAAGATGAAGGCGATGCCAACGCCGGAGGAGGCCATGGATGGCCCGACCTCTTCTTCGTCACTACAGGGCTATCCTGATGAAAACGAAGAATCGTTACGACCTCGGATCCTGGGAGTAGGAAAGTGGCAATTATACGGTAGAGCCGTGGAGAGCGTCCAAACCGCCCCCCACTCGGGGAGACGGTTGAAAGAGCTCTACTTCAACCAAGACGGAATAAAACGTGGCGGAGTTGCCTAGGTCCGTAAGTTTTTCCGACGTGAGGACATTTATGTTCCTGCTTCCGGTGCTCAATTTGGCCCAGTGCAGTTTGGCCGAAACCACCCCTGCCTGCACCGCACCATCCACCCGCGCTCGCAGCAGGATGTCTCCGCGCCGGTTGAAGACACGTACCGTGTCCCCATCGAAGATTTTACGAGCCCCGGCGTCGACGGCGTTCATCTCCAATAAGCCTGCCTCTTCCATCTCCTGAACCACGGGCACATTGCAAAAAGTGGTGTTCAGGAAGTTGTCGGCCTTGCGGGCCAGAAGCTCCAGCGGAAACTCCCTGGCCTGTGAACCGTGCCGAGATTCAGTCGGCGGGATGAACTCAACCACCGGGTCAAGCCCCTGCGCCTTGAGTTCCTCGCTGTAAAGTTCAGCCTTGCCACTCGCCGTCCCGAAATTACCGTCGGCAAACGGCAGAAAATCTGAGAACTGGGAACTGTGATCTGGCAACTGGGGTTCAAAATTCAGCCGGACATGCCCCTCCCGCTGCAGCCGCTCCCGGTCAATCCCGCGCAGCCGGGGATTTTCGGAAGCCAGAGCGGAATCGATCATCTGGTCCACAGACTCGTCGAAACATTCATCCTCAAACCCCATGCGTCCAGCCAAAGCGCGAAACATCTCGACGTTGGAGCGGCACTCGCCCAGCGGTTCGATGGCCGCATTCGACATCTGTAGATAGTAATGCCCGTAAGCTCCCTGCAGATCTTTGTGCTCAAAAAACGTCGTTGCCGGAAGAACGATGTCGGCATAGTCGACCGTATCGGTAAAGAACTGCTCGTGGACCACGGTGAACAAATCCGGACGCCGCAACCCTCGAATCACTTCATTGTGATTCGGACAAACCGCCGCAGGATTTGAGTTATAGACAAAAAGCGCTTTGACCGGTGGGTCCGCCAGCTTGTTGAGCGCCGAGCCCAGTTCCACCATGTTGACGGTGCGCGCCGGACGACCCAAAGCCTTCTGCATCAGATCGGTCCGCTCCAGGGCTGGCTTATTCAGCCCAAAGGCGCCGCCGGTGGAAAGCTGCAGCCCGCCGCCCACATCCTTCCACGAGCCGGTAACGCAGGGCAGCATGGTGATGGCGCGCGTGGCCATGCCGCCACCCTCGGAACGCTGCACACCGTAGTTCAACCGGATCACCGCCGGATGAACGGTGGCATACTCGCGGGCGAGTTTGACGATGTCAGCGCCAGCAATGCCCGTCCACTTCTCGACCCGCTCCGGGGAGTATTCCTGCACCTTCTCGCGCAACTCCTCGAACCCCACGGTGTAGCGGGCAAGATAGTCGGCATCGTGCAGTCCCTCACCGATGATCACATGCATCATCCCGAGCGCCAGCGCCGTATCAGTTCCGGGATTGATGGGCAGATACCAGTCCGCGCAGGCGGCCGTGCGTGTGCGGTAAGGATCGATCACCACCAGCTTCGCGCCTTTCCTTCGCGCTTCTGAGATGAACGGCCAGAGATGAACATTGTTGCCGTGGATATTCGCACCCCACGCGATGATGTAGCGCGAGTGCGTGAACTGCTCCGGGTCGGTGCCCAACTTGACGCCAATCACCGACTTGAGTCCGGCTTCGCCCGCCGCCGAGCAGATATTGCGGGCCAGCTGCGAAGCCCCCAGCCGATGAAAAAATCGCCGGTCCATAGATCCGCCATTGAGCGCTCCCAGCGTCCCCCCATACGAATACGGGAGAATTGCCTCTGGCCCAAACTCGGCAGCGATCGCACGGAATCGCGAGCTGATTTCGTCCAGCGCCGTATCCCAGGTAATGCGCTCAAAGGCCCCTGTGGCCGCGGGCGACTCGCCCGCGAGACCCTTCGGCCGCACCCGCCGCATGGGATAAAGCACCCGGTCCGGCGAGTAAACCCGGTCCAGATATTTGGCCACCTTGGCGCACAGAAAACCGCGAGTCACCGGATGCGCAGGATCCCCCTGGATCCGTGTGGCCCGCTCATTTTCGACCGTGATCAGAACGCCGCAGGCATCAGGACAATCGTGCGGACAAGCGGCGTGGACGACCTTCTTCATGTCGAATGATTATAAGGCCTCAAAAAAGAAACGGGCGGCTGGATAGCCGCCCGTGGAACAGCCGTTACGGTTAGTTATTGCGCAGCCTGGGCTTCTCGCACCCGGTGGGCCCACAACACGGGGTCGCCGCTGACCTGGTCCATGAGAACAAGACCCCGAGCCAAGACCGGTACCGAGGTCGTTGCGCTCGCGGTCTGCAGGTCGGTGAGAGTCAGGGTATTGCTGTTGCCCTGAAAGAACACCGTTCCCGCGCCCGTATTTACGGTCAGGGGCCCGCCCAGCGACATGCCCAGTAGGCCGGTGTTCAGCAACTGGAAGCTACCGGCATTGCCGGCAGTGACCACGACGCTGCCCGGGACGACAAGGCCATATACGCCCTGGCGCCGCAAGGAGATCAGATCCGGGGTAAACGTACCGCTAAAGCTGCCCCCGATGAAGATTCTCTGGCCCACAAGCATGGAAGAGTTACCGAACAGATTGTTAGGGCTGAACCAGCTGTTGTTGAAGAAGCAGATGGCATAGTTCGTCACGCTGCTGACATCCACAGTCTGCACCGTGTCAACCAGGCCCGACGTTCCGCCACCGGTCTCGCCCACCCACAGGGTAACGGTCTGTACCGGTCCCGTGGCCGGGTTCAAGGCCAGAATGCGGCCGGAGATAAAAGCCAGGTCGGTGGTAATGAATTCCACGTCGCTAGCCAGGATGCTGCCGTCCATCTGCACCGTGCCCTGCACCGAGACAAATCCGCCCGAGGTGGGCAGCGTTGCCAGAGTGAAACCGGCGTTAAAGTTGGTGCTGCCATTCACGTCGATCGTGAACTGGTGTCCGAACGGCCCCTGCATCACGAATGAATTGCCTGCGACATTCACGGAAGAAACCGTGCCCGTGAGGTCGGTGATCTGACCTTCAGGATCGATCGCCTTTACCGCCTGGATAAACATCACGGGAGAAATCACACCCGTGATTTGCCCCGAGTTGTCGACCGCCAGGGACTGGCGAATATCAAATTCGGTATGCAGCCCGGCCAGACCATTGGCGCCCACCACCATCGGTGTCGGGAAGCTCACAGTCACGGACGTGGTCTGCGGACTGGTGCTGGTTGGATTGGCGAACGTGCCGTTCAGAGTAGTCACCGTCGGTGGAGTTCCGGAATTGATGTAATTGATCACCGGACTCGCCAGCACAAAGGTTGCCTGGGTATAGGTGTCGGCCGGGACCGCGTTGAACGCCAGCGGTTCCCGCAAGCCTACCAAACGCGCGAAATCTACAGTGATGGGCGACGATACCAGTTGCGGAGAATTGCTGGCCCCAGTGAGCGTAATCGAATTGATCGTCAGATTGAGGCTCACCACCGACGACAATGGAGCGTCCTCGCCGGTGACATAGACGGCGCCTTGCGAATTACCGGAAAGAGTAGTCGACCCGTTTCCGCCTCCACAGCCGACAATGGTCAGGCCGCAAAGCGCCAAAAATGCAGAAAGCACCAGAAACTTCTTCATAACCAACTCCTGAATTCTGAAAATCGAGGTATTCGCGGTACGGGGATTCAAACACTCGCAGCTTAGAGAAGTTTCGTTACTTTGGGACAGAGTACTTAAGTAATTCCCGCTCTACACCAGCCTTCTGGAGGATCATCAACCCGCAGGGTGACCCGCTCAAGCTCCGCTTGGGCGGGTCTTTTGGGGCGATCAAGATGGTTGAAGCGCAGCGCAGAGATCACGCGCGGGGGGAACTCCAAAGTAATTCGGTCCACAGAAAAAACCCCGCCCAAGCGAAGCTTGAACGGGGCACCCGAGCTGAGGTCCGAGGTCTGAAGTCCGAGGCCCGCTCTTAGATTTCCATAACTTCCTTCTCTTTTGCCTTGCTCATCTCTTCCATCTTCTTGATTTCGTCGTCCGTCAGTTTCTGGATTTCATCCATGGCGCGTTTTTCGTCGTCCTCCGCAATCTTCTTGTCCTTGGCGGCCTTCTTGATGGCGTCATTGCCGTCGCGGCGGATGTTGCGCACCGCCGTCCGATGTTCTTCGAGCATCTTGTGCAGATGTTTGACCATATCCTTGCGGCGCTCTTCGGTCAAAGGTGGCACCGGCACCCGGATGATCTTGCCGTCGTTCATCGGGTTCAGGCCAAGATCGGCAGTGCGTATGCCCTTCTCGATGGCAGCCAGGGCCGAGGGGTCGAAGGGCTGGATGGTGATGAGCTGGGGCTCGGGCGCATGCACCTGGGCAATCTGATTCAGCGGCATCTGCGAGCCGTAGTAATCCACGTTGACCGCATCCAGCATGTGCACGGAAGCGCGCCCGGTGCGAGTGGCAGCCATCGCCTTGCGAAAATCCTCCACTGCTTTGTCCATCCGCGTCTTGAGTTGAATGCGGATATCTCTAAGCGGACCAGCATCAGCCATGATCAACTCCCCGATATGCAATCAAATGATGTGCAAGATCAAAACGCTGAATTATAAACCTTTAAACGGCAAAAACAGGCCACCGATCTCGCGGATTAACACCGATCACCCCGGAAGGACAAAGCGAAAAACTGCAGGGCTATCGGTCAGCGTGCTGGGACTACTTGAGTTTTAGGTTTATTCGTGTGAATCGGGAAAATCCGTGGCCTGGTTTACGCGCTGACCAGCGACCCGATCTTCTCGCCGATCACAACTTTCCGAATATTTCCACGCTGATTGAGATTGAAAATGATAATAGGCAGGTTGTTGTCCTTGCACAGGGAGATGGCGGTTGAATCCATCACTTTCAATCCCCGCTTGAGCACTTCCATGTAGCTGATCTCGGCAAATTTTTTGGCGTCTTTCACCAGCATGGGGTCGGCATCGTAAATGCCATCCACTTTAGTAGCTTTCAGAATCGCGTCCGCCTTGATTTCCATTGCGCGCAGGGACGCGGCCGTATCGGTCGAGAAGTAAGGATTGCCCGTACCGCCGGCAAAAATCACGATCCGCCCCTTTTCCATGTGACGGATGGCGCGGCGCCGGATAAATGGCTCCGCCACCTGATTCATCTCAATCGCCGACTGTACCCGGGTGTGAATGCCTTGCTTCTCCAGCGCGTCCTGCAAGGCCAGGGCGTTGATCACGGTGGCCAGCATACCCATGTGGTCGGCGGAGACGCGATCCATCTCGCGCGCCTGCTGGGCCACACCGCGAAAAAAATTTCCCCCGCCGACGACGATCGCGATGTTGATGCCCAGAGAGTGGACGTCCGCCAGTTCAGCGGCTATTTCGTGGATGCGGAGGGGGTCAACGCCGAAGCCCTGGTTCGCGGCCAGGGCCTCGCCCGAGAGCTTCAGCAGAATGCGTTTGAACACCGGAGTCGGCATTGTAGTTTGTAACACCGGCGTCCCACCGGCTGTCCCGAGGGCATCTTGCCCACGGGCTAAACATTTCATCGAACACGGCGTATCAAAACGTAAGCGAGCGAAGCCCTATTTCGCCACAGGAGCAGCGGCCTCGCCGCTATCTTCCGCACTGGAAGTGGTAAACGCTACCGTCGCTCCCACCTCGCCAACCTTGAAGCGCGCGAACCGGCGCACGGCGATGTTCTCGCCCAGCTTGCCAATCTTGGTGGCGACGAGCTGTCCAATGCTGACGGTCTGGTCGCGGATAAAAGGCTGCTCCATGAGACAAACTTCTTCGTAGAACTTGCTCATCTTGCCTTCCACGATCTTTTCCACCACCTGCGGCGGTTTGCCGGTCGCCGCAGCCTGGGCGCGGTAAATGTCCTTCTCGCGCTCGAAGGCCTCCGGCGTGACGTCTTCCTTGCGCACGAATTTCGGGTCGCTGGCCGCGATGTGCATGGCGATGTCGTGCACCAGTTCCTTGAAGTCGTCGGTGCGGGCGACAAAGTCACTCTCGCAGTTGACTTCCACCAGCACGCCGATCTTGCCTCCGGCGTGAATGTAGCTCGCAACCGCGCCTTCCTTGGTCACCCGGCTTGCCTTCTTGCCGGCCACGGAAATGCCCTTCTTGCGCAGCAGGACGACCGCCTGCTCCAGATCGCCCTTGGCCTCGGTGAGCGCATGCTTGCAGTCCATCATCGGCGCTCCGGTCTTTTCCCGGAGCTCTTTCACTTGATTGGCAGAAATATTCACGGTAGTTGTGCTCATAAAAATAGTCTTCAGTCCTCAGTCTTCAGTCGTCAGTTCAAACCATAGTTCGAGAGTCAAGCGGAAGACCGACGACTGAGGTCTGACGACTGCTCTACAAACTTTGACCCGCGCCGGACGACCCGCGCGGGTCTGATTTTCCCTCAAGGGCTAAAGCGAGTCTTTGCGGGCTTCGAATCTGCCGGCTCTCTTGTGGTTGCGCTGACGACTGAAGACCGACGACTGAAGACTGCTTTTAGTACGTCTGGGTTTCCACCTGCGGCACGTCTTCGTCCACGGTTTCCTTGGCGGGTGCGGGTTGCTTGCGCACTCCCTTGCCCAGCACATCTTCCATGCTGATGTCCTCAGCCCCGGCGTCAGGAGCGCCAGCCGCTGCAAGTTCTTCTGCAGCCTCAGCCGCCGGAACCGCCTCGGGTTCGGTGTAGACGGCCGCGGCCATATCGGCGGCCTGCTTGTCCGTCATCAGTTGCGCACCTTCAGCGACCGAATCGGAAATCTTCGAGGCAAAAAGACGAATCGCGCGCAGCGCGTCATCGTTGCCCGGAATCACATAATCCACTTCGCTGGGATCGCAGTTCGTATCCACCACTGCCACCACAGGAATACCCAGTTTGCGCGCTTCACGCACTGCGATCTGCTCTTTGTTCGAGTCAATCACAAAGATCGCATCCGGCAGCCGGCTCATGTTCTTGATGCCCGCCAGGTTCGCCTGCAGGTGCTTGCGCTCGCGCTCCAGTTTGATGACTTCTTTCTTGGGCAGCAACTCGTAGCGGCCATCCGTGGCCATCTCGTCGAGTTCCTTAAGCCGCTTCACCGACTTCTGCACCGTCACCCAGTTGGTGAGCAATCCACCCAGCCAGCGCTGGTTCACGTAGAAGCCGCCGCACTTCGTGGCCTCTTCCGCGATGGCGTCCTGCGCCTGTCGCTTGGTGCCCACAAAAAGCACAATTTTGCCGGCCGCGGCCAGGTCGGACACGAATTTCGACGCTTCCTTGAACATCTTCAGCGTCTTCTGCAGGTCGATAATGTAGATACCGTTGCGCTCTCCGAAGATGTATTCCTTCATCTTGGGATTCCAGCGCTTGGTCTGATGCCCGAAGTGAACTCCTGCTTCGAGCAACTCCTTCATGGTGATGTTAGCCAATCAACCTCCTCATTTGGTCTGCATCCGGCGCTCACCCTAGGGCTGCCCCGGATTGCCATTCCCGCCCCGCACCGCGAGGCGCAGGAAGAATTGAACACCTTAAAACCAGCTGCCAGCCATTAGCTTCTAGCTCCTGCCAACCCAACAACCTTGTCATTCCGACCCTTGAGCGAAGCGAAGGGGAGGAATCTCGTTCTGCTCGGATCCGATCCACTTACCGCTTGCTGTACTGGAACCGCTTCCGGGCGCCCTTCTGCCCGTACTTCTTGCGTTCCTTCGAGCGCGAGTCCCGGCTGACCAGGCCTTCCGCCTTCAGCTTCTTGCGCAGTTCGATATTGAACAGCATCAGGGCGCGGGCGATTCCCAGTTTCACCGCATCCGCCTGGCCGTTGACTCCGCCGCCGCTGACCCGGGCGAGGACGTTGAACGTCGCCGCCGTCTCGGTCGAAAGCAATGGTTGCCGCGCGCTCGAGCGCTGCGACTCGGTCACAAAATACTGCTCAAAAGGACGCCCGTTGACTTTGAAATCGCCACTGCCCGGACGCAGATAAACGCGCGCGATCGCCGACTTGCGGCGTCCCGTACCGTAATATTGAACTAACTCTGCCATTTAGCTATCAGCACTCAGCCGTCAGCTCTCAGCCAACCGGTGCTCAACCTTTCAAAGAATTACAGATCTTCTTGCTTTTGAAACTAGAAACCAGAAACTAGAAACCGTCCTACGCTTTCACCGCTTCCAGCACCCGTACTTCAGGCTTCTGGGCTTCGTGCGGATGCTTGTCGCCGCGATAGACCTGCAGCTTGCTGATCATGTGCCCGCCCAGTTTCGTCTTGGGCAGCATGCGCTTGATCGCCTCTTCGATAATCAACTCCGGTTTGCGGTCGAAACGCTTGCGGAATTCTTCCGTGCGCAACCCGCCCGGATATCCGGTGTAGTGCTGATACACCTTTTGTTCGGACTTCATTCCCGTCGTCTTCACCTTCTCGGCATTGATGATGATGACGTGATCTCCCGTATCGAGAAACGTTGTGTAACGCGGATTCTCTTTACCCATGAGGATGCGGGCGACCTGAGAAGCCAGACGTCCGAGCGTCTGCCCCGAGGCATCCACGACGTACCACTTGCGCACAATTTCCCCCGCTTTGGGGAAATAGGTTGACATTACGAGTCTCCCAGAAATTAAAAAAGCTAAAGAAGACCGCTGAGTATCCACTTCAACGCCGAAGGCGCAGGGTACCAGGCGGGCAACCGCAGGACTGCTAAAGACTTAAAGATAACGTACGGTAGAGGATATTGTCAACGATACTGCTGGGTATCGGACCTCGGGCACCGTCACTTCTCCTTAACCCCTGTCATCCTGAGCGGAGGAAGAGCGGTCGCTCTGCCGCAGTCGAAGAACCCCTGTCGCCACCCAAACCTAAACTCGCAACTCCACCACCGTCGCCCCGCCGCCGCCCTCATTCTGCGGAGGCTCCATCACCGATTCCACATGCGGATGCTTCTGCAAATACTGCCGCAATGCTTTCCGCAAAATGCCCATGCCGCTGCCGTGCACCACGCGTATCCGCGGCAATCCCGCCAGAAACGCCCGGTCCACGAACTTCTCCACCTCCCGGGTGGCGTCATCCACGGTGCGCCCGATCACGTTGATCTCCGACGGCACGTTCTCGTTTTCCTTCTCCAGCGAAACCGAAATCCCCCTCGCCCGGGCCGCCTTGACCGGCGAGTCGGCCGCTCGCGACAGCACTTCAGCAATATCGTCGCGCGCAATCTTCATCTTCATCGCGCCAATTTCGACTTCAAAGTGATTTTCATCCACTCGCCGGCTCACCACCGCCGCCCGTCCCATAGACTTGAGTTTGACCGTGTCGCCCTCGGAAACATGTTTTACCAACTGCGGCTGCGCTTCCGGATCGCCCTTATCTGCCCCGGTCGTATGCGCCACCACGGTCGAATCGAACTGCTCCCCAAATTCCCGGCGCAGTTTGGACATGCGACGTTCGGCGTCTTTCGATAGCTTTTGCGACGCCGCCCGGTCCTGGACCGCGCTCACCATCTCCCGCGCCTGATACTCGAAATCCCGCAGCAGGGTCTCGAGCTTTTTCTCCATTTCCTTGATCTTTACCTGCTGCTCTTTGCGCCCCTCGGCGGCGAGACTCGCCCGTTCGCGCTCCAGGTCCTGTTCGCGAGCTTGCAACCGCAAACGTTCAGCCGCAGATTCGCGCAAGTCAGCATGCAGGTTGTCCAGAAACTGGCCAACATCCCGCGCCTGGGTGCCCAGCTTCGACCGTGCGGCTTCGATAATTGTCGGATTCAATCCCAGGCGCTGCGCGATGTTGATTCCCGCCGACGCTCCCGGCACGCCGATCCTCAGCTCATAAGTCGGCTGCAGAGTGGCTTCATCGAATCCGACTGACGAGTTCACCACGCCCGGCGTATTCGCGCCGAACACTTTCAACGAAGTGTGATGGGTGGAGATCACGGTGATACAGCCGATCCTCCGGAAGTGCTCGGCGATCGCCACCGCGAGCGCTGCTCCCTCTTCGGGATCGGTGGCCGAGCCCAGTTCATCCAGCAGAACCAGCGAATGCGCGGTGGCTGTTCGAGAAATGAAATCAATGTTGGTCACGTGGGCCGAGAATGTCGAAAGATTCTGCTCAATGGACTGATAGTCGCCGATGTCCGCCAGCACCGCATCGAACACCGGCAACTCGGCGCGATCGGCTGGAACCGGAATGCCCGACTGTGCCATCAGCGCCAGCAGGCCGACAGTTTTTAGCGCCACAGTTTTTCCGCCCGTGTTGGGGCCGGTGATGACCAGTTCAAGCCGCTCGCCTTCAAGTTCGATACTGATCGGAACGACGCGTCCACTCTTGGCTTTCAGGTTTCTCTCGAGCAGGGGATGGCGGGCGTTGATCAAGACAAGCCGGGAATTTTCACTCAATACCACCGGCACGCAACTGTAATCTTCGGCAAAACGCGCCTTGGCAAATTGCAGCTCCAGTTCACCCAGCACGTCCACTGCTCGCAGGATCAGGTCCGAGCTTTCGCCGATCCGCCGGTCATCTCCAGCAGAATGCGGTGAATCTCGGCCAGTTCTTCGTCCAGCAACCGCACCAGTTCGTTGTTCTGTTCGATAGTCTCCAGCGGCTCGACGAACACGGTCTGCCCGCTCGAGCTTGCGCCGTGGACCACGCCCTGCACCCGGCGCTTCTGCTCAATCTTGATGGGTATCACGAAGCGCTCGCCGCGGATTGTGATCAACTCATCCTGCACCGCGCCGCCCTCGGCCAGCCGCCGCAGATAGCCGCGCAGCGACTCTTGGATCGTTCTTTTCTGCCGCTCCATCTCGCGCCGGATTCGCGCCAGTTCCGGCGAAGCGCGATCTTCGAGCGTGCCGTCCGGCTGGATCTTGTTGCGAAATGCTCGCAGGAACTCGGTGAAATCAGCGATGCCGGATGAGAGCGCCCGTACCGCGCTCCACGCCACCTTCATCGCCGCCGGCGGGCTCAGCGCGATTTCCCGCCATTCCGCCGCCCGGTCGACTGCCAGCACCACATCGCGAATCTCTGTGGTTTCAAGCACCGCGCCCTGGATGCGCGCCTCGGCCACTGTCTTTGAAATGTCCAACAGCCCGGAGAACTCGAAGCGGCCGCCCACCCGGCGAAACTCCCGGATCTCGATCGTCAGCTGCTGCTGGTTCTCAATCCATCGCCGATCCGAGGACGGAGCGAGCTCTGCAATCTGTCCTTGCCCGAGCGGCGAAGAGGTATAACTCCGTATCAAATCGCGCAGGGACTCGAATTCCAGCACGCGGCCGCTGCTGTGGAGAAGAGAAGATTGCATCGGGATCAATGTTACAAGAATGGCAGGACGATCCTAAGGTGGTTCCTTGCGATCTTGCGGATTTCTCTCTCTTTCGAGGTCATCATTTGACGTCAAAAATCTTATCCGCAAACGAACGCACCCTAGACCTTGGCGGCCTCCGCCAGCTTAGGAACGGATTGCTTGGCCAGCGGGAAGCGAAGCTCGAATACCGCTCCTCCCCCGGCCCGGTTCTCGCAGCTGATTTTTCCCTGATGGTCCTGGACGACCCCATACGTCACACTCAACCCGAGTCCCATACCCTTGCCCACAGGCTTGGTGGTATAGAAAGGATCGAAAATGCGTTGCGGATCGCGGACGCCGGGACCAGAGTCCGAAAATTCCATCACCAGCTCATCGCCTTCCTGAAGGACAGTCACCGAGAACGTCCCACCACCGACTTCTTCCAATGCGTCGGTCGCATTCCCGATAATTTCCACGCAGCACTGAAAGAGCTGGTTGACATTGCCCCATATCTGCGGAAGGCCGGGCTCAATCCGGCTCTCTAAATGGATGTTCTTGTTTTCCGTGCGTAGCATCTTCATCTGCAGCGCCCGCTGCACGATGGACCCCATATCCAGCAGCGTCTTCTCTCCCGGCGATTGCTGAGCAAAGCTGAGCAGGCTGGAAACCAGCTCGCGCGTCCGCCGCGCTTGCTGGCCGATCTTGCGGGCCATGCTGGCCTGATTCGATTCCAGGCCTGCCTGCGCCGCCAGCAGTTCGGAATATCCCAGGATGGCAGCCAGAGGGTTGTTGATTTCGTGGGCCGCCCCTGACACCAACTGCGCCAGCGATGCCAGTTTCTCTCTCTGCACCAGTTCAGTCTGCAGCCGCTTCATATTTTCCAGACTGGAGCGCGACTCTTCGAGCAGACGCACCAGCTCGCGATCCATCAGAAATTGACGCAGAAATACGAACAGGCCCAGGACCAGCATTGCCGCCAGCGTCACCAGCAGCCGGAACTGCCGCAGATGGAGCGGCGCGCTGTCGCGAAACCATGCCCAGTATCCCAAAACCGGCAGTGAAAGCATCGCCAGCATGGCCATCCGGGGCGCAAGCATCTGCCAGCGAGGAATCTCTGACGGCGCGGGCTGAGAAGGGGGCTTGAGGTCCCGGGCCAGCAGCGTGCCCCAGATCATCCAACAGACCGAAGCGACGAATGGAATGTCGTAGAGGCTGCCCGTGTAGTATTGCCCGCGAGCGATGGCCATGTTCAGCGCCAGTGAGCTTACGGCGTAGAGTCCTGAGGCAACGAAAAGGTTCCGGTAAATATCTCTCCACGTCCCCCGCGTGTTCCACGCCAATATCCCGAGGACGACCAGAAATGCCAGATTTTCCACCAGATAAAGCAGATCGTAGTGCGGGCTGTAAACCGCGACGTTGAGTACGACATACTCGTCCGGAAAAACGATGAAGGCGTAAAGAAAGACCCACCACACCAGCAGCATCAGAAAGTTCAGCGTGCTGAAGTAGAGCTTCTTTTCCTCCGACTGGTGAGGACGCAGCGCCACCGCCGCCATGAACGGCACCACATGGACAAAGAGGATCACATCTCCGATAAACGGTTCCGGAAGGGCCCTGCGCCAGATCACCTCATACAGCGTCCACAACGACAGATTCGCTGACCATAACAGGCAGCCCACAGCCATCAGTCCCCAGAACAGCCGGGTCTGGCCGCGGGTCGAAAACGCATTCGCCACCATGAGCACGAAGGCAATAAACAGCAATGAGAATTGAGCGATATCCCCGAAAGCCAGCAACGCGAACCCAGCCGGCCGGCTTAGCGATACGGTGGCATAGACGAGAGGTATGCCAACAAACCACGCGATTCGCCGCTGGCGCTTCGAGATCATGGACACCCCGCATTCTAGTGGCTCGGATTGCGCCCATCGGATTTCGGGGCAGACAAAGCATTACTTTGGTACTCCAAAAGCCCGCAGGCACGGCGTTTTGAACACTTCTGGCAGGCTCATCGGCCGTACTCTGGCGACCATGAGTTGCCCGCCGCTGCCTCTGCTAGAATCAGCCCATGACCTTCCCGGTCACACGCCTCCGCCGCCTCCGCCAAAATGACCAACTGCGGACGCTGGTTCGCGAGACCCGGCTTACTCCCGAAGCCTTTGTCTATCCCTTGTTCGTCTGCCCTGGCGAGGGTGTGCGCAAAGAAGTCCAGTCGATGCCCGGCGTCTTTAATCTTTCGGTAGATCAAGCCGTGAAAGAGGCGCGTGAGACTGCTGCTTTAGGTGTCCCGGCGGTGATCCTGTTCGGCTTGCCGGAGACCAAAGACGAGGTCGCCACCGGCGCCTGGGCGGAAAACGGGATCGTGCAGCAGGCCGCACGCGCTCTCAAGCGCGAAGTCCCCAACCTTATCATCATCGGGGATGTCTGCCTCTGCGAATACATGTCCCACGGACATTGCGGCGTGGTGCGGCAACCGCAAGCGCCGCAATCGTTGGGTGCGGCCGCTATCGCTGTGAGGCCTGAAGAAAAGATGAAGGCCATCGAGACGCTGGCCTCGGCGGTCGGCGCCGGCGGGGCCAACTATGAGATTCTCAACGACCCCACGCTCGAACTGCTGGCCCGCACCTCGGTTTCGCTCGCCCGCGCCGGCGTCGACATCATCGCCCCGTCCGACATGATGGATGGCCGCGTAGCCGCCATCCGCAAAGCGCTCGACCAGGCGGCACTTCCGAACACCCCCATCCTTTCGTACGCTGCCAAGTTCGCTTCCGGCTTCTACGGCCCCTTCCGCGAGGCCGCCGATTCCGCGCCCCAGTTCGGCGATCGCCGTTCCTATCAGATGGATGGAGCTAACCTGCTGGAGGCCATGCGCGAGATCGAAGCGGACATCGAAGAAGGCGCGGACATGGTCATGGTGAAGCCGGCGTTGCCTTATCTCGACGTGATTTCCGCCGCCCGCCAGCGCTTTGACCTGCCTTTGGCGGCCTACCAGGTCTCTGGCGAATACGCCATGATCGAGGCCGCGGCCCGCAATAACTGGATTGATCGTGAACGCGTGATGATGGAGTCTCTGGTTTCAATCCGCCGCGCCGGAGCCAGCATCATCGTCACCTACTACGCAAAGGAAGCGGCCAGGCTGCTGGCGTAGCGTTAATGTGGCAGCCGCGGAGCGGCGGAAGAATGGAGCCCACGGCGTCAGCCGTGGGTGCGTACGAGGAAACGAGCAAGCCCCGAAGGGGCGAAAGATCAATTCGTCACGCTCATATCTAGTAGCGCTGCACATTCTGCACGTAAACCACCCGGTCATTCTTGCAGGCCCAGACCAGGGCCACAACCCATCCAATCAAACTCCATCCTAAAAATAAATTGAGCAAAAAGATGGAAAGCTTGTCGTGCCTTTCGCGCAACACACCGACCAGCGTGGGCAGAAAATACAGGACAAAGCCCAATCCAAAAAACGGAAAAAGGAAGAACCCAAAGACGTGCATAGATACCTCCTACAAATAATAATACGTCCAAACTGGGCCGGAAGTTCCACCTGCTCAGGGTGGAGGACGCGCGTCCCTATCGAACTTGCGCCTACCTGTTCTAGAATCAAACGTTTGCCATCCCGCATCTCTTGATAGTGAGGACCACCTCTTGCCTGAAACCATTTATGACATCGCCATCATCGGCAGCGGTCCAGCTGGCTACACCGCCGCCATCCGCGCCGGCCAGTATGGCCTGAAAACCGCTCTCATCGAGAAGGACACCGTGCTCGGCGGTACCTGCCTGCACGTAGGCTGCATCCCCACCAAGGCCCTGCTGTTTAACGCCGAACTTTGGGACCATCTGAAAGACGCCAAGGAATTCGGCATCGAAGGCGTAGACGCCCCCAGGCTCAACTGGGCCGCCATCCAGGAACGCAAATCGAAAATCGTGGCCAAGCACACCAAGGGCCTCGATTTTTTGATGAAGAAGAACAAAGTCGAAACCATCCGCGGTTACGGCAAGCTGACCGGCCCGGCGCAAAACGGAGTGCTCACCGTCGAGGTCACCGCCGACGGCAAAGCCACGCAGATCAAAGCGAAGAACGTGATCCTCTGTACCGGTTCGGAAGCGCGTATGTTGCCAGGTCTCGAGCCGAGCGACCGCATCCTGACCAACATCGAGATTCTCGCGCTCAAGGAGATTCCCAAATCGCTGGTGATTGTTGGCGCAGGAGCGGTGGGCGTCGAATTCGCTTCCATCTTCCGTTCCTTCGGCACCGAAGTCACTCTCATCGAAATGCTGCCCCGGCTGGTTCCAATTGAAGATGAAGAAATCTCCAAAGAGCTGGCGCGGGTCTATCGCAAACGCGGCATCGCCTTCCACACCGGCGCCAAGGTGGACAAAATCGAAAAGGGGAAATCCGGAGTCACCGTAAACTTCAGCGTGGATGGCAAAGCGCAGAAAATCGAAGCCGAGACGCATCCTGATCGCTGTGGGCCGCAAGCCGCGCACCGAAAATATCGGACTCGAGAAGAACGAAGATCAAGCCCGACCGCGGATTCATCAAGACCGACAGCTGGATGCAGACCGCCGAGCCCGGCGTCTACGCCATCGGCGACATCGTGCTCGGAACGCCGCAACTGGCGCACGTGGGCGCGATGGAAGGCATCGTCGCGGTTACCAAAATTGCCGGCAAAAAAGGCAAGCCCATCAACCCGGAACATATTCCCAATGCTACCTACTGCCATCCCGAAATTGGCAGCGTCGGCTTGACCGAGGCCAGAGCCGAAGAAGCGGGCTACAACGTCAAGGTCGGCAAGTTCCCCTTTACGGCAAATTCCCGCGCCTCGATCGTGGGCCAGCACGACGGTTTCATCAAGATCGTGTCCGACGCCGATTACGGCGAAATTCTCGGCGTGCACATCATCGGCCCGCAGGCTACCGAACTGATCGCCGAAGCCGTCGTCGCCATCGAACTCGAAGCCACGGTAGAAGACCTGATGTGGACGATCCACGCCCACCCCACGCTGGCCGAAGCCATGCTCGATGCCTCGAACAGCGTGTACGGAATGGCGATCAATGCCTAGAAAAGCAGGCCACGGATTCTCGCGGATTTCACGGATAGATCTTGATTTGCTCTGAATCCGTGTGAATCCGCGAAAATCCGTGGCCCAGAATTTCATGATCTCTGTCCTCCAACTCGGAACCGATCGACTACGCCACCGGCCTGAGCCTGCAACAGCGCCTCGTCGACCTGCGCAAAGAAGGCCGCATCGGCGATGTCCTGCTGCTGCTCGAACACTCGCCGGTCATCACTCTCGGCCGCAATGCCAAACGGACGAACATCGTGGCCTCGCCCGAACTGCTGGCCCAGCGGGGCGTGGAAGTATTCGAGATGCGACCGCGGCGGTGACGTCACCTTCCACGGCCCCGGCCAGCTCGTCGGCTATCCCATTTTCGACTTGCGCGAAATCGCCACGCCCGACGGCAAGCGCAAGACTCTGGGCGCAGTCGACTACGTGCGCCGCCTGGAAGAAGTCCTGATCCGCACCTGCGCCGACTTCGGCATCCCGCCAGCCCGCATCTGCGGCCTGACCGGCGTCTGGACGACGCCCGAAAGTCTGTCATCCCGAGCGGAGCAGGACAATTCGGTCGCGACTTGTCCCGCGGAGTCGAGCGCCCTGGCGTCTCCGCCGGAAGCCAAAATCGCCGCCATCGGCGTCCACATCTCTCGCGCCGTGACCTCGCACGGCTTCGCCCTCAACGTGAACACCGACCTCGACTATTTCAACCTGATCATCCCCTGCGGAATCGCCACCAAGCCGGTAACTTCCATGGCGAAGGAATTAGGCAAAGAACTTTCGTTGCAGGAAGTGGCCCATTCCATCTCCCGCAACTTCGGCGTGGTGTTCGAAAGCCAGATGCTCTGGCTGGACAGTCTGGATGCGCTGTTGGGCAACCCCGTAGGCGTTCCGCTCAAACCTCCAGCGGAATTGCGCCAGCTGCGCAAAGAAGAAAAAGATATTTTCTGGGCTTAACCTTCGCGAAGCACGCGACAGAATCCACCAGTCCGCGTTAGCATGGATGTCGCCGTCAGCGAATCGCCCATGGCCAAGAAAGCAAGCAAACCACTCGCGGTCAAATCTCCACGCAAGGCCAAAAGCGCCGGCCAGCGCACCTACACCATCCCGGACCATCGCCTGGAACGGCCAAACTTCTCCATCCGCCAGGTTCGCAAAGGCGGCAAAGTCAGCTACGAAGTCACCGGGGACCTGAGCGCTCCCGTCCCGCCCATCCGCGAATCAAAATACCTGAGCAAGAAACAGTGCATCGAGATCTACCGCTGGATGCTGCTCAACCGCAGGATGGAGGTCGTACTCGAAAACCTCTACAAACAGGGAAAAGTAGTCGGCGGAGTTTATTTTGGACTGGGCCAGGAAGCCTGCTCCTGCGCCTCCGCCTACGCTCTACAGAAAGATGACTGGATCGCTCCCATGATCCGCAACCAGGGCTCGACCCTGGTTCGGGGCTACTCCCCTCGCGACATCATGATGCAATACATGGCCAAGGCCGACGCGCCGACCCGCGGCCGCGACGGCACCTCCCACTTCGGTGATATCAACGATCGCAACGTGGCTTCACCCATCTCGATGCTGGGCGATCTTATTCCCGTCCTTGCCGGAGTGGCTCTGGGCGCGCGTCTTCAGGGACGCGACATCGCAGTCATGACTTACATCGGCGATGGCGGCCAGTCTACGGGCGTCACCTACGAAGGCCTGAATTTCGCCGCTGTGCAGGATCTCGGCCTGGTGCTCTTCGTCGAAAATAATCTGTGGGCATATTCCACGCCGACCGACATGCAGTTCCGCGTGAAGGATCTGGCGGAGCGCGCCATCGCGTACGGCATCCCCGGCGTCATCGTCGACGGCACCGACGCCTGCCAGGTCTACGACGCCGCCCACGAAGCCTGCGAGCGCGCCCGCCGCGGCGCAGGGCCCAACGCTCATCGAAGCCAAGATGATGCGCATGAAAGGCCACGCCATCCACGACGGCGCCGACTATGTGCCCAAATCACTGTTCGAATACTGGCGAAAACGCGATTGCATCACCCGCTTCGAAAACTACCTGTTAAACGTAAAAAAATGGCTGACCGCAACTGAGAACCGGGAACTGATTGCGAGTGTTGATCAACAACTCGAAGCCGACCGTGACTTCGCCGTCGCCAGCCCAATGCCGGAACCGGAATCCGCCGCCGGCGGCGTGTACTGCGAAGACGGCTGCCACGAAATCAAACCAAAGTACGGAACACCGAAAACCAGGAAGGGAAACGCTGCCATCCGCGAAAACACAGAGGCAGCGGTGCATTTGAAGTGATGTCAATCTCATACAACCAAGTCGCGGGCGACCCATGCCTCAACTGACCTATCTCGAAGCCATCCGCCAGGGCATCTGGGAGGAAATGGAACGCGATCCCGCCGTCTTCTGTCTCGGCGAAGACATCGGCATCTACGGCGGAGCTTTCAAAGTCACCGACGGCTTCATCGATCGCTTCGGCCCCGAGCGCGTTATCGACACTCCCATCGCGGAATCGGCCATCGTGGGCGCCGCCTTCGGCGCTTCGCTCACCGGCATGCGTCCGGTAGCCGAGTTTCAGTTCATGGATTTCATCGGCTGCGCTTTCAACCAGATCGTCAACATGGTCGCCAAAGCTCACTATCGCTGGGGCGCACCCGCGCCCGATGGTCATTCGCGGACCCAGCGGCGGCAACGTCCATGGCGGTCCCTTCCACTCGCAGAATCCGGAGATGTGGTTCGTGCACACGCCCGGCTTGAAAGTGGTTTGTCCCGCCAGCGCCTACGACGCCAAGGGTCTGATCAAGGCGGCCATCCGCGACAACAATCCGGTCATCTTCTTCGAGCACAAATATCTTTATCGCCGCATCAAAGAAGAAGTGCCCGCGGAAGACTACATTGTGCCGCTGGGCAAGGCCCGAATCGTCCGCGAAGGCCGCGACCTCAGCATCATTACTTATGCGGCCATGGTGCACACCGCGCTGGAAGCGGCCGAGACGTTAAGCAAAGAAGGGATTGACGTCGAAATCGTGGACTTGCGGACCGTCTCGCCGCTCGATCGCGAGGCGATTGCCGCAACCGTGCGCAAGACCAGCAAGGTCATCATTCTGCACGAGCACTCCCGCACCGGAGGCCTCGCCGGCGAAATTGCTGCCATCATTAATGAAGAAGCTTTCGACGACCTCGACGGCCCCATCGTCCGCATCGCCGCGCAGGATTCTCCGGTGCCGTTCTCTCCGCCGCAGGAGGAATATTTCCTGCCCAAGGTGAGCGACGTATTGCGCGAAGCCCGCCGGCTGAAGGCTTATTGAATTTAGGGCCCGCATGCACGAGCACCTGGTAACTATCGCTGTCTTTCATAGCCAGATGGAGTTCCTGCTGGCCCGCGCCCGTCTGGAATCCGCTGCCATCGAATGCTTCGCGTATGATGAAAACATGCTTCGCATCGGCGGCTGGCACTCGCATATACTCGGCGGGATCAAGCTGCAGGTGAGAGAATCAGAAGCGCAGGATGCCCACGCCATCCTGCATCAGACCGCGCCGCTGGATCATCCTTAGAGGCGCCCTGCTGACATCAACTGCGAGAATCTACAGGAGGCAGGAATGCGCAATTTCATACTCGGCATCATCATTACCTTGCTTCTGCTCTTCCTGGGCGGACTGGCCATCGCCACCCTCGGCTTCTTGCCCACCAACGCCGACTCCACTCCCCCAAAGATCGAACGCCACATCGCCATGTCTGCCGTGGACGCCTCCATGGAGCGCCACGCCCCGCGCGTGACCAATCCGGTGCCGCCCACCGACGAAAATCTGATCGACGGAATGAAAATCTACACCATGAACTGCGCCGGATGTCATGGCGAGCTCGACAACAAACCCAGCGTCCTCGGGGCATCCTTCTACCCGCCGGCTCCGCAGCTGATCATCCATCCCGTGGATGATCCCGAGTGGCAGATCTTACTACGCCGTTCGCACCGGCATTCGCTACACCGGCATGCCCGCCTGGAACAAGGCATTGAGTGAACAGGATATGTGGAAAGTCACAGCCTTTCTCTCGCGCATCGAAAAACTGCCGCCCGCCGGTGCAGGATTATTGGAAGAAATCCACCGGGGTCGCGCCGCCCGTGGTCATCCCGAAGGGGATGAACACGGCCACCACGACTAGCCGGTTTCCGCGAAAAGCGGAAAGCCTGACCCGATATATATAATGAAGGGTTGCGCGGCTCGAGACCGAGCCGCGTGGAAGGGAATTATGCCGACTGATATCGTCATGCCCCAGATGGGCGAATCGATTTTTGAAGGGACCATCACCAAGTGGCTGAAAAAGCCGGGTGACAAGGTACAGCGCGACGAGCCGCTGTTCGAAATCTCTACCGACAAGGTGGACGCCGAAATTCCTGCGCCAGCTTCGGGAGTTCTGCAGGACATCAAGGTCGCCGAAGGCGCGACCGTTCAGGTCAACACGGTAGTCGGCACGATTTCCGCGGACGGCGAGAGCGCTGCCGCCAAACCGGCGTCTCGGCCCCGCCTCGCTCCGGCAAAAAAGGAATCGGCTCCAGCCCCAGCCGCCGCCCCAGTCTGCTGAGCCCGCGGCCACCGCCCCAGTCCTCGCAGCCCCAGGCTTCGCACGAGGAAGAAGACCACGCTCGCTCTTCCCCGTTGGTCCGCAAAATCGCGCGTGAGCACAACATCAATCTGGCGCAGGTTTCCGGGACCGGCCTGGGCGGACGCATCACCAAGCAGGACATCACCGCGTTTCTGGAAAAAAGTCAGCCCGTCGCGCCTCGGCTCCCGCTGCGCCCGCGCCTTCGGCGAGGCCGGATACCGCTCCTCCCGCCCCAGCTTCGATTCCCGGCGATCTGGTGCCCATGACCCAGATGCGCAAGATCATCGCCCATCGCATGATCGAGTCGCGCCGCACCAGCGCCCACGTCCATTGCATGTTCGAGGTGGATCTGACGCGCATCGTTCAGTTGCGCAACAAGACCAAGTCTGCCTTTGAAAAACGCAATGGCGCTCGCCTCACCTTCATGCCGTTTTTCACCCGCGCCGCCATCATCACGCTGCAGCAGTTTCCCATCGTGAACGCCTCGATCGAAGGCGAAAGCATCCGCTACCATCGCCACGTCAACGTCGGAATCGCGGTCGCGCTCGACTGGGGTCTGATCGTGCCGGTGCTGAAGAACGCCGACGACCTCAACTTCCTCGGCCTGCAGCGCGGCATCAGCGATCTGGGCGAGCGCGCCCGCAGCAAGAAACTCAAGCCGGAAGAAGTCGAAGGCTCGACCTTCACCATCACCAACCCCGGCCAGTTTGGCGCGGTCTTCGGATTGCCCATCATCAACCAGCCGAACTCGGCCATCATGGGCGTCGGTGGAATTACCAAGTCGCCGATGGTGGTGACCGACGACGATGGCAACGACTCGATCGCGATCCGTTCCGTCGTCCATCTGACCCTGGGCTACGACCATCGCCTCATCGACGGCGCGGTCGCCGACCAGTTCATGGCCCAGGTCAAAAAGACGCTCGAGAACTGGGCCGAAGAAGTCGGATAACTCTACGGCTGACTGGGTTTGGACCACGTAGAAGCATTCAAGCACAAAACCGTGCCGTCGATCACGGCACTCAGGCCTTGCTTGAATTTTTCCGGATCGACAATGTGACGCGAAGTCACCGCATCGGTCAGTTGCAACGCAGCCGACACGAACGACATCGCCGCGTTTTTCTTTTCCGCTCCGGACCGGCTGCCGAATAACCCTTCGATCCCGTTAACTACCGAAGGTACAAACGCAATCCCCTGCAACAGCTTGGACAGAAAGTCCATCGCATTTCTCCTTAGATAATTGATTGAAATGCTGAGAACTAAGAACTGGGAACTGAGAACTGAAATTGAGGACGCACAGTCTCGGAAAGCAGATCCGATCACTTGAACGACCACCGATCATGCATCGCGATGGCGGCGCTGATCGCCACCGTGATTGCGGCGTTCACGATCCGGTCATAAACGCCTCGACGAATCTCGCTTTTTTCCAGCTGGGTCACTCTCTCTTCAACCAGCCTCACGCGCCCGGGCTGCCCGCTCCCGAATCAGCATTTCCATTTTGGCTTCCAACCGCCCCAGCTTCTCCAGGACTTCTCCCTGAAAGTCGCTGTCGGTGACCCGCACCACCAGCGGCTGTCTGCCCGCGCTCCCCGGGTGGGGATAGTTGGCCGAGATATCATCCGGGACTGAGTCTTTCATGGTCCGATCTTTCATAGCTGGATACTTAAGGTGCAAGGCCGTTCGTGTATCTGGAATAGCGTGGCGGCACCGACATTGTCACACTGCCTCAGGAAATAATTCTGCACCGCGGCCAGGCGCGGCAGGGTAAAGGTTTGGGTGGAGAATCGGCCTGCCAGGTTGCGGTCGTTAGCTTGTCCCCAGCCAAAGTCGGTCCATCGGACTTCGCTGATCGTGGTGGTGGTCGGCGACTTGCGCCTGCGAGGCGCCGCAAGCGCCAACACCAGAAATGCCAGCAAGTAGAAAAGCCGCCCCACGGGGCGGCGGTGCTCGTCGAACATGCTTCCTCCCTTGCCGGTTTCACAGGCCTTTCCCTCAACCCAAAAGGGAATGAACCTCACCAAAAATGTTTGGATTTAGTAAGAACTTGACTGACAACCGGGAACTGGCAACCGAGAACTGATGTTCTACTTCCCCGCTCTCACCTGCTGATCCAGAAATCTCTCCACGCTGCGCACGTACACGTCCGCGAAATCCACCACCGGACGTTCTTTCTCGATCAAGTCCTGTGCCGCCGCCGGTCGTCCAACCCAGCGAGCACAAAACCGCCAGGGTCATCATCGGCGCCCGGTGCACTCCGGCCGCGCAGTGGATGAACAGCTTGGTCCCATCCTCGTCCGAGCGCTTCGATCGCGAATTCCACTCCACGCTGAAATACCTCGGGAGGCTTGGGCTGAAAATCGTCGTCAATAGGGTTCCACAGCACTTCGATGGCATGCGGCTCTGCCAGCTCGGTGTCGTCAAATTCGATCTGCATGTCGATGATGTGGGTTACACCCGCCCGCGCCACCGCCGCCATGTTGTCTGCTGTCCAGATTCCGCCGCCGACCGCGATCCGGCCGGTCACCCATGTCATGTCCATTCTGAAAGCCCCGTGCAGTATAGGCGCATACGCCACCGCCGTTCTAGCCGCATCGCAGTAGATCTGCTGAAGCTCGCGGACAGACGCTTGCGACCAGCGACTGGCTGCCGTCGCCCAACTGCTGGTTTTCATTCTAAAACATCCTCGGATGCCGCGCCGCTTCCCTCAGACTCTTTGGTAACGCTTGGTTCCGGCATCGGCGCCTCGGGAAGACCCAGCCTGCGCAACAGGATTGCCGCCAGCGAATCCTCCGAGGGCGCATCGTCCGTCGCGGTCGCAGGATAGAGCCCGATCATCTCGAAAAGGTACTTCATTCCCAGATAGTGGCCCTTCGCCACTTCTTCCATCGTGGTCTCGACCATGCCTACGGCGCCATTTCCCACGAGATCCGTGATCTGCCGCCGGATCTCCGCCAGGTCCCTGGGTTTCTGCGAACTGACTTTGCCGGCGAAGGCCCTTTCGAGCTGCTGTTCCGTTCGCAGTTTCGCTTTCTTCATGCCCGCGTTCGTCCTCCGTGTATTCGCGCCAAAAAAAAGGCGCGCTCTGTAGCGCGCCCCCAAATTCGTCTTTCTCAATCTCTAAATCTAGAATAGCAACTCCGCAGGAGGAAATGGGACATGTCCTCCCAAAATTTATTTCCTCTGAACAGAAGCACTTGCAGGAATTTCGTCGATTCTTCCCTCTTGACAGTTTTTCGCCCGCGCCACATCGGTCGCCGGCAGCCGAATCAACAGGCCAGCTTCCAGAAAGATTTCCGTCAGCTGGTCCAGCGCCTCCGGGAAGCGCCGTCCCACCGTGCGCCGCCAGCAGCCCAGCAGGCGCGCGGTTTCGTTTTGCGTGTAGTCCTGCAGCGCGATCTTCGCAATCAGCTTGTGCTCGAACCCGCCCAGTTGTGCCAGCCCGCTCGCCACATCGTGTACAAAGATTACCGCATCTTCAAATGTCCCGGCGTGATACGAAGTCACCCGGGTCCGGAAAAACTCCCGCCCCAGAAGCGACGGCAGTCGTCCCACTTCCACCGACAGGCGCTGATACCGTCTGAGCATGCCCAGGGTTCGCTCCCGGTACAGCCATAAATCGGGATCGCGCCCGCTGCCGGGTTGCAGTCTCGCATCGCCGGTCTGCACCTTCGCGGAGAACCAGCTGCGAACTGCGGCTGGCGAAAGCAGGGAATGGGCGGTCATGCCGTTCCTCCTCTTCCGCAAAAGGCCGACAGATCATCGCCAGGCTGCGCCTTGATCTCGATCTTGTGGTTTCCCGGCAAGCGCGGCCTGGCTGGTCACTCTGCGCGGCGAGGGCAAGTCCAGCATTTCCAGATCGCAGGAGCGCAATAGATCTCCTGCGCACCCTTGAAGTCGCAACCACAGCGCCCCACAACGTTCGCAGTACTTGAGTTCCAACTGGATCACTTCCGGATCTTCGATGTTCATGATTGCCTCCATGGCTGACCGTTGCGTCCAAAATAAAAAAGCCCTGTGCCGATTGCTCGGTCACAGGGCTCGTTTCTCTTACGATGGCCTGTTGGGATTATTTAGTTATGAGTGCCCGGTAGTGTTCGGATGGGGAACTATCGGCCTGCACCTGACCTAGAAAACTGTCGGCCGGCGGAAATAGCCCTCCTCATAGCCGGACTTCAGCACGCGGCCATTCTGCACCACGACACTGAGCCGGCCCGTAAACTGGAGCTCCCGCAATAGCCGCTCCATGGCGGAAGAAAGCATTTCCGCGGCCCGCACCTTGCGGCGAAATTCCACGAAACTGTTCTCCTCGCTCTCGGATTGTGAATTGCTTAACATGGCCTTGTGTACTCTTCTGAATGAAATTCCCCCTCAAGGAAAAATGGCTATACAAGGCGCTCATCGTATAGCTCCCGATTTCTCAAAGTCAAGAAATATTTCCTTTCAGATGTTCTTTCGACTAAGTGAATAGCCATGTGCTATACATGCGATGCTATACTTTGGGCATGAAGTTCCGGGCCCTGCAGGAAAATCTGCGCAAAGCTCTTTGGGAGCGCATCGAAGAAGGCGAGTTGACCGGCCTGCGTCTGGCCCGGGAGACCGGTTTCAAACAGGCGCACATTTCCAACTTCCTCAACCGCAAACGGGGCTTGAGCGTCGAGGGCATGGACAAAGTGTTGAACGTGCAACGCCTCTCCATCCTCGATCTGCTCGATCCCAGCGAGATCAACAAGCGCGCCAGCATCGCTCCCCCCAGCGACGACCAGTTCCAGAACGTTCTCCTGGTGGATGGTGCCGTGGCCGCGCGCCAGCCCCTGATCATGAGCATGAAGGTAAAGGACATTCTGAAGCTGAAGAAAAGCTTTCTGCGCAAGCTGCGCCCCGAAATGGAGGCTGACCGCGAGGAATGGGAGCGTTTCGTAATTATCCGGGCCGACGGCCGCGAGGGCATGAGCATGTATCCTCGCCTTCTGCCCGGGGCCACGGTGCTGATCGATCGCCACTACAATTCGCTCAAGCCCTATCGCAAAGGCGAATCCAACATGTACGCCGTGGCCCGCAACGGCGATTGCACCGTGAAATATGTGGAAGTCGCCGGAAATCACCTGGTTCTGCGCCCCCACAACCATGCCTATCCGGTCGAAGTCATGGCCATGGAGCCGGGCAAAAAGGTCCACGACTACCTGATCGGGCGCATCTGCTACGTCGGAATCGAAACCTAGTTCGAATGGCGGATCGAATTCGGCACCTCATCCTTCCGACGCCCAATCGCGCAGAACTCTTTCCAACAATTGAACCGCTTGCTCGAGCGTGCGCAGTTCTTGCCGGCTAAGAGCGTCCAGGTGACCGGCCAGATATTCGATTCTGCGCTGCCTGCCCTGATGCAACAGGCGCTCACCCCTCGCGGTGGCGCGAATCCGCACCCGGCGCGTGTCTTTGGTGTCCGTCATGCGCTCCGCCAGCCGGCTGCGTTCCAGCCCGTTGACGATCCGGCTCATGGTTGGAGGTTTCACCTGTTCCGCAGCCGCCAGTTCCCCCAGCGTCATCGGTCCGCCGAAAACCAGCACCGACAGCGCCGAGAGCCGGGCCGGTCCTTCGCCGGTGGAAGCATCCTGCTTGCGTACCCGGCGCAGCAGGTGAATCGCCGAGGAATGCAGCTGGTCGGCGACCGCGGCTGCTTCCGGCAAAACTCTCTTTTTTTCCTTGCGTTCGGCCATGAAATATAGTTAGCTATGCTAAGTAAATCACTTGCTGGAGGCCCATCGCCATGACCGCCGCAACCTCATCCATCGGGATTTCGCGACTCGGACAGATCGCCGTCAACGTTCACGATGTTGACCGCGCCACTGCATTTTACCGGGACACTCTCGGACTGCCGCTGCTGTTCACCGCCGGCGCTCTGGCCTTCTTCGACTGCGGCGGGGTTCGCCTCATGCTCACCCGTCCAGAAAAGCCGGAGTTCGACCATCCCGGCTCAATCCTGTACTTTACCGTACCCGACATCATCAGCGCACACCGGCAAATGCTCAGCCGCGGCGTGCACTTTGAAGACACGCCTCACCTGATCGCAAAAATGCCCAACCACGATCTCTGGATGACCTTTTTCCGCGACCCGGAAAAGAATCTGCTGGCTCTGATGTGCGAGATGCCGCAGGCAAAGTAGATCGAAAAAAGGGAGCCTCCGAACCCATCAACTCTTGCGGGCGACGCAAAAGAGTTGCCAGGCCCAGAGGCTTGGGAGAAAACTTGAACTTCAATCGCCGCACCGGACTTCACACCCTCTTCAGACCTTAGTCCGAAGCCGCCTTTACTGCTGACTGTCCGGCTTGGTGGGCGGTGGAGGAGGAGTGTCCCCATTGCCTCCGCGCCACTGTTTCATGTGCTCCTGCTGCTCGGCACGCATCTTGTCGAAGTCCTTCTGCTGCGCTTCGGTCAAAACGCTCTTGATCTGAGTGTCGGAGCTCTGCCGCAGGTCCTGCATCTTGCTGAACCGGTCCTCGCGGGAAAGTGACGAGTCGTTGTGAATCTGTTCCATCTGTTTGCGTTGGTCTTCCAGAATAGGCTTCAGCTTCGCCTGCTGGTCGTCGGTCAGGCTTCAGCTTCTTGGTTAGGCGCTTGATCTGATCGTCCACACTCTCCATGGGACGCCGGCCCATGCCCCGTCCCATCCCCGGACCGGCTTGCCCATTGGGCTGCTGAGGCGGCGGGGTGTCTTGCGTGTCCTGACCCAAGGCATTACCGGCGCTGAAGCCCAGGCCAAGCAGCGCCGCAAGAGCCACGGTCGCAACCAACGGTCTGCGCCCGCTCCGTCTGGAATCAGACTTCTTCAGGACTGATGAATTCCACATATAGGTTACTCTCCAATTCTTAGTGCGAGACTGTCGGAAGCTTGCCGCCTCCGCAGGAAAATCTATCTGGTAGTTAGAACACTTCGCAATCGGGAACGGAGTAAAGACTTGGTAAAGTCACGTAAAAGTTGGTAAAGCAGGTTCCAGTCGTCAGTCGTCAGCCGTCAGCCGTTCATTTAACGAATAACTGACGACCGAAGACCGACGACTGACGACTGTTTTACAAGACTTTACCTGTCTTGACGCACTCTTTACGCACCGTCTGCAACTCCGTTGTCGGCCTCCTGCATCACTCGGTCTTGCTGGTTCGTAACTCCAAAACTTTCAAATCCAAGGGGTGAATAGTGCGACCATTCGTGCGGATGATGTCGTTGTGCGCTGGCCTGCTGTGCCTGGGGACCATTCTTCTCATTGCCGGTTGTGGCGGGGGAGGTAACACCCGCTTTCGCGTGATGAATGCGGTTCCCGACGAATCCAGCCTCAATGTGCTGGTGGACAGCGCATCCGTGTCGAGCAACCTGGCCTACGGTACCAGCACCGGATACCTGTCGGAAAAATCCGGAAGCCGTCAGCTTGCGATTGAGCCGTCCGGAACCAGTTCGACCCTGCTGCAACAGTCCATCAGCCTGGGGTCTGGCACCGACACAACGGTCATTTCTTCCAACTTCTCCTCTGAAGTATCCAACCTCGTGCTCACCGACGACAACTCCGCACCAGCCTCCGGGGACTTCAAACTTCGCATCGTCAATGCGTCGCCCAGCCTGGGACCGGCCGATGTATACATCGTGACCCCGGGAACCGCCTTGACCGCGGTCAGTCCGACGCTGAGCAATTTGAGCTTCGGGGGCACCTCCGCCTACCAGTCCTTGGCCGCAGGCAATTATGAGATCGAACTCACGTCGGTAGGCCAGAAATTCCCCGTCGTCGACACCGGTTCGCTCACATTGAGCGCGGGCCAGATTCGGACATTCGTAGGTCTGAACAGTCCGCAAGGCGGGTTCTCCTACACCATGCTTGAGGACGTGAATTAGAAACCGAACCGAGAAACAGGAAACTTGAAACTGCCCTTCCTGCTATTATCAGCTTCGATAAGGGAGGCGTTTCATGGAGGAAGTTACGGGCGGGGTTTCTGGATCTCGCCGCAATGAAGATATCGCGCTGGATCTCATGAAGTTTGTCGCTATGACTACCGGCTACGGCCGGACCAGTTCCTCCGGAGTAGGGTTCCAGGGTACCGGCGCCGCCGCCAAGCCTGAAGAGTACGCCGGGCATTTGCTTGAGCTCTATGGCAAGTGCCTGCATGCGGTTGCCGGGAAGAAGTAACTGATCCGCACAAAAATTGCACTCCGCGACCGCGGCGACTCTCCGCCTGACGACATAGACGCTCGAGGCGGTCGCCGGAATTCCGACCGGCCGCGCCCCCCATGCCGCTTGCCAAAATTGCAACCAGGGAGCAGAATGTCCGTCCTGTAAGGAGGCACACATGGTCGCACAATCTCCAGTCTCAGTTTTGCGGCAGGCTTCCGGATGGTCCATCCTCTGGGGAGTTCTGCTTATCGTCTTTGGGATCATTGCCGTTGGCGAGCCGCTGCTGGCGGCGGTAACGGTCAATGCGCTGGTTGGCTGGCTCATCATTCTGGCCGGCGTCGTTCATCTGGTGATGGCGTTTCACGCTCACGGCGCGGGCAGCATGATCTGGAAGCTGCTGGTCGGCCTGGCTTACATCGCCTTCGGCGGATATCTGCTCCTGCACCCGCTTCTGGGAGTGGCGTCTTTGACGCTGCTGCTGGCGTCGCTGTTTCTTATCGAGGGCGTCCTGGACGTAGTGCTTTACTTCAACCTGCGTCCGGCGCGCGGCGCCGGCTGGGTGCTGTTCGATGGGCTCGTGACCCTTCTGCTGGCGGGGTTCATCGGTATGCACTGGCCGTCCAGTTCGGCCTGGGCGATTGGCACGCTCGTCGGTGTGAGCATGATCATGAGCGGAGTTGCACGCGTCATGATGTCGATGGGAATACGCAAGCTGACCGGAGCCACGACTACGCTGCCCAGGGCAGCATAGGGGTCTCGGCCGCAGGACTGCCTGGGTAGGAAGTTGAGGGCGGTCCTCGTCTGATCAGAATCCTCTGATCAGGTCTCTGTCTGATCAAATCTCCCGGTCCTCCGCCTGATTTCCACTTCGGCGCGAGGACCGGGAATGCATTTACCGCCGCCGTTTGCCTTTGCCGCGGGCTGACTTTTTCGCTTTGCGCGCCGGCTTCTTCTTCGCCACTTTTTTCCGGGCAGGTTTGCGCGCGGCTTTCTTCTTCTTCGGCCGGCTTCTTCTTGGCGGCCTTTTTGACCGGCTTTTTCTTGGCAGGTTTTTTCGCCGCGGGTTTCCGCGGAGCCTTCGGCGAACCTCCACCTCCCGCTGGCGCAGCCGGAGCAGGAGTCGCCGGCTCCGGTTGAGGTTCGATCACGCCCGCAACCTCGGCTTCCTCTTCCTCTTCTTCTTCCTCGTAATCTTCTTCCAGCGAATCGCCATAGGCGCCGCTGTCGCCAAATTCATCCATCTCGTCATCACGTGCGTAGAGGGTATCGTCTAAGCTCATCTTTCCTCCTGATTTTGGACCGCGCCGGGCGCGGGCCGCTGCACAAGCGCTGCGGTTACTAAGGAAAATAAAAAGACAACCAAAAGGCCATGCTGCTGGCTGAACGGGGCGCGATTATAGCACAGCGTTTTTGCCCACTCTATCGCGAACTCTCTTGCCCCTTTACTGCAGGATGCATATTACACCGAGTCAGCAAACTCGAATAGCAGAGGCCGCGAGTATTTCGGTAAGGATTTTCCTGTGGCAGAAATGAGCCGGAAGCAATGGGCTAGGAGCCAGCGGCTAGGAGCCAGCAGCAAGCTTTATCGGTTCGCTTTGATCAGCAGGACCATTCCCGGGCGCAGCATCGCGAGGCCGCCATTGTCGCGCTTCAGGGCCTCGACCGTAGTGTGGTGAGTGCTGGCTATCGAGGTCAGAGTCTCGCCCGGTTGCACTGTGTGGTGCTGCACAGTTTTCGGGGATACGGGATGTAAGTCTCTATTGGATTTAGACTTAGCCGGAGCGGGCATCTCGCTCGCCAGGGCGTTCGGGGTGACTGGCAGGTGCACGTAAACAACACGACGGCCGCGCAGGCTGTCTCCCCTCAGGTGATTCCAGCGGCGAATCATGGTGGGCGGAAGACTGAAATTGTCGGCCACAGTCTGCACCGTATCTCCGTGTCGGACTTTGTAGCGGGTAGTGTGTCGCGCATAGCTGGCGCCATCTTCCGTGGCCGCGTGTTGCCCCGGAGGGATCGGAATAATGAGTTTGCTGTCCGGTTTCAGTTCATCGTCGGCTTGCAGCCGGTTCTCTTTTTCGATTGCGGCCGGGCTGGTGCGATAGGTCCGGGCGATCGAAGCCAGGGTGTCCCCCTGGGCGACTGCATGGTAGCGCCACCACACTCTCATCTGCGGTGGAATTGGTTCGATGGCCGCCAGATAACGATCCCTCGTGCCCACCGGCAACCGAAGTTCAAAGGTCTGGTCTTTGGGCGTAGCTAAACGAAGCAAACTGGGATTCAAATCCTGCAGCGTCGCGGGTGAAACATCGATGCACTGCGCCACCAGTCGAAGATCCACCGAATAATCAATCTTCACCGCATCATAAGGAACCGGCTGCTCCGGAACGATATCGGCCAGACCATACTGGGCGGGGTTCTTGGCCATGATTGTGACCGCCAGAATGATGGGTACGTAGTTGCGGGTTTCCTTGGGCAAAACGTTGCGCTTGTAGAGCTCCCAGAAGTCGGCGTATCCGGTGCGCTTGACCGCGCTCTGCACCGTGCCTGGCCCCGAGTTGTAGGCCGCCATCGCCAGATACCAGTCGCCAAACTGGTTGTAGAGATCTTTCAGATGATGAGCGGCGGCGCGAGTTGATTTTTCCGGGTCCTGGCGCTCGTCCACCCACAGGTTGTGCTCTAAACCGTAACCCCGGGCGCGGCTCGACATGAACTGCCACATGCCGCGGGCCCCTACTCGCGACAGCGCCAGAGGGTGAAAACCCGATTCTGCCTGCGCCAGGTAGATCAGTTCCTGCGGAACCCCTTCTTCTCTCAGGGTGCTCTCAATCATCTCGCGATAGCGCCCACCGCGCTCCAGCCCGTGTTGCAATATCTCGTGACCCTTGGGCCTGGAAAAATAATTGATGAAGCCTGCCACCTGGTCGGTCAGCATGAGCGGCAGATCCGAATGGGTAGCCTTGATCTCGGCTTCCGCTCGCGCCTTGACACTGGGATCGACCGGCGGCGTGACGTCGTTGACTTCATCAATCGGCGCAGGCTCCGCTTTCTGCTGCGGCGCCGGATTGTCCGACTGCAACGCCGCCAGTTCCGGACGGTTCACACCTTCGAGAACTCGCTCCAGCTCGCGCTGTACCCGCTCATCGGAGCGAACGTCTGCCGGACTCTGCAGCAACATGTCAACCGCGTGATCGAAACTCCGCTTGGCTGCTTCCAGATCTCCAGCTTTGAACCTCTCCTCTCCTGCCTGGTATTCCTTCTCGGCATTAGCGACAGATCGGTAACCGGATCCGGCTTGGGCTGAAGTGCAGTTTGAATTGGTTCGATCGGCGTCGGCTTGGAATCAGGTACCACTTGAGGAGCGGCAGCGGCGTCGGCGCTGCCGGAACCGAAGCCGTCATCGCCGGGGCATTGGCCTGGGGTGCCGGGAGCTTCGCCTTGAGTCTGCTGGGTATGGCAGGCCGTACCGGCCAGAAGCAGCGCCACGACTGGCGCGAGCGATAGCTCTAGCCTTAGCTTAAGCAGATTCATCCCCATGTTTGTCTATGACTTACATGTCAGGAATTGCCGCGGCGTCCGAGCTTCGGCATTTCGCCGGCGTAGACTCCTGACATTTTGAATCGTACTCCCCATGAATTTGAAGGGTCAATCCGTAATCCGGTACTCCCTGTTACTTTAGGGACAGCGGCGGCATGATACTCGCCACGCCATAGCCCGCGCAAGAATTCACTTCGGAACCGCCAGACTAGTACGGCAGACTAGTACCAAAGACGGTTTTAATTTGCCCCGCAGAGTTTATACTCGACCTAAGGCACAGGGGGACTCGGTGGACACCAGCCCGCAGTTCTTTCGTTGTCATCCTAATCTCGACGATGAAGTGAATCGCAACATCGTCGAGTCGGAGATTGAAGGCGGCGCATTTCTTGAGGACATCCCTGCCCGAGCCATGCTGCAGATTCAGACCCAGCACCGCTGGTACTCCGTAGTGCATCGCGGACGCGGCGAGGCCTGGATATGGGGTCATCCCGCATTTTGTCCCGAGCCCGTGCTGGTGCGCATCGAAGGCTCTTCCTGGGGCGGCTCGATGCTGAAGATCGGTTTCGTCGGCCGCGGCATGCATCTGGAATTTCGTCACCCCGCGTATCGCACTCCCATCGTGACCTCGCGCATTCTGGAAATTCGTCAGTGCGAACAAAGCGAAACCGGAACGACCACCGAAGAATACGAAACCCGTCCCACAAATTAATTCGCAAAAAACTTGTCGATGGAGGACGGGCGTCCCGCCCGTCATGCACCAGCCTCTGCCTAGACGGGCGACGCCGCCCGTCCTCCACAAATGTTATATGTGTATACCCGCCTTTTCTTGACTGACGGGCAGAGCTCTGTTTAACCTCATCAGTTTGCGCACGTCTAACCCTGCGCGTTTCCGCGTCCTATGATGCTGCAACTTGATCGGAGAATATTGATGAAACGTAAGTTTTTCGGGCTGTTGTCTGCCTCTCTCCTCGCCGGTGCAAGCCTTCTGTCCGCTGCTCAGGAACCAATGCCGGCGCCCGAGGCCTCCAGTTATCTGGCCGGCACCGCCGAATCTTTTCTGGCTTCCTGCCGCAGCGATCTGGACGACACCAAAAAAAGAATTGCCTCCATCAAAGCCAGCCAGCCGCCGCGGGACGCGATGGCCACGCTGCAAGCCTTCGACACCGCGTTGCTGGTCGCATCCGATGCGGAAAATCGCGCCGGCCTGGCCGAACAGGTGCATCCCGCAAAGCCATTCCGCGATGCCGCCCAGGTTTGCGAACAGGAAGTCAGCCGCTTGCTCACCGACATCTCGCTGGATAAAGAAATGTACAACGTGCTGGCGTCGCTCGACGGCGCCAGGCTCGATCCTGCCGGAACCTATTACTTGCGGACAACACTGCGCGACTATCATCGCGCCGGCGTCGACCGCGACGACCCGACCCGGGACAAGATCCGCAACCTGCAGGACGAGCTGGTAAAAATCGGCCAGCAGTTTGACGAAAACATCGCCGCCGATGTGCGCAAGCTCCAGGTCAACGCCTCCGACCTCGACGGGCTTCCCGAAGACTTCAAGCGTTCCCATCCTGCCGATGCCTCCGGCAAAGTCACGCTCACGACCGACAACACCGACTATTTTCCGTTCATGGACTACTCCAAGAGCGAGTCCGCGCGGAAAGCCTTCTTTGTGCTCTACCGGCAGCGCGCCTATCCCAAAAACATCGATGTACTGGGACAGCTTCTGCAGAAGCGCCACGAACTCGCCAACATTCTTGGATACCCGGACTGGGCTGCTTACATCACGGAAGACAAAATGGTGAAGACCGAGCAGAATGCCTCCGACTTCATCGAAAAAATCACGACGGCAGCGCAGGCCGGTTCCAAACGCGATTACGACGAATTGCTGGCCTACAAGAAGCAGGAAAATCCCAAGGCGGAAAGCGTCGACGGCTGGGACGTCTCTCATCTTCTGCGGATCGCGAAGATTGAAAAATTCGGATACGACTCTCAGGAAATCCGGCCTTACTTCGAGTATTCCAGGGTGCTGCAGGGCATTCTCGATATCACCAGCCGGATGTACGGCATCACTTACAAGCCGGTAACGTCGGCACAAGTCTGGCATCCCGAAGTGACCGTCTATGACGTCTACGATCACGGCAAACTGCTTGGCCGGATTTACTTCGACATGTTCCCGCGGGAGAACAAGTACAAGCACTACGCCACGTTTACCTTGGCAACCGGCAAAGACGGTTTCCGGCTTCCCGAATACGTTCTGGTCTGCAACTTCCCCAAAGCTACCGGCGATCCTGGACTCATGGAGCGCGACGACGTCATTGTGTTCTTTCACGAGTATGGACATCTCATTCACGGAATCATGAGGGGAAATACGAAGTGGGCCGTGGGCGACCTGGAGAATGACTTCATCGAGGCGCCTTCACAAATGTTTGAAGAATGGCCCCAGGATCCGGACATCCTGAAACTTTTTGCACGCAATTACAAAACCAACGAACCGATTCCCGCGGAACTGGCAAAAAAAGCCCGCGCCGCGGATGACTTTGGCCGCGCCCTGAATGTTCGTACGCAAATGTTCTACGCTTCCATCAGCCTCGACTTCTATAACCGCGACCCCCAGGGGCTCGATACCGACAAACTAGTGGCCCAGCTGCAGACAAGGTACACGCCGTTCAAGTTCGTCGATGGCACCCACATGCAGACCGCCTTCGGCCACCTCAACGGCTACTCCGCGATTTACTACACCTACATGTGGTCCCTGGTTATCGCGAAAGACATGTTTACCGAATTCAAAAAGGACGGGCTGCTCAATCCCCAGGTCGCGGAAAAGTACCGCCAGACGGTCTTGGGCGCGAGCGGCACCAAACCCGCGGCAGAAATGGTGCGCGACTTCCTGGGACGCCCATACTCGTTCCAGGCGTATGCAGACTGGCTGAACGGGAAATGAGAAGGCGTCGCTGGCTAAACAAAAAATCAGCCACGGATTTCACGGATTCACACGGATAAGAAACTAGAAAAAAAGATCTTAGTCCGTGAAAATCCGCGAAATCCGTGGCTGATTTTGTTTGGCCAAGGACCGATGACGCTATCGCTTCCGCGAATACTCCCGCGCATACACCGGCACCGGCGTTTTCGGATCCAGCCGCGGATCACTGATCGGCGCACCCGCAATCATCTCCAGCGGGATCACTCCCGCCCAGGTGGGGAACGCGTAGTCTTCTTCGTCGTCGATCGGCGGCCCTTGCCGCACCTTCGCGGAGAATTCCTCGATCGGCAGCCGTATCACCAGCGTCTGCTTGAGTTCTTTCTCATTGGGCTGGCGCGATTCCGCCCAGCGGCCGGGCAGAATATGTTCCGACAGTAATTTCAAGGCTTCCAGTTTCTCTTTCGCATCAAGCACTGCCACGGCCGTGCCCAGTACCACCACTGAACGATAATTCATCGAGTGATTGAAGATCGACCGGGCCAGCACCAGCCCGTCCAGCAAGGTCACTGTAATGCACGCCGGAACGCCTTTATCGAGGTTGCGGAGCATCCGGCTGGCCGCCGAGCCGTGAATGTAGAGGTTGTCGCCCGACCGTCCGTAGGCAGTCGGAATCACAAACGGCTGCCCTTCTAGCACAAAGCCGACGTGGCAGATAAAGCCTTGATCGAGAATCTCGTAAGCGGCAGCCCGCTCATAAACCCCACGATGAGCTTCGCGAACGACACGTGTCCGCGCTGTGGGAGCATGGGTTTCAGACATGAAGAGGAATCTCCGGCAAACGCCAAGAATAGGAAAGCAGTTTAGCAGACCCCTGTCATCCTGAACCAAGCGTCAGGTTCGCTGGCCCAACATGACAGCGCGTTTTTCTTACCTTGTCATCCTGAGCGAAGCCGCTTCTTCGCTCGCGAAGCAGCGGAGAGTCGAAGGACCCCTATTGCCTCATCCGAAATTTGGATCGCCCACGGAGCGGCGCCGCGGAAAACGAGAGCGCATGCATTCATTAGGGAATAGGGGTGCTTCGACTGCTCAGCATGACAAAGCTCGAGAGGCCTTACCAGTTCACCTTCAACGCAAACTGAAACTGGCGCGGATCGTACGCGGCCGTGGGTTGGCCGGCGTTCGTCCACAGTACGTTGACCCCCGACACGTTGAATTTGTTGGCCAGATTGAAAATATCGACCATCAGGTCCGCGTTCACGCGCTCCCCGAAATATATGCGACGCGAGATCCGCAAATCGTTGAATACGTTCCAGGGCGTGACCCCGGCATTGCGTCCCAGGGTGCCGTCGAGAGCCAATAGCGTTGGCGCGGGGCCGCCGGGTGTGGCGAACGGGACAAAGCATGGCTCCTGCAGCGCTCCGGTGGGCGAATACTTCGAAGCGATAGTCGGAGTTCCGCAAGGCGAGGGTGCCGCGTTCGCCGGTACCGAACTCGGGCGCGCCGAACTGCTGGCCAACTGGAAGTTCGTGTCGTCGCCGGTGATGAGCAGGAATGGCCTGCCGGATGCGATTTCGACGATCGGCGCGATTGTCCAGTTGCTGAGCAATATCCTGGAGAATCCTTCGCCACTCAGCTTGCCGCTCTGCAACACTCCGCTGAAAACGAAACGATGGCGCTGATCGAACGAGGAATTAGAACGCTCCAGTTGCGGGAAGTAGCTGTCCTGCGGGGCCAGTGGAGACTGCAAGTCAGTCGAATCGTCGATGGCGTGCGACCAGGTATACGACGCCTGGAATTCGTAATGGTGGTTAAAGCGCTTGCGCAGATTGGTGGTGAAGCCGTGGTAAACCGAGCTGCCATTCGAGAAGTTGGCGTCCATGTCGCCGAAGGGGACGCAGTGCGCCAGGGTCGCAGGATCGCAATTCGCGTTGAGGCCCTCTGCCTGCAGCACGCTTTGCGCCAGTCCCACGCAGGCTGCCCCGCCATTCGCAATGAAGGCATTGGCAATCGAAGGATTCAGTCCGGAGGGACGGAAGAAATTCACCAGCGACGCCGGCACATAAGGACCACCGGGACCAACTCCGCAAGCGCTCACCAGCAGCGGATTGTCGGTGGGCAGGTTGTGGGTGTTTGCGGTGTCGGCGACGGCAGCGCGCAGATTTGCCACCAGCAAGTCTCCGCGCGAGGTGTTGGCGTTGATCGGCCGGTTCAGGTGGCGGCCGCCGTTGAAATTGTAGGCCAGGCTGAGAGCGAAGCCCCCGCCCAGGTCCTGCTCAAAGGTCAGATTGGCTTGCTGTGAGTTGGCATACACGAAGTTCTTGCCCTGCGGATAGCCAAAAGGCTGGAACCCCAGAGGAAATCCAGCCGTGATGTAGTTCTGGTTGATGAACAAGGAATCGGGCAGGAATGCGTTGAACTGCTGTTGCTGGGGCATGTATCCCAGCAGACTCACCAGCGCGGGAGGCCCAGGGGCGCATTGCGGCGCCGTGGTCAGATTGCCCTGGAAGATGGGAATCCCGTTAAGGTTTGCCGGATTACCCGCTCCGGAGCAAAGTCCGGTGCCGGGAAAGGCGAGCTGGCCCGATTTTGACCCGTCGGAGGCATCGCCGAGAAAGTACAAGCCGAGCAAGGGATGATCGAAGAAAATCCCGTAGGACGCGCGTAACACCGACTTGCCGTCGCCCTTGGGGTCCCAGGCCAATCCTACACGCGGCTGAAACATGTGCTTGTCCGCCTCAATACCTTTTTGCAAACCCAGTTGGTCGTAGGCCGACAGCGCCAGTGGATTGGGAGGCGTGAATTTGGGCGGGAACTCGATGTCATAGCGCAATCCGTAATTCAATGTGACGTTGGGCCGGATGCGCCAGGAATCCTGCCAGAACGCTCCCACCGCTTTGTTGTTAAAAGAGTCGCGAGGATTGCCGATGCCCTGAATGAAATCCGTCGGCAGGCCCAGGCCGTAGGACTGGACCGGGTTGAAGGATGGCACGGCGATGGGAAACGGCAAGGACTGCGAGCCAAAGTCGTACACGCCGCCATAGTTCACGGTGAAGGTGGCCGAGATGGGAATGTAGTTGAAGTCCACGCCGAACTTGGTGTCATGACGGCCCATCGACAGCGAGAAATTATCCGTGAACTGATAGCGTTGTTCCGTGCGCTGGATAAACGAATAAGGTTCGCGTCCAAAGAAAGCGAATCCGGGAATGTTGACGGCGGGGGCGGCGCCGCCGGGTGCGCTGGAAAAGTTGTAGAGCAAGCCCCGGCGAGCGTATTGGAAGAGGAAACTATTGACCTTGTTGCTTCCAATCGTCCAGGTTTCCTGGGCGACTCCGGCCACGTCGCGATAAGTCTGGTCCGAGGTGCGATTGAAAGAGTTCTGGCCGAAGGTCTGGTTTTCCCCGTTGACTTCGATTCCCGTGACCGTGCTGGGGCTGACATTGGCACGCAGCATTAGATGGTGGTTGGTATTGATGTTGTGATCGATCTTCAGCGAATACAGACTCGTGCCTTCGAACACAGGGAAGTTGCCCACTTGAGATTCCAGGGTCTGGAACGACGCAGGCAAGCCGGTGCAGTAGAAACCCGCGCCCAGCAGGGCCGGATTACACGACGTGGGGAACTGTTTCAGTCCCGCGGGAACCAGGGTCGGAGGCAGCAGGGCGAAAGACGCGGGGTAGCTTCCGTTGAGAGCAATACCGGAAGAAGCTCCGGCGGTAAATGCATAGGCCTGCAATAACGGGAGCACCGGCGCGGGCGGAATCGCACCGAAACTCCCCAGGAACTGCGCCTGCTGCGGCGTCACCTGGATGTCGAAAGTTCCCGGAGGCGCCAGGCCGGGCGCAAAAATGTTGGTGGCGTCAAAGGGTACCAGTCCAAAATTGTTCTGGCCAATGCTGGAGAACCCGGTTTCGTGCCTGCGGGTAATTTCGTAAGAGAAATAAAAGAACGTCTTGTCTTTCTTGATCGGCCCGCCGAAAGCTGTCCCCGCCTGCACCCGCGTGTAAGCCGGGTTCGAAACGGTGCTGAACGGGTTCACCGCCTGGAAATTGCGGTTGCGCAGATAGCCGTAAACGTCGCCATGAAAATCGTTGGATCCTGAGCGGGTGACAATGTTTACGACGCCGCCCGCCGCCCGGCCGTATTCGGCCGCATAGCTGTTGGGAATGATCTGAAATTCCTGCACGGCTTCCTGGGAAACGGTCGAGCGGACTCCGTTGGTGGAGTTATCAATGGCGTCAGCGCCGTCCACGTTCACCAGGTTGGACCGGGCCCGCTGGCCGCTGATGTTGAGCCCTGAGGTGGGAGCCGCTCCAATGCTGGGAGCGTTGTCCCGCACCACCTGCGAATCGGTGAGAGCAAAGTTGATGTAGTTCCGGCCATTGATAGGCAGGTTATCGATGCGGCGCTGATTGATCGTGTCGGTAGTCGAGGTGCGCGTAGTTTCCACCAACAGGGCGTCCGCGCTGACGTTCACGGTTTCATTGGTGCCGGAAACGGAGAGTGCCACCGGCAACTCCGCCATCTGGCCAACCGTGATGGTCACGTTGCTGATTTCGGCGGTAGCAAACCCGGACGCCTGCACGGTGACGTGGTAGGTCCCGGGCGGCAACGCGACGATGCGGTATTCTCCGTCGCTGTTGACCGCGGTCGAACGCTCGAAGCCCTTCGCCTCATCCCGTGCTGCGACGTTGGCGTTGGTCAGCAGGCCGCCCTTCGGGTCCCTGACCGTAATATGGAGATCGCCTGTGGCAACTCCCTGGGCAAAGGCCAAAGCGGCCAGCGTCACCACCAGACCCGCAACCGAGACGAGCTTTCGCACCACCATAAAAGTATCTCCGTGGACCGAAGGACCTTGGGTTCTTGCCGCTGACGGCAATTGCCTTCGTAGGCAGGAATTTCAGACCAGCAAAGGCCGCAGGGTTTTTACCCCAAGTAGAGTGACGAAATCAAGCTAAATTACTGAGGAGAATTGGCTTAGTTGGTACTGACAACTCGAGACTGACAACCGGGAACTGTTTTTAATTCTTCCGCTCGATCGCATAACTCTCATGCTTTGATGTCTTAAGCGCCCAAGCCATGCGCGGTGTGTTGTGCGCGATCCCGAAACGGCCTTGCGCATCCAGGAGGATCATCCCGCCGTGCCCGTTCACCCGGTCTTTCAGATAATTGATGGCCTCGGCCGCCACCCACTCCGGCAAACTGCCGGTCGCGACCCGGTCCGCTGCCCATTTGGCCAGCACTAGCTTCATAATCGGCTCGCCCCACCCGGTGGTCGAGGCCGCAGCCGTCAGATTGTCGGCGTAGCACCCGCATCCGATCAGCGAAGAGTCTCCCAGACGCCCCGGGGCCTTGTTGAGTGTGCCTCCGGTAGAAGTCGCGGCGGCAATGTTGCCGTCTCGGTCTAGCGCCACCGCGCCAACGGTATCGTGAGAAATGGTGGGCGCAAAGAGATCAACTTTCGCGTCCGCGGACCGGGCCTGAAATTCCCTTAGGCGTTCGACTTCGCGCGGAATGATCAGGTCTTCGTTTCGGCATAGCGGAATTCCGTGCTCCGCGGCGAAGCGCTCCGCGCCCTCCGCCACGAAATACACATGCGGGCTGTCGCTCAAAATCTTACGCGCTGCGCGGACAGGATTGCGCAACCGCTCGACACACCCGACGCCGCCTGCGCGCAGCGTGGCGCCGTCCATGATGAGGGCGTCGAGCTGGACTTTGCCATCGCGATTGAGGAAGCTGCCCCGCCCGGCGTCGAAGGTTTCGTCATCTTCCATGACGACCACAGCTTCCTCGACCGCGTCGAGCGCCGTCCCTCCGCCTTCGAGCACTCGCCAACCCGCAGCCCTGGCCTCGCGCACGCCATTGAGATGGGCTTCGACCATGTCATCCGGAATGGCCCAGGCGCCGCCATGAACCAGCAGAACAGGATCAGCCAAGAAGAATCCTCAAACAAATAATAGAAAAGTCAGAATAGCAGGGTGTGAGCGTCGGCAAGAACTGTGTGGGGACGGGTCTCTGACCCGTCCGGCCGAGCGCAGCTCGGCGGTTGTTTTCTGGAGAGCGTCAATCGCACCTAAGCGGCCTGCCCGGCCTTCGCGGGCAACGCGTCCACGCCTTCGGTGCGCGTCCAGGTGTAGCGGATGCGATGGATGACGGTGATCGTGGACAGCACCGCAATCAGCCACAACACCGGCGCCATGCGGTTGAACAGGGCTCCGATGATGACCAGCACCAGGCGTTCGGGACGCTCCATGAAGCCCACGCGGCAGGAACCGATGAGCGATTCGGCGCGGGCGCGGGTGTAGCTGACCATGATCGCGCTGATCATCACAAAGGCAGTCAGCACCACATAAAAGAAGCGGTCGCCGCGAGCGTAAAAGACCAGCAGTCCAAGAAACTGGGAAGCGTCGCTGTAGCGGTCGATGACCGAGTCGAAAAAACCGCCAAAGCGGGTCACCTGATTGCTGGCTCGCGCCACGCGTCCATCGACGAGGTCGAAGAAACCGGAGCCGATGATGACCAGTCCGGCGTAGCGAAACATACGAGCCTGGTTATCGCCGTTGGCGTAGCCGAACAGAAAGGCCGCAATGGTGTTGACTACCAGCCCCAGAAACGTGAGCACGTTGGGATTGATCCGCGCCAGTGCGAGCCAGCCCACAATCGCATCCAGAAGCACGCCGCAGGCGCGGCCGAACGCGCTGGTCCAGGTCATGCCAGAATCGATTCGGGTCCTCGTCACTTGGCTTCCGTCTGGTCGTGGATGGTGGTCAAGCTCAAAATTTCCATCTCACGTTTGCCATTGGGCGTGACCACGACCGCGGTGTCTCCGACTTTCTTGTTCAGCAGGGCGCGACCGATCGGCGAGCTGGTCGATATCTTGCCCGAAGCCACGTCGGACTCCTCGCTGGTCACCAGCTTGTACTCCACCTCTTCAGTTCTTGGAGTTGTCGTAAACCCGAACCGTCGATCCCAGCCCGATCTTATCCTTGGGAATATTGTCCATGTTGATCAGAGCGAGCTCTGCCATGCGGGCCCCCAACTGGCGAGCCGCGCCTTGACGAATTCCTGGCGCTGCTTCGCCATGTGGTACTCGGCGTTTTCGCTGAGGTCTCCCAGGGCTGCGGCTTTCTTGATCTCCTTGGGAAGCTCGTGCACCAGTTCGTGTTCGAGCACGTTCATCTCTTCCTGCAACTTCCTTTTGATCGCCTCAGTCATGTGCTTGAGGATTATAAACCCGGGGAGGCGGGCGTCGGACCTCAGGCCCTGGACTTCAGGCCCCAGACTTCAGACCCCCAGGCGTCAGCCTTCAACCTCGGACTTCGGAGCCCTGCGGGAGTATCGGCCAAGGTCCGACGCCCGAAGTCCGACGCTGTTCTAAATTGCCTTTCCGTCCCGATTTGAGGTAAACTAAGAGTGTGCAGTTCTTCATTTGCCCTGCCCTCTTGGGTGTTCCCTCATGATCAGCGGCGATTTCCACATAGGTGACAAGGTTGTCTATCCCAATCATGGCGTTGGAGTTATTGAACAAATCAGCAGCCGGACAATCGGCGAGACTGTGGAAAAGTTCTACCTGCTCAAGATCAAAGCCAACAGCCTTAAGGTCATGGTTCCGTTCCATAACGTGAACACCGTCGGTCTCCGGCGCGTTGTAAAGAACGGCGAAATACAGAAAATCGTTGATTTTCTTACAGATGGCGAGTGCGACAACAACGCTGACTGGAAATACCGCTTCAAAGAAAACTCGGAGCGGATGCGTACCGGTTCGTTGCTTGAGGTGTCCGCGGTCCTGAAGGGTTTGCTCCTGCTGAACCAGTCCAAGCCGCTTTCCTTCCGCGAAAAAAAGATGCTCGAACGCGCCCGCTACCTGCTGGTCAGCGAGCTGGCCATGGCCAAGAACTGCGAAGAAGTCGTGATCGAGGAAATGCTTTCCAAGGCTCTTTCCAAGAGCAAGTTACGCTTCCCTGAAGCCTCGGATTTTGTAGCTTAGCAACAGTCTTCGGTCGTCAGTTTTCAGTCGTCGGCTAACCCAAGAAATCCATCGTTCCTGCCACTGACTTCACCTTTCTCACAGCCTATCGCCTTGATTAAGCCGCCGAGCATCCTGGCTACCTCGCCTGCGGAATTCCCGATCCGCTGGACCTCAGCTGGAACGACGTATCCGAGACGTCCCGCAATAGTAATTTGTGTTTCGAGTTCGAAAACAGATCCGCGGGCGTGGTGCAAAAACAAGAGAAATTCCTTGTCGGTGCGGCGGCCTTTGCCTTCGGCGATGTTACTCGGAACTGAAACCGCAGCGCGCCGCAGTTGACTTGCCAGCCCATACATTTCCTCTTTGGGAAAGCTACGAGTGCAGGAGTAGACATCCACCACAAGCTCCATAGCTTTCTGCCAGACCTTGATGTCCCGATAGGAACCGCCCATCGTCGCCCCCGTATGGTTCTAGCAGGTGGCAGGAGACTAGTCTGTGACTAATGAACCAAACGAGTGTTCGTAAGGGTCTTGCCTCGGCTGAAGACCGACGACTGAAGACTGACGACTGCTACTCCCCCATCCAGGCCCCATAAGGCTTCAGCGAGTCGATGTGGTCGAAAATAATCTTCATGGCAGCGGTGATGGGGACGGCCAGGACCAGGCCCATTGCGCCCCATAACCATCCCCAAACCAGTAGCGCCATGGTTACCGCGAGCGGGTTTAACTGCAGGCGGTTGCCCAGGAACTTGGGGTAGAGCACGTTGAGCGCGACCAGGTGGAGCCCCAGCACGATCATCACGATGACGACCGCGTCTCCGGAGTTGATCCGCCCCATGCTGACAAAAATCGGGGGCGCCATGGCCAGCACCACCCCAAGATAAGGAACCAGGCTGAGGAATCCGCTGATGAAACCAATGAAATAAAAAAATGGCAGATTCAAAATCGCGAACGCGATGGTGCTCGCGGTCCCCAGAAAAAGGCCGATCAGGAGATTGCCCACCATAAAGCTGCGAATCATCGCGGAAATCAGGCCCAGCGTAATGTATGCCGTGTTCCGGTGCTCGAGCGAAAAAAGCATCACCGTGGCCGAGCGGACATGGTGCTGCCAGCTCAACATGAAATACACCAGGAAAGGCACGAAAGAAACGGCCAGCAAAGCCTGCGAGACCGATCCGAAACCGCGAGTCAGCAGATCTTCCCAGTTAGTGCCAGTGCGTGGTTCCGCCGGCTTCGCCGACCCGTCCTGGTCCGTGTCTCCCAGCGATTCCGCGCGCTCGCGCACCTGCGAGATTTCCTGCCGTATGGTTCGCGTGTATTTGGAAAGGTCCTGCACAAAAACCAGGGCCTGGTTCGAGGAGTAGTACGCCAACCCGGCCATCAGAGCGATCAGCAGGATTACGGTTACCGCAGCGGCCAGACCTCGGGGCAGATGAAACCGTGTAAGGAACTCCATGACCGGCGCCAGGATGAACGCCAGCAATACCGACACGAGCATCACGGCCAACACCAGCTCCGCCCAATAACAAATGCCGAGGATGGTGGCGATGCCAATGGCCGTGAACGCCCAGTGGGGCTTCTGTGGCTTGGGCGCAGGCGCTGCCAGGGCTTGCGCTTGAGGTCGGTCAACCCCTGCCTCGTCTATGGGCATAGCGGTATCGTAGCCTAACTGCAAAAATGTGTATGCGACATATAATCGCCAGGTGCCTTCTCACCAAACTGAGGCCCCCGTGGCGGGACGTCCACATCGAGTCTTAGGCATGGATGTGGGTTCGAAAAGGATCGGTCTCTCCATTTCCGACCCGCTGCGCATCACGGCGCAGGGCCTGGAAACGCTGCACCGGCAAAACAAGAAGACGGATTTTGCCAAGCTCGAGCAAGTCATCCGCCAGCACCAGATAGCCGAGATCGTGATCGGCCTGCCCCTGCGCATGGTCGGCGGCGAGGGCATACAGGCAGAAAAGATGCAGACTTTTGCCGAAGAAATTCGCCGCCGCTTTCGCCTGCCCGTGCACCTGTGGGACGAGCGCCTCACGTCAGCGCAAGCCAACCGCCTGCTGCGGGAAACAGATATGTCGATCAAACGCCGCGGAGAAGTGGTAGATCAGATGGCGGCAGTCCTCATCTTGCAGAGTTGGATGGACGCGAACAGCAGTAGCTAGTCGTTGGCCGTTGGCCCTTGGTCGTTGGCAACAGCATCGGCCACGGATTTCACGGATTTTCACGGATCTAATCCGTTCTTGTCTTGCCTTATCCGTGTGAATCCGTGAAAATCCGTGGCCCAAAGGCCAACGACCAAAGGCCAACGACCAACGACCACTCTTCATCTAAACTATTCCCAATTTGCGCAAGTTTCTGATACTCGTGCTGCTCGCCGTCCTCGGAGCCGGCGGCTGGCTGGCCTGGGCGGTGCTGACGCCGGTCACGCCGGAAGGCCAGAAATTCGTTCTCCTCCGCCCGGGCTACTCCACCCGCCGGATCGCGTCCGAACTGCAATCGGCCGGAGTCATCCGCAGCCGGTTGGCGTTTCTCGTCTGGCAGCGAATTCACCGTAAACAATCGCTGAAAGCCGGCGAATATCTGTTCGACAAGACGGCTAGAATGATCGACGTCCATGACCGCCTGGTGCGCGGAGATATTTACGTGCACACGGTTGTGATCCCCGAAGGCTTCACCATGTTTGACATCGCGCAGGCGGTGCAGGACGCGGGCCTGGGATCAAGCCAGGAATTCCTGTCCGTGGCGAAATCCGACGTCGAATTGATTTCAGACCTCTCTCCCGAAGCAAAGAGCCTGGAAGGCTATCTCTTCCCCAACACCTACGAGTTCACCCGCACCGAGACCATGAAAGACATCGTAGGCGCCATGGTGAAACAGTTCCGCCAGGTCGCCGGGCAGATCGGGCTGACCCCGAATGCACAAGGGGCGATGGGCCGGGTGCCAACAGTCCATCGGCAACGGATATACAGAAGACGGTAACGATGGCTTCCATCATCGAGAAAGAAACTGCCGTCCCTGAGGAGCGCCCCGTAGTGGCCAGTGTTTACTACAACCGACTGGAGAAGCACGTCGCGCTGCAGGCCGACCCCAGCGTGATCTACGCTGAATTGCTTAACGGGAACTACTCCGGAGCGCTGCATCATTCCGACATGAGTTTTCAATCCGAGTACAACACCTACACTCGTACCGGGCTTCCCCCCGGACCGATCGGAAATCCAGGACGCAGTTCGCTGGAAGCCGCCCTGCATCCGGCGCAGACGGACTATTTCTACTTTGTCAGCGACGGCAACGGCCACCATCGTTTCTCGCGCAGTCTCCAAGAGCACAACCAGAATGTCGCCAGGCTGCGGCAGGCCGTACAGGGAAAATGAATCTTCTTAGCTTGTCATCCTGAGGAAGGGGAGTCCTTCGCGCCGCGAAGGACTCCCGAAGTACCTGCCGGTGCCGATCTGACCACCCCCGAACCCGCCTAAACCTCCCTGATTCGCATATACTTAACTTACTGGTGAACCCAACTGCCCTGTGAGGAATCCAATTCAGTCTTAATGCATATATCTTCCCGTTATCGGGCTTTACTCATTTTGTTGGCTTTTCTTCCCCTGACCGGTTGCCTGTTCCGCTCCCGGCGGGTGGAGAGGCAATTCAGCACCGCTCCACTGAAATCGGCCACCCAGGCGGAACTACTCGAGTACCTGAACTCCCAGGCCGCCAAAATCAAGAGTTTGCAGGCGACCGTGGATATCGACACGTCTGTGGGCGGGGTCAAGAAGGGCCGGGTCACCGACTATCAGCAGATTCGGGGCTACATTCTCCTGCGCAAGCCCGCCATGTTGCGGATGATCGGGCTACTGCCCATTGTTCGCAACAAAGCCTTCGACATGGTCAGCGACGGGCGCGACTTCAAGTTGTGGATTCCGCCCAAGAACCGATTCGTAATCGGGCGCAATGACATCGAGACCCACAACCCGGATCAGCCGATGGAAAACCTGCGCCCCCAGCATATTTACGAAGCCCTGATTCTGCGTGAGATTGATCCGGAAAATGAGATCGCGGTCATGCAGAACAACGTCGAAATCGTAACCGACGGCAAAAAGCACCAGGTTCAACAGGCCGACTACGAGATTGAGGTGATCCGAAGGGGCGACCGCGGCTGGTTCCTCTCCCGCAAGATCATCTTCAGCCGCACCGACCTCCTGCCTCACCGCCAGTACGTTTTCGACGAAGACCATAACCTGGCGACGGACTCGCGCTATGAAGGCTACAAGGACTACGATGGCATCGAGTTTCCCTCGCAGATCGAAATCTGGAGGCCGCAGGAAGAGTACGACATTACCTTGACCATCGTGAAGTTGCAGCTGAACGAGCCGCTTGCCGATGACAAGTTCGCGTTGGACCAGCCCGCCGGCGCCCAGATCGTCCATCTGGATCAGCCCCAGGCCAGCCGGGTGAACGGGACGGAGCCGAAGTAAGGATTTCAGCAAATTAGCAGTTGGCATTTGGCCGCAAAGGCCGTTGCCGGAGCAATATCTAGAAGCCACAGCTGCGGGGCTTAGCTGACGACTGAAGACCGACGACTGACGACTGCTTCCCCATGATGAACAAAATGATCGTCGCCAACCTGGTACACCGGCCCATTCGGTCGTTGATCAGCATCGTGGCCATCGCGCTCGAGGTGACGTTGATCCTGCTCATCGTCGGACTGTCGGTAGGCATGCTGAATGACGCGCGGCAGCGCCAGGCCGGCATCGGCGCCGATGTAATCGTGCAGCCGCCCAACACTTCTTTCATGGCAGGCGTAAGCAATGCCCCCATGTCGATCAAGATCGGCGGCGTGGTTTCACAGCTGCCTCACGTCAAGGTAGTCGCGCCGGTGATCTGGCAGCTCACCACCACCAAGAACCTGGAAGTCATCTACGGAATCGACCTCAAGACGTTCGAGGCGCTGGTTCCCTTTCACTTCCTTCACGGCGGCCCGTTTCAGGGACCGAACGATTGCCTGGTGGATGACTTTTTTGCCCAGTCGCAGCACGTCAAAGTGGGCGACACCATCGAGATTCTCAATCATCCTTTCCGGGTCGCCGGCATCGTGGAGCATGGCCGCGGAGCGCGCAAGTTTCTGCCCATGAGCACCCTGCAGGATCTGATCGGCAGCGAAGGCAAAGCCTCGGTGTTCTACGTCAAGCTGGACGATCCGGCCAACGCGGACGCGGTGGTTGAAGAAGTGAAAAGCGTGCAGGGATTGGAGACTTATTCGGTGCGCTCCATGCGCGAATACCTCTCCATGATGACGGTCAACAGCTATCCCGGCCTGTCGACTTTCATCAACGTGGTCATGGGCATTTCCATGGTTATCGGCTTCATCGTCATCTTCCAGGCCATGTACACCGCGGTCATGGAACGCACCCGCGAGATCGGAATCCTCAAATCGATCGGAGCCTCGAAGCTCTACATCGTAAACGTGATTCTGCGGGAGACGGTCCTGCTGGCCATTGGCGGCATTGTCGTCGGAGTCCTGGTCAGCCTGGCTGCGCGTGCTGGCATCCATTACCGTCTGCCCACTCTGCCGGTAGTCGTCACCGGCGGATGGATCCTGCGCTCCACCGGCATCGCCATTGTCGGCGCCATCCTGGGAGCACTCTACCCCGCCTACAAGGCGGCACAGAAAGATCCCATCGACGCCCTGGCGTACGAGTAAAGCTCGGGCGTCAGACCTCAGACATCAGACCTCAGCCCCACCCACTGTCATCCTGAGCGGAGTGGGAAGTTCGCGAAGCGAACTTTCCGCGGAGTCGAAGGACCCCTATACCCTCCGGAAAAGTCGCTGCTGCGCCAGTTCACCGCCAAAAGAAACGAAGGACCGTGCCGGGGATAGGGGTGCTTCGACTCCGGAAGAGCGGTCGCAGGCGACCGCTGTTCCTCCGCTCAGCATGACAGCGCGTTTGTTTCGTGGAAGAACAGCGGCTTTTCCTCGACGATCAACCGCATAACCGCGCCTTGCACAGCTTCTCCACAACATTCTCGTTCCGGTATATTCAAAGCAGCGGCTTTCAGCCTCACAATTCCTGCGGACAGCTGTGCCTCCATCCATGACCGAATCCAGCGACTTCAAGGAAACCGTCAAGCAGCAGGCGGACATCGTTCGCATCGTCGGCGACTACGTCAAGCTGAAGAAGGCGGGGGCGCAGAACTACTCCGGGCTCTGTCCTTTTCATAACGAGAAGACGCCGTCGTTTTCGGTCCACGCCACGCGGCAGTTTTATCACTGCTTCGGGTGCGGCGTTTCTGGCGATGTTTTCAGCTTTGTACAGAAAATCGAGAACATTACCTTTCCCGAGGCAGTGAGGACGGTGGCGCAGAAGCTGGGCATTGCCTTACCGAAGATCAGCTACTCGAGTCCCGCCGAGGCCAGGGAAGCACGGCTCCGCACCGCGCTGCTTGATGTGCAGGAGCGGGCCTGCGCGTTCTTTCAGGAGTATTTGCGGCGGCCGGAAGGCGCTCACGCGCGTGAATATCTGGCCGGACGAGGGTTGAATGAGGAGACGATCAAAGCCTTTCGGATCGGGTTTGCACCGGATTCGGGTTTTATCCTGCGCGACCGGTTGAAAGGCGAGTTTGATGAAGAAGTACTGCGGGAGAGCGGAGTGTTTTCGTGGAAGGCGGAAAGCAGCCGTCAGCCCTCAGCCGTCAGCCCTCAGCAAAACACAAGGTCCCTCGACTCCGCTCGGGATGACACACGCAGAGACGAGGCGCAAGGGATCCCGCAGCCAGGATTAAGCCAACGGCCAACGACCAACGGCCAACGACCGCTTCCATGTATTCCAAATTCCGCAACCGCGTCATGTTTCCCATCACCAACGAGGCCGGCCGCGTAATTGCATTCACGGGGCGCACCCTTTCTGCCGATGAGAAAGCAGGACCCAAATATTTAAATTCGCCCGAGACTGCGATCTACTCCAAGTCACGGATGTTGTTCAGTCTCGACCAGGCGAAGGAAGCGATTCGCAAACTGGATTACGCCATCCTGGTCGAAGGTCAGATGGATTGCATTTCAGTCTTTGCCGCGGGCTTCCACAACGTGATCGCCAGCTCAGGAACTGCATTTACCGAACTTCAGGCTCGGCTTTTGGCGCGCTTTACGAAAAACGTCGTAGTCAATTTCGATCCTGACACGGCTGGCGCCAAGGCCACCGAACGCACCCTCGGCCTGCTGGTCGAAGAAGAATTTCAGGTGAAAGTGCTTACTCTGGAGTCGGGATTCGATCCCGACCTGTTCATCCGTCGCAAAGGGAAAGACGCCTATGCCGGCGCGCTGAGGAATTCGCAGAAGTATTTCGACTATCTCATCGAGCGGGCGCGGGCCCAGTTCCCGGTCCGCAGCGCCGAAGGCAAGGTAAAGGCGGTGAACTATCTGCTGCCTCATATCCAGCGCGTGCCCAGCCGCATCGTGCGCGATGAACTGGCCCGGGAGATGGCGCAGAAGCTGGGCATCGACTCGTCGGTCCTGCGGCAGGAGTTGAAGCACGCTGCCGCCAGCCGCTCTACCGCCACCCTGAAAGCCCCGGCCGAGGCGCAGATCACGGACGCGGAGAAGATATTGATCCGGGCGCTGGTCTCGGCCACAGAGATGCAGACCTCGGAAGAGCATCTTTCCGCCCGCGACGGCGCGGAAGAGGAGTTCGATCCGTGCCGCCAGGCCCAGTTCGTCCTCAAGAGCGAGCGGTTGCACCAGGGAGTGGCGACCGAGTCGCTGATCGAGGTCCTTCTGCGGTCTGAGGCTGTCCACGTCACTGATCTGCCCCTGCCAGAGGCCGACCGCAACCTGCTGGCTTCCATCCTGATGAAGGATGACGAGGAGCTTTCCGCCGAGCGGTTGGAGGGGGCGGTGCGGGCCCTGCGGCGCATCCAACTCAGACGGAAGCTGGAACGGGTGCAGCGCGAACTGCAGTCCGCGCGGGGACAGGAGGCCGGCCGAATTCAGGCCCTTTTAGAGGAAAAAATGCGGCTCAAGCGGGCCCTCATGGACCCCAGCCTGGCTGACGACGGACCCGTGGCCCGCCCGGCGTAGTTGCCAAAACACTATGAAACTAAATGGAGTTCGATAACATCTAATTCGATAGTTGACGGGAACATGGACGGGGTGTGTCAAAAATCAGCCGATCGCTGATATCCCACTAAACCCATCCGATGCTATAATTCGTAGGTTTGTGCCCGGCGCGCAGCTCGCCGCTTCACGTTCCCACCGCTAAAAAACGCTCTCTGTCCTTTTCGTAGGACGAAAAGAAGGTAATCCGTCTTGGCTCTTGACGACAAGTACGACGATATCAAAAAGCTGATCGACACAGGTAAAGAGAAGGGATATCTGACCTATGACCAGGTCAACGACCTTATCCCGCACGACGTGCATTCTCCCGAGGACCTGGACGATCTGCTGACCACCATTGGCACGCAGGGCATCGATGTGCTCGAGGGACCGAAACTTCCCTCGTCCGCGCTCGACAAGAAGTTTGAAGAAGAAGGAGAAGTCGGCGAGGACGTCGAACTCGACCTCACCCCCGGCGCTCTGGAAAAAACCAACGACCCCGTCCGCATGTATCTGCGCGAGATGGGAACTGTGCCGCTGCTCACGCGCGAAGGCGAAGTTGAAATCGCCAAACGCATCGAGCGCGGACAACTGCGCGTGCTGAAAGCGCTCTCGCGGTCTCCGATTGTCATCAACGAACTGCTGGCCATGGGCGAAGACCTCAAGAAAGGCGTCCGCTCCATCAAGGAAGTGGTCACCTTCGATGAGGAGGAGATCACCGACGAGATCCTTCAGAACCGGTTGAAGGAATTTACTGGAAAGATCGATGACCTGGCCAAAGCTTACAAGAAGGCCAGCCAGTTGATCGAGAAGTTCGCCACCGTCTCGCAGAAGAAACGCCCCAAGGACTATCGCCGTGCTCGCTTGAACCTGGCGCGCGCAGTGGTGGCCGTTTCGCTGTGCGTCCGCAAGCTGGGTTTTACCAACGCCGAGCGCAAGCGGCTGATCGACCGGGTCAACAAGACGGTCGACACCATGCGGTCGCTCGACCGGCAATCCCAGAACCTGGAACGCAAAGCGGAAGCCACGCGCAGCGAAGAGCAGAAGAAAGACTATCGCCGCCAGTCGCGCTCCGTCCGTTCTGAACTGGAAAAACTGGAGGGCGAAGCCGGGGTTTCCTTTCAGGAACTCAAGCGGACCCAACGGGAGATCATCCAGGGGGACATGGATGCGGAGCAGGCCAAGCGGGAACTGATCGAGGCCAACCTCCGCCTGGTGGTTTCCATCGCGAAAAAGTACACCAACCGCGGTTTGCAATTCCTCGACCTGATCCAGGAAGGCAACATCGGTTTGATGAAGGCAGTCGACAAGTTCGAATACCGCCGCGGGTATAAGTTTTCGACTTATGCCACGTGGTGGATTCGGCAGGCCATCACTCGTGCCATTGCCGATCAGGCGCGTACGATTCGCATCCCGGTGCACATGATCGAAACGATCAACAAGCTGATCCGCACTTCGCGGCAGCTGGTGCAGGAACTGGGACGCGAACCGACGTCGGAAGAAATCGCCAAGCGCATGGATATTCCGGTGGCGAAAGTGCGCAAGGTGCTGAAGATCGCACAGGAGCCGATCTCCCTCGAAACGCCGATCGGCGAAGAGGAAGATTCGCATCTGGGCGACTTCATCGAAGATCGCGCCGTAGTCTCGCCGGCCGAGGCCGTGATCAACGTCAACTTGAAAGACCAGACTTCGCAGGTGCTGCGCACGCTCACGCCGCGCGAAGAAAAAGTCATCAAGATGCGATTTGGCCTGGAAGACGGTTCGGAGCACACGCTGGAAGAAGTGGGCCAGTCTTTCGCTGTAACTCGCGAGCGCATTCGCCAAATCGAGGCGAAGGCGTTGCGGAAATTGCGGCATCCGTCGCGTTCGCGCAAGTTGCGGGCGTTTTTGGATGGAGTGCGCGACTAGGGCTTCACCACGGATTTGCACGGATTTAAGGGCACGACTTCGGTCGTGCCTTTTTCTGTTCCCATATCAGCACCGATTTCGAAATATTTCCGGCTAACTCATGTCCCAACTGCAGAGCGGGAAATATGATCGTTCTCGCCAGGACAGCGTCTGGAGGGTGTTGCCAGTGGGTACTGGCCGCTGCCTGCGAAGCAGTCGAGTGACCTAGTCAGCCACTAGGGTTCAAATCCCTCGCCCTCCGCGGTCACTCCCACTTATTGAGAAAGCTTGACAACCCCATCAGGAGGTTTATGATTTGAATGCAGGCAGCGTCCAGTATCAACTTCCAAGCCCCGAGTGACTCTCGGGGTTTTTGCTTTCTGGAGCGTTTCGGGAGAGCGGAAAATCCCATTCGACATCCGGTTTCGTGGAAGTTGCTGGTTGTTTTTGAATTGAGTGCGCGACTAAAGGTCCGGCCCACGGATTTTGCACGCATCGCACGAATCTAAGAGCACGACTTCGGTCGTGCCTTTTGTTTTCTGTAACGTAGAAGCGCGAAAAAACATAGTTGGCTGTGAACAAAAAAGAATAGATCGATCCGCGTTCATCGGTGTAAATCCGCGGTCCGGAATTTTCTCCGCTTTTTCCTTCCGTTTCCACAAGGAAGTCTCGTCCTCCACAGTTTCTGCACAAGCAAACCCCAATTTCGTGTTGCGCATGATTCCGAATACGCGCAGAGTGCTGACAGTGCAAATGTGAGATGCATTGAGCTGGCTCGCGACTGTAACAGAGCCGGCGGTGACTGGTGGTTCTCGAGGGTGAATCACCGGGAGGGTTTTTCGAAATGTGCTTCGGCGCGTTTCAGGAAACTCGGGCGTTGCGGCCTCCTCAGAGAGTCCTTCCCTAAAAAGCTGGACTGGCGCCGCCGCTTCCGCAGTCAGAGCCAATCAATATCTGCAAATCTAGTATTTGCGGATTGATTGTCTGCAGGGTGTGCCGGTAGACGTACGCTCCTTCGGGAGCGCGGTTTCCCGACCACACGTTTCGTCGCTTAAGGCGGTGAAGCCTGTAGACATCGCACTCACAAGCGATGCGGCCCAGGTGGCTGGCCTGGGCCGCATTTTTATTGGGCTTTTTTGCCTGCAGCTTTTCTCCGATTCACGCGAAATCGAACCTGCTGTAACGCCCGGAGCACCCATACTCACACTTGATAATTCGCTTTTTGTTCTCCTATACTGACATAGCACGTATGCGGCCGAAAAAATTCGCGTTGTTTCCAGTTTTCCGAAGATACCGCGGGACGTCCACAACCGCGTTGCAGCTAGTATCGCCTTCGCGATTGGAAACCAACTCTCTTAAGAAATAAACAGACATTGGCAACTACCGATTACAGTCTCGCGCACAGCCTGCCGGCCAACGTCGAAGCCGAGCGCTCCATTCTCGGCGCAATTCTCCTGGACAACTTCGCGTACAACCAGGCCGCGGAGCATCTCAAGCCCGAAGACTTTTCGCTCGACTCTCACCGCCGCATTTACACCCGCATGATGGATCTGGCCGAGTCTTCCCGGCCGATCGACATGATCACGCTGGTCGAAGAGTTCGACCGCCACAAGGAACTCGAGGCCATCGGCGACGTTGGCTACATCTCTGGCCTGGTGGATGGCGTCCCCGACCGTCCCAGCATCGAGCATTACATCAAGATCGTTCGCGATAAGGCGCTGCTGCGCGGACTGATCCACACCGCTAATTCTGCCATCGCGCGCGCGGCCGACCAGAGCGATCCCGCTGAGGAAGTTCTCAATGACGTCGAAGCTGCCATCATGCAGCTCTCCGAAAAGCGCATCGGCCGCGGCTTCATGGGTGTCGCAGGAGATCGTCAAGGAAAAGTTCGGATCGATCGACGCACTGCTGCAGCGCGGCCAGCGCATCACCGGACTGGCCACGCACTACACCGATCTGGATGAGAATGACCAGCGGCCTGCAGCGCTCCGACCTGATCATCATCGCGGCTCGTCCCTCTATGGGGAAGACCGCCTTCGCCATGAACATTGCGGAGAATGCCTCCATCCTGGACCAAAAGGTGGTCGGCATGTTCTCGCTGGAAATGTCGCGCGAGGCCCTGCTGCTTCGTTTGCTGTGTTCCAAGGCCGGTGTGGATTCGCACAAGATGCGTACCGGTTCGCTGTGGCGCGACGATATGGACAAAGTGGTTCACGCCATGGAGCAACTGGCGCACGCGCCTATTTTCATCGATGACACGCCCGGAATCAGCCTGAGCGAAATGCGCGCAAAAGCTCGGCGCCTGAAGCAGGCAAGGGTGGCCTCGACCTGATCATCGTGGACTACCTGCAGCTGATGTCAGGTGGAGGCAAGCGCTACGAAAACCGCACCCAGGAAGTTTCTGCGATCTCTCGTGGGCTGAAGGGGTTGGCCAAGGAACTCGATGTGCCGGTGGTCGCGCTCTCCCAGTTAAGCCGCGCGCCGGAAAGCCGGGGCGGCGACCATCGTCCCCAACTCGCCGACCTGCGCGAATCGGGGTCGATCGAGCAGGACGCCGACGTCGTGGCGTTCATCTTCCGGGAAGAGGTTTACAAGCCCGACGAACCCGAACTGGACGGCGTTGCCGAGATCATTATCGCCAAGCAGCGCAACGGCCCCACCGGCCGGGTAAAGATGGCCTTCGTCAAGCGGTCCACCCGCTTCGAATCCATGGCCCAGGACGGCATGGGAGAAGCGGAATAGGGAAATTCCTCGATCTGAATTTTCGCTACAACTCCACTTCCACATCCTGTGGAAAGCTTGTGGAAGCGATGGTCTGTCCCCATCTGGGACCAGTAAAATGACAATTCGCGCGTTTCCGGGCGCGCGCAAGAATGCTCATAACCCGCATGGGTGGTTCCACTTAGTACCAAGCCCAGGTTGGACTTCGAGGCCATTCGAGTTCTCGATGGAATTTGGTAGGCCTTCCGGATTTGCACATCTGGAGGGACACTGTCCCGATGTTATTTCGCGGACAGGAGGCATACGCTTCCGGTATTCCTGAGTTGGAACGACCTTAAGCAACCAGAACGGTCTGGTCTATACCTACCCTTCCCGGACACAAAAACGAAAGCGCCCCAGACCCAGGTTTGAGTCTTGGGACGCCCGTCGAACAGCCCTCCCCCAGAACTGCTCAAATGCAGGTTAGATTTCCCTTAGAGTGACGTAAATGGCCCCGTAGTGCCAGCAGACGGCACCACCGGGCCACAGGGTGCGAAGCACCGGGACACAGCGCCTCAGGAAGTCATCGGGAAGCGAAACGGAGCAGAAATGTGCGCCGCGAGGATTATGAGCGCTTGAGGCTCCACATCTCCCAGCATCTAGCATGTAGAGCCTCAAGCCAGGACCGCCCGCGCATTGTGGCATCGACAGGAATTCCGCGGTCGAAAGGCCTCTTTAAGTCGGTTTACCGACGTAAGCCCTTCTGTGTGTTCAGCCAACCGGTCAGGACAACCTCCCCTGGGGTGGGCACCTCTAACCCTCCCGGAGAGAACTGCCGATTAGGTGGTTCGAGGGAGCACCTGCCGCACTGGGTCTGAGAACCGGGGCTGAGAGAAATATGACGCGAAGGTTAGAAATCATTCCCGCGCCGAACCCGCCTCCGGGCGTTTTGGTGCGATCCCGGTTCAAGGGTGTTGAAGCGCTACAGCCTGCCGACCCCCGCCATTCGGACGCGCCGTTACTCCGCGATGCGGAAGTTGCGGCCGTTTATCACGGCCAGCGTGTGGCCGGCGACTTTTACGAATTCCTGCGCGTCGGTCCGTCGCGGGTATTATTCGGCCTGTTCGATCTGGCGGGCAGGCGAGAGGACACGCGCGCGATCCTGGTTGCAGCTCAAGACACCTTCCGAAAGCGCGCAGTGGAATTCTTTGCCGGCAAGGATTTCAACGAGGCCGAAGCCATGGTAGCGCTTTGCCACGAAGTTAACCGCACGATCCTGCAAGATGCCGGCGGCATTAGAAGCTGTCCCGCGTTTATCGGCTGCTACAACGAGGATCTGGGCACGGTTTGCCATACCAACGCCGGGCACACCCCGGCGCTGCTTCGCGACGAGTCAGGCATTACTCAACTGGAGGCCAGCGGCCTGCCCTTCGGCATCTTCTCGCACGCCACGCATAGCGCCTCGACCTGCGCTCTGCGGCCCGGCGCCGCGCTCCTGCTGGTGTCACGCGGGATCGCCGAGGCCGCGCACAACGATCAGGAATTCGGCCTGGAAGGCGCGAAGAAAAGTTTCCAGGAAGCGTCTGCCCTCACCGCCCAGGATTTGTGTCTGGAAATTCTGCAGTCCGCCGAGCAGTTCATGGAGACTCCTCCGGCCCACAACGACGTCACCGCGCTGGCGCTGCTCCGCCATCGTGGCCCTGCAGGTGAGACCGCGCCCGCGAAGGCCGTTCGCTACGGGCGCACGGGCAAGAGAAAATAAAATACCGAGCCGCATCCCAGCTGGCTGGTGACGCCGATCTTACCGCCATGGGCTTCAACAATCGCCCGAGCGATGGCCAGACCCATACCCGTCCCCTGCACCCGGTAGCGCTGGTTCTTGCCGCGATAAAACTTGTCAAAGATCAGCACCTGCTCCATGTCATCGATGCCGGCGCCCTGGTCGGCGACGCTGATTTCGATGTTGGCGCCCTTCGCCTCGGCCGTGATCCGGATGGGAGCTTCGGGTGGCGAATACTTGGCTGCATTCTCCAATAACTGGACTAGCACTTCCTTGATGCGGTCGGGGTCCAGACGCAAGCTGATGTTCTCCGGCACCACGATCTCCAGCGGATGCTTGCCCAGCGTCTGTTTCACCTCGTTCACGGCGGCCTTCGCCAGGTCCAGCACACGGCTCGATTGCAGATCGAGTTGAAATTCATGGGACTCGAGTTGCGCGACCTCCGCGGCCTCTCCGACCAGGCGGTTCAAGCGATCGCTTTCTTCGTTGATCACCGTCATCAGTTCCTGGCGATCGTCGGCACTCAGGCCGGTGGGGGAGAGCAGGCTGGTAATCGAGGCTTTAATTGAAGTCAGAGGAGTACGGAACTCGTGGGTCACGGAATCGAGGATTGCCGAACGCAGCCGTTCGCCTTCGCGCGCCCCTTCAGACCGGGCCAGTGTCTCTACCGCATTGGCGCGCTCTACCGCAATGGCGATGAGGCTTCCCACCGCCGCCAGGGTTTGGCGGGAAAGATTTCCAGCAACGCCAATCGCCCCCACTGTTCTCACCCCCAACTTCAGCGGGGTGTAGCTCAGATTGCGGGCGCTATCCACCATGGGCTCGCCGCGCGCAATAATGGACTTGAGCTGGTCCACATCAAGCTCGGGTACTTCGATTCCGGAGCGATAGATATTGCCCTTGTCCGCCACGTAGACGGCGGCGGCAGACACGCCGAACGATTCGACCACATGGTGCGGCACCGCATTCAGCAATTGCAGGACGTTGTCAGCCGTGAGCAATTGCTGGCTGAAGCTATACAGCCGTTCCAGCTCGCGACGCCGGCCCACCGCTTCGTCCGCCTGCCTTCGTGCGCGGTCTGACAATTCACTGGCAATCACGGCGGTGGTCAGCAGGGCAAAGAGGGCTACCCAGTTTTGCGTGTCGGCGATGGTGAAGGTGCCGGTAGGTGGCAAAAAGTAATAATTGAACGCGGCCGCCGCGACGAACGCAGTGAACAATGCGTAACGAAGGCCCCAAACCGCGGACACGATCAGGACAGAAATCAGAAATGTCAGCGCGACGGTCGTGGGATTTACGTGGATGACCCGGGTGTAGACCCGCACGATGACGAACAGAGTTGCGGCGCAGGCAAGAAAACGGGATGCCATCCTGATTGCAGACTGATTCACGAGCACAGATTGTAGCCGATGTCGACAAATTGAACGCAGTCTACGACAATAGGCGGCAATGACCAAGACTCCAGAGCAGTGGCTCGAGGAAGCCGCACCCGAACAAAAGGGTGGCACCCTCAAGCTGTTCCTCGGGTATGCCCCCGGCGTGGGAAAAACCTACAGCATGCTGAGCGAGGCCATCCGGCGGAAGAGCCGCGGCGAGGATGTAGTCATCGGCATCGTAGAGACCCATGGCCGCAAGGGAGTGGTGGAACTCGCCGAGAAGCTCGAAACTGTTCCCAGAAAAAAACTCGAATACAAAGGCACCGTCTTCGAGGAGATGGACCTGGACGCAATTCTCGCCCGCAAGCCGGCGGTCGTCCTGGTCGACGAGTTGGCCCACACCAACATCGAAGGCAGCCGCCATCACAAGCGCTACGAAGATGTGCTGGAGCTGGTGGACAACGACATTTGCGTCCTGACCACGATGAATGTTCAGCACCTGGAGAGTGTCGCGCCCAGCGTGCAACGCATCAGCGGGGTCACGGTGCGGGAAACCGTCCCCGACTGGGTAATGAAACGGGTGCGGGAAGTGGTCATGGCGGACCTCACGCCGGAAGCGCTGCAGACCCGCATGCGGCGCGGCGATATTTATCCGCTGGACCGGGTGGAGAAGGCGCTGTCAAATTTCTTCCGTCCGGGCACCCTGATTGCTCTCCGCGAACTGGCCCTGCAGGAAGTGGCCCAGGAAGTCGACCGCAGTCTCGAAACCTACCTCGACAAAGAAGGCGGCGACCGCAACCTGGGGATACGGGAGAGATTTGCGGTTGCTATCAGCTCCAATCCTGCGGCACAGCAATTGATTGCGCGTGCAGCCCGCATGGCGAAGAGGCTCGACGGAGAACTGTACGTGGTTTATGTCGACATTGGAGTCGACGACAACGAAGCTAATCAGCGCACTCTCGCCTCCAACGTTCGCTTCGCTGAAGCGGTAGGCGCCCAGGTGGTCAAATTGAAGTCACCCACCGTGGCCAAAGCCGTCGCCGAATTCGTGCGCGAGAAACACATCACCCAGGTCGTGTTCGGCCACTCCGCGGTGAAAGGCTGGAAGCGATATCTGTATTTGAATGCCATCCACAAATTTCTCCGGGACGCGCCGCCGGTGGACGTCCACATCGTCACCCAGCAATCGTCGTAATCCTGTCTTAATACATTAATGACTGACAAAAAACGCATCCTGGTAGTCGACGACGAGCCGCAGATCACGCGTGTCCTGCGCACCACCCTCACCGGCAGCGGTTACGAAGTCCGCACCGCCGATGACGGTCACAGTGGCCTGCGATCGGCGCGGGAGTGGCAGCCCGACCTGGTCATCACTGACGTTTCCATGCCCAATATGAATGGCATCGAACTGTGCCGGCAGCTGCGGGCGGAGTCCACCTTGCCCATCATTGTGCTGTCGGTGAAAGGTGAAGAGAAAACCAAAGTCGAAGCGCTCGACGCCGGCGCCGACGACTATGTCACCAAGCCGATCGGCATGGACGAACTGCTGGCAAGGGTGCGAAGAAACCTGGCCCGGACGCAGCCCACCGAAGACGCCGCCCAGCGAACCATCGCCATCGGCGACTTCAAAATTGATTCGGATGCGTTCCGGGTCGTCGTCAAGAACGCCGAAGTCCGGCTCACCCCCAAGGAATTCGAACTTCTTCTCTACCTGGCTCGACACGCTGGCCGGGTGGTGACGCATCGAACTCTTCTTCTCGCCATCTGGGGGCCAAACAGCCTCGAACAACCCGAGCACTTGCGGGTGCTGGTCGGACAACTTCGCAAGAAAATAGATTCCACAGAGACGCCCCGCTACATCATCACCGAGCCCTGGGTCGGATACCGTTTCGAACCCACCGGCCAAGCCTGATCTCGTGTTCCTCCCATCCCGAAGTAACTTTAGCTGTACGCACGCGCAAGACTAGCTGACAGGCATCCCACGGCAGAGACGGTGTGCGCTAACTCATTTCTGTCTAATCTGATAGCTACCTTTACGAATTTTTTATGCACTTTTTATACAAACTTTATGCCGCAAACTATCCAATGCTATTGAGAGGTCGACAATGGCTAACCTGGAGATAGTCGCGAGCCCGGCAATCGTCACAACGCTCATCCTGTCAGTCTGCGTTTTGGGGATCGGATTCATGGTCCGTTTCTTTGTCGCGTTGACAGTTGAGGATGGGGACATGCGTTCCGCGTACTCGTTTCGCCCTCGGGAGCAAACTCCGGGGAAGATATCGCCCGCGCAGCGGCTCCATCTCGAAGATTCACGGTAAATTCCGCCGCCGGACTTGGGATGGGAGTCGTCCGAATCACGACAGCTCTCGCCTCCAACGCCGGACGCAGAATCAGCGACACCTCAGGTGGGCGGTTTGTGGTAACGCTCGAGCAACCAGGCCAGGAACTTCATTTCCCAGTCGAACATCGTTATCGCTCGGGCTGAAGCCGAGCAACCCCGGGAGCACACGAACATGCGAGACATTATTTTCGTAGCAGGGACAATTGCCTTCTTTCTGATTTCTATCGCGTACGTGAAGTTCTGCGATCGCATTCGTTGAGGTGAATGCCATGGATGCTGAATCGATCATCATGCTGATTGTGAGTGCAGGGCTGATGGTCTACCTGCTGTACGCCCTGCTCCGGCCGGAGAAGTTCTGAAATGACCGCAAATGGCTGGCTGCAGATCATCGTATATCTCGCTGTGATACTGGCGCTGACCAAGCCGATCGGCGTGTTCATGGCGCGCGTGTTCAGCCGCGAGCGCACGTTTCTCGATCCGGTGCTGCGTCCGATCGAGCGCCTGCTGTACCGCCTGACCCTGGTGGACGAAGAACACGAGATGCGCTGGACGGAATATGCGTTCTCCATGCTGCTGTTCAGCGGCGTTTCCATGCTGGTGCTGTATCTGATTGAACGCACGCAGCAGTTCCTGCCCTGGAATCCCGCAGAAGTTCGCCGCAGTGGCTCCCGATCTGGCTTTCAACACGGCAGCTTCGTTCACCACCAACACCAACTGGCAGAACTATACCGGCGAAGCCACCATGAGCTATCTCACGCAGATGGCTGGGCTGGCCTATCACAACTTCGCTTCCGCGGCGGTCGGCATTGCGCTGGCGATTGCGTTCATTCGCGGCATCGCCCGCCGGGAAAAAGAAACGATCGGCAACTTCTGGGTCGATCTGACGCGCGCCACTCTGTGGGTACTGCTGCCGGCGTGCATCGTTTTCGCGCTGGTTCTGGTCTCGCAAGGCGTGGTGCAGAACCTCAGGCCCTATGACACGGTGAAACTGGTCGAACCGCAGCAAGTGCCAACGGGTCACCGACGGCAAGCCGGTCGTGGGCCCCGACGGCAAGCCGGTAATGGACACGGTCACCGACCAGGTGATCGCGCAGGGACCGGTCGCTTCCCAGGAAGCGATCAAGATGCTGGGCACCAATGGCGGCGGCTTCTTCAACGCCAACAGCGCTCATCCCTTCGAGAATCCCACGCCGCTCAGCAACTATCTGCAGATGCTTTCGATCTTCGCGATCCCTGCCGGCCTGACCTACACTCTCGGCCGCATGACTGGATCGCAGCGTCACGGCTGGGCGGTCTGGGCGGCCATGGCGATTCTGTTTCTTGCCGGCGTGACCACCGCCTACTGGGCCGAAGCCAAAGGCAATCCGCTGCTCAAGGGAGTGGACCAGCGCGCCAGCCTGACGCAGTCGGGCGGCAACATGGAAGGCAAGGAAGTCCGCTTCGGCATTGCCGACTCCGACCCTCTTTGCCACCATCACGACCGACGCCAGTTGCGGCGCCATCAACGGCTGGCACGATTCCTACACTCCGCTGGGCGGGATGGTGCCGCTGGCCAACATCATGCTCAGCGAAACCGTTTTTGGCGGAGTCGGCGCGGGCCTCTACGGAATTCTGATCTACGTCGTCCTGTCGGTGTTCATCGCCGGGCTCATGGTCGGCCGGACGCCGGAATATCTCGGCAAGAAGATCGAAGCCTACGACGTGAAGATGGCCATGCTGGTGACGCTGGTCTTTCCGCTCGTCATTCTGGTGCTGGCTGGCATTTCGTCGGTGAAGGGATTCGGCACTTCCAGCATCAGCAATGCCGGTCCGCACGGCCTCACCCAGATTCTCTACGCCTTCACCTCGATGGCTGGCAACAACGGCTCGGCTTTCGGCGGACTGAACGGGAACACCCCCTGGTACAACATCGCCGGCGGAATGACCATGCTGATCGGGCGCTTCTTCATGATTCTCCCCATGCTGGCGATTGCCGGAAACCTGGCCAAGAAAAAATATGTTCCACCATCGCTGGGCACGTTCCCGGTGACCACGCCGCTGTTCAGCGTGCTGCTGGTGGGCGTGATTGTGATCGTGGGCGCGCTGACGTTCTTTCCCGGCGCTGAGCCTGGGACCGATTCTCGAGCACTTGTTGATGCAGGCCGGAAAGACTTTCTGAGGAGCATATGTCAGAAAAAAAAGGCAAGGCGATTTGGGATTTGAAGATCGTGCGACGGCGCGATCTGGGAGTCGCTGCTGAAGCTGAATCCCCGCAAGATGATGGGCAATCCCGTCATGTTCGTGGTGGAAGTCGGCAGCGTGCTGACCACCGTCCTGCTGGTGCGCGATGTACTGCGCCACCAGGGCCAGTTTGGCTTCAATCTCCAGATCACGCTCTGGCTGTGGTTCACGGTGCTGTTCGCCAATTTCGCGGAAGCCATGGCCGAAGGCCGCGGCAAGGCGCAGGCGGAGGCCCTGCGCAAGGCCCGATCGGAAACCGTCGCCAATCGCGTTGCTGCCCGATGGCAAGATCGAAAAGATCGCCAGTTCGAAGCTGCGTTCCGGCGACCTGGTCTCGGTGGCCGCGGGTGAATTCATTCCCGGGGACGGCGAAATTGTCGAAGGCGTTGCGTCGGTCGACGAGTCCGCGATCACGGGCGAATCCGCGCCCGTGATTCGCGAAGCCGGAGGCGACCGCTCGGCCGTCACCGGCGGCACGCGCGTGCTCTCCGACTACATCAAGATCAAGATCACTTCCAATCCCGGAGAGACCTTCCTCGATCGCATGATCGCGCTGGTCGAAGGCGCCGAGCGCCAGAAGACGCCGAACGAAATCGCGCTCAACATCCTGCTGGCGGGCTTGACCATCATCTTTCTGCTGGCCGTAGTCACGCTGCAGCCGTTCGCCATTTACTCCGGATCGCCGCAGACGGTCTTCGTGCTGGTGTCACTGCTGGTCTGCCTGATTCCGACCACCATCGGCGGATTGCTTTCCGCTATCGGCATCGCCGGCATGGACCGCCTGGTGCAGCACAATGTGCTGGCCATGTCGGGACGCGCGGTCGAGGCCGCCGGCGACGTCAACACTCTGCTGCTCGATAAGACCGGCACCATCACTCTGGGAAATCGCCAGGCTGCGGAATTTGTTCTGCGCGCCCGGAGTGACCGAGGCCCAACTCGCCGACGCCGCCCAGCTGTCATCGCTGCCGGATGAAACTCCCGAAGGCCGCTCGATTGTGGTTCTGGCAAAAGAAAGATACGGCCTGCGCGGACGCAACCTGGCCGAGCACGAAGCGCACTTCGTGCCCTTCACCGCGCAGACCCGCATGTCAGGCGTCAATCTGGACGGCCGCGAGATCCGCAAGGGCGCATCGGACGCGATCGCAAAATATATCTCCTCGGTGAACGGCAACGGTCTCCCCAAGGAAGTCCAGGCAACGGTCGAACAGATCGCCCGCTCTGGCGGCACGCCCCTGGTGGTCTCCGAGAATAAGCAGGCGCTGGGCGTGATCTATCTCAAAGACATCGTGAAGGGCGGCATCAAGGAACGCTTCAGCCAGCTTCGCTCCATGGGCATTCGCACCGTCATGATCACGGGCGACAACCCGCTCACCGCCGCCGCCATCGCGCGCGAAGCCGGGGTCGATGATTTTCTCGCCCAGGCCACGCCCAAGGAAAAGATGGACCTGATCCGCCGCGAACAGGCTGACGGAAAACTGGTAGCCATGACCGGAGACGGCACCAACGACGCTCCCGCCCTGGCCCAGGCCGACGTCGGCGTCGCCATGAACACCGGCACGCAAGCCGCAAAAGAAGCGGGCAACATGGTGGACCTGGATTCCAATCCCACCAAGCTGATCGAGATCGTCGAAATCGGCAAGCAGTTGCTGATGACTCGCGGCGCGCTGACCACGTTCTCCATCGCCAACGACGTGGCCAAGTATTTCGCCATCATCCCGGCAATGTTTGCCGGCACCTTCCCCGTGCTGAACGCGCTCAACATCATGCATCTCAAGACGCCGGGGTCGGCAATTTTGTCGGCGGTAATTTTCAATGCGCTGATTATCGTGGCGCTGATCCCGCTGGCGCTGCGCGGCGTGAAGTATCGCGCCATGGGCGCGGCTGCGCTCTTGCGTAACAATCTGCTGATCTACGGCCTGGGCGGAATCATCGTTCCGTTCATTGGCATCAAGCTGATTGATATGCTCATCACGCGCATCGGGATGGCCTAGGAAATTTCAGAATTGAGATTTGAGAATTCAGATTTAAGAAGCAAACAGCAAAAAGAACAACATGAAAAAGAATCTCTTGATTTCCGTACTGATGACCGTCGTGACCACCGTTCTGCTGGGCTTGGTTTATCCCCTGGTCGTCACCGCGCTCGCGCAACTCTTCTTCCGCGACAAGGCCAACGGACAACTGGTGCAGCGCAACGGGACGATCGTGGCCTCGCGCATCATCGCCCAACCCTTCGTCGGCGCGGGATATTTTCACCCGCGGCCTTCCGCGGCAGGCAATGGCTACGATGCCACCAGTTCCGGCGGAACGAACTTTGGACCGACCAATCAGAAGCTGATCGATCGCGTGAACGGTGATGTGGCCAGCGCGCAGGCAGAGAATCCCGGCAAGCCAGTCCCCGCCGACCTGGTCACAACTTCAGCTTCGGGACTTGACCCCGATATCACGCCCGCATCCGCCGAGTTCCAGGTCCCGCGAATTGCCAAAGCGCGCGGCATGAGCGAAGACGCGGTGCGCACAATCGTCGCCCAGCACACCCAGGGCAGGCAATGGGGCTTCTTCGGCGAGCCGCGAGTGAATGTCCTGGAGCTGAATTTGAGCCTTGATTCCGCATCCCGATAGTGGGAGACAGAAAAAATCCTCGATCACCACATGAAATTTCAGCTCCTTCCAGGCCGGGAGCCGCGGTTGGACCGGTTATGATCCGATTATGAGCCGCCTGACTCTCTTCGGACTCTTCGCCGTAACTGCGATGCTGGTCACCTACGCCTTCGAGAATCGCAGCCGCTGGTTCATTCTGGGGTTCAGCGCGGCCTGCGTGCTGGGCTCGATTTACGGCTTCCTGCAGGGAGCCTGGCCGTTTGGAATTGTGGAAGGAATCTGGTCAGTGGTGGCCCTGCGCCGTTGGTGGCTGGCACGCTCCACGTAGGAACGCCCTCGTCCGCCCTGGGGAGGCGTCGGAGATGGTGGTTCGTGTAAACGCCTGATTACAACACTTGAGAATGTCCGCAGCGAGTCGGAGCCATGGTCCCGCCGCAATCGTCGAGGCGGCTACTTCAGTTTCGCGTACTCCGCCTTGGCTTCCTTCAGGATGGGGATGTCGGGGTCGGCGTCTTTCCAGAGCGTGAGGAAGTTGTCACTGCGGCAGGCACATGCGTTTCAGCAGGTCGACGTAACGCGGGTGGGAACGCAGCGGATCGATAAGATGGGCGGTCTTGATGAACTCCAGGCTCCCGCCTTCTCCGCATAGGCCTTCTCCAACCGGAGCCAAGGCCGCCGTTTATGCCGCAGGGGATAAGTAGAGTAGTGAGCAGTGCCTCAAGGCAGGGGACGCATTTTCCTGTCATTTTCATTGCATAGACATATCCCTTTTTGTCTCCAATTAGTTCCAGGCGACGTGGTTGGGGATAAGAGCGAAGGGTCAGTTGCTAATCCAGAGATGTTGATTAACGGCGAAGACCTCTGCGAAAAGAATGCTGAATTGCCGGTGTGGGGTTCCGACAGAGTCCCGAGCAGAAAGCGGCAGCAGTCCTGCGGATGACCACCTTCAGTGGAAGTTCTCAACTAGCATAATGTCGCTGCCCGAATCATCGAGCTGTCCTATCAAGACAGTCCGCCCATCCGGAGAAACTGCCAGGCCAGGTCCACCCCAAGCCTGCTTTTCAAGCTGGCGCACAGTCCGAACAGTTCGTGTAGCGAAGCTAAAGAGCTTCAGGAGAGCGTTAGGTTTGGCACTGTTATCCACGAAGTAGATACCCTGGGTGGTCACTCGCCAGAACCAGGTGTCATGCTACTGGATCACTCAGGTCATTGACATTCACGACCAGCTCTTCAGGACCGCCGCCACTGGGCATTCTCCAGATCTCTGGAAACACTCCGAAGTCATATCTATTTGTTGATCTCGGTTTTTGGTAGTAGATGAACTTTCCATCGAGGGACTCCTGACCGTAGCCTCCGCCCTGCCGCGTGACTTGGACTGCTTCTTTGCTACGAAGCGACGCTTTCCAGATCTCCCACCTTCCGCTGCGATTTGAGGTAAAGTAAACCCAATCGCCATCGGCTGACCACGACGGTGCTCTGTTGTCAGAGCTGCCATCCGTGAGCCACACCTCATTGCTATCCACAGCACCGATGACTACTATATTCCAGCGACCCCGCTCATTAGAATCGAAGACGATATCTTTTCCACTTGGGGACCACGCTGGCGTTCCTCCACCTGTCGGCACACTTGCGAGCCGAACCGGATCTTTGCCATCGGCACCACTGACCCAGATGGCAAGTTTGCCGTCTTGGTTGGAAACAAACGCCAATCTGCTTCCATCCGGTGAAAAAGCCGGTTGCACATCCATCCGAGTTGATGCAATCACCTTGGTAGGAGCCGCAGCGGCGTCTTTCATGGAAACTCTCCAGATGTTCGAATCCAGGAATGCTGTCACGTAGGCCAGTTTGTCACCCTGCCGTGAGATCGCAGGTCATGCCGCATCAGAGCTGATAAATTGCAGCCGTTCCGGTTCACCCCCGGTAGCCGTCACCGAAAACAGGCGCTTTCTCCTGCGAAGAAGCCAGTGGCGGCAAAGATGATCCTTTTACCGTCAGCCGTCCATGTCAGAGAGCCTATCGCACGATTGAGGGACGTAAGTTTTCTCTCTTCGCGACCGAGTACGGAGACAAGATAAAGATCTGCGCGACCGCCCTCGTCTGTGCTACGTACGAACGCAATCTGCTTACCGTCGGGGGAAAAGGCTGGAGACCCATCCAACATGGTGTCAGGCGCTGTCGTCATCCTGACCGCAGGCGAGCCCGTTAGTGGCATCAAGAAAATCCCGGAATTCTCGCCAGGAGGCTTATCGTCATAGGCCAGCGTCTTGGCATCCGGCGACCACGATGTGATGCAGCTCGAGGAGTCGGACACTTGCCGTATCTGATGTTTGGCACCGCCAAAAGGGGTCATCAGGAATACCGCACTTTCGAACTTACCTGGACTTACCTCATTTTGGTGCCGGTAGGCGATGGTTCTGCCCTCGGGAGACCAATTGGGGCAAGCGGAATTCCCGGGCGGCTGCGTGAGCCGAAGCGTCTTTTCGTCACCAATTGCCTTCACGTAGATGTCGTTGTCGCTTCCGGTTGGATTCGCAGTGAAGACAATCTGGGATCCGTCGGGAGAAAAACTGGGACCAAATTCGAAACCAGGCAAGGCGGTGAGCTGCACGATTTCTACCCCGCGTTGAATCTGTTTGGCTCGCAGCAGAAATATCACAAAGAAAGCTAGTGCGATCGTCAGCACCACCAAGGAGGTCAGCAATGGCCATCCACGAAGCAGTCTGGAATGCTTCGCCTGTTTGAGGAGTTCGAGATCACTGGGCACTCCTTGCGGTGCCCCAGATTGCGGCGCTGCTGCATCCCGCACCACTGCCACCGAATTGGAACTAGCTACTCCCGCTCGCCCTGTCTCCGTGTCCCGTTTCAGGCGCATCAAATCCGAGCGCATCTCCGCCGCGCCCTGGTAGCGCAGGTTCCGATCCTTCTCCAGCGCCTTATTGATGATGTCTTCCAGCTTGGGTGGCAGATCCGGGTTCAACCTTACGGGGGCTACTGGTGTGCGGTTCATTATTCCGTCGAAGATCACCCCGGAACTCTCACCACGAAAGGGCAACTGGCCGGTTGCCATCTCGTAAAGCACCGTCCCAAAAGAGAACAGGTCGCTACGAGCGTCCAATTCCTTTGCTCGCACCTGCTCCGGGGACATGTAGGGCACCGTGCCCAGCGCGGTCCCTGGACTGGTGAGATCGGCAGTCTGAGTATTCTGCGCGTCTATTTGACTGGCAGAGGTAGTAGGAATCGTAGCCTTCGCCAACCCGAAGTCCAGAATCTTGGCGTGGCCGCGTCTTGGTGACGAAAATATTTGCAGGGTTGATGTCCCGATGGACGATGCCCTTCGAATGTGCCGCGTCGAGAGCGTCGGCAATCTCGATCGCCAGACCGAGCAATACATCTGTCTCCATCGCCTTTCCGGCGATGCGGTGCTTCAGCGTCAAGCCGTCCAGAAACTCCATAACGAGAAACGGATGGCCGTCTTGCTGTCCAATCTCATGGATTGTGCAGATATTGGGATGGTTGAGAGCGGAAGCCGCCTGCGCCTCCCGCTGGAAGCGGGCCAAGACGTGGGGGTCTTTGGCGACGTCTTCAGGCAGAAACTTCAGCGCGACAAACCGGTGCAGGGTTAAGTCTTCGGCCTTGTAGACCACGCCCATCCCACCGCCGCCGATCTTCTCGACGATTCGGTAGTGCGAGATGGTCTGGCCGATCATGCGCAAGAATGCTATGGCGGAAGTGTAGGCAAGTCAATGAAAGCGGTGGGTTGGCGGTATCTCAAGAGGATTGTTGGCGATAAATCGCGATTACACTCAGAACCAGCCTTGAAGCTGCCCTAGCGGAGCAAGTCTCCGCTGATTTTGGTACTCAGCCAATTTTCTTAAAAAGAAACTCGAGCTTCGCTCGACTGGGAAGATGTGGACATCTGCCCCAGGTGGTTTGGGCTGGATTTCTATTTCTTGCTGCGCGGGGTTTCTTTCTCAAACAGCATTTTGAAATCTTCCACCGAAGTCAGAATCACCACGATCGAAGAGCCGGCCACGCCGGCCACAAACATCACTTCAATAATGCGAATCAGAACGGAAACCAGGGTGTTCATGATCGATGCCTTCCTCGCACTCCCCTGAGCGACGTCAGCCCGCCCGGGATAAAGCTTTGGTCGGGGCGCGCGGATTTGAACCGCGGACCCCCTGCGCCCAAGGCAGGTGCGCTACCAGGCTGCGCTACGCCCCGACTGTGACCAAACATCGTATTCGATTATAGCCGACCTGTTACTTATCAGGCCGGTCGCGGGCCGACGCATTACTTCGTGTACGCACACGGCGTATAATTCGCATGGATCATGCTGACCCCGCGTTATGCCCTGGTGGCCTACGTAAGAAATCCTGTCGGGGAATTTGTCGAACACCTCCGCCGCCAGTTGCATCCAAATCTGCCTCATCTGGCAGCTCATCTGACCGTGTTGCCGCCTCGCCTCCTGCAGGGGACGGAGCGATCTGCGCTCGAAACCCTGGAAGAAGTGTGCAGCCAGGTCGCCGCATTTACGGTCACGCTGGGCGATGTCGAAACCTTCTGCCCGCGCACGCCCACGGTTTTCATCCGCGTGGCGGAGGCGTCCTACCGCATGCGCGAACTGCATGATCAGCTCAATACGAAGGCCCTGGCCGCCCAGGAAGAGTGGCCGTACATGCCGCATCTGACCATCGTGAAGATGAGCGATGAACCCCTTGCCCAGGAGGCCTACCAGGTGGCTCGCGAGCGTTGGAACCATTTCGAAGGCAGTCGCGACATCCAGGTAAGCGAACTGACTTTCGTCCGCGAAGACGAACAGAATTGCTGGATCGATCTTGCCGGCGTCCCGCTAGGCCGCCAGCTGGTCTCGTAGTCAGACTTCAGACCTCGGACCTTCGGACCTCAAACCTTGAACCATCGCCACGATTTTCACGGATTTTCACGAATCAAAATCTCGTTTTTTGCCTTATCCGGGTGAAATCCGTGAAAATCCGTGGCCGATTTTTCTTGCGTTTGAGGGCCGAAGTCTGAGGTCTGGTGCCCGCTTCCCTCCTCCGAAGTACATGGCCTTCCCGTCTATTGCCAAGCCACCGTTCAGGGCGTACATAAGATGTTGGGTTGCTGCGTAAAGCCGCTTCCCGTAAGGGTTTTGGGGCGTTACGGCCAGGAGGCTTATGCAGACAGGGGTTTACGGGTCAGGCTATCTTGGGACAGTAGTTTCAGCCTGTCTGGCAGACTTCGGAACTCCGGTAACATGCTGCCATCCCGATAGTTCCCGCATGGTCGAAATGGCGCAGGGCAACGTGCCCTTTTTCGAAAAAAACCTGACTGAAGTCATCAAGCGTAACGTGCGCTCCGGCCGGTTGGCATATTCGACCGACATGGAATCGTTCGCGCGCAAGGCGCAGGTGATTTTTCTGGCGGAAGACACGCCGCAGCACCTGGCGGACCTGGCAGTACGGATTGCGCGCCTGGCGCCGCGGCCTCCCATTCTCACCATCATGACGCCGGTGCCGGTCGGGACCGCCACCAACGTGGAGAAGCGGCTCCAGGACGCCGGACTGAAGGCCGCCATCGTATCGCAACCGGTGTTTCTTACTCCGGGTTGCGCCGTCGAAGATTTCAACTGGCCCGACCGGATCATCCTGGGCACGGCATCGAACGATGCGGTGCTGGCGCTCAAATCAGATTCTTCATCCTCTGGTGATGCGAGGCGTGCCGGTGATTGTGACCAATCACGAGACGGCGGAGCTGGTGCGGGAATCGGCCACCGCGTTTGTCGCCACCAAGATTTCGTTTATCAACGAGCTTTCCAGCTTGTGCGAGAAGGTCAACGCCGACGCCGTCAGCCTGGCTATGGCGCTCGGCCTGGACAAGAAAATCGCTCCCCGCTGCCTGCAACCGGGAGCCGGCATGGGCGGAATCTTCGCCGAGTCTGATATGGAGTCGCTGGCCGAACTGGCGCGCGGCAAGGGTGTCTCTCTCAAGGTGCTGACCGCCGCGCGGGAGGTGAATCTCAGCCTGGCCGACCGCATCGTGGACAAGATCTCCACCATGGTGAAATCAGTCCAGAACAAAGACGTTGGAATTCTGGGCCTGGCTTTCAAGCCCAACACAAATTCGGTCGCCGGCTCTTCTTCGCTCCGGCTGGCCCAGAACCTGGTGGCGCGGGGCGCCCGGGTTCGCGCCTATGATCCGGTAGCCATCCCGGAAGCGCGCATGGAACTGAATGGCACGGTGCACTATTGCGAAACGCCGTACGCGGCCTGCGAGGGCATGGACGCACTGGTCGTCGGCACTGGCTGGCCCGAATTCCGCGGCCTCGATTTCGATCGCATCAAGCACCTGCTGAAGCGTCCTGTCATCGTGGACACCAAGAACCTGCTCGACTCAACTCGCCTTCGCGCCATGGGATTCGAATATGTCGGCGTGGGTCGCCACTAAAGGCCGCGGACTGCCTTTGCGGTTTAGCCGCATGCCATGGGAAGGGCGCGACTTCAGTCGTGCCACAAAATCGCCGAATTTGCGCGCTTTAGCGCCTGAGGTTTGCTTCCGCAACCAGCACACCTCAGCGGCTGAAGCCTCATCCGCGCGGGGCTTTTTGCGGCACGACTGAAGTCGTGCCCTCCCCAAAATCTCTGTCGTGCGCCCGAACTCCGCTGTCGTACATTCCTAAGCTCCTCGTCGTGCCCCCAAACGTCTCTGCCGTGCGCTCGCAAACTTCCTCTGCAATCGAGTCCACCTCTCCCTTCTGACAGCTCTCACCCCAGTTGCTATAATCGCTAGGAAACGGTGGGAGTAGCTCAATTGGTAGAGCACCGGACTGTGGCTCCGGACGTTGCGGGTTCAATCCCCGTCTCCCACCCCAAACGCTTCAATCCCCAGCTCCTCGGTATTTTTCGAACTCCCGGTCAGGACAAAGCGGAGAAAGCGGCGATTTGACGGCGGGAATTATGGAGCCTCCGTTTTATTCGTCTCTTGCTCCGTCTTCCTTGGTTTGGAATTGCCGAATCTCGACCGTGCCCTCGGGAAAACTCGCAGTGATCTTGAGTTCTCCTCCCATCGCTTGGACAAAATCCTGAAGCGTGCTCACGTACATATCTGTTCGTCGTTCCATCTTTGACACAGCAGCCTGATTGACCTTCAAAATCCGAGCCAGATGCTGCTGAGTCATCGCTCGGGCCTCGCGCAGTTCATCAAGCGGCATCTGAGAGCGGTATTTGGCCGCGAGTCGTGAGGACCGTTCTCGAGCCTCGGGAGACATCTTTTCGCGAAGTGTCTTGAAATTCTTGGCCATGTTGCTCTCCTGTGTCGGCCGGTACGGGCCGTTAATCTTGTTGCGCTACTTCCAACGTTTTCTCTCGAGCTCCTGTGAATGCAGATCGAACAAACCGTCAGCAACCGGCACGAATTTCTGATACCACTTCGAGTCGCCCGTTTTGTCTCCACCAATCAAAAGTATCGCGGTGCGAGTCGGGTCGAACGCATACAGAATCCGCAATTGCCTATCTTCGACTTTTCCTCGCAGCTCCTTCATATTCGCGTGGTCGTGAGCTCACGATCACATCGGCATGAGGTCTCGGGAGTGTGGGGCCGTGCTCCTGGAGAAGGTCAACCTTCGCGTCTATCTCCACTTGATCGTCTTCGGAGAGCCTATTCCACCAAACCTCAAACTCGTCGGTGAACTCAACGTCCCAAGGCACACAAAAAGTATGCCATGTGTGGAATATTCCTTCAAGGGAATAATAAGAAATACTAACTATCGGGCATTCAATGGTTTAGGACGAAGCAGGGTCCGACTGCGGCTTTCACTTTGCCGGACCGGCTAATTGCGATTCATTTAGACTACGTTGCGACTCTTCAGGAGTTCCATGACGAACCCCAAGTTTTCTCTGCTGGCGGAGTTGACGGCCGAATTCCTCGGAACCTTCGTCCTGATCATGTTGGGAACTGGCGTGGTCGCCATGGTCGTGCTGTTTCCGACCACCAACGCCGGGCGAAGTGATCCACGGCGGCTTCACCAACATCACTCTGGGATGGGGACTGGGAGTGACCATGGGGATCTATGTCGCCGGGAAAATTTCCGGAGCGCATCTGAATCCCGCTGTCACGCTGGCGCTGGCAATTTTCAGAGGATTTCCCTGGAAGAAAGTTCTTCCCTATTCGATCGCCCAGGTGGCCGGAGCCTTCGTGGCCGCGGCCCTGGTGTATCGAAACTATTTGCCCGCCTTTCACCACGTGGATCCGCAACTGGAGAGAACGGCGGGCGTCTTCACCACATTTCCGGCATTCCCCAACTTGCCGCAGGCGGGATTTCTCGACCAGGTGATCGGCACGGCATTGCTGCTGCTGCTCATTTTCGCCATCACGGACGAATGCAACATTCCCCCTGGATCGAATATGGCTCCGCTGATGGTGGGGCTGGTGGTGGTGGCCATCGGCATGAGTTTCGGTGCGATGCACGGATACGCGATCAATCCGGCACGTGATTTCGGACCACGTCTCTTCACGGTCCTGGCGGGCTTTCGCAACAACGGCATCACGGACGGGAACCGAGTGTGGTGGGTGCCAGTCTTAGCGCCTCTGGTCGGCGGAGTGATTGGGCGCCGCAGTCTATGACTTCGGCATTCGCCGTTTCCTGCGCCGTTCTTCGTAGACGCCGTTCAATAGAGGGTGCCCCATCCTTGCGCGCTCTTGGCGCAAGGGTGGGAGAAGGACGTACGCGGTGATGAAAATCAAAACCTTTCGCAAACTTGGTTCTAACGATCTGCCTCCCACCCTTCGCACAAACCGCGAAGGATGGGGCACCCCCGATTGGGTAGTGCCCGCGTCGAGCAGATCTACTTCAGGCCTTCGACCAGATAGAGATCACCGAGAGTGCGGTGGAATCCATAGACATAGGTCTTTCCATCCGGCGTCGTCTGAATCGGGCCAATAGTGGAGACGCCGGTGGTGTCGACCGGAACAATCTGTTGCCGGAGAGTCTTCTTTCCCGATGCAAGGTCCAACTGGTAAACCTTGGCCGGCACTTCGCCTGTCCGATAAAGATAGATGGAACGGCCGTCCTTGTTCCAGATGATCGGAATGTCTCCCGGGTCCAGTACCGTTGACGATGCGAGGATCGCCTCCGGCGACCGGGTAGAAGTACCCTTTTTCGTCGGGACCGGTTCCGACAACCAGCTGGCCATCCGGTGAAATCGCGAACGCGGTTGCGTCGACGCCTTCGGGAGAAATCGGTTTCGGAGTTCCTCCGGAAAGATCCTGGGTATAGAGACGAACGCCCTTGCCCGGTTCGTTGCCCGAGAAAACGAAGCGCTTGCCGTCCGGAAACCAGCGGGCCCACTGGTGGTTGATCGAATCGTTGGTGAGCGGCTGGGTTTCGCCGGCCCCGGTGGGCAACAGCCGGAGTTGCTCGGGCGAGCCCGGACTTTGAACGATGACCCACTTTTGGTCGGGAGAGAGCGCATCGGCGACTCCTTCGCCCAGTCGAATGGCCGGGGAGCCGTCCGTGTTGCGAATGTACACAGCGTAAGTCAGCTCTTTTGAATTCCCGTACTGCACCCCGCCGCCGACTCCCTCTTCGTCAAACAGAACAATTTTGCCGTCAGCGGAAAGATCGGCAGGATAGGAGTAGTCGAGCCAGGAAAGATCCCGCTCTTTGGCCTCGCCCTCCTGCAGCGCCATGACTTCGCGCCGCCGGCCGACGCGGGCCAACAACACCCGCCCGTCGTGCCAGATGTCGAATATCACCAGTGTGCCGGGTATCCGCGCCACCAGCCGTTCTTTTCCCGCCAAGCTGACAGCGGAGAGATAGTGGTCCACGCCCAATTCGCTGGCCGTGAACCAGACCTCTTCGCCGGACGGCGACCAGGCAAGGCCGCCGGTGCCGTACCAGTCGCGGGTCAGCTTTGTTCTTCTTTCCGGACAGATCAACCACGGCGACCGATCCGCCGTCGTCTCCCTGGTTGGAGTGGTCTATAAAGGCGACATCGTCGCCCTTCGGTGACACCCGGGGGTAGCTGATCCAGCCGCCGCTGGTCTCGTAGAGTACTTTGCCGATCGGATATTCCAGCCGTTCGCGGCCGCTCACATTGCGGACCACCGCCAGGCTGGTTCCGTCCGGGGACCAGTCCGCCGACTCAACGTCCTCCAGAATCGGACGGGGCGCCCCACCCGCCAACGGCGCTCTGGCCAGCGTGCCCACGTTGACCCAGGTTCCGATCGGATGGCTGCCCAGCGAAAGCGCCATCTCGCCCGTCGATGAAACCCCCATAAGCTCGGCGCGGCCCAGTCCCAGAGAACGCGATTCGACCGTACCCTGGCGTGCGGCGAATATCTCCACCGGATTTCCTTGCCAGGAGGCGCTGTACAAGATCGTCTGCCCGTCGGGCGCGAAGCGGGCCGAGCGAATTTCTCCGCGGCGGAAAGTGATCTCGTGATACAGCGGGGCGCTGGCCTCCGACGATCCCCACAGCCGCTTGCCGAGCAGCAATCCGGCGGCAAGGGCGACCAGCAGTCCGAGACCGACCATTGCGGGCAAGAGGCCGCGTCTCCTGCGGGCCTCGGCTGGAGCTTCTTTGACCATGCCCGGAGCGGACGGCGTTACCACACCACTGGCTCCAGAGTTTGCCAGGCCCGCGCGTGAGGAATCGGTATCACGTTTCAGGCGCTTCAGATCGGCACGAAGTTCTGCCGCGCTCTGGCAGCGCAATTCGCGATCTTTCTCCAGAGCCTTGTTCAGGATCGTTTCCAGCTGCGGCGGCAAGCCCGGATTCAACTGGACCGACGACGTCGGCACTTTGTTCAGGATCGCTTCGAAGATCACCGCAGAGGTCGTTCCCGAGAAAGGCTGCCTGCCGGTCGCCATTTCATACAGCACGACGCCAAACGAGAACAGATCCGTGCGGTGGTCCAGCGCCTCGCCGCGCGCCTGCTCGGGTGACATGTAGGAAATCGTTCCCATCGCAGTTCCCGGCGTGGTGAGCTGGTCGACGCTGACGGAAGTACGGGTCGCCCCCGCCGTACCCTCGATGTCGCGGTTCCCCTGCGGAGTGAGTTTTGCCAGTCCAAAGTCCAGAATTTTTGTTTGCCCGCGCTGCGTGACAAAAACGTTCGCCGGCTTGATGTCGCGATGCACAATGCCGCTGGAGTGGGCGGCGTCGAGTGCGTCGGCAATCTGGATGCCCATTTCGAGCAGCTGTTCAATCTTGAGCGGACGGCCCTCAATTTTGTGTTTGAGAGTCGTACCGTCGAGATACTCCATGGCGATGAAGGCCTGCCCCGCCTCTTCGCCGATGTCATAGATGGTGCAGATATTGGGATGGTTCAGGGCAGAAGCGGCCTGGGCCTCGCGCTGGAAGCGGGCCAGGGACTGGGGATCTCGGGCAACGTCATCAGGCAGAAACTTGAGAGCTACAAAACGGTGCAGCCGGGTGTCTTCGGCCTTGTAGACAACGCCCATGCCCCCACCACCGACCTGTTCGATAATCCGGTAGTGCGAGATGGTGCGGCCGATCACTGGCGCACGATGTTACTTGTTGTGAAACCGGCAAGTCAACGCAGGCCGCGTTGCTTCCGAAAAGAGGGGCGAAGAGGGTGCCCCATCCTTGCGCGGTTTTTGCGCAAGGGTGGGAGGCAGATACTCTGGGCCCGGTGTCGACCGAAGGGGTAGACCCGTGGAGATTGTTACAGATTCGCTTTACGCTTACGTGTCTCCCACCCTTCGCAAAAGACGCGAAGGATGGGGCACCCTCTTTCACACCTTTGTGTCTTAGTCGTGGTCGTGGTGACGTCTTTTTCTGTGTGGCGTCCCGCTAGAATCAGAATCCGGGGGTGAACGAATATCCCAGGGAGACACCGAATCGTGTGGCTCGGGACGAACTGAACTCCTGATTATTGTTGATCAGGTAAAGGTCGGCTTCCGGGCGAACAAAAAAGTGGCCGCGGAAGTAGTAGCGGAGGCCGGCGCCGAAGTGACCCATGAAATGATTACTGCTGACAAAGTCGGTGCAACTGATCGCGCCGCAACTGGTTGTGCCCGTGTAGAAGCGCAGGCTTTCCCATCCAATGCCTCCCGATACCTCAGCGGCCGCGTGTTTCCCCAGCTTGGGGGCGTAGATCGCGTTGAAGTCATAGAAAAGAGGACGGTAGGGCTGGAAGCCGGCGTAGAGATTCTGACTCGCTCTCCACGCCAGTTCACCGCTGACGCCGAAATCCCTTTTCAAAAGCAGGTCCGCGCTGAACACCGGGTACGCTCCGCCGGTAAGTGAGACCGGTTGGTGGTTCCCGGTGGCGCTTGACGCCGAGGGCGCGATGAGCGTTCCGACTCCAAAAGCCACGTCGAACTGCTGGGCATGACCCACGCTCGGAATAATGAAAGGAAGAACCAGGACTGCGAGCAAACTGAACTTTCTCAAGTGACCCTCCCAAACGATATATGCTTTAGATGCAACGAGTCAGCTAGGGAAAGTGAAAAGTTTTGTAAAAGCTGACGCCCGCAACGGGAATTAGGGACCCAGGATTAGTGCATGCTACCAACCACCTACGAGCAATGGTTTGCATCTATAATGCGGCGCCGGGAATCAACATAACTTATTTGTATCGGCAATGTTCCGCCCCATTTCCACATGCTTATGGAAGAGCTGAACCCCGAGAGGGGGTCATCACAAAAGAAGGTTACCCTTCCGCTAGTCGCGGTTCTCTGTGGGTTCGCGCTCTGCTCCGGGCAGACCCTGGCGCAGGCGGGCGGCGGCTATTCCAGTTCAACCTCGGATTCGGCCCCGGCCCCCAGCATTCAAATCTCGTCTCCCGCGAATCAAAACCCGTTCAGCGGAAGTGTTGCCCAGGGAACCGCCAAGCCGGAAGTTGTTTCAATGACCTTCCAGGATGCTATCGACCTCGGCCTGAAGAACAACCTCGGCGTGCTGCTGCAGACCTACAACACCATCGCCGCGCGGGGCGAAAAGTGGAAGGAACTGAGCGCGCTCCTCCCCAACGTAACCGCCGGAGTGAACGTCAACGCGGTGCAGGACAATCTGGTGGCTCGTGGCTTGCGGTTCCCCGGATTTCCAACCGTAATTGGCCCTTACGGATTTACCGACGCCCGGGTCTACCTGAGCCAGTCGATCCTGAACCTTAAAGCCCTGAACCGGCAGCGCGGAGCGGCGGAAGATGAGAAGGCCGCGCAGTTCAGCTACAAGGACGCCCGCGACCTGGTAGTGCTTGCCACCGGCAATGCCTACCTCCAGGCGCTGGCTGGGGCGGCGCGTCTGGAAACCGCCGAAGCGCAGCTGCAAACCGCCCAGGCGCTCTTTGGCAAGGCCAGCGACCAGCAAAACGCGGGACTTAGTCCGGCCATCGACACGCTGCGAGCCCAGGTAGAGTTCCAGAACCGGCAACAACAGCTCATCGTCGCGCGGAACGATTTTGCCAAACAGAAGCTGGCGCTGGTACGCGCCATCGGGTTGCCGGTAGGCCAGGAAATCGCGCTGATTTCCAAAGCGCCCTACGATGTCATAGCCACGCTGGGAATTGAGGAAAGTCTGCAACGCGCGTATGCTTCCCGCTCCGATTACCTGGCGGCCGCGCAGCAAGTCCGGGCTGCTGAGTATTATCGTAAGGGCGCGTCCGCGGAATACTTTCCCACGATCGATATGACCGCCGACTATGGCGACCTGGGCGTTAATTTCGGGAACTCGCACGGCACCTTCACCGTCGCCGGCCGGCTGAATATTCCGATTTTTCAGGGCGGCAAAGTTCATGCCGACGTTCTGCAATCCGAGGCCACATTGCGCCAGGCCCGCGCCCAGTTGGACAATTTGCGCGGCCAGATTGAATACGAAGTCCGCACCGCTCTGCTGGATATCGAGGCCGCCAACCAGCAAGTGCAGGTAGCGCGCAGTTCCGTCGATCTGGCGGAGCAGACCTTGAACCAGGCGCGCGACCGGTTCTCCGCTGGGGTCACTGACAACCTGGAAGTGGTCGAGGCCCAGCAGACCGTCGCCTCAGCCCATGAAAGTTACATCTCCAGCCTGTACGCTCACAACGTGGCCAAGCTCGAACTGGTCCGCGCCCTGGGATACGCGGAGCAGGGAGTACGGGAATATCTGAAGAACAAGTAATATTATGGAACCGACGACAACGACGACCGTGCCCGAAGCGCCTGCAGCAGAAAACCGCGAACATCCTCCCTTGCCGGCTTCGGAAAAGGACCTCCGCTGGAAGCAAGCGTCCCGCAATCCGCGATTTCGCGTGGCCCTGATCGTGGGCGGGATTGTGGTGGTGGTGGCCGGCTTTTTTCTGTGGCGCTATCTGGGTAGTTACGAATCCACCGACGACGCGCAGATCGATGCGCACTTGAACTCGATCAGCACCCGGGTTACCGGACACGTGATCAAGCTTCTGGTCAAAGACAATCAGTATGTGGAAGCGGGCACTCCCCTGATCGAGATCGATCCCAGGGACTACCAGGTGGCGGTTGCCAAGGCCCAGGCGGCCTACCAGGATGCTCTGGCCACGGCCTCATCGTTGCAGGTGAACGTTCCGATCACCTCGGTGAATACCGACAGCCAGTTGTCTTCCTCGCAGGCGGAAGTGGAGAGCGGACGCGCCGGAGTTTCCATGTCGCGCCAGCAACTGGAGGCCTCGCGGGACCAATTGGAACAGGCCATCGCCAATGACATCAAGGCGCAGAACGACGTCGGCCGCTACAAGCAGCTGGTGGACAAGCAGGAAATCTCGCATCAGCAATATGACCAGGCAGTGGCCGCGGCCCGGTCGAGCGCCGCCGGGGTTGCCGCCGCCCGAGCCAACGTTTCCGCCGCCGAGCAGATGGTATCGCAGGCGCAGGCTAAAAGGTCCCAGGCCGAAGCCAACCTGCGCGCCGCCCAGACCGCTCCGCAACAGATATCGGCGATACGCTCTCGTGCCCAGGCTGCCCAGGCCCAGGCCCAGCAGAAGAAAGCCGAACTGGACCAGGCCATGCTGGATCTGGGATACACGCGACTGGCCGCTCCCGTCAGCGGCATCGTGAGCAACCGCACGGTTGAAGTCGGGCAGAATGTCCAGATCGGCCAGGAACTCATGAAGATCATCAACCTGGACGACATCTGGGTAACTGCCAACTTCAAGGAGAGCCAGCTTCGGTATATGAGGCCGGGCCAGGAGTCGACCATCTCGGTAGATGCCTATGGGAAAAAATATAACGGGCACGTGGAGAGTCTCGCCGGGGCCAGCGGGGCGCTCTTCAGCTTGCTCCCCCCGGAAAATGCGACCGGCAATTACGTAAAGGTCGTGCAGCGCATCCCGGTAAAGATCACATTCGACCCGGGAGAAACCAAGGAACACATCCTGCGACCCGGAATGTCGGTCGAGGCCAAGGTCTGGGTCCGATGAGCAGGGTCAGATGAGTTCGGCCGCGATGACCCTGGACGGCGCGGCCCTGCCGCGTCCGGCCATCAATCCCTGGATCATCGCCATGGCCGTCACCCTGGCCACCTTCATGGAGGTGCTGGATACCAGCATCGCCAACGTCTCTCTGCCGCACATCGCCGGCAGCCTCTCCGCCGGGACCGATGAGAGCACCTGGGTACTGACTTCCTACCTGGTTTCAAACGCCATCGTACTGCCGCTCAGCGGCTGGATCTCCTCCATCATCGGACGCAAGCGTTTCTACATGAGCTGCGTCGCCATCTTCACCGTCAGTTCGTTGCTCTGCGGGCTGGCGCCGAACCTGGGGATGCTGATTTTCTTTCGCATCCTGCAGGGCGCGGGCGGCGGCGGCTTGCAGCCCAGCGAGCAGGCTATTCTGGCGGACACATTTCCTCCCGCCAAACGCGGCATGGCGTTTGCGGTTTACGGCCTCGCGGTCGTGCTGGCGCCCGCCATCGGTCCCACTCTGGGGGGATGGATTACCGACAATTTCACCTGGCGCTGGATTTTTCTGCTCAATATTCCCGTCGGGATTCTTTCTTTGATACTGACCTCGCGCCTCATCCAGGACCCGCCCGACATGAAGCGCAAGAAGCTTTCGGAAACCAGAATCGATTACATTGGCCTGGGATTGGTGGCTTTGGGTCTGGGGACGTTGCAGGTTGTCCTCGACAAAGGACAGCGCGACGACTGGTTCGAATCGCACTTCATCGTGATCATGTCGGTCATCGCGGCTGCGTCGCTCCTGTTTCTGATCTACTGGGAATGGACTCGGGAAGAACCGGTGATCGACCTGCACCTGTTCACCAACCGGACCTTCGCGGCTTCGAATATGCTGATGTTCATGCTGGGCTTCGCCCTGCTGGGCAGCACGGTGCTGCTTCCGCTCTTTATGCAGACCATGCTGGGCTATACCGCCCAACACTCCGGCCTGGCGTTGTTGCCGGGTGGCTTCCTTCTGATGCTGCTGATGCCGCTGGTTGGCTTTATGCTCTCCCGTTACGATGCCCGCAAGATGATGATGGCCGGGCTGCTGGTGCTTTCCTTCTCCCTGTTTCACATGACCAACTTCAACCTGGGAATCGATTTCCGCACCGTGATTTTTGCCCGAATGATCCAGACAGCGGGGATGGCGTTCCTGTTCGTGCCCATCAACACCGCGGCCTACGCATTCCTGCCCAGGGAGAAGAACAACGCTGCTTCGGGACTCATGAACCTGGCCCGCAACATTGGCGGGAGCGTGGGAATCTCGATCGTGACCACCATGCTGGACCGGCGACAGCAGTACCACCTGAGCCGCATGTCGAGTCATCTAACCGCCGGAAGTCCACAAGTGCAGGCCATGATTCAGGGCACCACCCGCGCCCTCGAGAGCCGGGGATTCTCTCCTGCGGACGCCATGCACAAGGCCTACGCGCTGTTGCAGGGTAATGTCTTCCGCCAGGCCACCATGCTGGCTTATATTGACAACTTCTGGTTGCTGGGAGTAGCTATTCTGGCTATGGTTCCGCTGGTTTTTCTGATGAGGCGGCCAAGAACCGGCGGCGAGATCGCGGTTCATTAAGCTGGAAAGGACACTTCGTGTTTCGAGTCATCACCGTGGAACGGGAATTCGGAAGCGGCGCCGCGGAAATCGCCCGCGAAATCTCTGACCGCCTCGGCTGGAAGCTCTGGGACCAGGCCCTGACCGAGGAGATCGCCAGCGAGGCTCACGTTGATCGCTCCGCAGTGATGTATTGCGACGAACGCCTGGACAGCACCTTCCACCGCCTGGCCAAGACTTTCTGGCGGGGCAGTTACGAGCGCAGCATGCCGCTGAAGGGCACTGAGCCTTTCGACGCCGATCGTTTTGTAGCGATCGGGCGGGAAGTGATGACCCGGGTGGCCGCGGCCGGAAACTGCGTTATCGTCGGACGAGGCGCTCCCTATTTCCTGCGCGAGCTTCCGGACGCCTTCCACGTCTTCCTCTACGCGCCCCGCTCTGAAAAGCTGCACCGCCTGCGGCGCATCGGACACAGCGAGAAAGAAGCCGAAGAACTGGTCGACACGGTGGATCGCGATCGCATCGAATTCGTGAAGCACTACTTCGGAGCCGACTGGCCCACCCGCTGCCTCTATCACATGATGATCAACACTGCGGTCGGCGACGAAGTCGTCATTTCGACCATCCTCGACACCATGCGCCTGCTGGAAAGACACGTACCCGCCGGCGCCGGAGCCCACCAGCTTGAAAAGTGCCCCTAACCCTTTGGTAATACAGGGGTGCACCTTTTTCGTTGCACTTTAACACTCCTGAAATATCTTCGAGATAACATTGCGAGGGAAGACAGCTCTCGGCGGAGGCTTCAAAGATGGGAGCGGCCCGGATTCCACAACACGCACTTCCCTTGCAGGTCGCGGCCGTCTGCTACCGGCGCCGCGGCCTATCGGTCGAGTTCCTGCTGGTGAACACGAACGGCGGCAACAAGTGGACATTTCCCAAAGGCGATCCCGAACTGTCCCTCTCTCACTGCCAGGCGGCAGAACGCGAAGCCTGGGAAGAAGCTGGGGTCGCGGCAGCATCGACGCTCGTCACTTCTGCCTCTACCTCCATTCCAAAGGAGTCTTCTGGAAACCTCCGGGAGTGCGCGAGTTTGTGATCAAGGCATTTCTGCTCGAGGTGGAACGGCAGGAGCGAAGCTCCAGAGATGGCTCGAAATCCCACCTGGTTCAGCCCCGAGGAAGCCAAGAAAATTCTGGCCAAAGGCCGCGAAGTGAAATACGCGCGTGAGTTGCAAGCTGTGATTGACCGCGCCCTGGAGCAGATCGAACATTGCCCGCGCCGTCCCCGCCGCAATAGCGGCCGTTTGGCAGTTTGAAGCGGCGTCGTTCGTTGCTCCGTTCCGTCCGTCGATCCTGTCATGCTGAGCGCAGTCCGGAAGGTCGCTTGCGACCGTGCTGACGGGTCGAAGCACCCCTATCCTTCCGTACTCCTACGCTGCTAACTACATGCTCCAAAGTTCGTCGGCGCAGTCAGGGGTCCTTCGACTTCGCATGAAGCCCGCGCGCGGGCTTCATACTGCGCTCAGGATGACGGGGTCCTTCTTCAAATCGCCTCTCTCATGAGACGATTGAATGAATGCTCCAGCTCTCCTCCGCCGGCAAACGTTATGGCCACAAGCTCCTCTTCGAGGGAGCGGACTGGATGATCACGCCTCGCGACCGCGTCGGCCTGGTGGGCGCGAACGGCACCGGCAAATCCACGTTGCTGAAGATTCTGGCCGGGACCGAAACCCTCGACTACGGCTCGATCAGCCGGGCCAAGGGCATCAGCGCGGGCTATCTGCCGCAGGACGGGCTGGCGCTCTCCGGACGCACCGTCTTCGCCGAGTGCATGTCGGTGTTTTCGCACCTGCGCAAGATGGAGCAGGAGATGGAAGAGCTGACCGGACGCATGTCCGAGCTCGACCACTCATCTCCGGAGTACGCGCAGGTGGCCGAACGCTACCAGCGCATCGAGCACGAATTTACCACTCGCGACGGATACGCCATCGAAGCCCAGGTCGGCACGGTCCTTGCGGGGTTGGGTTTTCGAAAAGAAGACTGGACCCGGCAGACCGAAGAATTTTCCGGCGGCTGGCAGATGCGCATCGCGCTGGTCAAGCTGCTGCTGCAGCAGCCCAACCTGCTGCTGCTGGACGAACCCACCAACCATCTCGATCTCGAAGCCCGCAACTGGCTGGAAGAGTATCTCGGCAACTATCCCTACGCGTTTGTGCTGATCTCGCACGACCGCTATTTTCTCGACGTGACCATCAACAAGATTGTCGAGATCTGGAACAAGCGCATTCATCTTTACCACGGCAACTACGAGAAATATCTGAACGCGAAGACCGAGCGCCTGGAGCAGCTCGAAGCCGCCTATCGCAACCAGCGCGAGCGCATCGAGCAACTGGAAGTCTTCATCAACCGCTTTCGCTATCAGGCCACCAAAGCCAAGCAGGTGCAGAGCCGGATCAAGGAACTGGAAAAGATCGAGCGCATCGAGCTGCCGGAAGAAGAAAAGACCATCCACTTTTCTTTCCCGCAGCCCAAGCCCGCGGCCGCATCGTGGCCGAATTCATCGGTGTGGCGAAGTCCTACGGCGAGAAGGAAGTCTTTCGCGACGTCAATTTCATGATCGAGCGCGGCGACCGCATCGCGCTGGTCGGCGTGAACGGCGCCGGGAAATCCACGCTGATCAAGCTGCTGGCGCAAACCGAGCCGCTGACCCAGGGCGAGTACCAGCTGGGACACAACGTCGATCCCGATTACTTCGCGCAGGACCAGTACAAGGAACTCGATCCGGATGCGCGCATCCTCGACGACCTCGGCGAGATTTCTCCGCGCTCCACCCAAACCGAGTTGCGCAGCCTGCTGGGATGTTTCCTGTTTTCCGCCGACGACGTTTTCAAGCGCATCGGCGTGCTCTCGGGCGGCGAGCGCAACCGCTATGCGCTGCTGCGAATGCTGCTGCATCCGGCAAATTTCCTGCTTCTGGACGAGCCCACAAACCATCTCGACATGCGCGCCAAGGACGTCCTGCTGAAGGCGCTGACCGACTACAACGGCACCGTGGTCTTCGTCTCGCACGACCGCTATTTCATCGACAAACTGGCTACGCGAGTTTTCGAGGTCGGAGACGGCCGGGTCGAGGTTTATCCCGGCAACTACGAAGATTACCGCTGGCGAAAAGAAGGCGGCGCGGCGGCACTGCAGAAGGCGGTTACGTCACCGGCGCATTCCCAGCCTTCGAACGGCAATGTCAACGTCAACGGGCAGCCGCCGAAAGCCGAGGATTCCGCGGCCAAGCGCCTGAACCCCATCAAGCGCAAGCAGATGGAAGATCGCGTCCACGAACTCGAGGTCTGAGATCAACCGCCTGGAAGATACGATTGCCGAATGCGAAGCGGCCCTGCAGAGTTTCGTCAGCGCCGAAGAAACCCAGCGGGTTACCCAGGAACTTGGCGTAAGAAAGACCGAATTGCAGAGCCGGCTGGCGGAGTGGGAAGAACTGGGCCAGACGCTGCAGGCTTAATCCAAATGCTTCGCTGAAAAGTTACCCCATCGGTTACCTGATTTTCGAACCCGTACAGGTTCTTCCGTAACCTGCCTATTGCCTGCTCCCATGCGATAGTCACCTTGGCCAATCGGCCATAGTCAAGCAGACTTGCCGCATGCGGTAACGCCCAAAGTGCGCGCCGCGCGGAACACTTAAGGAGCGCCGCAACCGATGCTGCAGCCATCAGATTCTCAAAAATCGCAGTTACCCTCGAACCAGTCCTTCAGCCCCAGCAAGACCGTCAGCGTCCCCGTGGAGCAGGCGACGATCGGCCGCTCGGTGGTCATCAAAGGCGAAGTCAGCGGCACCGAATCGCTCTACATCGATGGGCGAATCGAGGGCACCGTCAATTTTGCCGAGCACCGCGTCACCATCGGACGCAACGGCAGCGTCGCCGCCAACATCAGCGCCCGCGAAGTTGTGATTCTGGGCAAGGTGCAGGGCAACATTCAATGCACCGATCGTCTGGACATCCGCAGCGAAGGCGCGCTGACCGGCGATGTGATCACCCAGCGCATCAGCGTTGAGGATGGAGCGATCCTGAAGGGCAGCGTGCAGGTGCGCGCGGTCGAACACAATAAATCTCAGGCTCAGAAGCAGACACAATCGGAGTCCAAGCCCAGCGCCACCGAGCAGCCCAAAGCAGCGCCGGCGGTCGCAGGCGTCTAGTCGTCTTTTGGGGAACTACGGGGACACGCGTCCCTGCGTGCCCTTATTTCTTTTCTCAGTCCTTGGTCTACTTCTTCTCTTTCTTTCGCGTCTCCCGTCTTCAGATCCAGCGCCGCCGAATTCATGCAGTAGCGCAGGCCGGTCGGGGCGGGTCCGTCTTCAAAGACATGCCCCAGGTGGGCATTGCAGCGCGCGCAACGGGCCTCGGTGCGAACCATGCCGTAGGTCTTGTCGGAGTGGTTAACGACTGCGGCTTCGTCAACGGGCTTAAAGAAGCTGGGCCAGCCCGTGCCCGGAATCGAACTTGGTGTCTGAACTGAACAGCGGTTGCCCGCAGCAGACACAGGCGTACGTGCCCGCGTCTTTCGTCTTCCAGTACTTGCCGGTAAACGCCGGCTCGGTCCCGGCTTTGCGGGTCACGTAGTACTGCTCAGGCGATAGCTGCTTTTGCCATTCTGCTTCGGGCTTCTCAATTTTTTCTGCCATCACATTCTCCGAATCGTAGTTGCCTTATTTTTATCTTCAAATCTCGATGACCATATCCTCCAGCCGCGTGGGATAACTGTTCAGCACTTCGCCCTTGTCCTTGCGCACGATCACGGTGTCGGAGTGCCGAAAGCCGCCCCAGTCCGGATCGTACACTCCCGGCTCGCAACTGAAGGCCATGCCCGGTTGCAAGACCGTCTTGTCGCCTTCGGCGATCCACGGAGCTTCGTGGCCTTCGAGGCCGATGCCATGTCCCGTGCGATGTTTGAGGAACTTCTCAAACCCGGCTTTGCGAATCTGGTCCAGGCTCTTCTGGTCCACTTCCTCGGCCACCGCGCCTTCCTTCAGGTTTTCGACGCCGGTGTCGTGAGCCGCCAGCATGGCGTCGAACAGGCGCTTGGCGTAGTCGGTCGGCTTGCCAACGCAGAATGAACGCTCACATTCGACGTTGTATCCGCCCACCTGCGCGCCGAAACTCAGGATCAGGGCGTCTCCCGACTTCAGCCGGTCCTTGCTCGGAACCGCATGGGGAAACGCCGAACGTTTGCCGAACGGCACCAACCCGCCGAAGGGAGCATCGATGCCTACACCCACCACATCGTTCAACTCCTTCGACATCCGATCGGCCACCGCGTCGGCCGTCACTTTCAGGATTTCGTCTTCGCTCACGCCGCCGTTGCGTTGCACGAAATCGCGGCCGGCCTGCACTTTGAAATCGGCATAAGTCATGGCCCGGCGCATGATCCGTATTTCGTCTTCGTCCTTGACCAGGCGCAGATCGTCGACCACATCTCCAGCGACCACGATCTCGGCCTTGGGAGCGCCCAGACTCATTTGATGCAGCCGGCTGGGCCGGGGCTCTTCCACTCCGATTCGCGCCCGGTCAAATCCACGCCGGGCCACGCGCTCAAAGATCCAGCGCACCCGATTCACCGGGCCGGGAAAATCAAAATAAGACTCGTAATCTTTCACCCACCAGGTCTGAACCTGGTCAACTTCCAGCCCAGGAACGAACATCACCGGATCTCCCGACTCCGGAATCAGCGCCGCCAGAGGACGCTCGGTCGAAAGATGGAAATATCCTATGGTGTAAATGATGTTGGTCGCGTCCAAAAGGAGCAGCGCGTTCAGCTTGCGCTCTTTCATTTTCTGCTGCACCTGGACGACTTTGCGCCGGTACCAGTCCGGCTCCAGCCGGTCGTGCCCGCCGGTGTCGGGCATGGCGCTGGCCATGCGTAGAAAACGCGTCCTGCCCAGGCGTCTCACGTCGGTGGTAACGCTGAGCGCCGCCAAGCCGGAAAGGGTGCGCATGAATGCTCTTCGGTTCGCCATTGAGCCTCCGGTCTAGCTACTCTAGAAGCGATTCATCTTAGCGTACCTGTGCGTCTCGCGGCTTGGGGCAGACTTTGGTCTCGGGTGGAGCCGCTTCTGAGTTTGGGTGGAGCAGCGCTTCAGCGCTGCATGTAAGGCATTGTCTGGTTCCGGCTTCAGCCGCTGAGGCACTTGCCTCTGAGCCGAGCCTTGCAGCCCGAATGCCGGTTTATACTTCCAACTCAGACCTTTGCGCCCTATATGAAACTCATTACTTTCGAAGACGGCGTGCGGCGGTCGCGCGTGGGCGCCCTTGCCTCGGTCGTACAGGCCTTCGATCTTAAGGACGCCGATGTACGGATCGTTGACCTGAATTCCGCCTGCGCCTTGTATTTGCGCGACGTCGAGCACGAAGGCGCTTTCTACCGGCTGGCCGACGCCTTGGTTCCACCCAATATGCATGACCTCTTTTCCGGCGGTGACACCAGCCTCGAAGCGGCCCGCAAGGCTTTGGAGCACGTATTGGGTAGTGACAGCATCTCTGGACCACGCGGAGAACCCATCTTCTATTCGGCCGATGAAGTTGCCATCAAGCCGCCGATTGCCCCCAGGAAGTTCTTCCATGCAGCAGGGTTCCGGAACGTGGATGCCATCATCGGCCACGAGGAGCCGGTGATCTATCCCGAGCAATTGACGCAGGAACTGGATTGCGAAGTCGAGCTTGCCGTAGTGCTGAAAAAAAGCGGCAAACACTTCCCTCCCGACGAGGCCGCCGACTACATCGGAGGCTATGTCATTTTCAACGACATCACAGCACGTGATCTCCAGCGCCGCGAAATGAAATCAGGCGCGCTCTGCCTGGCGACGGGACTCGAGACATTCTGTCCGCTGGGCCCGTGGATCGTGACCGCTGACGAGATTCCTGACCCGCATGAACTCGCCATGGAATTGCGAGTAAACGGCGAGCTCCGGCAAAAGTCCCACTCCAGCAGACTGTCGATGAAAATCCCTGAGCTGATTTCGCACTTTTCGCCGATGGGATACAGCGCGGGCGACGTGGTTTCTGCCGGTGCGGTTTCCAGTCTCAACCCCGGCGGCGGCAACTCCAGAACGCGTTCCCTCAAGGCAGGCGATGTGATGGAATGCGAGATCGAAGGGATTGGAGTCCTTCGCAACCGGATAATTTCCTGGGAAGAAGCCTATGGCCGCAAACCCGCCGCCCTGGCGACGATTCCATTGTAGCGCCGGCTCGCCAGCGACCGGCGAGCGCCGCGCCGCACGAGCCTACCGGCGGAGCTCCGATGGCTCGATATTCCCCGCGGTGGTAAAGCAGCGGATCGCCTCCGCGCACCATTACCTTTTCGACTTCCGCGATAAAAATCGTATGGTCGCCCGCGTCCTGCGAGCTATGCAGCCTGCACTCAAGATAGGCGAGAGAGCCGTTCAGCACCGGCGTACCGTGCGCGGTGCGATCGAAATGCGCCCCCGCCTCCCGTTCGGCATGGCCATGGTCCTGGGCCGGGCGCGCATAGTATTCCGAAATGACGCGCTGATCTTCCGCCAGAACATTCACTCCAAACCGCTTCTTGGCATGCAGATGAGCGTGGGTGCGGGCGCGCTGGTCGACGCAGACCAGTACCAGCGGCGGATCGAGCGAGACGGAACTGAACGCGTTCGCGGTCATGCCGTGCACTTCGCCCTCGTAGTCCACTGTAATCACCGTCACTCCGGTCGCAAAGCTGCCCAGGGCGCTCCGGAATTCTGCTTGAGTAACGGCCATTTGAAAGCTGGAACCCTACCGTTTCGTATAGTTTGAGGCAAGGGCCGCTACTGAGCGGCGACGCCCTTAAGAGTTTTACCACCAAACTGGGAGCGTTGAACAATTCGGCGGCCGACGCATCAACCATCTATACATGAGCGGCGTGCCGAATCCCGCTCATGTATCATTCTCGTGTTCGTCGGTGGACGCCGCTCCCAGGATCCAACAGCGAAAGAGATATGCAATTACAGGAAAATTCGTTCGCAACCTATCTCGACGAACTGCGGGACGGGCTGCCGCTCTCGCGCCAGGGCGCTTGCCAGCTCCTTCGCTGCCCGGACGAAGACCTTCCCGCCCTGCTCGCCGCCGCTCTCGCGCTAAAGCAACGATTCAAGCCCGGGGTCATCACCTACTCGCGCAAAGTCTTCATTCCGCTGACTAACCTGTGCCGCGACTACTGCGGCTACTGCACTTTCCGCCGCGACCCGGGCGAACCCGGGGCGCACACCATGACCCCGGACCAGGTGCTTGAGGTCGCAACCGCGGGACAGAAGATGGGTTGTACCGAGGCCCTCTTCAGTCTGGGCGACAAGCCGGAGCTGGCCTTTCCTGAAATGCGGGCGACACTGCGCCACCTGGGATACAACTCCACGCTGCACTATCTCGAAGCCATGTGTGAACTGATTCTGCGCGAGACTACGCTGTTGCCGCATCCCAATCCCGGGCTGTTGAGCGCCGAGTGGATCACTCGTCTGGCGGCGGTTTCGCCCAGCATGGGCCTGATGCTCGAGACGACGAACACCTCCCTGCTGGCGCCCAGCGCGGCGCATGACAACGCCCCCGACAAAGTCCCGGCCAAGCGCCTGCGCACCATTGAAGAAGCCGGCAAACAGTCGGTGCCCTTCACCACGGGTTTGTTGATTGGAATCGGCGAAACCCTGGAAGACCGCGTCGACACCCTGCTCGCAATCCGCGACCTGCACCGCCGCTACGGCCATATTCAGGAAGTCATCGTGCAGAATTTCCGGGTGAAGCCGGAGATTCCAATGCGCGACTGGCCGGAGCCGACGCGGGGCGAGATGCTGCGAACCGTCGCGGTGGCGCGCCTGCTCATGCCCGAGGTCAATCTGCAGGCGCCGCCAAATCTTTCCGCTCCGTATTACGACGAGCTGCTCGACGCCGGAATCAACGACTGGGGCGGAGTCTCGCCCTTGACCCCGGATTTCATCAATCCGGAAAAACCCTGGCCGCATCTCGACCAACTCCGGGCGCGCACCGAATCAAAAGGATATATTCTGCGCCAGCGCCTGCCGGTTTATCCTGAGTTCCTGGGAACGATCACCTCGCGTCCCGGCTTGCTGTCGGAAAGAGTTCAGGCCGCAGCCGATCGCGAAGGCTACGCAGGGAGGTCGAAGGCGGCATGATTGTCGTACTCACCGGCGGGACGGGCGGCGCGAAGTTTGTGGACGGCCTGCGCCAGATCGTTCCCTCGAAAGACCTGACCATCATCGTCAACACCGGCGACGATCTGGAATGGTGGGGACTGTACGTTTCGCCCGACCTCGATTCCATCACCTACGTGCTGGCCGGCCTGCTGAGCAAAGAGCGCGGCTGGGGCGTAAAGGGCGATACATTTTTTTGCCTGCAAGCCATGGGCGAACTGGGAGAACCGATCTGGTTTCATACCGGCGACCGCGATCTTGCCGTCCACCTGCTGCGCACGAAGTTGCTGAAGGAAGGCAAGACGCTGTCCGAAGTTTCCGCCCAGATCGCGGCCAAGATGGGCGTGCAGGCCCGCATTCTGCCCATGAGCAACGCCCGCGTCGAAACCCGGGTCGACACGCCGATCGGCGAACTCAGCTTCGAAGAATACTTCGTGCAGCGCTGGTATCAGGATCCGGTCAACTCGATCCGCTTCGCCGGGATTGAAAAAGCCGAGCCCGCTCCCGGCGTGATCGATGCCATCATGTCGGCCACCGTGGTGCTGCTCGCGCCCAGCAATCCCGTCACCAGCATCGGCCCGATCCTGGCCGTTCCCGGCATCGTGGAGGCCCTCAGGCAAACTCGCGCCCCGGTTGCCGCGGTGAGTCCGATTATCGGCAACAGCGCCGTGTCGGGACCGGCCGGCATTCTGATGGCTGCCCAGGGTTTGCCGGTTTCGATCGCAGGCGTGGCCCAGGCTTACCGCGAATTTCTGGATATTCTGGTCGTGGACAACCGCGACGCCAAGGCCGCCGAAGAGTTGAAACAGTCCGGGCTGCGCGTCCACTGCGCCAACACCATCATGAGCACCGCCGACGACAAGATTGATCTGGCCCGCCAGGTTCTCTCACTGATGTCCGGAGAAACGACGTCTGGGGAAAAGACGTCGCGGAAAAGGTTCCTGCCGAAAACGCAGCCAGCGCCGGTTCGGACCTCTCATGATTCTGGTTCCGGTCAAAAACCTCTCCACCGCCAAGCAACGCCTCGCCAGCCTGTTCGATCAGCCGACCCGCACCGAACTGGCGCAAGCCATGCTGTTCGATGTGCTCGAGACCCTGGGCACGTGGAAAGATCGCCCGAAGTCGGCATCGTCACCAGCGATCCTTTTGCGATTCAGCTGGCCGGACAATTTCATTTCTCGGTGATTCCCGACAACGCCAACCGCAGCGAGACCGATGCCATCGAAATGGCAACCCGCTTCTGCGAAGTCTCAGGGCATCGACAGCACGCTGGTGATTCCCGGCGACATTCCCTTAATCCAGAGCTGGGAGCTCGAAAAGATTCTGCAGTCCGCGCCAGCCGAAGGCTCGGTGCTGGTCCGCGCCGCCGATGGACGCGGCACCAACGCCATCTTTCGCCGCCCGGCCGGATTATTCCCCGCGCGCTTCGGCAACGACAGTTTCGAGCCTCACCATGCCGCCGCCGCAGGCCACGGGCAAACCCTGCGTGGTGCTTTCACTGCCCGGCATCGCGCTCGATATCGATACTCCTTCTGACCTGCGGGCCCTTGCCGCTGCTCCCGGCGAAACCCGCGCCCAACGCCTGGTCCGGCAATGGCAACTGGCCGATCTCCCCGTAGCCGCAAATGAGTAAGGCTCAAATCCTCAAGCAAGAGTCCCGCAGGGACGAAAGAATAAAGCCCACGGCGCAAGCCGTGGGTGGGCAGGCCGCCAACGACAAAGCCCCAAAGGGGCGAAAGCAACCCGCATCCCCGCGGACCTTCGCATCATCCCGCTTCCCATGACCCGCCGAGGTCCAACCCGGCAATTCGGTATCCCAACTACTTCTCGACGCGCTACAACATCAAAAACAAAAACTTCGCCCGGGCGACATCCTGGTCATCAAACACAAAATCGTTTCCAAGGCGGAAGGCCAACTGGTGGCGCTGAACAAGATCAAACCCTCCGCCTCGTCCCGCCGCTGGGCGCAGCGCTATCATCTCGACGCTCGCGTCATCGAACTGGCCATCCGGCAGAGCCGCCGCATCGTGCGCCGCAAGCGCGGCGTCCTGATCACGGAAACTCGCCACGGCCTGATCTGCGCCAACAGCGCCGTGGACGTCTCCAACGTGGACGGCGGCCGCCACGCGCTTCTGCTCCCGAACGATCCCGACCGCTCCGCCGCGCAAATCCATCGCGAGCTGAAAAAAGCGCTGCACCTTTCCATCCCCGTGATCATCACTGACACTTTCGGCCGCCCCTGGCGCGAAGGCCTGACCGAAGTTGCCATCGGCGTGGCCGGCATGCAGGCTCTGCACGACTATCGCGGCCACCCCGATTCCCACGGATACACGCTGCAGGCCAGTATTGAGGCCGACGCCGACCAACTGGCTTGCGCCGCCGGCCTGGTCTGCGGCAAGCTAGCTCGTACGCCGGCGTGTATCATTCGAGGATTCGCCTATCGTCCCGGCCGGGGCAGCGCTCGTGACCTGATTCGTCCGGCGACGAACGATCTGTTTCGCTGAGCTGCTGCTGTTCGCATTGTTCGAGGAGGAGAGCCGTGACCCGAGTGACTCGAGTTAGCCGATTCTGAACTGGAAGATTTTCCCGCGCTGGAATGGCCGGAGATCGCCGAGCGCATGTCGTCGGAGGCGCGCAACGCGCTCGATCAGGTTCTGGCGTCGCAGGATGGCAGCGTCCTCTCCCGCGAACAATGCCTGCTGCTGGCCAATGCCGAAGGCGACGATCTTCTCGGCTTGCTGGTCGCGGCCGACATGCTGCGCCGCGATCTGGTCGGCAATCTCGTCACCTACGTCGTCAACCGCAATATCAATTTCACCAACATCTGTTTTGTCGGCTGCAAGTTCTGCGCCTTCAGCCGCGGCCCGCGCGAAGAGGACAGCTACTTCCACAGCCTCGAAACCATGGCGCAGAAGGCGATCGAAGCCCGGGCGCTGGGCGCGACCGAAGTCTGCATTCAGGGCGGGCTGCCGCACGGATTGCCTCCGTTCTACTACCGCGACATCCTGCGCGCGATCAAGGCGGCCGTGCCCGACATGCACATCCACGCCTTTTCGCCGATGGAGATCGTTTACGGCGTCGAACTCACCGGCATGCCGCTGGCCGACTATCTGAAGATGCTGCGCGACAATGGCCTCGACACTCTGCCCGGAACCGCCGCCGAGATTCTCGACGACGACGTGCGCTTCGTGCTTTCGCGCAACAAGCTCTCGACCGAGCAGTGGAAGCAGGTGATCCGCACCGCCCACCAGTGCGGCATTCGCAGCACCTCGACGCTGATGTACGGACACGTCGAAACCACCACGCACTGGGTCAATCAGCTTGAGCTCCTGCGCGACATCCAGCAGCAGACCGGCGGCTTCACCGAGTTCGTCCCGCTCGGCTTCGTGCATCAGAACACGCTGCTGTTTCATCAGGGAATCGCCCGGCCCGGCCCCACTCTGGCCGAGCATCTCAAGATTCACGCCCTGGCGCGGGTCATGCTGGCGGGCGCCATCAACAATATTCAGGTGTCGTGGGTGAAGCTGAACCGGCGCCTGTCGCAACTCTGCCTGCACGCCGGCGCCAACGACTACGGCGGCACGCTGATGGAAGAAAACATTTCGCGCGAAGCCGGAGCCACGGCCGGACAGTACACCAGCGGCGAAGAATTCCAGTCGCTGATTCTCGAGATCGGACGCATCCCCGCCGAGCGCAACACGGTTTACACGCGAATTCAATCTCAAACTGCAACCTGAACCGCGTCGCGGTTCGAAGAGGCGCTCGAGCCGGAGTTCGCATGATGGTGTCAGCCGGCGAGTTATCCCGCTGCGTCATCGCTGTTCTCGGCGGCACCGGCGCGGAGGGCTTTGGACTCGCCCTGCGCTGGGCCCGGGCCGGCGAGACCGTGATCATCGGATCGCGGGACGCAGGCCGCGCGCGGGAGGCCGCGGCAAAAATCCAGGCAACGCGTCGGCAGCAACGCAAAAGTTTCCGGCGAAGAAAATAGCGCCGCCTGCGCCGCCGCGGATCTGCTCGTGCTTACCATCCCGTTCGAAGGCCACTGCGCCCTGCTCAAGCAAATCAAGCCGGCAATCCGCCCCGGCAGCATCGTGATTGACACCACGGTGCCCCTGGCTGCCAGCGTTGGCGGACGCGCCACCCGCACTCTCGGCATCTGGGAAGGCTCGGCGGCGCAGCAAGCCGCCGAACTCGTGCCCAAGGGTGTTTCCGTGGTGGCCGCGTTCCACAATACTTCCGCGGACATTTTGAGCGGCGATGCTCCCGTCGATTGCGACGTGATCGTCTGCAGCGACGACCCCGCCGCAACCGACGACGGTAAGAACGCTGGCCGCGAAAATTCCCGGCGTCCGCGCCATCGACGGCGGCAAACTGGAAAACGCGCGCATCCTGGAGCAGATCACCGCGCTGCTGATCGGCCTCAACATTCGCCACAAAGGCCACTCCGGCATTCGCATCACCGGCCTGCCAGAAAAGGCATACGAAGTCGTCGTAGCGCCGGCGTCTCGCCGGCTGTCGTGAGGGCACCTTGCCCTCACAGCAGCCAACGCATGAACAATTCCTCCCAACCCGGCCCAGCCATCGAATTCCGCAACGTCGCCTATCGCCTCGAGCAACGGAACTACTCTCCTTCGCGATCTCAACCTCGAAGTCCAGCGCGGAGAAACTCTGGTGCTGCTGGGCCGCAGCGGTTCCGGCAAGACCACCACTCTCAAACTCATCAATCGTCTGCTCACCCAGAGCGCGGGCGCCATCTACGTCGACGGCCGCTCCCTGGACGAATGGGACGTAATTCGCCTGCGCCGCATGATCGGCTACGTCATCCAGGAAGTCGGCCTGTTCCCGCATTTCACCGTCGCCCGCAACATCGGAGTGGTTCCGCAGATCGAAGGATGGCCCGCCGATCGCATTCAGCAGCGGGTTACGGAACTGCTGCAACTGGTCGGCCTTGAACCGCAACTGGCCTCGCGCTACCCGCGCGAACTGTCCGGCGGACAGCGGCAGAGAGTCGGCGTAGCCCGCGCCCTGGCCGCCGATCCGGCGTTTCTTCTCATGGACGAGCCTTTCGGCGCTCTCGACCCCATCACCCGCGCCGAACTGCAGCGCGAATTTCTGGCCCTGCAGCAGCGCCTGGGAAAAACGGTGGTCTTCGTCACTCATGATCTGCGCGAAGCTCTGCTGCTCGGCACTCGCATCGCGCTCATGGAATCAGGCCAACTGGTGGCCATCGCTCACGCCCGAAGAATTTCTGCATTCCACCGACCCCATGGTCGCCGCCTACGTAGATGCCTTCAAAACCGAAATCTCACCGCGCGAGGTTAAGCAAGATGAACCCGCAAAGTAGCGCCGGCGTCCCGCCGGCTGTCCCGAGAGCATCCTGCCCTCGGAGATGTAGACGAAATGTTTTCCAGACACGCCCGCGAAACGGGCGCTTTCGCAGAGGCCAATCATGAACGTCCTGCAATTCATCCTGCAGAACCGCACCGAAGTTCTGGAACTCACCGCCGAGCATCTCTGGCTGGTCGGAGCGTCCATCGCCCTGGCGGTGCTCATCGGAATTCCGCTCGGCATTCTGATCACGCGCTGGCCGGTCCTGAACAAGCCGGTGCTCGGCGGCGCCAACATCATTCAGACCATTCCCAGCCTGGCGCTGTTCGGATTTCTGCTGCCCGCCCCCTGGATCGGCGCCCGCGCCGACCGCCTCGCCATACTGGCGCTCACGCTGTACGCGCTGCTGCCGCTCATTCGCAACACCTACACCGGCATCAAGGGCGTGGATCCCGCCGTAGTCGAGGCCGGACGCGGCATGGGCATGACCGATCGCCAACTGCTCTGGCAGGTGGAATTTCCGCTGGCGCTGAGCGTGATCATCGCCGGCGTGCGCGTAGCCACCGTGATCTCGATCGGCGTCGCCACCATCGCCGCCGCCATCGGCGCCGGCGGCCTGGGCGAATATATTTTTCGCGGCCTGGCCATGGTCAACAATCAGGTCATTCTGGCCGGCGCGATTCCCGCCGCCGCCCTGGCCATGCTGGCGGACACGAGCCTGGGATGGCTGGAGAAGCGCCTGGCTCCGCGCTAGAGTCTTGCTCGGCGCTGGCGTGATGACGCAGAAGCCGCGCAGCGGCGCAAGAATAAAGCCCACGGCGTAAGCCGTGGGTAAGACACAAGGCAAGCCAGCCCCGTAGGGGCGAAAGAAACTGCATTTCCAGATCGACGTAAATGCGCGTGTCCACTATTGTCGACATACGAAGGCTCGCTGCTGCACTGGCTGCGCTGCTCCTCCTCACTGCCTGCGGCCCGCCGCGCGCCGACCGCATCGTCGTCGGCTCCAAGAATTTCACCGAACAACTCATCCTCGGCGAAATCATCGCCCAGCAAATCGAAAACAAAACTCATCTCCCGGTCGAGCGCCGCTTCTACCTGGCCGGAAGCTACATCTGCCATCAGGCCATCCTCGGCGGCCGCATCGACATCTATCCCGAATACACCGGCACCGCGCTGACCGCGATCCTGAAGGAGCAAGCCTTCCAGCGATCCCGAACAGGTCTACAACCAGGTCAAGACCGAATACGCGAAGCGATTCAATCTCGAGGTCGGACAGACCTTTCGGCTTCAACGACACCTTCGCCATCGAGATTCGCGGCGAGGACGCCCGCCGTCTGGGCCTGAAGACCATCTCGCAAGCCGCAGCCTACACGCCGCAATGGCGCGCCGGCTTCGGCTACGAATTCATGGAGCGTCCCGACGGCTACAAGGGCCTGGCCGCAACTTACGGCCTGCGCTTCGCCGAGTCCCCGCGCATCATGGACCTGGGCCTGCTGGCGCGCGCGCTCAAAGACAAACAAGTGGACCTGGCGGCCGGAAATACCACCGATGGATTGATCCCCGCGCTGGACCTGTTCGTTCTCGAAGACGACCGCCACTACTTTCCGCCCTACGAGGCCGTACCGATCATTCGGCAGGATATGCTGGCTCGCCATCCCGAAGTAGGACAAGCGTTAGATGAACTGGCGGGAAAGATTTCCGATGACGACATGCGCCAACTCAATTACGCGTCGACGGCCAGCATCGCGACGTAAAAGAAGTGGTGAGCGAATTTCTGCGCAAGAAAGGTCTTTAGTAGCGCCGGCATCCTGCCGGCTGTCCCGCGGGCATCCTGCCCTCGGTGGCGGGCGAGACGCCCGCCGGGACGGCGGCGCTACATTACATCAACCACACCGCATCCACATCCACGATCACCTGCGTACGCGGAATCTTCTGCTGGGCTGCGTACGCCAGCATCGCTCTGAGCAGCGTGTTCAGCTTTTCGCGGCTGGCAGACTTCACCACAAAGTGATAACGATAGTCGCGCTTCAAACGCACAATCGGCGCAGCCGCCGGCCCGAGCACGCGAATCCCTTCGTGCCGCGTCTTCTCAAACCACTTTCCCAGAATCCCCGACCAGCGCAGCGCCTCATCCAGTTTGTCGCTCCGCACCAGCACGTTGGCCAGGGCGCTGTACGGCGGATAGTGCATCCAACTGCGAAAGCGCAGCTCTTTCTCGTAGAAGCCGACAAAGTCGTGCTGCGCCGCGTACTGCACTGCGTAGTGATCGGGAAAATAAGTCTGCAGCACGACTTTTCCCGGAGTCTGCCCGCGCCCGGCGCGTCCCTCCACCTGGGTCAGCAATTGGAAGGTGCGCTCGGCCGCGCGAAAATCCGGAAAGCCAAGCGCCATGTCGGCGCCCACCACGCCCACCAGCGTGACCCCGTGAATGTCGTGGCCCTTGGCGATCATCTGCGTGCCCACCAGCAGATCGAGTTCGCCTTCGTCGAGCGCATTCAGCGCGCGTTCAAAATCTTCACGGCCGCGCACCGTATCGCGATCGAGGCGTCCGATGCGCGCCTGCGGAAACATGCCATGCAGCAACTCTTCCAGCTTCTCCGAACCGGTGCCCAGGAAATAAACGTACTCGCTGCCGCAATGCACGCAGGCCTGCGGCACCGGCGCCGTGTAGCCGCAATAGTGGCATTCCATGCGGCGAGAGCGCTTGTGATGGGTCATCGCGATGGCGCAGTTCTTGCATTCCAGCGTCTTGCCGCAGGCGCGGCACAGCACCACCGGCGAATATCCTCGCCGGTTCAGCAGCACCATCACCTGCTCTTTGCGCTCCAGCCGTTCCTTGATTTCTTCGGCCAGTTTGCGCGAAATCACCTGTTCGCTTCCGGTCTCCTGAAATTCCTGACGCATGTCGATGATCTCGACTTCAGGCAGTGGTCGTTGCTCCACCCGGTCCGGCAATTCGAGCAATTTGTATTTGCCCTTCTTGGCGTTGAAGTATGACTCCAGCGACGGCGTGGCCGATCCCAGAACCACCGCCGCGTTCGCCATCTTGGCCCGCATCACGGCCACGTCGCGGGCGTGATAGCGCGGCATTTCTTCCTGCTTGTAGGATGAATCCTGCTCCTCGTCCACGATCACCAGCGCCAGATCGCTGACCGGAGCGAAGACCGCCGAACGCGTGCCCACTACCATGCGCGCCTCGCCGCGCTTGATGCGATGCCACTGCTCGGCCCGTTCTTTGTCCGAAAGCGCCGAGTGCAGAATGGCAACTTCGTCGCCGAACAACTGATGCAGATCGGCGGCCACCGCCGGAGTCAGCCCGATCTCGGGAACCAGCAGAATGGCTGAGCGCCCCGCCTCGAGTACCGCCCGCATCGCCGAGAGATAGATGGCGGTCTTGCCCGATCCGGTGACGCCGTGCAGCAGCATGCCGGAAAATTTGCGCGCGTTCACGCTTTGCTGAATCGATTTGAGCGCCGCCTGCTGCGCCGGACTGAACTGTGAGTCAAACAAGCTGGGACGGGCCTTCAACACGGAGACGGTGAACTCCGCCGGCTCTTCGACAATTTCCACCAACCCGCGTTTCGCCAGCGTGCCCAGCGTTGTGCGCGGGACTTCTAGCGACTGCAGAGCATCGACCGGCACCTTCCCTCCGGCGGCGGCCAGCGTATCGATCAGCGTCTTCTGGTTGGAATTGAGCTTGCCATCGACGTTCTTCAATACAGCGATCCTGACCGTGCGGGCCGCCTCGCGCGCTTCCGACAAATCTTCCCGCACGATCCATTTCTTTCGCACCATTCCGGCGAGCAGCGGCTTGGAGGCCCGGGTCGCAGCCCGCAAACTTTCTTCCCGCGTCATCTCGCGCTCGGCCAGGTAGTCGAGCACGCGAAATTCGGCCAACTGCTCTTCGGGAGTTTTCTGGGAGCGCGCCGACGATCCCGACATGCCCGGCCAGGTGCAGCGCCAGATGCCCTTCCTCCGTGATGCGGTAGCCAATTGCTTTTTTGAATTCCGCGCCCAGCGGCAGCATGGACCGGAACACTTCGCCGACAGGAGCGAGGTAGTAGTCGGCAATCCACTGGCCCAGGCCTATCAGCTGGGCATCGAGCACCGGCGCCGGATCGAGCACGCTGATGACATTCTTGGTCTTAACTTTCGGCTTCTCATCATGCAGCGCTGTGACGATTCCCGACATGCGCTGCTGCCGGAAAGGCACAAGCACGCGTCCGCCGACCACCGGCTGCATCCCCTCGGGAACAGCGTAGGTGAAGACGATGTCGAGCGGCACCGGCAGAGCTACGTCGCAGAATTCAGGCATGAAGGATGGGCCGGCATCTTCGCCGGGCGCAGATCGAATCGTAACATCGTGGAGGTTGTATGCAGGCGCGATCGCCCCGCTCGGGCGGTTGAGAGGAAATGCTGGCAGTCTAATCCGGGTTCTTGGGCGGAGCCACCAGCCCCAGGTCTTTCATCACCATCTGCAAATCCTTCCAGGCTTCTTTTTTCTGTCGGGGATCACGCAACAGGAACGCAGGATGGTAGGTGACCGCAAGCTTGGTGCCGCGGAAGTCGTACCACTTGCCCCGCAGCTCTGACATTGGCGCATTGATCGCCAGGAGCGTCTTGGCCGCGACCGCGCCCAGCGCGACCAGAACCTTGGGCTTGATCGTGGCGATCTGCCGCATCAGAAAAGGCGAGCAGGTCTCGCACTCGTCGCGTTCCGGAGTGCGGTTTCCCGGCGGGCGGCATTTAATGATGTTTGCGATGTAGATATCTTCGCGCCGCAGGCCCATCGCCTTGATCATGTTGTTCAGCAACTGCCCGGCGCGGCCTACGAAAGGTTCGCCTTGCTGGTCTTCGTCGGCGCCCGGCGCTTCGCCAATGAACATCAACTCCGCGCGCGGATTGCCCACGCCGAACACAATCTGCTTGCGGCCCTGCTTGGCCAGGCGGCAGCGGGTGCAGTCGCCGATATCTTCACGAATGGCGCGCAGTCCCTGGGCGGGGTCGGCGATGGAGGCGTCCACAATTACAGGCTGGGGATCGGCTGCGATTTTGAACAGCTCTTCTTTTTCTTTTGCGGCAGGAATTACGGCTGCGGCTTTTGCTCTGGGCAATGGCTCTCGCTCTTCTGGCTGGATTTGGACACCGGTCTCGCGCCTGTAGAAATCATAGATGCCAAGTTCATTGTAGTAGCGGATGCGATCGGCCAGCGCGCGCTTGAGTTGTGGGTCCAGGGTTATGGGCATGGAGAAATTCAAAGCGATCGCAGATTTCAGATTGATGATTTCAGAATGAACTTCCTCATGCCGAGGGGCTGGTGTTCAATCTTAAATCTAGAATCACGAATCTGAAATCCCGGTGTTACCTGGCCTGTGGCACTTTACGCAGCCGTACTGCCTGGTCGAGCACGCGCTGGGCGACTTCCCACTTGCTGGTCTCAGGCACCTCGATCACGTCGCTGTGGGTGATGATGGTCACTGCGTTGCGATCGGAATCGAAACCCACACCTTCACGCGAAACGTCATTCACCACGATGGCATCGAGGGCCTTCGACATCAGCTTCTTGCGTGCGTTCTCCAGCACGTTCTCTGTCTCGGCGGCAAAACCGATGAGGATCTGCGAGCTCTTGCTGCGGGCCAACTCCGCCAGAATGTCGGTGGTCGGCTCCAGTTCCAGCGACATCGCACCCTTACGCTTGATCTTCTGCTCGGCGGCGCTTCGGGGACGATAGTCAGCCACTGCCGCAGTCTTGATGACGATGGTCGCATCAGGCAGCAGCGTCAGCACAGCCTGGCGCATCTCTTCGGCAGATTCGACCCGCGTGATTTCAGCGCCACCCGGCGCTGTCAGGGCGGTGGGTCCGCTCACCAGCAGCACGCGGGCTCCGCGCCGTAACGCGGCTTCCGCCAGCGCGTATCCCATGCGGCCACTCGACCGGTTGGTGAGATAGCGCACCGGATCGATCTTTTCGCGCGTGGGACCGGCTGTAATCAGCACGGTCTCGCCAGCCAACTCCTGAGAAGCTCCCAAAGCTTGCATCACGGCCGCGACGATCAGATCATTCTCCGCTAACCGGCCTGGGCCGGTCATACCGCAAGCCAGGTAGCCTTCGCCCGGCTCCACAATCCGGACGCCGCGCCGGCGCAGCAATTCCAGGTTCGCCTGGGTCGCGGGATGGTTCCACATGTTGACGTTCATGGCGGGCGCGACCACTACCGGAGCCGTCGTTGCCAGATACAGCGTGGTTAGAAAATCGTTGGCGATGCCTTGAGCGAACTTAGCCAGAATGTCGGCTGTGGCCGGAACAACCAGCAGTGCGTCGATCGATTGCGCCACTGCGATATGCTCGATGGCCGAGTCGATATTGGGCTGATTGTTTTGGTCGCCGCTGGCGGCGAACATGTCGGTAATGACTTTCTCGCCGGAGAGTGCTGCGAAGGTAAGCGGGCGAATAAATTGTTGCGCGCCCCGAGTCATGACCACCTGCACCCGGATGCCGCGGTCCTGCAGCAGGCGTACGATTTCCGCCGCCTTATAGGCCGCGATCCCGCCGCTGACTCCGAGGGCAATTTTCATGCGGTTCGATCCGATTGCAGATTGAAGATTTCTGATCGAACCTTCCCACCCGGCTGGCTGGAGGAGGTCACAACGCTCAAATCAAAAATCTGAAATCTACAATCCTCTTTAGACGTCTTTGGCCAACGCCTTGTCCAGCATTTCGCCGGCGACCTCAGCCGCGGATCGCGGCATTTCAGGGATCACCCACTTTACCTTGCCCGCCTTGATTTCATCCTGCGCAATCCGGCAAGGTTTGCGGGAAGGCGTTTCGATGACCGGAGGCGCACCACCCTGTAATTGTCGCGCACGACGCGCGGCCACCAGGATGTACCGATAGTTGCTGTCAAATCCATCCATCAACTTCATGTGTTCTCCCCTGCCGCTAGCGTCCACCCGGCGCCGCTGCTTTTTCGAATGAAGCCAGAATCGGCTGTAACCGCTCCCGCACATTATTCAGGCGGCAGCGTTCTGCCTTGGCTATCAGGTCGGTTTCGTCAGCGGATCGTTTTCCCTGCGCTTGCGCTCCAGGTCGCGTCAATCGCTCCGCGAGCAGGATCGCCTTCAGCGCCTCGATCGATTCTTCCAGGCGGTCGTTAACCAAAATATAGTCGTATTCGTCATATTTCTCAATCTCACGGGAGGCCGTGACCAACCGGCGCTGGATCACCGCTTCCGCATCCAGGCTGCGCGTGCGCAGCCGCTTCTCCAGTTCCTGACGGTTCGGCGGCAGGATAAAGATGCTGACCGCAGCCGAAATCTTCCGCTTGATCTGCGCCGCGCCCTGAACGTCGATGTCCAGCAGCAGGTCTTTCCCCTCTTCCTCGGCTTCGCGAAGAAAGCGCCGGGCCGTGCCGTAGTAGTTGCCGAACACGTCCGCGTACTCCAGGAAGTCGTCCTTGCGGATCATTTCTTCAAATTCCGCGCGCGAGACGAAATAATATTCCCGGCCGTTCTGCTCGCCACGCCGCGCTGCGCGGGTGGTGTAGGAAATCGAGAACCTGAGCCCGGGCACAATCTGTCGCACCCGGTCCACCAGCGTGGACTTGCCCGAACCGGACGGCGCCGAAATGATGTAGACGCCGCTCATTCGATGTTCTGCACCTGTTCCCGCGCCTTTTCGATTTCCGTCTTGATCGCCAGTCCCATCTCCGTGATGCTGCAGCGCATCGCCGGCCAGGCCCGATGTCTTCGAAAGCAGTGTGTTGGCCTCGCGATTCATCTCCTGCAGCAGAAAATCGAGCTTTTTGCCCACCTCGCCGCCCTGCTCCAGCAATCCGAGAAAATGTTTTACGTGCGTATTCAGCCGGACCAGTTCCTCCTGGATATCGCTGCGATCGACCAGCAGCGCGGCCTCCTGCAACAGCCGTTCCGGATCCACCTGGCTCCCCATCAATTCCTGCATGCGCGCTTTCAGCCGGTCGAGGTAGATGTGCTGCACCTGCTGGCGATGTTTCTCCACCTCGTCGCCTGCCTTTTGCACGTGGGCCAGGCGCTGGCGCAACTCCCGTTCAATGCCGCGTCCTTCTTCTTCGCGCATCTGGTTGAGATGACCCAGAAGCTCTTCCACCTTGGCCAGCACCGAGGCCTCGAGCGCGCCGTCGCTGGGAAGGGACGCCGAGTCTAAAGCGCCGGGCAGTCGCAGCACTGCGTTCAGATCCGGCTCGGCCGCCAGCCCGAACTCCGCCGCCGCCGCGCGGAATGCCTGAATATATCCCCCTGCAATCTGGCGATTCAGCGCAAAGCTCTCACCCCCGCCGCGCTCCAGATTCAGGGTCAGTTCCACATGGCCCCGGGCCAGCTTTTCTTTTAGCAACCGCCGCAATTTCATCTCCAGCGAGTCGCTGTCGGATGGCATTCGAAAATGAACATCAAGAAAGCGATGGTTCACCGATTTCAAGGACAAAGTGAATGCCATTGGACTCTTGCCCGGCACATTGCTTCTCGGATCGATAACCTGACCTTTCACCTGCGCAAACCCGGTCATGGATCGAATAGGCATTTGTTCTTTGAGTAGCGCCGGCGTCTCGCCGGCTGTCGCGAGGGCGTCCCGCCCTCGCATCCAACTACCTTCCTGCATTCACCTTGGTCTGCTCCCCATCCGCGAACTGAAGATCATACAACCGCCGGTAGGTCCCGAGTTTCTGCATCAGATCTTCGTGCGGCGCCGATATCCGCAATCGTCCCGTTCTCCAGCACCACAATCCGATCGGCGCGGCGGACCGTCGAGAGCCGGTGGGCGATCACAAACACCGTGCGCCCGCTCATGAGATTCTGCAGCGCCGACTGCACCAGCGCTTCCGACTCGCTGTCCAGCGCGGAAGTCGCCTCGTCCAGAATCAGGATGGGCGCGTTCTTCAGCAAGGCCCGCGCAATCGCGATGCGCTGCCGTTCACCGCCCGAGAGCCGCACCCCGCGCTCGCCGATCATGGTGTCATAGCCGGCCGGCAGCTCCGTAATAAAGTCGTGCGCCAATGCGGCGCGGGCCGCGGCCTCCACCTGCTTTTGCGAGATCGAGGGCTGTCCGTAGGCAATGTTGTTGCGCAAGGTGTCGTTGAACAGCACGGTCTCCTGCGTGACCACGCCGATCTGCGACCGCAGCGACGCCAGCGTGGTATCGCGCACGTCGCGCCCATCGATGAGCAGCCGGCCGCCGGTCACATCAAAGAAACGCGGAATCAGATGCACCAGCGTGCTCTTGCCGGCGCCGCTCGATCCCACTACCGCCACCACTTCTCCCGCCTGGACTTCCAGATTGATGTCGCGCAGGATCTCCCGCGACTCGTCGCCGTCGGTTGCGTAGGAGAAGCATACATTTTCCAGCCGGACGCTCTTGCTGAACGGCGGTATCGGCCGGGCGCCGGGCTTCTCTTTTACATCGTCCTCCGTGTCCATAAACTTGAAAATTTCCGACGACGCCCCCAGCGCCTGCTGGAAATTGTTGTTGAAGACCGCAAACTTCCGCACCGGGTTGTACAGGCTGAACACTGCGGTGATAAATGCGCCGAAAGTCCCCAGGGTAAATTCGCTGTGCGCAATCCGGTTGCGTCCCAACAACAAAAGCAGGGCAATGGCAATGGCCCCAAAAATATCCATCAGCGGAGAGCTGATCGCCGCCGCCGCCACCGAGCGCAGGTTCGCCCGGAACAGCCGCTGCGCCGCGCTGGCAAAGCGCGCGATCTCCCAGGACTCCATGCTGAAGGCCTTCACGATGCGGTTGCCGGTGATGGTTTCCTGCAGGATGTTCTGGATATCGGCCAGCTTGTCCTGTCCGCGGCGGGTGGTATGCCGTACGCGGCGTCCGATCCGTATCGCCGAGTAGACGATGAAGGGGATAAACAAAAGCAGTACCCAGGCCAGTTTGCGCCCCAGAACAATCACCGCAACTGCCGTAAATAGAAAGGTAAAGAACTGCTGCAGGAATTCCGCCAGCACGCTCGACATGGCGTACTGCACGCGCTCGATGTCGTTGATGATGGTTGAAATGAGCGTCCCTGTCGTGTGTTTCTGGAAAAACGCCGCCGAGCGCTGTCAGCACCGAGTTGTACAGGTCGTTGCGCAAGTCGGTGATCATGCCGAAACCCGGCATGGTTCACCAGGTAAGTGCCGGCATAGTCGAAAAGGCCTTTCAGCACGGTGGACGCAACCAGCGCGTACGCCACAATCGTCCAGGCATTGTGAAAATGCGCGGGGACGAACTGCTGCAGATAGACCACGCGATCGCTGCCAGGAATGGTAAACAGCTGAATGTTGTCCGATCCGGACGAGGGATTCAGGACGCGGTCAAAGATCGGCTTGACCAGGATCAGTCGAAAAGCCTCAAGGAAGCCGACCGCCGCCAACAACAACACACCCGGCACCAACTGCAGCCCAAAGGGGAGGACATACCGCAGAAGGCGGGTCAGTTGCCGCATCCGGGGCTCCCGATGCGCAGCCAGCCAGGGCCCGCGCGTAGTGGAATCGGCATCGCTCTATTTTACTTCAGGTCGATGGAACTTCGTCGTTGGTCGTTGGCCTTTGGTCGTTGGCCCCTCACTGTAGGCCTCTTGATTGTTCGTCGTCTGCTGACCCGACCCATGCTCGACCTTTCGCAACTCAGAGGGCGATTCGATGTTGCCAAAGGCCAACGGCCAACGACCAACGACGTCTTAGGTCTCGCTGACGACTCTTACTTCGGACTATCCCGATGCACCACCTTCACCCGGTATCCCGCCTTGCGCAGGCGTTTGCCTACATCCTCCGCGATCATGACCGAGCGGTGCTGCCCCCCGGTGCAACCGAAGGAAATCGTCAGATAGCTCTTGCCTTCGCGGACGTAGTGCGGCAGCAGGTACACCAGCAGCTCAGAAATTCGCTGGATAAACTCCCGGCTCTGCGGGAACGACCGGATATATTTGGCGACTTTCGGATCGAGCCCGGTAAGCGGTCGAAACTCGGGCACGAAGTGCGGGTTGGGCAGGAAGCGAACATCGAAAAGCAGGTCGGCGTCGTCGGGCACTCCATGCTTGAATCCGAAACTCACGCAGGAAACCAGGATGTTCTTGCCCGACTCCCGCTTGTGAAAGCGCTCCGTGATATACGCGCGAAGTTCATGGACATTGAACCTGGAAGTATCGATGACCAGGTCCGCCATCGCTCGTATGTACCTGAGATGTCTGCGCTCGGTTGCCAGCGACGACTTGACCGGCGCATTTGTGCCCAGCGGATGCGGCCGCCGGGTCTCGCTGAACCGGCGCAGCAGGATGGATTCCGCGGCTTCGAGGAAAATCACTTTGGTCGGCAGCATCCGCTTGACCGAGTTCACGATCGCCGGAAGCCCTTCCAGTTGCGTGCCTTCTCGAACATCCACGACCAGGGCGGTACGGTTGATCTCGGAAGACTGCCCGACCAGCTCCGCGAAACGCGGAATCAGTTCGACCGGCAGGTTGTCCACGCAGTAGTAGCCCAGGTCCTCGAACGCCTTGAGTACGGATGCCTTACCCGATCCGCTCATGCCGGTGATGATGACGAGTTCACCCGGCGGGCCGGCTGCGCCTGCCCGGACATTTTTCCGGGCAGCGTCTTTTTTCCGGCAGCCCTTTTCGATCCGATCTTTAACTTTTTCTTAGGCTTGGGACGGGCCATCTGGTGCGATGTTAGCAGGCACGGTGCGGGCTCGCCAGTTGCATCCCGGTTGCCGGTGGCGACGTGACCTGTCTCTTTTAATCCAGTAGAGGCAATAAAAAAAGGGGCACCGATGTGCCCCTCCTTTATGCAGCCCTGCGTCAGCGGTGCCTTCCCCCGAAGGGCGCCTCTAACGCAGCGTCGCGACTACAACAACATTCTGGGCCGGCTCGGTCCGGGCAACTTCGCTTTCCAGGCCGCCGACCGGCAGTTCACGCCCGCGGTCATTTCCCTGCGTCCAGATCTGAGCCAGGAAATACTGGGCGCCATAGCGGTGGAAAATCAGCTTCGTCGTCTTCTGTGCTTGCGCTGATTCGCACGCGTTCGGCATGAAGGTGCTTACGATCTGGCCGTCCGAGCCGTTGATGGCCATCGCGGTTCCGGTTAAGCCAAGATTCTGGATCTTGTATTGCCCTGCAGGAAGTTCGGTTTTGTTTACGATGAAGTTGAAAGGAACGTTCGCCTTCACCACACCGGTCTGGGCATAGGCAGATGCGGTGGCCAGCAGCAGTCCCAGGCCGATAAGAGCAAACATTTGACTTTTCATAAAAACTCCTCGCATTCGAAACTGACCGTTCGCCATGCCTTTGAAGGACCTGACGCCATGGCTAGTTGCAGGTGGCATGCCAGAGTTGGAATGAGCGCGGAGCCAAATCGCCAATGCTCCCAACTGATTGATCGCCATGAAGTTGTCACTGGATGATCTGACCGGCCCGCGATTAAGGCTGGCCCAAAACCTCGCTCTCGCTAACCCAAGTGTTAGGACGAGCCAGCCGCATGGGTTAATTTGTCGCGGCTCCGTCGGACCCGGTATCGTACCGTCCGGAAGTAAGGGCGCGTGTACACGGCAGCCCTATATGTGCTAAACAGCGAGGTATGGTGCCGGAGAGAAATCCCAGGCTGGTCGGTATCGGTGGCCCATTGAAAGGCACGTCCTTCGCCTTGCCGGATGGCGAAGTCTCCATTGGCCGCGACTCGTCGAACCATCTCTGGGCGCCCGATCCCGCGCATGTCGCGCCGGCACTGCTCGTTGGTCGCCAGTGAGCAGGAGGTTTCCATCCGCGACCTGGGAAGCCGCAACGGCACATTAGTTAACGGCGTCCCTGTCGAGCAGCAGCAGATTCGGCATGGAGACCAGATCTACATCGGCGATTCGGTGCTGCTTCTCCTCCTCAAGGAAGACGGAGAGCCCTCCGACAGAAACCCGGTCGAGTTCCAGGACACTGCGGCGTTTGAGGGTTCTCCCCTTTTGCTGCGGGCGGAAGACTCGCTCTACCTGCAACCTGACCTGCACCTTGAAGACTATCGGCGCGAGTTCGCCTCCCTCGGCCCGCCGCGCCCGTGACCTCAATTCCCTGCTGAAGATCGCGACCGGGATTGGCGGCATTCGCGACCAGGACTCGCTGCAATGGCAGCTTCTGGGTTTCATATTCGACGTGGTTCCCGCCGAGCGTGGCGCTGTTCTGCTCTGCGACAACCCGGAGGAGTTCACTTCCACCGCCGCCTGGGACCGGGTGCGCGGGCCCGGCCATCCCGTTCGAGTCAGCCGCACCGTGGTACAGCGTGCTTTGACCGACCGCGTCGGCCTGGTAGTAAGCGACGTTCTGGGAGACGAGAGCCCTCCGCCAGGTCAAAACTCTGTCGACTTGAAAGTAAGGTCCCTGCTGTGCGTTCCCCTGGTGGCGGGCAGCCGGGTTCTGGGCGCAATCTATCTGGACACCACCAATCCAAGGCGAGGACTTCGATGAAGACCACTTGCAGGTCATGACCGCGGTCGCCGGCATCGCCAGCCTGGCCTTTGACAATGTCCGTCGCTGGGAAGAGCTGCGGCAGGAGAACCAGGAGCTGCGCGCTGAAATCGCGATCGAACACAATATGGTCGGAAGCAGTCCCGCCATGCGCAAAGTGTTCGATTTCATCCGCCGGGTTGCGCCCACCGACTCCACCGTCCTCATCCAGGGCGAGAGCGGGACAGGGAAAGAGCTGGTCGCCCACGCCCTCCATCGCAACAGCTCCCGCGCGGAGCGTCCGTTTGTGGCCATCAACTGCGCCGCCATCGCCGAAACCCTGCTGGAAAGCGAACTGTTTGGCCATGAAAAGGGCGCCTTCACCGGCGCGGCCGCGCTGAAGAAAGGCAAGGTGGAAGTGGCCGAAGGCGGAACTCTGTTCCTGGACGAGATCGGTGAACTGCCCCCGGCCTGCAGGCCAAGCTGTTGCGCGTCCTGCAGGAACATGAATTCGAGCGCGTGGGCGGCACCAGGCCCATCAAGCTGAATATCCGCCTGATCGCCGCCACCAACCGAATCCTGCCCGAAGCGGTCAAGGCCGGTACTTTCCGCAACGACCTGTATTACCGCCTGAACGTGGTCGCTCTCAACTTGCCGGCCTTGCGAGAGCGGCGTGAGGACATCTCAGTTCTGGCCGACCATTTTGCCGCCAAGGCCAGCCGCAAGTGTGGGGCCCGAGGCAAGCAGGTTTCGCCCGAAGCACTGGCCTGCCTGATGCACTACGATTGGCCCGGCAACGTTCGCGAATTGGAGAACGCCCTGGAGCGGGCTATTGTGCTGGGCTCCACAGATTCCATTCTTCCGGACGACTTGCCCGAGGCCGTCCTGGAAGCCGGTTCTGCGGCAACGGCATCGACCGACAAATACCACGGCAGTATCAAAGAGACCAAGAAACAAATCATTCTGCAGGCCCTGCGCCAGGCCAATGGCAATTACACAGAAGCCGCAAAGGCCCTGGGGATGCACCCCAACTCCCTGCTGCGCCTGATTCGTAATCTTGATTTGAAAGCGGTGAAAGCAGGAATGCAGGAGCCGGGCGCGGAGGCCTAAAATCCTGAACGGCGCACTCAACAGCCGTGCCGGAAGCATCACTGCGGCCCAAACCAGCGCCAGCGCGCCGTTGACCGCGATCCCGACCAGGCGGAAGGGCAACAGCGCTATCCACACAAACGGGTAGAGCACCAGGGCCAACAATGCCAGCGGCCAGCACACCACAAACAGAATGCACCAGAGAAGGAAACCTAGCATGCTGCGCCTCCAAAGAATCGTTCCCACCTTAAGATACGACAAGCAGAACTGAAAAGTTCCGCGTTGCAGAAAACTGAGAACTGACAACTTAAAACTGACCGCTGGTTTTCCCTAACACGTTCGCCCTCAAAGTTCGCCGAAGCCGCCGCCAGCCGCGCGGATGTAAGCCTTCAACCCGCCACAGCTGATTCGCCCGCCAGTCTTTTCAGCGACTCGCCGTAAGGCGCCCGCGCAATCCCACGCTCGGTAACGATCGCCGTAACATATTTTGCCGGCGTGACATCGAACGCCGGATTCTCCACCTCTACACCATCCGGCACCATTTGCCGGCCGGCGATGTGCGTGACCTCTTTGCCATCGCGCTGCTCGATGGGAATCCCGCTGCCGTCCGGCGTTTCAAAATCCACAGTAGACAACGGGGCCGCCACATAAAAAGGGATGCCGTGCTCTTTCGCCAGCACCGCCACCGAGTAAGTTCCAATCTTATTGGCCACGTCGCCATTTGCCGCGATGCGGTCGGCGCCCACCACGATAGCGTTAATCTTGCCCTGGTTCATCATGGCGCCGGCCATGTTGTCGGAAATCACGGTGGTGGGAATGCCATCTTTCATCAGCTCCCACGCTGTCAATCGCGACCCTTGAAGGAAGGGACGGGTCTCATCGGCAAAAACATGGATTTTCTTCCCCTGTTCGACGGCGGCGCGGATCACTCCTAAAGCCGTGCCATATCCACAGGTCGCGAGGGCCCCGGCGTTACAGTGCGTGAGCACGCCTCCGCTGGCGGGCATCAAAGTGGCGCCGTGCCTGCCCATGGCCTGGTTGGCGGCGATGTCCTCGGCGTGCATGCGTTGGGCTTCTTCGACCATTGCCTGCTTGATCTGTGCCAGCGGCCGCACCCGCAACATTTCAAACTTGTCGCGCATCCGCCGGATCGCCCAGAAAAGATTTACCGCGGTGGGCCGCGTCTTTCCAATCACGTCGCAGATCTGATCGAACTCCTGCTTCAGATCGCCGCCGTTTTCCGCTTTGGAATTTTTCACGCCCAGAGCGATGCCCATGGCCGCAGCCACTCCGATGGCCGGCGCGCCCCGTACCACCATGTTGCGAATGACGTCGGCAACCTGGGTGTAGGTCCTGCAGGTCACGTAAGTCTCTTCCGTCGGCAGCTTCGTCTGGTCGATAAAGCGCACGCCGGATTCGGTCCATTCCAGAGTTTGAATCATAGGGCAGTCGTCAGTCTTCGGTCGTCAGTCGTCAGCAACCCAGTCGTCCGCTTAGGCCTGGCTGACGACTGAAGACCGACGACTGACGACTGTTTTTCAGATTTTATGCGCTTCACAACGGATTCGCGGCTTATGCACCACCGCCGGCTTTCCGCACATTTCGCAGCCCGAGCCTGCCGCCGGCATCCCCGGAGAAGTCTCATCGTTCTGCCGCAGATGCTCTCGCCGCACATCGCCGGCGGTAAACACGGAAACAAACGGGGCCGGCGCGGCTGCTTTCTCCACGTTCGGACGCCCTCCAGCTTCCTCGCGCTCCACCAGGCACAACACGCCCACGACCTCAAAACCGAATTCCCGCGCGGCTTCAATTGCCTGAATCGTCGAAGACCCGGTGGTGCAGACGTCGTCCACAATCACCACCCGCGCGCCCTTTTCCTGAAAGCCTTCAATACGGCGCCCGGTACCGTGCTGCTTCTCGGCTTTACGCACCAGAAATCCGTCCACCTCGCCGCTGGCCACAGAAACGGCGACAACAATCGGATCCGCGCCCATGGTCAGGCCGCCGATCGCCTTGGCCTTCCATAACCGGTGCTTAATCTCGTCGAGGACGACCTGCCCGGTCAAACGCGCGCCTTTGGCCGAGAGAGTGGTAGTCCGGCAATCGATGTAGTAGTCGCTCGTCCCTCCCGACGAGAGCTTGAACTGCCCTAACCGGAACGACTTGAAAGCCAGTAATCGCAGCAGATCCTGACGCGCGGAAGCCATAAAAATCTACGATATCACGCTCGCTCGAGGACGGATCCCAGAGTAGGGATTTGCAAACTGACCATTCTCCGCTACTGCGTCATGCGCTCCAGATGCCGAAAGTGGTCGGTCCCGACATAGAGCACGCCAAAGAGCATCAGGTTGTAACCGACGTGAATGAGAAGTCCGGGCGTGACGGATCGAGTCACCACTCTCGTGATGGTCAGCACCAGGCCCACCACGAACAGGACCAGCAGTGGTCCCCAGGCCTGTCCCAGTTGTTCGCTGTGCACCATGGCAAACGCGAAGCTGGTCGCCAGCACTGCCAGGATCCTGCCCCACCTTCCGGCGACAGAAAATTCCAGGGCAGGCGCGATGCTGAACAATCCCAGCAGGCAAGCCGAAATTAAAAGAGCCACGGTTACGATTCCAAACGCATGATGAGAAATTGCTCCGGACGCCAGCCCCCAGGCCACCGTCGTGGAGGCTGGCAGCAACACCATCGCCGGCGGTTTCTCTCCCGACTTCAAACTTCGCAGCACCACGAGCACGCCAATCGCGAGAAAAGCTGCAACCGCCAGCAGCAGCGACCACGGCCGGGGAAGCCCGTGTTCGACGTATCCCCAGCCGGCCATGATCAGAATCCATATGCAACCGCGCCGAACCTGCCACGGCGTCATGAACAGCGTTTGCAGCCACCGGTCCAGCACGGGATACAAGAATCCGCGGAAAAGCATCTCCTCAGCCAGGGGAGCGATGGCCACTCCAAAAATCATCATCAGATACGCGCCCTGCCGGTTTTGAAAAAACTGGTCCATGGGCAGTGATTTCGGAATCGGCAACAATCGCGAAAGCTCTCCCAATCCCACGGCCAGCAGCGCTCCTCCCGACATGAAGCCCAGCCAGCCCAGGTTCGCCGGCCATCGCCATCCAACTGTCCGCCAGAAAGGACGCTGGCTATGACGCACCACCCGATACATGGCGATCAGCATGGCTACGTAGGCCAACGTCATGCTCGGGACAATCACCTGCGGCCCGGGATTTTTGCCCAACTCGGCGGCCGACATGCCGTGGGTGAGCGAGCTATGCAAGACAATGAAAAAAAATATCGAGGTGAACAGGAACAGCGACGCCACCAGGACCAGCGCCACGATCAGAAGATCAAACCCGCTCCATGGCGGATTTTCAGCGCCCGGATTGATTACGGCCACCGGGGCGGCCGGCGCCGATTGCAGCGGCGGCTCGATCTGTATTTCGGGAAGAGGATGGTCGGATGAAGACACGATTGGTTTCGTCTATTCTATGCGATTGAGATCTTTTCCTTCAGCGGGCTCGTCTGTCCATTGGAAAAATAGCCCGCCAGCGCCTGCCCGGTGTACGACTTCTTGTTGCGCGCCACCTGCTCGGGCGTGCCCTGAGCAACGATGCGTCCGCCTTCTTCTCCGCCCTCCGGACCCAGATCGATGATCCAGTCGGCGTTCCGAATCACGTCCAGATTGTGCTCGATGATCATCACCGTATTTCCCAGGTCGGTCAGACGGTGCAGCACTTCAAGCAATTTCTTCACGTCGTCAAAGTGCAGGCCGGTGGTCGGCTCGTCCAGCAGATACATGGTTTTGCCGGTTTGCCTTTTGCTCAACTCGCGGGCCAGCTTGATGCGCTGCGCCTCTCCGCCGGAAAGCGTCACCGCTGACTGTCCCAGATGAATATAACCAAGCCCGACATCCACCAGGGTCTGCAGCTTCTGCCGCACCTGGGGAATGTTCTCGAGAATCGGCAACGCGTCTGAAACCGGCATTTCCAGAAGATCGGCAATCGACTGGCCTTTGTATTTCACCGCCAGGGTTTCATGGTTGTAGCGGTGGCCGCCGCACACCTCGCAAAGCACGTACACATCCGGCAGAAAATTCATTTCAATCCGCCGCTGTCCTTCGCCCTGGCAAGCCTCGCAGCGTCCACCGGAAACGTTGAACGAGAATCGTCCCGGCTTGTAGCCCCGCTCCCGCGATTCGGGCAACATTGCATAGAGATCGCGAATCTGCGCAAACACTCCGGTATAAGTCGCGGGATTCGAGCGCGGCGTGCGCCCGATCGGCGACTGGTCGATGCGAATGACCTTGTCGATATTCTCCGTGCCGGAAATTGTTTTGTGCTCACCGGGTTCCTCGCGCGAGCGGTAAAGCTTCTGGGCCAGAGCGCGGTACAGGATGTCGTTCACCAGCGTAGATTTGCCCGATCCGGAGACGCCGGTCACCACCGTCATCACTCCCAGAGGAAACACCACGTCGAGATTCTTGAGATTATTTTCCCGCGCGCCCAGCAGCGTGATCGCCGCCCCGTTCGGCGCTCGCCGTTCCGCTCGCATCTCAATCTGCGTCCGGCCGGAAATGTAGGCGCCGGTAAGCGACTCCGGCACTTGCTCAATCTCCTCCGGAGTTCCGTGCGCCACCAGGCCGCCGCCGTGCCGGCCCGCTCCCGGACCAAGATCGATCACATAATCCGCCCGCCGAATGGTTTCTTCGTCGTGTTCCACCACCAGCACGGTATTCCCCAAGTCGCGCAATTCCTCGAGCGCCTTCAGCAGCCGGCCATTGTCGCGATGATGCAGTCCAATGGAAGGCTCATCCAGCACATAGAGCACGCCGCGCAGCTTGGATCCGATCTGCGTGGCCAGCCGAATGCGTTGTCCTTCGCCGCCCGACAGTGTCGCCGCTGAACGCTCCAGCGAGATGTAGCCCAGCCCCACCGCATCCAGAAACTGCAGCCGTTCCACGATCTCGTGCACGATGCGCCCGGCAATGATGGCCTCGCGTCCGGTGAGTTTGATCTTGCGTGCCGTCTCCAGCGCGCGCGATACCGGCAACGCCGTGAAATCGGCAATCGACATGCCGTTCACCTTCACCGCCAGGCTCTCCGGACGCAGCCGCTTGCCCTGGCACGCCGGACATTTCGTGGCCGACATGTAGTCCAGCAGAAATTCCCGATAGGTCTCGGACGTGGACTCATCCACCGCCTGCTTCAGATAGCCCAGAATTCCACGGAAGCCGGTTTTCCGGTTCTTGCCCGCTTCGCCTCCGCTTTTCCCGGCCTCGCCGAAAAGCAGCAGGTTCTGAATCTTCTCGGGAAACTTTTCAAAGGGCGTCGCCAGGTCGAATCCGTGGGCGGCCGCGGTGATTTGCAACTGATGAATCAGGTTCTGCGACGCTGAACCCGGCCCCAGCCCGCCATCGAGCAGAGGCTTCGACCAGTCATTGATCACCCGCGCAGGATCAAATTCGTAGCGGCTGCCCAGTCCGTGGCACTCCGGACACGCCCCATACGCGCTGTTGAACGAAAACGACCGCGGCTCCAGTTGCGGCACGCTGATCCCGCAATCCGGACAAGCCAGCTTCGCCGAATAAAGCTGCTCCTCGCCGCCCACCACCGCGACCTGCACCAATCCGCCTGCCAGCTTCACCGCCAGCCCCACCGACAATTCCAGCCGGTGCTCAATCCCGGGCTTCACCAGCAGCCGGTCGATCACCACTTCAATGGTGTGATTCCTTCGCTTGTCCAGAGGGATGTCGTCTTCGAGATTCACCAGTTCGCCGTCGATGCGCGCCCGGGTGAAGCCGTGCTGCACCAGTTTCTCGATCTCTTTCTTGAACTCGCCTTTGCGTCCGCGCACGATCGGCGCCAGCACCATGACCCGGTCTTCCGGAGTCAGGCTCATGACCCGCTGCACAATCTGCTCCGCCGATTGCCGCGCAATCGCCCGTCCGCATTTGGGACAATGCGGAACTCCTATAGAAGAGAATAAAAGGCGAAGATAATCGTAAATTTCGGTGATCGTGCCCACCGTGGACCGCGGACTGCGGCTGGTGGTCTTCTGCTCGATCGAGATCGACGGGCTCAGGCCGTCGATGGCATCGACGTCCGGACGCTCCATCTGGTCCAGAAACTGGCGCGCATAGGCCGACAGCGTCTCCACATAGCGTCGCTGGCCCTCGGCGTAGATCGTGTCAAAGGCCAGGGACGACTTGCCCGATCCGCTCAGCCCGGTAATCACCGTGAGGGTGTTGCGGGGGATTTCGACGTTTATATTCTTGAGGTTATGCTGCCTCGCCCCGCGCACCGAAATCTTGGTAATAGGCATGAAATTGGCGAAAGTAAAACTGGCCTTCCGTAATATGGACGGCCCCACAGAAATGATGGAAAGTGGGTTTGCGCGGCTCTACTCACGTATCTTAGTTGCTAACAGCGGCAAGCGTCAACGCGGGTACAGTCATGGATTGCGCCAAACGGGTCCGGAGCATCTAAGCCAGGACCTGATAGGAAAGCAGGCCGAACTTGGGTGGGTTAATCGTTGCTTTCGTAATGTCGTTCACAGCCGTTACGGTCGTACTGGTGGGGATCCTCGCCGCCTACGCCGCCGTAACCGGCATCCTGTACGCCTTCGCCTATCGCTCACGGCAACGCAGCCAGGCTACTGCCAGCGCCACCGCCGTCTTAATACCCAGCCAAAGCCAAGCCAGCGGCGACTGACCTTCTGCCGGTTTTATTCTTGATCGAGGACGGGCGTCCCGCCCGTCTCGCGCTACACCAGAGACGACCAAATCAGCCAGCCCAATTCTCCAGCAAACAGATTTGTGCGGATGGAAGTCTGAGTCCCGAAATCCAGCCCTAGTTGGGTGGGCCCTGAGGCGGCGGGCCCGCCGGCGCCTGCTGCTGTTGTTGCTGCTGTTGCTGTTGCAGTTGTAGCTGTTGTTGCTGAAGCTCACGCAACATTTGCTCTGGAGTCTTCATCGGCTGGGCATTCGCCGGCGGCTGGGGAGGCTCGGCTTCAGGCGGGTCATCCACCGGCTGTTCCGCGACATCTATCTGCTGCGGCGGCGGATCATCCATCTGAGCCTGATTACTGTCCGGAGTCGCCGTCATCGTTGGCGCCCCCTCGGGAACTCCACTGGACTTTGAAGTCAGGATCAGCCGCTCCACGCTCTCGGGATGCAAAGGCGAACCGATCATTACATAGTTAAAGTGGGATCCGTTCAGCAGAGCTGCCAGAACATCCCGCGCGGGACCTGGGCCAAAATGAGCGACAACCCGTTCGGTGGCGTTCGGCGGAGTCTCGATCACCGCTCCGGTCTGCGCCCGCACCGCTCGAAGAATGTCGCCCAGCGTCGAATTCTCAGCCACAATCGTCAGCTTCCCCTGGCTGTAGCGGACCTGCGGGGGCTGCGCCGGCATCTGCTCCAGGGTCGGAGGCGGAGGCGGCGGAGCCGGAGCGGGCGGCGGATCGGGAACAGTCTTCTTTTTCGCCGCCTTGACCGGATGCTTGCGCGCCCCGGATGCCGGGTCCGCAGGCGGTTGAGCCTGAGTTGAAGCTTGCTGGGCCGCAAACGCCGTATTCCACAAACCCAGCGAAAGCAGGATCGACGCCAGAACTAACCAGGCGCTCCCGCAGCGGGCTGACTTGAGGAAAACCAAGGTACCTTCAAGGCCTTACACCGGGTTAGATGCCGGCACGGCCTAGTCGGAATTGTAGCACCGCGATCGGGCATCGGACCTCGGATCTGGGCCTCGAAATGCCTGGCGGCGAGCGCCTAACCCGGTCCAAGTGATTCCGGAATTCTTCGTTGCCATTGCCGTTTCTTGGCCGCACGATTAATCTCTTTATCGCAATCCTTACCCTTGTCGCCGGGGAGATAAGTATGTTCAAAATCAGTCAGAAGCGGTCAACCTCACGACTCGTCCCATTCCTCTTGCTGTCCATTGCCGTCGCTGTAGCCTGCGTCTGGAGCGCACACTTTTCTGCTGCGCAATCCGGCGCAAGGGCGAGTCATCCCGACGCTTTCTCGCACGCGCTACCGCAGTTGGATGGCAATCACCTGCGCGCCACAGTCCTCGAAGTGAACTACGCGCCCGGAGAGGCGGACAAGCCGCACAGCCATCCCTGCACCGTGATCGGATATGTGGCGCAGGGGGCGATTCGCTTCCAGATAAAGGGGGCGGCCCCGAGTCCGTATTCAAAGCGGGGGAAAGCTTCTACGAGCCGCCGAACGGGGTGCACGAGGTATCGGCTAATGCCAGCGACAAAGAGCCGGCGAAACTGATCGCCTTCTTCGTTTGCGACCACGAAACGGTACTGACCATGCCTCCCATGGACGGCAGCGCGGGACATTAAGCGAAGTAAGCTTCATAAGACCGATCTGCTTAGGGATTTGTTTTCCGCTACTGCCGGGGCGCGTAGTAGCCCTTGCGGGCGCGCACCTGAAGGTCTTTCTTGAGCGCGGTGATTTCGATCGAACGGTAACGGCCGTCGGCATCAAAGTCAGCGGGCTTGTAAGAGACCACGTACTGACTTCGCAGTTCGTCCTCAATGGCCGCGAACGAATTCTTGACGTCTTTCATCTTGAAGGGGAAGAAGGCGCGTCCGCCGGTAGCGTCCGCCAGTTGCTCCAAAGCTTTGTCGCCCCGAAGAATCAGGCCGCTGTCATCGGTTGAAATGGCGTAAATGATCACTTCAGCCCGCTGCGCCGTTTCTATCGCCAGGGCGCGGCTGACCTCGCTCTGATTGTCTTCACCATCGCTCACTACGATGATGGCCCGTCGCACCGGATGGTCGCTGCTTTCTTTACTCAACTTTTCGCGGCAGGCTCGATAGATGGCGTCGTACATCGCGGTGCCGCCGCCGTTGTGCAGACTTCTCACCCCGGTCTCCAGCAACCGAACGTTGTCGGTAAATTCCTGCGTGACCTGGCTGTGAGTGCTGAAACCCATGACGAAGGCTTTATCGAAATTCGCCCGCAAGGTGTGCTGCAAAAAGCTGACGGCGGCTTCCTGCTCGAAATCGAAGCGCCCGTGCACCGATCCGCTGGTATCGACCAGAAGCCCTAACTCGATGGGCAGGTCAGTCTCGCGGCGAAAGTTGATGATGGCTTGCGGCGGTTTGTGATCGTCCAGGATGGTGAAATCGCCCTGGTTCAGGTTGCGCACGAATTTGCCGTGGTGGTCGGTGGCAATAAACAGCACATTGACTTCATCGACCCGCTTCTTGATGGTAAGAATGGGGTCCGAGGCGTCAGACCCGGTTGATGGGGAAGCCTCAGGCAAGGCCACGCTGGATGCCGCCACGTACGGCGTCGTCTGACCCAGCGCCGGCGACCCCGCCATGGCAACCACGACGGAAACCGCCACCAGCCACCGAAACCACGTCGTGTAGTTCATGCCCTGCCAATCCAAAAAATTCACGTCAAACTGCGGTTAAAGGCCTCGTCCCTCAATTAGATGCACGTATCGGGCCGAAAGCCGCCGCTAGCACGAGTACTGTCCTGACTGTAGGGGAGGCCTCAAATCAAGCCAAGTTACAAAAGGAGCACACGCTGGTCACGACTTTTGGCCCTAAGTTTCACCACAGCTTCAGATTCAACCCTGGCGGGCGAGGGCGCCCGCCCCACACTCACAAAATCTCGATGGATTCTCGTAAAATACTCAGGCCGAACCTTGGATCGACACCTGGATCGACCGCCCGCATGAAACCCATGTCTTCAGATTTGATCCGTTGCAGCTGGCCCAGCAACCCGCTGTCTATTCGTTATCACGATGAAGAATGGGGATTGCCCCAGCACGATGACGAGGTGCTCTTCGAGTTCTTGATCCTTGAAGGCGCCCAGGCGGGCTTGAGCTGGGACACGGTTTTGCAGAAACGCGAAAACTATCGCGCCGCCTTCGACAGCTTCAATCCGCAGCGCATCGCCCGCTATGACAGCCGCAAGCGGCAGAGCCTGCTGCGCAATCCCGGCATCATTCGCAACCGACTCAAGATCGCCTCCGCCGTGGCAAATGCCAAAGCCTTCCTCGCCATCCAGAAGGAGTACGGTTCGTTCGATAGCTACATCTGGCAGTTCGTCGGCGGGAAACCCCGGCTGAATAAATGGCGCTCGACCCAGCGAGTTCCGGCTAGCACCGCGGAATCAGACGCCATGAGCAAAGACCTCAAGCGGCGTGGCTTCAACTTCGTGGGCTCGACGATCTGCTATGCCTTCATGCAGGCCGTGGGCATGGTGAACGACCACAGCGTGGAGTGCTTCCGCTACAAGCAGATCAACCGGGCGCGTTAGTCCGCCTTGATCTTCCGGGTTTCGTCTGGTTTGCTTCTACTCCCAGAATATCAATTGGCCCCCGATAAATGGGACACGCCCGCCAACTTTATATCGCTCAACTCCACAGCGGGTTAGCGGGAATCTATGACGGTTGAGCCCTTGACACCACAGCTCGAAATGCCGCGATTCACTCCTGACGCCACGGCCGCAGGCGCGGAAGCCAGCGCCGGACGTTGGCGCAAAACCTCTCGTACTCCTCGCCGAAAGTGCGGCGCAAGGTAGGCTCTTCGTAGGCGACTACAAAAAGAAAGAAACCCAGCCAGACCAGCGCGCCGTATTCCAACACCTGGGCATTGCCCAGAAGCAGACCCTGGCCGGCGATTACCATCAGCACTCCGACATACATGGGATTACGGACGTAGCGGTAAAGGCCCGTCACCACGAGGTGTTCGGGCGGAAGGATCGGCGCCGGCGTGCCTCGTCCTTGCAACGCGAAGCGCGCGAAGGAATCCAGAAGGACCGGTATTCCCATCCCGATCAGAGCAACTCCGGCCAGGCGGAAGACCGTCAACCCTAAAAAGGCTGGCTGCATATGCCAGCGCGAAATCCACCAAGGCACCAGACCGGCAATGAAGCCCGGCGCAATCAGGAGGAAAACCACGGAACCCAGGACCGCCCAAAACGGGCTCATGGAGGGTACCTCAGCTGCTCCAGTTTCAGCCGAAATCGGACCCGGAACAAGAGAAAATTTGTCTTTATATGACATAGTCAACTATATAATTGACAACGTCACATTATTATTGAAGTCGAGGAAGTATGCCTGCCGGAGCCGAGCCAAACGTCCACGCTGTTCGCAGCTTCAACCGCTTCTACACCGGTCGGATTGGGGTTCTGCGCGAAGGCCTGCTTAAAAGCCCTTTTTCGCTCGCCGAGTTGCGAGTGCTCTACGAGATTGCGCACCGCCGACAGCCCGCCGCTACCGAACTCTGCCAGAACCTGGGACTGGACCCGGGTTACCTGAGCCGCATCCTTCGCCGGCTTGAAAAATGCCGCCTGGTCCGCAAATCGGCATCGCAGGCGGATCGCCGTCAAAGGCTGCTGGGATTGACCGCCCGTGGCAAGGCGACTTTCTCCGCCCTGGACGCCCGGCAGAGCGAAGAGATCGCAACCATGTTGCGCCACCTTCCGGCGGCCAGTCAGACCCGACTGGTTGAGGCTATGCGCGTCGTCGAGACTCTGCTCGGTTCCAGCCCCGAACCCAGGACTCCATATATCCTGCGCTCGCATCAACCCGGCGACATGGGCTGGGTCGTCCATCGCCACGGCGTTCTCTACGCCCAGGAGTACGGATACGACGAAACCTTCGAAGCCCTGGTGGCGGAAATTGTAGCCAAGTTTATTCAGCACTTCGACCCCAAACGTGAGCGCTGCTGGATCGCGGAAAAAGATGGTCAGATCGTGGGCTCGGTGTTTCTGGTCAAGCAATCGAAGACCGTGGCCAAACTACGCCTGTTGCTGGTGGAGCCGTCGGCCCGCGGACTCGGAATCGGAAAGCGCCTGGTGGACGAATGTCTCCGCGTCGCCCGTCAGATGGGCTACAAGAAGATGGTTTTGTGGACACAAAGCGAACTCCCTGCAGCCCGGCACATTTACGAGAACTATGGCTTCCGCCTTTCGCAGGAAAAGAAACATAGCAGCTGGGGACGCGACGATCTTGTATCGCAGATCTGGGCGCTCAACCTATAAGGCTAACCACCGCGCCGAAAATACCGTCAATTTGATGTTGACTCGCGACCCGGTCCAATAGGACAATCGCTTCGATTTCCCGCCGCGCAAATGCTTTTCTGTTCCAGCAACCCTGGGCCGAACCCAAACTGAAACTGAATCAGCCGTTTTCCAAGCCCAGGTTCGACTAAGGAGCGACTGCAATGCCCGACAAGCCGTCTCTCGGCCGGTTCGTGGTGGAGAGTCCCATTGCCTACAAATCTTTCCCGCTCGCGCCCGCGCAGGGCGAGCTCAAGGAAGTTGCCCAAAGGCCGCGCGAGGCAATCTCTCTCCGGCCGACCGGTTCCACGGGTAAGCGGGCAATCTGGATCGTTCACGGCATGGGACAGCAGGTGCCCTACGAAACTCTGGAGCAACTCGCGGAAGGACTGATCCGCGCCGCCTGTCAATCACACCCCGGGACCCGAATCGAGCCCAAGTTTCGCGAGGTGCAAGTCGGCAATACCGTCTTGCAGCGCGTGGAACTGCTCCTTCCACGCCCGGGCGCTGACCCGCGAGAGGTCCATCTCTACGAGTGCTATTGGGCCCCTAAGACCGAGGGCGCGGTTCAGTTGCGGGACGTTGTCAGTTTTCTCTGGGATGGCGGCTCGCGCGGACTGATCAACTTTGTCACCGGCTTTGCCCGCGCGCTGTTCGGTCATATGGTCAAATTTTCTTTGACCTGGCGCACACCGCTTTACCTGTTGTTGACGCTGAAAATTTTGGCCGCCCTGACCGTGATCAATGCCATCGTCATCGGGATGGGCGCCTCCTGGGCCGGAATCAGCAGCAGCCAGCGGCTGGTTCCGCCGGCTTTGATTCAGCCGCTCACTTCGGTGGCGAGCATTGTCTGCGCCATAACCATCAGCTTCGGAGCGGTCCTCTTTCTCGCCGAAATGAGCCGGCCGACACGCGGCACTCCTCCTGCTTTCGGACGCAGAGTACGAGACTTGACCTGGATCGCCTTCGGAATGACGGCGCTGACAATATTGGCGGGCGCCGCGATCATGGCGTTCGTCGTATGGAGGGGGCATCTCCCGGTTCAACTCGGGCTGGACACGTTTCAGATACCCGTCATCCACTTCGACAATGTCGTGGTGCTTCTGGTCATCTCGATTCTGATGGTGGCGAGCATCGTGCGCTGGCGAAACGTTTCGCAGCAGAGAAGCGGGCCGGAGGAGCATCAGACGCCCGAAAAACGAGAGGAGAGCGAGAAGAGCCTTGCCCTGCGCGCCATGTTCTACCTTGCATTCCTGGTTCACATCGTAGCCGTCGCCGCAATCGTATGGCTGGCCTACCAGGGAGGGACCAGCGCAGCGCAACTTCCCCCGGCGGCAGCCTGGTTGCTGGAATGGCCGATCCACCTGCTTCGCCTGCTGCTCGGCGCCAATTGGGGGGTGCGCATAGGCAGGTACGTACAACGTGTGCTGACGTCGTCATTCTGGCTGTGGCCTTTTCTGTTTCTGATCAGCGCGGTGGTGCGAAATTTCCTGGTGCAGTACGTGGGCGACGTCACCGCTTATATTTCGTCCAACAAGATCGACCGGTTCGACCAGATCCGGAAAAAGATCAAAGACGCGGCAAAAGAGTCGGCAGGCGCGGTCTACCTGGCGAAAGCCGTCGGCAGTAATAGCGATAGCAACGACTTCGAATATGAAAAAGTCGCTATCGCGGGGCACTCTCTCGGCTCCGTCATCGCCTACGACACGCTCAACCGCCTGATCGCCGATGACGCGCTGGCTGGCGGAGCGACTGGCATCATCCCGCGCACTTGCCTGTTTCTAACCTTCGGCAGCCCTCTCGACAAGATCGCTTTCTTCTTCAGCGTGATGGGAAAGAACACGGAGCACATTCGCGAGCAGCTTGCCGCGGTGGTCCAGCCGCTGATCCAGGACTATAAGAACCGTCAGTTCCCGTGGGTCAACGTGTATTCGAGAAACGACATTATCTGCGGCCATCTCGATTTCTATGACCTGCCCGCAACGCTGATTCCTCCGGGAGCCCAGCCGGTCGAAAACGTGCGCGATGAAGACGCACTGATTCCGCTGGTCGCGCATGTTGAATACTGGAACAACCAGACAGTCTGGAAACAGCTCCTGGCCGAAATCGTCCCGTGAAACTTTCGCGCGGTTTCCAGTTTCTGGTTCCCAGTTTCAAAAGAAACCAGAAACTGGAAACTGCGCTAACTTCGCAACAGATTCCGGGCGATGAAAAATACATTCGCCGGCCGTTCCGCCAGGCGTCGCATGAAATAGGGATACCACTCGGTGCCGAACGGAATATAAACCCGCATCCGCCATCCCTCGCGTACCAGCCGGCGCTGCAGGTCGCGGCGAATGCCATAGAGCATCTGAAATTCGAAGGCCTCGCGCGGAATATTTTCCTTGATGGCAAATGCCTTGGCCTGTTGGATAATCGCCTCGTCGTGCGTCGCCAGGCCGTGATAGACGCCGCTCTTCATGAGGACTTTCATCAGCCGGACGTAGTTCGCGTCCACTTCCGATTTTTTCTGGAAGGCAATCTCTTCCGGCTCCTTGTAAGCCCCTTTGCACAGGCGGATACGGATACGCTCCGCCAGCAGATCTGCGATGTCTTTTTCCGCGCGCCGCATATAGGACTGGATCACCGCGCCCACGGCGCCGGCATGACCGGGCATGCGGTGCAGTTCATGCACAAAATCGAGGGTGCGTTGTGTATAGGGCGAACCTTCCATATCCACCCGGACAAAATTTCGCGGGCTCATGGCCGCCGCCTTCGCCACCAGCCCGGTCACCAGGTCGCGGGCAAGGTTCTCATCCACGTCGAGGCCCATGTGGGTGAGTTTCAGACTGACATTGGCGTTGAGTTGGCGGCTGGCGATTTCATCCAGCATTTGCTGATAGAGCTGGGCGCTGGCACGGGCTTCTTCCGCATTGGTGACGTTCTCGCCCAGGTTATCGACCGAAACGCTCAACCCGGACTGATTGACCTTTTCGGTGACGCGCAGCGCGTCGTCCACCTGAGTGCCCGCCACAAAACGGCTGGACAAACGCCGCCCGATGGCGGACCTCTCGGCCATCCCACGCAGCGAGCGATTCTCGGAAAGAGAAATGAAAAGCGCCCTGAGCATGTTATTTCCGGGCCAAAATCAGGGTGGCAGGCGCTCTGGGGGGCATGGAGATCACAGAAGTTTGTACCACAACCAGAAAATCTGAGGTGGGGCTGAACTGGTTGCCGCTACATTTTCACTGCGGGTCAAATCTGACTTCGATGGGTTCTCGAGTCTCGTGTGTCGCCGGCTCCCATTTCCACTTGTAGATCGCGTCTTCGGCCGCGCGGACCAGTACCGGGTGTCCGCCTTTTACGTCGACGGATTTGACCATGCCATTGGGCTTGACCAGAGCTTCAGCTTTCACACTTCCCTTCAGGTTCATGGTGCGGGCCATTTCAGGATAGCGGGGCATGACTCGGATCACAATCTTGCGAGCGCTGTCGCCCTCATCCTGCTGCGCCCCTGAAAGCGGAGCGTAAGCGGTGAGTCCGATCAGCATTAAAAAGGCGGCTGCAAGGAGGCGGTTCATAAGCGCTCGAGAAGTAACTGCAGCTTATTCCGCCTGTAGGGATTGACGAAAGATGACTTAGGTAACTCAGGTTTTGCGCCGGAATCGGCGGCATCACCTTCCTCGGCGTCGGGTCGGCCGCTGCGGTCAGTCCAGAAACACTTCGTCCACGTAGCACCAGCGCCAGCCTTCGCCGGGCTCGAAGGACTGCATGATGGGGTGCTTGGTCTGGTGGAAGTGCTTGGTGGCGTGTTTGTTTTTCGAGGAATCGCAGCAGCCAACATGACCGCAGATGAGACATTCCCGCAGATGGAGCCAGGTGTCCCCCATCTCCAGGCACTCCTTGCAGCCTCGACCGCTCGGTTGAACCGGCCGGATCTCTCCCAGGTGGGAACATTTCAAGGGTGAATGAGCCATTTGGATTGCCTCCGAAAAAGACTTCCCAGCGCAGCTACTCTCCCTTGTCCTCCAGAAACCTTTCCGCTTCAAGAGCGGCCATGCAGCCGGTGCCGGAGGCGGTGATTGCCTGGCGATAGCGCCGGTCTTGGACGTCGCCACAAGCGTAGACGCCGGGCACGCGGGTGAACACATTGTTCCTGGTCACCAGATATCCATCCTCATCGGTTTCCAGCTGCCCCTCGAACATGCGGGCGTTCGGTATGTGGCCGATGCCCAGAAACATGGCGCTGGTGGGGAGCTCCCAGGTCCGGTTAGTTTTCGAGTTACGCAGTTTGAGGGCGGTCACTTCCTGTTTCGACGGATCCAACACGTCTTCGACCACGGTATCGGTAAGAAATTCAATTTTCTTGTTCTGCCGTGCCCGCTCCATCATGATCTTCGAAGCGCGGAACTGGTCGCGGCGATGAATCAGCGTCACCTTGGTGGCGAAGCGGGTGAGAAAATTTGCCTCTTCCATGGCCGAGTCGCCGCCGCCGATCACCGCAATTTCTTTTCCGGAAAAAAAGAAGCCGTCACAGGTGGCGCAGGAGGAAACCCCGTGCCCGATCAGCGCCTTTTCGCTGGGCAACCCCAGCCAGCGCGCCGAGGCTCCGCTGGCAATGATCAGAGTGCGGGCGTGAATGGTCTCTTTGCCGAAATTCACCGCGAATGGACGCTTGCTCAAATCGACGCTGACCACGTGGCCCAGTTGATACTGCGCCCCGAAGCGCCCCGCCTGTTTGCGCATGTTTTCGATCAGCTCGGGGCCCTGGATTCCCTCGGGAAACCCGGGAAAATTCTCCACCAGAGTGGTGAGCGAGAGCTGGCCCCCAGGCTCGTGGCCTTCAATCACCAGAGGCTTGAGGTTGGCGCGAGCGGTGTACAGAGCCGCGGTGTGTCCGGAGCAACCGGAGCCGATGATGACAACATTGCGAATGTTTTCCATATTTACGTGTGACAGCGATGTGCAGTGAGGCCGTGCAGCTTTAGATTGCCGAATTCAGATTTGGATGCAAGCCGCGAAATATCGCTATTTCTTCTTCGCCGCGGGCTTCCTGCGCTGCCGGCGTATGCTCCGCTCTTCTTCTCCAGCCCCGGCGATCCGTTCCAATTCCTCCGGCACAATCGCGTGAGCACCCAGCAGCCCCCGATAATTTGCCAGGACCGCCGATGCGCTCTGGAACAAAGGCTCGTACGCGCTTTGATCGGGCGCCGGACCGGCCTCCGAAGCCGAGCAACGGGCCAGCACCACGGACGATTTGCCGAAGCGCTCCAGCTTGATGCGGCTGGCCGGCGTGGCGCTGGTCAGCATGGTGGCCGGCGTGGCCACGGCCGAGGCGCTGTCTTCGATCGAAACCTGCAATAAATCCTTGGGATCGCGCACCCGGAAGACCAGCGTCTCCACCATGTTCTTGGGGTCGACGCTGAACGAGTACTGCACTGTCGAAAACAACGCCTGCACGGAAAACTCGCGCCGGATGCGCACCCAGTTAGCGGTCCCCGGGTCGGAGGACATCTGCGCCCCCGATCCTGGTTGCAGGAATCCCGGCCCGACTTCCAGGCTCGACCTTCCTCGATCGACCTCGAAGTCCACTCCAAAGAGAGGCTGCTTCGGCACGCGGCCCAGCGCTGCCGCAATTTCCTGTTGCTCCCCCGCCGAAGGCGAGCACACGTTCAGGACATTCACTTTGACCTGGGGTTGCGACGATTGTTGCGCCGCCGCCGGCAACCCCAGGCCGAGACACGTGACCACGATCAGGATGTTTCGGAGGACTATGTTTCGGAGCACCAGGGGATTTTAGCAGGAGGGCAGCCTGAGACCAGACCCCGGACATCGGACCTCGGGCATCCAGAGCACTTCTAACCGGCTCAGGAGGCATCAAGAGAGTACATCCAATCCGCGGTCCATTCGGCCTATCATTTCAGGAGACATCCCCGGAGGTATTTCACATGGCAGCGAGTCAGGTCGTTCTTTATTTCGATAAGCAGGAAGACGCGCTGCTGTTTACCCTGGCGGCCAGTTCCATGATTTCAGATGACGGGCCGGCGCGCGCCGATGAAGCCCTGGTGAAAGTTGCCGCCGAAATCCGCAAGGCCAACCGGATCACCACCGAAGGTGTTCTGGAACCGTCCAACTAGTTTTCGCCGATCAGCCGCGGATCTGTTTTGGGATGGTGAGAGAGAACCTGTTCCCAAAACCTGAGTTACTGGAATAGCCACCGAACGCAATTCGTAGCTCCCCACCAGGTCAAGCTTTCAGCTGCACCGCGCAAGATTTTTCAGCGCTCCCATCCACGGAATTTCCCGATTCCATCAGCGTCGGAAAAGCGACTCGAACCGTTCTTTTCATCGACCGGCGTTTTTTGCGGTAACAATTTCTTCTAGGTCATTCCCTCCCCAAAAGATCAAACCAGAAAGTTTGCCTGGGATGACCCAAACGGTCGAGACACGGGTCGGAGGTGCATCGGTGGTTCAGGATCTTAAAGTTACGAAGAAGCCCTATAACGCCCCTTCATTCCAGGTCCTGGACGCCGACGCCGCCAAGGCAGAGCTAAAGGCCGGCGGAGAATCGAATGATGCCGGCACCCGGCAGATGCTGGCTGTGCTGAACCGGCCGCCTGATGGAGAGCCGACACCGCCACCCTCCCCCATGCGTAGCCACGTGCCCTAAGCGCGCTTGTGACACGCCCGCGGCCCAGAGTCCATGAGACACGAACACATCATCTGGAATCCGGCCACTCAGGAATGGTTCTGCACCAGGTGCGGGCAGACTTCAGATCATGAAATTGAGAACGATGCTCATTCCGAACTGGAGCAGAACCCCTGCCGCGTTCCCTGGGTAGAAATGCCAAAGGCCGCCTCTAGCGCGACCGGCGAATGATTTGCTGATTTTGAGATCGGGGCGATGTAAGGCAATCAAGACTCACGTGATTCGCGAAATTATTCGCGATCAAGTCGCGAGTAGGCTTGCTCCGCCAGGACCAGCCCACCCAAAACTCCGGCCTGGCCGGCGAGTTGCGGGGGCACCACGTAGTGGTCAATGTCCCGCATAATTTCGGTGGCCCGAACATATCCATTCAGCAATGCGACCAGGTCCTTCCGGATGCGGCCAAAGAGATGCGACTGGCGCAAAACTCCTCCACCCAGGAGAATGCGCTGCGGCGACAGCGTCAGCACCCAGTTCGCCAGCCCCAGAGCCAGATAATGCGCCTCCAATGTCCAGGCCGGATGGTCCGGCGGCAGGTCCTGCGCCGCTTTGCCCCAGCGCGCCTGCATGGCCGGTCCCGAGGCCAGTCCTTCGAGACAGTCACCGTGGTACGGGCAACCGCCCGGGTACGGGTCTTGAGCCGAGTCATGTGGAACCCGAATATGCCCCATCTCGGGATGCACCAGGCCGTGAAGGACGCGGCCGTTAATGACGGCGCCGCCACCGATGCCTGTGCCGATGGTGAGGTACAGGAAGTCGGTCAGATTCTGGGCCGCTCCCCAGCGCGCCTCGCCAAGGGCGGCGGCGTCCACGTCGGTGTCAAATCCAACCGGTACCGACAGGGCGTCCCGCACCGTGCCCGCCAGATTGTAGTTCTGCCATCCTGTCTTTGGCGTAGAGGTGACGTAGCCAAATGTAGCCGAGGTGCGGTGCAGATCGATCGGCCCAAACGAGCCGATTCCCACTGCTCTCAGTTCTCCACCGGATTCGTCGCGTAGAAACTCAATGGCGGTCGCCAGCGTAGCCTGGGGCGAAGTCGTGGGAAATTGCATCGTCTTCAGGTCCGCTGGCCCGGTCCCCACGCCACAAACGAATTTGGTTCCACCGGCTTCGATCGAACCGAACATGTTAGATATGGATCCCGATTAGATGTAGATAAAGTTCCCGAAGGAGTCTGCCATAGAACCGCGCCGGGACAAAATCCCAGGGCTACCAGGAATCAAGCTTCAAAATCCGACGCGTCCCACCCGAATCCGACGTGAGAAATCGGGCGCGTCTCCCGCCGCACGGGCCGCCGCGTTGATATGCGCCTGGGCCTTGAGTTGGGTAAAGGGAAGGTTTCCCGCCTCCAGATCTCCCCGTTGGTAAAGCATCTGGTCCGCGTGCCCGTTCAGCAAGACCCGCCAGTCCCACGTCGACTCTCCCGCCAGAGCAGCAATGTTGGTAGTGCAGTTATTGGTGAGCGCGTTGTACCACTCCGGCCGGTTTCGTATGCGGTTTATCCGTTTCAGATAGTTGAGGAAGGTGGCCCGCGCATGTTCGGGCGTGGCTCGCGTGTGAAAGAGATAAGTCTCTTCGCCCTTGCGGAAATTGGTCCGCAGACGCACTACGTCGCGCTCGTCGCTCACCGTATAAATCAGTTCGTAGTAGCGGAAAAAACCGCGGATGGCCGAGTACTCCCTCCCAACTTCTTTCCGGGTCTCGATCGACATGGCGATGTAGTCATCGTCGCCAAACTGGAAGCTCACGATGGGATGCGCGATCCAGGGAGAGCCCCAGTAGGTAAGAGAAAGATCCATGCCTCGTATCTGAGAAAGATCAAACGATCGAGTTTCCCAATGCGGCGTGTAGTCGCCTTCGGTGCGGTAGTCGCAGTTGCGGACATTGTGAATAGTGACGTGATTGCCGTCTATTTCGGCCCAGGCGGTCTGGGCGACGTCGGGTTGCCAGTTGCGGTCGTTCGACGGCTTCAGGGTAAGCCACCAGGCCAGCAGGAGCGCAAAACCCGCTAGACAGATTGCGATTCCCTTGCCGCGTCCCCGGAAGGCCAGCAGAGTGCCCAGCATGGCGATCCCATAGCCGGAGGCCGCAAGGGTTCGCAGGGAGGTGCCGGACAGCAGGTCGACGTACAACGCCGCCACCGCCCAGGCGGTCAGGCATAGGGCAAGAAGCAGGGCGAAAGCGCGCCCCAGGACACCCACGACTCGCCGCCACAACGGGGGTGGGTTCATGAAGCAGTCCGGTTTTATGCGTAGATTCCGCGTTGCCGAAGGGTGTAGGCGACGCGGTCGATGGCCACCATGTAAGCCGCAATGCGGTTGCTGACGCCGTGGGTCTCGGCGTATTTCAGGACTTCCGCAAAGGCGGTGCGCATGGTGTGCTGCAGCGAATCGTTGACCACCGCTTCCGTCCAGAAATATCCCTGGCGGTCTTGCACCCATTCAAAGTAGGAGACGGTCACGCCGCCCGAGTTCGCGAGGATGTCGGGGATAACAAAGACGCCTTTGTCGTTCAGAATTTCATCGGCCTCGGCCGTGGTCGGACCATTGGCTCCTTCGCACAGGACCTTGGCTTTGACCCGATCGGCATTGCGAGTGGTGATCTGGTTTTCCAGCGCCGCGGGAATCAGAATGTCGCAGTCCGCGACCAGCAATTCGGCGGAATTAGTTTCGTCGGTGCCGGGAAAGCCGCTCAGCGTGCGATTCTGCTGGTAGTACGACGCGAGCGCTTCCGTATCGATGCCGTTCTCGTTATACACACCGCCTTTGCTGGTGGAAACGCCGACGATCTTGTAGCCTCTGCGGCACATCAGGCGAGCGGCGCTCGAGCCCACGTTGCCGAAACCCTGAATCACCACTCTGGTTTGGTCCGGGTGCATGCCGAGTTTCTTGGCGGCCTCGTCGCAAACAATCATCAGGCCCCGCCCGGTCGCTTCAACGCGCCCGTGCGACCCTCCCAGCTCCAGGGGCTTGCCTGTCACCACCGCGGTGACGGTATGGCGCGCATGCATGGAATACGTATCCATGATCCAGGCCATGATCTGCTCGTCGGTGTTGATGTCAGGACCGGGAACATCTTTTTCCGGTCCCAGCAGTTCCATAGTCTGCGCCGTGTAGCGGCGGGTAAGGCGCTCGATTTCACGCTTGGACATCTTGTCGGGATCGCAGATCACTCCGCCGGCAGCGCCGCCGAAGGGGATATCGACCACAGCGCACTTCCAGGTCATCCAGCTGGCCAGCGCGCGAGTCTCGTCCAGGGTGACGTTGGGGGTGTAACGGATGCCGCCTTTAGCCGGCCCGCGGTCGATGGAATGCTGCACCCGGAAGCCGGTAAATACCTCGAGGCGCCCATCGTCCAGCTGCACCGGAATGTGGACGATAATCTCGCGGCTGGGCTCGCGCAGTATTCTCCACAGGCCCTCGTCGAGCTTGAGCTTCTGCGCGGCCACGTCCGACCGGGCAACCTGCGCTTCCCACGGATTGACTTCTTCCAGATATGCAGTTGGCATTTGAGGTGTCTGGGGCGGAACCGAGGCCCTGGCACGCCCGCAGCAAAGTTTATCTCAATCGCCTGAATTTTGCGCTGGTTTGCTTGAGGATCGCAGGCACAAGATGATCGGGGACTGAAAGACGGTCACGACGTAAAAGGTCACCGCGCCAGAGTTAGTCTAGAACGAAGCCGCGAAGCGGCGGAAGATTGTAGCCCGGGGCGTAAGCCCCGGGTTCGAGACGAAGATTGAAGAGAGCCCTGAAAGGGCGAAAGCAACGCAGGAGCCTGATTCTCCGCAACCGCTATCCCTTCGCGCCCGAGACCATTTTCTGCGCCTTCACGCGGATAAAGGCATAATTCAACGCAGGCAACGAATTGAATCCGGCGGCCTCTTCGTAGAACTTCTGCGCCTTATCCTTCTCACCCTTGGCCTGATAAGCCTGGCCCAGACGATACAGGTTCCGCGGGTCTTGCTGGTTGGCTTGCTGCAATTCCGAAATCGCCGTGTCGTAGCTTTTCTGGGCCAGAGCAATTCGGCCCGCCAGTTCATGGGCCAGCTTCACCTGCGCCGGATTCTTCGAGGCCTCAGCCCCCTGCCGGTATTCGTCGGCATGGGATTTCGCGGCAGCGTAGTCCTTCTTCCCGATCGCCACTGCGGCCTGGTTGAAGATGTGCAACAGCTTCGCATTGTCTTTGACCTCCGGCGACAGACTCGAGCTTTCTATGATCTGTAAGGATCGATCAAACTGCTGCGCCGCCAGATCGTACTTCGGCATCTCGGCGATAATATTGCCCTTGGCCTGCAGGTCCGCCGCCATCGATGCCGCGTCGTTCTTCTTTTCCGCAACCGCGAATTCTTTGTCCATCGCCTGCACGGCCTTGTCGAACTTGCCGCCATCCGAGGCAACCACCGCCATGCCGAACAACGCCGTCCTGAGCTCTCCATCATTGCGCGCTACCGCCGCCATCTTCTGCAGTTCGGCGTCCGCATCTTCCGGCTTGCCCATGTAGGTCAGATCGGCCGCAATTCCGAAGTGAGATGGCACGAAATGCGGATCAATCGTGAGCGCCTTGCGATACTGCTCCACCGACTCGGGAAACTTTCCCATCTTTAACAAGAGTTCGGCGTAAGAGTCGTAAGGATTCGGATCGTTCGGAATCAGTTCAATGTATTTCTTGAAGGCTTGCTCGGCGTTCGCGTAGTCCCCCACTTGCCGGTAAGAGTAGCCCAGCAGGTTGTAGGCCGGAGAGTAATTCGGCGCCAGCTCTGACGCTTTCTTTAAATGCTCGATGGCCTGCGGATAATCCTGCTGACCAAATTCGAACGCGCCCAGGTTAAAGAGCGCTCGTTCGTCATTGGGAAAGGTGGACACCAGTTTCTCGAGGTATTCCTTCTGCTTCGACACCTCGCCGTTCGCGCCTGCCTGGTTGGCAAGGATGAGAAGCTTCTCTCCCTCGGACGCCTTGTCCGCCAGGGCCACAGCTTTGTTCAAATGGTCGAAGAATTCTCCGGCGGTGGCCGCGGAATTGGCCCGCGCCAGCTCCCCCGAGGCAAACTCGGGATCGAGCGCAATGGCTTTGTCAAAGTGCTGGACCGAGTCCTGCGCCTGGAGTTTTTCCAGGAGGTCCCGTCCCTGCAGAAATTCCTGCCTCGCGTCTTCGGATTTCGTGGTGATGGGAATTTTGCGCGCATCCGCAGCCGCAGACGTTCGCTCACCATTCGTTTTGTCGCACGCGCTCCACGCTCCAACACCCAACACGAGCGCAGCCAATATCAGGCGATTGAAACTATCTTGGCGCATAGGGTTACTCCTTCGAAATTTGCGGTGGGCCGAAACGGAATTTCATGGGCAAGGCCTCATCTCGGGATTTCCAGAGGCGATGCCCTGCTTTTGCTAGACGTGAGCCACCCAAGTTCGATAGCAAGTCGACCACGTCTTTTGTTAAGCCCTCGCGATTCACATAACGCCTGACAAATGGCAACCGATGGAGGACGGACGTCCCGCCCGTCTTTGCTGGCATGGGCGCAGTTGGAATCGGCGAGATCGAAATGGGTAAGGTTAGACGGGCGAGGACGCCGGTCCTCCATCGATTCTTCCAGTTGATATATTCAAAGTGAAGCCATGCCGGTCGAATCCCAACCCGTTTCCCGGACACCGTTGCGAGCAGACTTCGTCCTGACACTGCGCCTTGCCCTGCCTCTGATCTTCGCGGAGATTGGCTGGATGAGCATGGGCATCGTAGACACCATCATGGTGGGAAGGCTGCCCGATAGCGCCGTAGCCATCGGGGCCACCGGGCTGGGACAGAGCCTCTACCACAGCATTGCGATCTTCGGCGCCGGCCTGCTGCTCGGACTGGATACGTTCGTCTCGCAGGCCTACGGCCGCAAGGATCTGCACGACGCCCGGCTCTCGCTGGTGAACGGACTCTTTCTCGCCTTCGCGCTCACTCCCATCCTGATGCTGGCCACGTTTCTTTGGCCGCCGCTGATGCAGCGCTTCGGAATCGGCGCCGACCTGGTCGAGCCCATGCGCCCCTTCCTGCATGCGCTGAATTGGGGAACCTTGCCTCTGCTCATGTACTTCGCCCTTCGCCGCTATCTGCAGGCGCAGAATGTGGTGATCCCGATCATGTTCGCGGTCATCTCGGCGAACGTGGTGAACGCGGTCGGCGATTGGGCGCTGATCTACGGACATCTCGGGCTGCCCGCCATGGGTATCACCGGTTCGGGATGGGCAACGTGCGTGGCGCGCATTTACATGGCCTCCGTGCTCGCCGTGACGTTGTTCTGGGTAGAGTCGAAACGCTCGCTGCCCAGGTGGACAGGCGCGGTCCGCATCGATCTGCGCCGGGTGGCAGGCTTGCTGAAACTGGGAGGGCCGGCGGCGACCCAAATCCTGCTCGAAATCGGCGCGTTCTCGGCAGCGACCGCAGTGGTGGCCAGACTTGGGCCCGTCCCTCTCTCCGGTCACGAGATCGCTTTGAGCTGTGCGGCACTAAGCTTCATGGTGCCCCTGGGCATCAGCTCGGCGGCGGCGGTTCGAGTCGGACAACAATTGGGGAAAAAAGATCCCGCGGGAGCGCACCGCGCCGGGTGGTCCGCGATCATGCTCGGAGCCGGATTCATGACCTGCGCGGGACTTGTGTTCGTCTCCATTCCCACCTGGATTGCCCGCCTGTTTTCTCCCGACCCGATCGTGATCCGTACCGGCGCCAGGCTGCTGCTGGTGGCCGCCGCCTTTCAGTTGTTCGACGGCGTACAAACAGTTGCGACGGGAGCACTCCGTGGCTCGGGCGACACCAGGACTCCCATGCTGGCCAACTTCGTCGCCTACTGGCTGATCGGACTGCCGGTCGGCTATCTCTTGTGCTTCAAATTGGGATGGGGCGCGGTCGGAGTCTGGATCGGACTATGCGGTGGTTTGATGATCATTGGGTCGGTCCTGCTTTTTACATGGCACAGAAGAAAACTGCCCGTGTGAGTCGTCCTTCGCGATGCACAACTTAGTGTCATCCTGAGCGCAGTCTCTCCATTCGCTTGCGAATGGAGGGGCGGAGTCGAAGGACCCCTATCAGCGCTGCAACCTTCGAAAGCTGAGGTCTTTTCGGACGAAACTCTAAAGCGAGAGTGTGGAGAGGTAGGGGTCCTTCGACTGCGTGGCTACTTCGCGTACGCGAAGTAGCTCCTTCGCTCAGGATGACATATTCGCTCGCTACGAAGCCTCGCGAATCTTTGCGTAACCCGGCTTTATGATCGCGTAGATGAAACGGATGCGTTGGTCGTACGGCAAAAACGCGCTCTTCATCGCGTTGATGGTAATTTTTTCGAAGTCATCCAGACCCAGGCCGAAAGTATCCACCGCGGCCTCGAATTCGCGGCTCATCGTGGTATCGCTCATCAGCCGGTTATCGGTGTTGAGCGTGACCCGAAACTTTTCCTGATAGAGAAGCTTGAATGGATGCTCCGCCAGGCTCGGAGTCGCGCCGGTATGGACGTTGCTGATCAGGCAAATCTCCAGCGGAATGCGCTTGTCGAGAACGTACTGCGCCAGGTCGCCCAGCTTCACCACTTTGCCGTCCGCGACGGCGATGTCGTCGATCAGCCTGGTTCCATGCCCGATGCGATGCGCGCCGCAGTATTGAATCGCCTGCCAGATCGATTCCTTGCCGTAGCCTTCACCGGCGTGAATCGTGATGTTGAAGTTCTGGCGCTGAATGTAGTGGAACGCGTCCACATGCTTCTTGGGCGGATATCCGCCTTCCTCGCCGGCCAGGTCGAAGCCCACCACCCCGCGCTCGCGAAAGTCGACAGCCAGCTCCGCCATCTCGAGCGACACATCCATATTGCGCATAGCGCAGATGATCAATCCCGAAGCCGCGCCGAAATCCTTGCGTCCGCGCTCCAGCCCTTTCAGAACCGCTGAGACCACCTGCTGATGGGTCAGCCCCTTGCGAGTGTGAAAGACCGGCGCGAAACGCGTTTCAAAGTAGACCACGCCATCTTTGCTCAGGTCTTCGGCCTGCTCGTACGCCACCCGCTCCAGCGCGTCTTCGGTCTGCATGACGGCGATGGTGTGGGCAAAGCCTTCCAGGTATTTGGCGAGACTCCCCTTGTTAGCGCCCTGATGAAACCACTGGCCCAGCGCGATGGGATCGCTGGTCGGAAGGTCGTCGTATTTTGTTTCTTTGGCCAGGTCAATCACGGTCTGCGGCCGCAGCACGCCGTCCAGATGCTCGTGCAAGAGTACTTTGGGAAGGCTGGGCAGTCGGCTTTTTTCAAGCTTCATGAAAGACTCCAGTTCTGCGTTTGGCAGCGCCGGCGCTAATCACTGCCGAGTGGCGTTCACTAGTTAACCCCGCCCGCCCAATAGTTGCTCCTGAACAACACCGTTTCATTCCCTTCCGGATCTTTCAAGCGGACTCGAATCTGATGCAGCCCCGGCCGAGGATCTTTGGGTTGAAAGCTCAACAGATAGCGATTGTGAACGTGATTGGCAAAGCTGTTCATCTTGGTCTCAAAGCTCTTCCGCGAGGCGAACAGTTCATACTCACCGCCGCTCATCGACGCAATCGCCTGGGCTACATTCTTCTTCATCGCCGCCAGCGCCAGCAGAAGAACACCGTTCACATCGACCGGCGCATCCCAGTGGGCCTCGTCCCGGTTGCTGCCTCGTTCCGTATCCAGCACCTGGGATAGCGACGGGGAGAAAGGGAGCGCATAGACCGCGACGTTCGCCACTCCGATCAGCTTAACCACATCGTCGAGCTTGGCAAAGTGGCTGCCATGATCGCGATTTTCGCTGATCAGCAGCAGTACGCGCTGGCGCCCTTCCGGCTGTCGGTTCAGCAACTTTACCGAGTAGGCCACCGCGTCAAGAATCGCTGCGCCATCGTCGCCGGCTTCCAGGTTTTTCAAGTCGTCTTCGATAAGCTGCCCGTTGCCGGTAAAATCGCGCACCAGATCGAGTTTGCTGTCGAAGAAAACCAGCGCGGTCTCGGTATCGGGCTGGCTCAGCACCGGCTCCAGCATGGACGGCAAACCACGCATCCGGGCAAACTCGCGCCACGCCCTACGGCCCCGTTGTACCGCGATGACCACTGAAATCGGTTCGGCCTCCGCCGCTTCGTCCAGATAGGGCGCCTGTTCGACGCCATCATCCTCGATCTCAAAATCCTTCGCCTGCAGCCCGTAAACTACATTGCCTTTCGCGTCCTTCACCAGCGTCGGCACCAGCACCACGGTGGACTGGGCATTGAAAGTGGGCTCCTGCGGCACTGCAGCGGATCCAAAGATCGCCATAAACACGGCGACAGGCAACGCAGCTTTGAAGCGACTCATGGCGTCTGCAAACTACTCTTCCCCGATGTCCTCATTCCACACTTCGGGATTCTCGCGGATGAAATCCCCCAGCAGTAACGCGCACTCCTCGGAATCCAGATCGATGACGTTCACCCCGAGTGACCGCAACCAATCCAGGCCGCCTTGAAAGTTACGGCTTTCGCCCACCACCAGCGTGCCGAAACCAAACTGCCTCACCAACCCGCTGCAATACCAGCACGGCGCCAGCGTAGTGACCATGATGAGCTTACGATAGCTGTGCTGCCGGCCCGCGTTGCGGAAGGCATCGGTCTCGCCATGCATTGAGGGATCGCCATGCTGCACCCGACGATTGTGGCCGGAGCCGACGAGCTGGCCGCGCGCGTCAAAAATCGCTGCGCCGATAGGAATGCCGCCTTCCGCCAATCCCTTGCGGGCTTCTTCCAGCGCGACGGCAAGCATGGCGGCGTAGTCCAGGCTCAATCTCTTGCCTCCAGGATCATTATGACATTCGTGCCGGATTCTCTGGGCGCGTGGCCTGGAAGTTTCAGGGAGTATGTAATTTCAGTTTTATGTTAATTTGGTGGCGCAATTTGGAAACGTTTACATCCTGAGGCAAGGCAGCGCCGCCGTGCCTCCATCGCTGAGATCCACGAGGAGAGCGTCCGATGAGACTTTTCTGGAAGAAAGCAGCTTTCATCCTGATTCCGTTGTTGGGCATGGCCGGAACCGCCGCGGCTCAAACCAGCTACAGCCTGCTCTCTCCTGACAAGCGGATCGAGGTGAAGATCCGCACCGGTGACCGCTTCAGCTATGACGTGCTGTTCAAAGGGACGGTGCTGCTGCAGAATTCCACTTTCTCTATCGACATCGATCACAACACTCTGGGTATGCAAACCAGAGTCAAAGCGACTAAAGAGCGCAGCTACGACGGCACGCTCGATCCACCGGTGCGGCAGAAATTTGCCAGAGTGCGCGAAAACTACAACGAGCTGCGCCTGACCATGGAAGGCAACTATGCCGTCATCTTCCGCGCCTACAACGACGGTGTGGCTTACCGCCTGGAAACCTCGCTGCCGCAAGCCGAAGTGAAAGTCTACAGTGAGGAGTCCACCTTCAATTTCCCTGACGATTACCGGGTTTACTATCCTCAGGAAGAATCCTTTTTTTCGCACAACGAACGACATTACCTGCCGATGAATTTGAAGACCATCGCACCCGCCGCCATTGCCAGCCTGCCGGCGGTAGTCGAGGCCGCGAATGGCGTGAAGGTAGCAATTGCCGAAGCCGACATTGAAGACTATCCCGGACTTTGGCTGCACGGCACCAGCAGCAACGGACTGGCGGCAATCTTCCCGCCCTATCCGCTCAAAGAGACGCTTGAGAAGGACCGCGACTTCAAAGTCACTCAAGCAGCCGACTACATCGCCGTGACTCGCGGCACCCGCAGCTATCCCTGGCGACTGTTGGGGATTGCCGAAAAAGATGGCGATCTCATTACCAATCAGATGGTCTGGCTGCTGGCCAAGCCCTCCCAGATCGAGGACACCTCGTGGATCAAGCCCGGCAAAGTCGCCTGGGACTGGTGGAACGCGCTGAACCTCGATGGCGTGAACTTCAAATCCGGAGTCAACACCCAGACCTACAAGTATTACGTGGATTTCGCGGCCAAGTATGGCTTGCAGTACATCATTCTGGATGAGGGCTGGTACACGCTGGGCAATCTGCTCGAGGTGTCGCCCGACCTGAACATGGAAGAGCTGACCGCCTACGCCAAGCAGAAAAATGTCGGCATCATCTTATGGATGGTCTGGAAGACACTCGACGACCAGTTCGACCCGGCCTTCGAAGAGTTCACCAAGTGGGGAGTCAAAGGCCTGAAGATTGATTTCATGCAGCGCGACGATCAGAAGCTGATCAACTTTTATTACAAGACTTGCCGCGAGGCGGCCAAACGCCACCTGCTGGTCGACTTCCACGGCGGACAGAGCCAGATCACCATGACCCGCACCTGGCCCAACATGATCAGCGGTGAAGGCGTCCGCGGCCTGGAATGGAGCAAGTGGAGCGCCGAAACTGAACCGCAGCACAACATCACCCTGCCCTTCACCCGCATGTTTCTCGGACCGATGGATTTCACTCCCGGCGCTATGTTGAATGCAACGAAGAAGGATTTTGCTCCCGTCTTCGATCGCCCCATGAGCCTGGGCACGCGCTGCCATCAACTGGGGATGTACGTAGTCTTTGAAAGCCCGCTGCAAATGCTGTCCGATAGCCCGTCGAATTACATGCGCGAGCCGGAAATGATGGAATTCCTCGCTCCCGTCCCGTCCGTCTGGGACGACACGAAAGTGCTCGACGCACGCATCGCCGAATATGCTTTGGTCGCCCGCAGAAGCGGCAAGGATTGGTACGTCGGCGCCATGACCAACTGGACCGCGCGCGATCTGGAGGTAGATTTTTCCTTTCTGCCTGCCGGAACCTTCTGGCTGGAAGCGTACCAGGACGGAGTGAACGCCGACCGCAACGCCAGTGATTACAAGAAAACCAGAACTCAGATCACGAGAGACACGAAACTGAAAATATCCCTCGCCCCCGGTGGAGGGTGGGCAGCGAGAATTCACCAGTAACGGTCATCCTGAGCGGAGCGGAAAGTTCGCTCCGCGAACTTTCCGCGCAGTCGAAGGACCCCTACCGGCTGAAAATCGCTCGCGTGCGCGGGTTCTTGTGTAAAGCGCGGAAGCGTAACCAAGCGCGCCCACCTGCGATTTGCTTAAAGGGGTTCGCAGCGACCAGCTCCGTAATCCGCAAACTTCTGCCTACATGGATACGCCCCGGCCATTACAGATTTGACCTGATGGTTGTCAGACAGCCACGCCTGTAACCTTTTCCAGCATTTGAATTTAAAAACTAAGGAGAACTGTCATGGGAACAATTTTGATCATACTTCTAGTGCTTCTCCTGTTGGGCGCGCTTCCGACATGGCCCTACAGCGGGAGCTGGGGCTACTACCCAAGCGGCGGCCTTGGACTGGTTCTGCTGATCGTGGTGATCCTGGCGCTTACGGGCAGAGTGTAGGCAGCGAGGCTATTTCTCGCTCTCTTTGGAGTGGGTCTCGATCAAGCGCTTCGTCAAAATCACCAGCGCCAGGATCTGGGTCCATTCCGAGACTATGTTTCCGACTACCTGCCCCCACTTCGAGCCTGGGTCGGCGTGTTTGTAGGAGACGACCCAGCAGACGCCGGTGAGCAAAAGAAATATCGTCAGCGAGTGATCGGTGATCGCCTCCCACAGCGGTCCCCGCAGATTCAGCGGCGGCTTCCTGCTCTCGGCCGAGCCTCGTTCATAAAGGTATTTGGTGGCCAACACGGTCACCACCACGCCCGACCAGTCGGCGATGGCATTTCCAAAAAATGATCCCCAGTGGGTCTTTGGGTCAGAGACGATATAGAGGACGATCCATAGAATCAGCACGCCAACGCAGGCGATGCTCAAAGAGTGCCGCGCCAGGAAGCCACCCTTCCTGCCGGATCTCGGATTTCTGACTTGTTGGCGGGGATCGCGATTTTCTGGCGGCACGCTGACCAGTCTAAACCCTGGTCGCTAAGAACGTTTCTCCGGCTCGCGCGGGAAGCTCCCGCCGCGGCGCGCTGAACCTCTCCCCGATAAAAACAAAAAACGCAATCAGGGCTGACGCGAAAACAAAATGGATGAGCTCGGCAATCGCTATTTCGGGGGGATGGTGTTCCACCCACTCTCGCCAGGTCAGCAAAGCCGATAGCGCAAGGGCTGCGATGAGCTTCCGCGCCGCCCGCAATCCTCCCCAAAATCCTTCGCGCTGGGTACCCCCTGTATCCCACAGTAGATGGTGGAAGATCCAGCTCGCAATTCTCTGGTGAAGCGGTGCGGCCACGGCAGCAGCCTACCACCGGTCTCGCGGGCCATCAAGGACTGGGACGATCAGATACGGACGATCAACAATTGGACATCCGAAAATTGGATGCTCTCTGGCACGGTCAAAATTCCCTGACAGTTATCATAAAAAACAACGGCATCCCATCTGGGATGCCGTTGTCTATAGCCGGAGATAAGAATCAGTCTAGCGATGGCGGACGATCCGTGTGAGCCTCCTCCGGATCCGCCGTGGCTTCCGCCACCGCCACCACCGCCACCGCCTCCTCGTGAAGGAGGAGCCGACTCGCGCGAAGCGCCGCCGCCTCTGACTTCAGAAGCACGCTGGGTAACAATCGGCTGCCTCATTTCGAGCGGCGGCCGGGAGTAGCTTCGTGGCGAATCCGCGACCATGCTGCGTCCGCCATTCATACGCCTCCACCGTTCACGCGATCGTTATTCACGCGATTGTTATTCAAGCGATCGTTATTCAAGCGATCTGTGTTCACCGCAGACCCTCCGGCGGATTGTGGCGAGAAATGCCGCCAGCCGCCGTCGTTGGCACCCGTATTGGATTGGACCGAATTCCCCGGTCGCGGCACGTTGTTATTGTTCACGCTGTTGTTGTTGATCGACCCCGCGCCCGGCCCAGCGGAACGACCAACAGAATTATCGCGCTGTGCCGGATTCGTACCGGAAAACCGCCGCCACTCCGAGCCCTCGGAACTGGTCGCCGACCTTGCCACGCCATTATTCGGCATGGCCAAAGTTCCGCGCGCTGGAGTCTGGGCCTGCACTTGAGGCCGATTTTGCACTGCACTTTCGCCTCTCGAGAGCGACTGAGCCGGCGCACCACCGTTGCGCTGGATAGACTGCTGCATCCGCGATACCTGCCGGTCAAACGATGACGGAGCCGCTGCCGGCTGTGCCTTCGAGAAGAAGTGCGAGGGCTCTCCTCCACGCGGCAAGGTGGACGCCGCGGCTGGCCGGTTGCTCACCGACAACGCGGCACGGGTCGGGACCACGGGAAGACTTCCCGCGATCATGCGCCCGCCACGAAAGGTTTCGCTGTTGACCCCGACCGGGGCGGCGCGTCCGGTGCCGAACTGGCCTGTCGGAACGGTGGAGATGCCGCCGCGGACTCGTTCATCCATTGCAGCCAAACGCAGGTTGGAATACGCGCCACCCGCACGCAGCGGGGCGAAGCCTCCACCACGATAGACATTGATATTGGTGACGTTCACCACGTTGTAGCGCCCGCCGTAACGGCCATACCAGGGATGGAACGCATCGCAGGGACCGACGGGCAACCAGCCGACCGAACCAAATCCGAATCCGACGCCGACGCCAACGCCGCCACCGAATCCGAAGAAGGATACATACGCCGGCGCCCACACCGGCCGATACCGCGGATATCCGTAAGCCGGACCGGGCCACCACACCCACGAACTGTTGTAAACGAACCAGCGTCCGTAGTGATACGGAGCCCAACCCCAGGGTTCATAGGAAACCCACGTCCAACCCCATCCCGGCTCCCACACCCAGCGTCCGCTGCGATACGGAGCCCAACCCGGGCCAGCCGAGGGCACCCAGACCGGACCGTAGTCCGGCACTGTTTGCCAGCGCCCGTAGGCGTCGAGATCTTCCGAACCGGTGTAGTAGCGGTTGGTGTTCCCCCATGACTGGGCGTCATTAATGATCCGGTCACGGTCGTTGTTCCACGTATCCCAGCTGTCGCGCGACGGCGCTTCCGCCAACTTGTACTGCGTGTCGTCGCCAGTACCGCGAACCACGGCCATCTGGCCTTTTTCCACCTGGGTGCTGCCCTGCGGCGTGGAGATCTCAGCCGACCCCTTGCGGACGATTACCTGGGTCTCGCCTTCGCCATTTACTTCAATCCGATAAACTCCGTCCGTCTGGGCAGGTCGAACCGCCACGTTTGCGGTGTCAATTTCAGCCGGTGCCCCCACGCCCTTGAAAACCGTGTAGTCGATCAATCCGCGCTCGACTTGTACCTGGACCTGATTGCGGGAAATGGCGGCAATGCCGGCCAGCGTGCTGTCGCTCAGCCGCAGGATGTTTCCGGAATCAAGCTGCACTTCCGCCCGGGAGTTGACGCCGGTGGAAATTTTGTCGGTATTCACCATGGGCTGGTTCAGCGCTGCCTTGGCCCAGTCCCCGGAATCGCCGCGTTGCGTCGAAACGTCGCCGTGGACCAGGCTGATGCGCGCCACGCCTGACGGCTCGGCCTGCGCCTGACCTTGTGGCTGCCCTTGGCCTTGCGGCTGCTCTTGGCCTTGCTGTAACTGGGGTGGCCCTCCCAAGGGGATTTCTTCCGAAACCTGTGCGCCGGCTCACGACGCTCACGCTTAAGGTCAGTGCTGCAATGATTAATGCGAATCTGTTTTTCATGGCCCCACCTCTCGCGAGAAACTCGCGCACCAATCGACAATGCAGGTGCCCTGCCAAACTCCGTCGGCAGGCCGCATATAAGTCTCTTATTTTCAATCGATTAGAGATGACAATTCGTGGCACCAATGGACGCTGGAGCTGTCCTGGCTGAGGTCAACCAGAAGTGGTGGTTTTCAGCCACCATGTGATGGAGGACGGGCGTCCCGCCCGTCCCAGCGCGGACCCGGTTCGACGGGCGCGGACGCCCGTCCTCCATTAATTCCAGTAATTCCAGATCAAGTCAAGATCGCGACGAACTATTCCTCGTCCTTTTCCGGGTCGTCGCCGATGCCGATTTTCGAAAGCCGGTAGCGCAGCGCATTTCGCGACAGCCCGAGCAAGCGCGCGGCCTGACTCTTGTTTCCGTGGGCGCGGCGTAGAGCTTCGCGGATCATCTCGTCTTCCCACTGCTCGAGAGTCATGCCCTGGGGAAGAAAGCTGGCGGGGAAATCCGATGTCTTTTCCGCCCGGGAATCAATCTGAATGTCGCTGGCCTCGAGCAAGGGTCCCGCGGCTAAAGCGGATGCACGCTCCATGATGTTCTGCAACTCGCGAACATTCCCCGGCCAGTAATGATCCATCAGAATCTTTAGGGCTTCGGAGGAGACGCCGGTGATCTTCTTGCCGGACTCCTGGGCAAAGCGCGAGAGAAAAAGATTCACCAGCTCCGGGATATCTTCTTTGTGCTCGCGCAGCGGAGGAATGTCGATAGGGACAACATTCAGCCGGTAGTAAAGATCCTCGCGAAAGGTACCGTCCTCGAGCGCGGCCCGCAGATCGCGATTCGTGGCCGCCACCAGCCGCACATCGACTTTGATGGTTTTGGTGCCGCCCAGCCTTTCGAACTCGCGTTCCTGAAGGACCCGCAGCAGCTTCACTTGCGTCGCGGCGGGCACGTCGCCGATTTCGTCGAGAAACAAAGTTCCCTTGTCGGCCAGTTCGAACTTTCCTGGCTTGCTGCCGGCCGCGCCGGTGAATGCGCCTTTCTCGTAACCGAACAATTCGCTTTCCAGCAAATTCTCCGGAATTGCCGCGCTGTTGATTTTGATGAACGGTCCGGATGCCCTGCGCGATTTCTCATGGATGGCGCGCGCCACCAAATCTTTGCCCACTCCGCTTTCACCGCCCAGCAGAACGGTGGAGTTGGTCGGAGCCACCCGTTCCACCGTGGCCAGCACTTCCTGCATCTTCCCGCTGCGCGCCACCAGGTTGGGATGCTGATAGCGCTGTTGCAGCGCTTCGCGCAACGATCGATTCTCGACCCGCAGGCGTTGCACATCCAGTTCCTTGTGCACCACCAGGCGCATCTCGTCGAGAGAAAAAGGCTTCAGAACGTAGTCGCTGGCGCCCGCTTTCATGGCCTCGACCGCGGTTTCGACGGTCCCGAACGCGGTCATGACGACGACCGGCATCGCGGCCTGAAAGCGTTTCACCGCCTGCAGAAAATCCAATCCATTCATGCCCGGCAACTTGAGATCGGTGATCACCAGGTCAACCGGACCGCTCTGCAGCAGCTTCAGGCCGGTTTCGGCGTCTTCCGCAGACAAGGTTTGGAAACCGTCGTCTCCCAGATCGAGCTCCAGGAGGCGGCGCATCTTGGCCTCGTCTTCGACAATCAGAATGGTCGCGTTCGATGTCGTCATGAACTTCCAGCCCTTGCCCGGACTCCTTCTTCCGCGGGAAAGAAAATTAGAAAACAGGCCCCCTTCCCCTCGGAATTCTCCAGACGGATGGTACCGTGATGCTCGTCCACAATCTTGGAAACAATCGAAAGGCCCAGACCGACGCCGGTTTTCTTGGTCGTCACAAAAGGATTGAAAATCTGTTCACGCATCTCCGCCGGAACGCCGGGACCGGAATCCTGCAGCCGCACCTGGACTCCTTTGCGTCCGTTCGAACGTGCGTTCGTGACCTCGACCCGAAGAGTGCCGCCGTCGCTGCCCATGGCCTCATACGCGTTCTGCACCAGATTCAGGAAAACCTGTTCGCAAAGATTTTCATCGAGCGGCACCGGAGACAAATCTTTCTGATATTCACGCTCCACGGTAACCGGTCCACCCTTCCATTGATCGGCCACGGATTTCAGCGCCTGATCGATCAATTCCGTCACCGGCTGCAGACGCGTTTCGGTGCGCAAAGGCCGCGCAAAATCCAGAAAGCGGGTCACCAGCGCGCTGGCGCGATTCACCTCGCTTGAAATATATCCCGCCAACTCGCTGGCCAGCGGATTCGAGTTCTCCAGTTTTCGGTTCAGGGTTTCCGCCGATCCTTTGATCACGCCCAGCGGATTGCGGATTTCATGCGCCAATCCCGCGGAGAGCTGGCCCAGCGCGGCCAGCCGCTCGGAACGGCGGGCTTCAGCCTGGGCCCGTTCGAGCTGTAGATTGGCCGCCGTCAATTCCTCCGCCACCTGCTGGTATTGCTGAGTCTTCCGGCGATTTTCCAGGGTGAAGCGGTTTATCACGATGGCCGCCAAAAAGAAAAACATGATCCGGATGGCGAGCTCGGCCGCGCCCATGGGAGTGAGCGTGTATTCCTGCAGCGCGGGATAAAGATACGAACAGTACGCCGCCGAGGCCAGCGAGGTCCAGAGCAAGGTGCCCCAGGGGCCGAACTCGACCGCCGCCGTCACAATCGGAATGTAGTAGATCGGATAGTAGCTGCTGTTAATGCCCAGCTCGCCCGTGTGATTGATCAGCACGGTCGCCAACACGATCTTGAGCAGAACCACCGCGGAGCGTCCGACCCGGGGCCAGAGGGCGATGATTCTCCCCTCCGCCAGTTGCAAGATCCCAATGGCCAGGAGTGTCAGTTGTTTATGGCGCTCCTCCACCGGCGGCAACACCGCCAGGCCCAGCAGGAAGACCAGCCAGAGCAGGTCCATCCATTTGAAACCACTGTGTTTTTCTTCGTTCATACGAGACGGCTCAAGCCTTTTGCCGCCTGGCTCGCGGTAAGCTTACGAACATTCCTGACCTTACCAGAACACGAACTCCACCTCGTCAGCAGTGTATCTCGCGCGGCGTCTGCAGCGTCAATGGACCCCGATTTAAGCCGCAAACCGCAAGATTTCTGCAGTAGCCCGTCGTTTTCCACAGTAGCCCAAACGGGCCATTCACGTGCCGCCGGACAACCCTTATCTTGTTCTTGAGCAGACTTCGGGGGAGGGCTGTTCGACAAACGTCCCATGACTCAAATTGAGTCTGGGACGTTTTGTATTTGGGGCGAGGTAGGAAACTGGCGCCGGAACCCCTCCGGCGTGTACCCTCGGTCACGGCAATTCCGCCGCGCACTTGAAGAGCTCATGAACCAGATCGATCTCGCCCATCGTCATGCCATCGTAACCGGCGGGGCGCAAGGCATTGGCTTCTCCGTCGCCCAGCGTTTTCTGTCCTCGGGCGCTTCTGTCACTCTTTGGGACCGTGACCGCGGACTTCTCGAGGCAGCCCTGAGAGAACTCGAGGGACGCGGAACCGTCGATATGGTGACCACGGACGTAACCGACGCCCAGAGCGTTCTCGATGCCGCCGCGGCGACGGCAAGAAAGTTCGGGAACATCGACATCATGGTTGCCAACGCTGGGATTTCCGGCCCTAACCTGAAGTGCTGGGAATATCCCGTGGAAGTATGGAAGCAGATTATTGATGTGGATTTGACCGGGGTTTTTTTGTGCTGCCGTGCTGTCGTACCTTTCATGCTGCGGCAAAGGTACGGCCGGATCGTAAACGTGGCGTCGATCGCGGGCAAAGAGGGCAACCCGAACGCCTCTGCATACAGCGCCGCCAAGGCTGGGGTGATTGCCCTGACCAAGTCGTTGGGCAAGGAGCTGGCCGACCAGAACATTGCGGTCAACTGCATTACTCCGGCAGCCGCCCGCACCAAAATTTTTGCGCAGATGTCGCAGGAACATCTGGACTATATGCTGTCCAAAATTCCGCGGGGACGATTTCTCGAACTCGACGAGATCGGCTCCATGGTGGCATGGCTTGTGTCCGAAGAAAATTCGTTCACCACCGGGGCCGTCTTTGATCTCAGTGGCGGACGCGCTACCTACTAGGCCGAGCAGTGGGAATCCGATGAGCGAGCGGCAAATCGAATACGGGTCTTACCCCAGCCTGCGTGATCGGGTCGTGGTGGTAACCGGCGGCGCCAGCGGTATCGGTGAAAAGATCGTAGAGCAGTTCGCCCGACAGGGCGCGAGGGTGGCTTTTCTGGATATCCAGAAAGAAGCCGGAATGCAGGTTGTGAGCAATATCCTCGCGAACGGCGGGACGGAAGCCCACTTTCTGCCATGCGATCTCACCGACATTGACGGCCTGCGCGAGTGCGTGCGGAGGATCGTCGCGGAATTCAAGACAATCGATGTGCTGGTCAACAATGCGGGGCACGATGCTCGCCATGCGCTGGAGGCCGTAACGCCGGAATACTGGGACCAGGCGATCGCGGTCAATTTGAAGCACCAGTTCTTCACCAGTCAGGCGGTGATTCCGGTCATGAAAAAAGCGGGGCGGGGATCGATCATCAACTTGAGTTCGATCTGCTGGATGATCCCATCGGTGGGGTTGCCCGTCTATGTCTCCGCCAAGGCCGCGATCGTTGGATTGACGCGCACCCTGGCTCATGAGTTGGGCGCGGACAACATCCGGGTAAACTGCGTGCTGCCTGGCGCGATACTCACCGAGCGTCAACAGCGGCTGTGGTTTACGGAGGAGTACAAGGCCGAGATCCTCAGGAACCAGGCTCTCAAGCGTATGATCACGCCCGAAGAAGTCGCTCGGCTGGTGCTCTTTCTGGCGGCCGACGACAGCGGCGCGATAACCAGTCAGAGCTACGTGATCGACGGCGGTTGGGTCTAGTTTTCGTCAACGTCGGAAAACGGCCAATTCAAAGGGCGATTCCTCCTGCCGAACCGCCCTGGAAGTTAGGCTTGCTTTTCTTTTACTTTATCCTTTACTGTAATGCTGCTTTTTAAGGTTTTGCAGGGCTGGAGGCCTACTGAGGGGCCTGAACCCCTGATGCGAGTCGCTATGGAATATCGAAAGCTCGGCAACACCTCCCTTGAAGTCTCGCAGTTGGGTTTTGGCGCTGCGCCTTTAGGGGACGTTTACGGGGCTACCGATCCCGCCGAAGGTATCGCTTCCGTTCATCTTGCCATCGACCGCGGCATCAATTTCTTCGATGTTGCTCCCTATTACGGCCTGACCCTGGCCGAGGAACGGCTAGGGGAAGCGCTCGCTGGTCGGCGCCAGCGCGTGGTGCTCGCGACCAAAGTTGGCCGTTATGGACTTAGCGACTTTGACTTCTCGGCAAAGCGCGTCACCGCCAGCATCGACGAGTCGCTCAAGCGGCTGCGCACCGATTACGTTGACCTGCTGACGGCCCACGACGTGGAATTTGGCGACGTTCCGCAGATCATCGACGAGACCATTCCTGCCATGCGCAAGATCCAGAAACAAGGCAAGGCCCGCTTCATCGGAATCTCCGGGCTCCCCTTGGCCACGCTGGTCCGTGTTGCCGAAGCGGTTCCGCTCGACACAATCCTGAGCTATTGCCGGTACAATCTGATGGTTCAGGACTTGAATGACATCCTTTTGCCGGTGGTGAAAAGGCTTGGGATCGGACTCATCAACGCCTCACCGCTCCACATGGGAATGCTCACGAAACCTGGCCCTCCGGAGTGGCACCCGGCGCCCCCAGAGGTACGAGACGCGGGAAGGAAAGTAGGCGAACTGTGCCAGGCGCGGGGAGTTGACGTCAGTGCCGTGGCGCTTCGTTTCTGTCTCGATCATCCTTACGTGTCGACGACCCTGGTGGGCATGGCAACGCGTCAGCAAGTCGAGGCCAATCTCAAATTGCTCGATCTCGCCACCGACCAGAAACTGGTGGCCGAGGTCCGCTCCCTGCTCGGATCGTCGTTCAACCGCATCTGGCCGTCAGGACTTCCGCGCAACGGCGACGGCGCCCACTAATTTCATGTCCGCTACAATTTCTCGCGTTACCCGCCGATATCCGAATCGAAACGGGCAGGAAGGACGATGAATTGAGAGCGCTTGTGCTCAAGGAGCCGGGGCAGGCGGAGGTCATGCCCGTGCCCGAGCCGGTGGTCACCCCGAGCAGCCTGCTCTTGAAGGTACGCATGGTGGGCTTTTGCGGAAGCGATCTCAATTCCTTTCGCGGCCGCAACCCGTTGGTATCGTTCCCCCGAATTCCGGGCCACGAGGTCTCGGCCACGATTGTCGAGACCAATAGCGCGAATCCCGCGCTCGCTTCTGGCACCGATGTCACGCTCTCTCCATATACCAGTTGTGGCAAGTGCGCCTCCTGCCGGCGGGGCCGCCCCAACGCCTGCCAGTTCAACGAAACTCTCGGCGTGCAACGGGACGGCGCAGCGACGGAATACATTGTGGTGCCCTCCGAAAGAATTTATCCGGCGAAGCTTACTCTCAAAGAGCTGTGCCTCGTCGAACCTTTGACTGTCGGCTTCCACGCGGTGGCCCGGGGTCGCGTAACTGCCGACGACACGGTGGCCATTCTGGGCTGCGGCGGCGTCGGACTTGGCGCAGTCGCCGCTTCAGGCTTCCGCGGCGCAAAGACCATCGGCGTCGATATGGACGACGAAAAGTTGAACACCGCACGGGCCGCGGGCGCCACCCATTCGATCAATACCGCGCGCGAGAATCTGCACCAGCGACTGGCGGAACTCACCGATGGACGAGGTCCCGACGTGGTAATCGAAGCCATCGGACTGCCGCTGACTTTCCGCGCCGCGGTGGAAGAAGTTGCCTTCACCGGTAGAGTCGTGTACATCGGTTATGCGAAAGAACCAGTGTCTTACGAAACTCGGCTGTTCGTGCAGAAGGAACTCGACATTCTTGGGTCGCGGAACGCGCTGCCCGAGGACTTTCGCGATGTAATCCGCATGCTGGAGGAACATCGCTTTCCGGTCGACGATGCGGTCAGCTCGATCGTCACCATGAGTGAGGCTCCGCAAGCCCTGGCTGCGTGGAGCGAAAATCCGTCGCGGGTCAAGAAGATCATGATGTGCATGGACTGACATATGTGTTTGTGTAGCCGGAGATCGTGTGGTCGCGGGCGACTCGCCCGCAACCACACAAAACTACACAAGAGTATTTCGCGAATAGAGGATCCCTATGCAAGCTTCGAATGCCGTTGCCAGGCCGACCACCGGTGAGCGCCGGCCGCTCTTTCCCGCCGGACAACTACTACCCTTCTTCCTGGTAACCGCGCTCTTCTTCTTATGGGGCATCCCCAACAACCTCAACGACGTCCTGATCCGGCAGTTCATGAAATCATTCGCTATCACCAGGTTTCAGGCCGGCCTGGTGCAATCGGCCTTCTATATGGGCTACTTCGTTCTGGCCATGCCGGCGGCGCTGATCATGCGCAAGCTTGGCTACAAGGCCGGATTTGTGATCGGACTATTTTTGTTCGGACTGGGCACGTTCCTCTTCTGGCCGGCGGCGTTGGCGGGACGCTATGCGTTTTTTCTGCTCGCCCTCTTTGTCATTGCCAGCGGATTATCTTTTCTGGAAACTGCCTCGAACCCCTTCATCGCGCAGTTGGGCGATCCCGGAGAGTTCGGAGAGACGCCTCAACTTCTCGCAGGCATTTAATCCTCTTGGTTCCATCACTGGCGTTCTGATCGGCACGGCATTCATCTTCTCCGGAGTAGAACTAAGTTCCCAGCAAGTGGATTCGATGAAGTCCCAGAATCTTTATGACGCATATCTCCGAACGGAGACGCTGCGCGTGGTGAAGCCTTACCTGGCGCTCGGAGTGCTCGCCATATTCTGGGCGGTGTTGATCATCCGGACGAAGTTTCCCAGCATTCAAAGCGAACATGAGGCCGGCGGCGACCACGGCCGATTCCGTGACCTGTTGAAATATCCTCACTTCATGTTGGCGGTTGTGGCGCAATTCCTGTACGTCGGTGGCCAGGTAGGCACCTGGAGCTATTTCATCCAATATGTTCAGGATTACACCCACCAGCCCGAAAAAGTTGCCGGATATTTTCTCACCGGAACATTGGGAGCTTTTGGCATCGGACGTTTTGCTTCCGCCTACCTGATGCGATTTATCGCCCCCAACAAATTACTGGGCACTTATGCCTTGTTCAACATCGTGCTGGTAAGTGTCGCTGTGCTGCGGCCGGGATGGGTCGGGCTATTGGCCATCTTTATCACCAGCTTCTTTATGTCCCTGATGTTTCCCACGATCTTCGCCCTGGGCTTGAAGCAACTCGGGCCCAACACAAAAATCGGCGGGTCCTTGCTCGTGATGGCGATCGTCGGCGGGGCCGTACTCACGCCGTTGATGGGGCTGATCGCGGAAGCCCACGGCATTGCCACTGCGTACACGATTCCGCTGGCAGCCTATGTTTTCGTCGCGGCCTACGGATTTGTCGGGGCCAAAGCTGGACTCTCTGAAGCTTCTTGATCACAGGTCGGCGTTCGTAGGGTTCGCACCCGCTATCCCAACAGGAGGCGCTGCATGTCGCGCGTACAGATTCATAGAGTCAGCTCTTTCGTGTTCTTTCTTCTGCTTTGCTCCCTGGTTCCCACCGCTCTTTCAGGCCCGACCAGCGCACTACGAACCGACCCTGGAGTCTCTCAACCAGCATCCTCTTCCGCAGTGGTATGCCGATGCCAAGCTCGGCATATTCATTCACTGGGGTCTGTACTCGGTTCCGGGCTGGGCTCCGCTGGTCCATCCCGGTCATGATTTCACCTCTCTCGACTACATCAAGAACAATCCTTACGCCGAGTGGTATCTCAACACCATGCGCCTGGACGGATCGCCCACTCAGGCCTACCATCGCGAGCACTACGGCGCGGGCTACGACTACTACAATTTCGCGCCCATATTCGACCGCGAGATCCAGAAGTGGAATCCCGATGCCTGGGCCAAAGATATTCCGCGATGCGGGCGCGAAGTACGTGGTGCTGACCACCAAACACCACGACGGATTCACGCTCTGGCCCAGTTCGGTCCCGAACCCAACCCTGCCCGCGGATCGACAGCATGCCACCCGGGATATCGTCGGAGAGTTGACCACTGCGGTTCGCGGCCAGGGGTTGCGCATGGGCCTGTACTACTCCGGCGGTTATGACTGGACGTTTGTGCCCGGGCCCATCCGCGAGCCCGCCGACTATCAGAAGGTGAAGCCGCAAAGCGAAGCCTATGGCAAATACGCGGACGCGCATGTTCGCGAACTGATCGAGCGCTACCATCCTGCCGTGCTGTGGAATGACATCGACTATCCCAAGTCAGGTCATCCGCTCGAGATTATGGCGGAGTATTACAATGCCGTCCCGGATGGCGTCATCGACGACCGCTTCGGAGTCAAACATTCCGATTTCAAATCTCCGGAATACGAGACCCTGGACAAAATCAGCGAAACCAAGTGGGAAGAGTGCCGCGGCCTGGGACGCTCTTTCGGTTATAACCGCGCCGAAGGCGAAGCGGAGACCATCGCTCCGGATGAACTGATCTATCTCCTGGTCGACATCGTGAGCAAGAATGGAAACCTTCTGCTTGACGTCGGACCCGAGGCCGACGGCACCATCCCCCCGGTCCAGATGAGCCGGCTGCAGGCGCTGGGAGCGTGGCTGCAGCAGAATGGCGAAGCTATCTATGGCAGCCAGCCCTGGAAGCGGGCCGTGGGCGAGACCGCCGACGGGATCAAAGTCCGATTCACGCGGAAGGATTCCACCGTTTACGCAACTGTCATGGGTCAGCCGAAATCAAGCACGATTACTCTCAAGTCCCTTTCTCCAAGAGCTGGGTCGCAGATTTACCTGCTGGGAGAAGCCAAGCCCCTGGCCTGGTCCCAGCAAGGAGCGGATGTTCGCGTTGATTTACCTTCAGCTCTTCCCGGCCACTACGCTTACGTGTTCAAGTTTGTGGGGCCGGTATCCTAATGGCAGCAACGAAAAAAACCCGGGCATAAGCCCGGGGTGAGAGAAGAGACGTCGGCTTCCTCCTAGAAGATGTAACGGAATCCCCAGAACAGGAAGCCCGCGAGAATCATCGACGCCGGCAAGGTCAGCACCCAGGCCATCAGCAGGTTGCGCACCGTGCCCCACTGCAGTCCGGTGTGATTTGCCGCCATCGTGCCGGCGATGCCCGATGAGAGCACGTGGGTTGTGCTCACCGGCAGACCGAACCAGTCGGCGGCGCCGATGGTGACCATCGCGGTAATTTCCGCGGCCGCGCCTTGCCCGTATGTCAGGTGGTCTTTGCCGATTTTTTCGCCGACCGTTACGACAATGCGCTTCCAGCCCACCATCGTTCCCAGTCCCAGCGCCATCGCCACCGCGACTTTTACCCAGAGAGGAATGAACTTGGTTGCATTGTCGATGTGCTTCTTGTAATTGCTCAAGACCGCCCAGTCGTTGGCGGCGATATCCGGCTGGTGCGTCTTCTGCATCAGGCGCAGGGTCTCGCTGACCAGATACATGTCGTTGCGGAAGTTACGCACCCGGTCATTGGGCACCTTCCCCAGCTCACCGAATAGAACCGTTTCGTTGCCGATATCGTTGACCAACTGGCGCAGTGCCAGCATGGTGTTGGGCGTGAATTCCTTGGTACGGACGTAATCCGTTACCTCCTGGCGGTCGTCGGCGATTACAGCGTTCGGACTCACATACTTGTTTAATGTGTCGCCCGCCTGCTGTGACACCGCAACAAAGTCCTGCGACTGTTTCTTGGTCACAGCATGATTCAACGCGTAAGCGGTGGGAACCGTTCCGATCAGGATGAGCATGATCAGGCCCATACCCTTTTGCCCGTCGTTGGAGCCGTGAGCGAAACTCACGCCGGTGCAGGTAAGCAACAGAAGAGCGCGAATCCAGAAGGGCGGAGGCTGCGTGCCTTCCGGCGCTTCATAGAGTTTCCGGTTCTTAACCACGGCCTTCATTAACGAAAGCAGCAGGAAAGCGCCCGCGAAACCGACCAGCGGTGAAAGCAATAACGACTTTCCGATGTTGAGGGCCTGGGCCCAGTCCACGCCGCTGGTGCCCGTTCTCACAGACATCAACTGGTTGGCGATACCGACTCCGATGATGGAGCCGATCAAAGTGTGAGAACTGGACGCCGGCAATCCGAAATACCAGGTGCTCAGATTCCAGATAATGGCTGCGACCAGGAGCGCGAAGACCATGGCGAACCCGGCCTTGCTTCCCACCTGCAGAATGAGTTCGACCGGCAACAGCGAAATGATGCCGAACGCTACCAACCCGGATGAGGTCACAACCCCGAAAAAATTCCACAGGCCCGACCACACCACGGCTACGTGCGGCTCCAGAGAATGAGTGTAGATCACGGTGGCGACGGCGTTCGCGGTATCGTGAAATCCATTGACAAACTCGAAGCCCAGCGCGACCAGCAGCGCAATGCCCAGAAGGACGTAGGGCAATATAGAGGAGTTGTGCACCCCCGTCAGGTCATGCGCCAGACTGGAGCCGGCGTAGACGACGCCGATAATCAGCACCACGGCAAAGGCAAGAATTCCGATCTTTCCCGGACCTTTGCCTAGCTTGGAATCGAGCGCTGGCACTGCCACTGGCTTGCGCTGCACCGGTGGGTTGGGCATGGTGGGTGCTGTCGCCATCGATAGTCTCCTTGAGTCTCGTCCCGGAAATTTGCCGGTCGAGGATGGCGGCCACTATACGGCGGGTTTGTTACAGCAGTATTAAAGTCTGAGGAAAAACATCCGGCTGGTTGCGAGCTACCGGGGGCAATCCGTTCCTAAAGGTCCAGGAAAGTCGCACGGAGCGCGGAGGGGCTCCCAAACATCCTATAAACTGTTCTGGGACTGCTTCCGGCTTTGAAACCTGCGCAGACCATCGCAGAGGTTTCTAATCGGATAGTTAGCGTGCAAAGGCATACTCTGAAAACCGCGGAAAGCACAAAACGCACCGTCGATACCATGCCAGACCCGTCAGAGTTCCGCTTCAGAGTAAATCTCGCAATCCGAGTGTTTGGCATGGATGCCGACCGCCATCCATTCTCTCAGGATGCGCACGCCCATGACATAAGCGATCACGGCGCCAGGCTGTCCGGGCTTGAAAAACCGCTAAGGCCGGGGGACGTCATCGGGGTGCAGGTCGGGGGCAAGAAAGCACGCTGCAAAGTGGTGTGGGTGGTGGATTCCGGGCCGCCGGAGGGAATCGAAGCGGGAATAAAAATAGTCGAGGGCCAGTACTGTCCCTGGGAAAAACAGAGGGCGACACAGCGCTCGACCGCTACGGCGCCCATTGTCCGGATCACGCCTTCGGCCCGGGAGAAAAGAAGGTTCCGCCGGGTGCGAATTCCTTTCCCCATCGAGATCCGGGATGGGCACAGCGTGGGCACGCACCGGCCGGCAAAGACCCAAGATATCGGTGGAAGGGGCTGTTATGTGGAAACGCTGCAGCCGCTGCCGGTAAAGCAAATCCTGGACATCACCTTCTGGCTGAATTCCGAAAGGGTTCAAACCGCGGCGATTGTCAGGACCTGCGACGGCGGAGTCGGGATGGGCATCGAGTTCATCGGCCTCGACGAGTCCATCCAGAAACAGCTGCAGGAGCAAGTGGAGACCATGGCCACGGGGTCAGCGCTTTTCCGCCATGCCCGCGGCGCGGTCTAGCATCGCACTCGTCTTATTTCCCCCATGTGACGCTTTTGCCCGGCGAACCCTTCAAATTTGGGAACGTCCCCTTTTGGAATTTCTTCAAGCCCTCGTAAGAATCTACTAATCCCACGATCAGTCAACCGGAGTGATACTGAACCGTGGCCGGAAAGCAATTTTCGTCGTGGCTCTCCTCCAAGGCACCAGCAACCCACTCGAAATAAAATTCTGAAATCCCGCATCCGGCCGCAGCGAATTTGCATGGAGACCGAGTCCAAATTGAACCGCAAGGTGCAACTCGCGTTCGGGTCTGCAATTTTGGCCCTGATCGTTGTGGGAATGATCTCCTATCAGAGCATGGCCGGGTCGAGCGAAAGCGGTCGGACCCGCACCGCCCTTCTCCTTGCAACCATACTTGTCCTCCTGATCAGTGCGCTCGCGGGCTGGAGCCTGCTGCGCCGCACCTCCGGAAGGGGGCGGGCGGAGGAAGCTCTGCGGGACAGCGAAGAGAAATACCGGATGCTGCTCGACGGAGTCCAGGACTACGCCATCTTCATGCTGGATCCCCAGGGGCAGGTGGTCAGCTGGAACGCCGGCGCCGAGCGCATCAAAGGCTACACCGCCGAACAGATTATCGGTCACAACTTTTCCTGCTTCTTTTCGCCTGAAGATGTAGAGCGGGGCAGGCCGCAGGAACTGCTCCGGATAACGGCCAGCAGCGGGCGTCACGAAGAACAGGGCATGCGCGTGCGCAAAGACGGCTCCCGATTTCTCGAGAATGCCACCTTCGCGGCGCTGCGCGATCCCGCCGGCAATCTGCGGGGGTTTTCTGAAATCAGCCGCGATCTCAGCGAAAGCAAGGAGTCTGGGGCCAAGTATCGCGGCCTGCTCGAAGCCGCTCCCGACGCTATGGTGGTGGTGAATCAGGGCGGAGAGATCGTATTGCTCAACGTGCAGGCGGAAAAGCAGTTCGGATACCGGCGCGACGAACTGGTCGGCCAGAAGGTGAAGAACATCATTCCCGAAGGTTTTGCGGAACGGCTTATCGCCGACGGCACCCGATCGGCCGCCGAAGCACTGGCGCAGCAGATCGGCACCGGCATCGAGCTCTCGGGACGGCGCAAGGACGGCAGCGAGTTTCCCATCGAAATCATGCTGAGCCCGCTCGAGAGCGCCGAGGGCATCCTGGTGACGGCCGCCATTCGCGACATCAGCGTGCGCAAGGACGCGGAAACCCATCTGGCACAGATGGAAGGCCGCTACCGCGGCCTGCTGGAAGCGGCGCCGGACGCCATGGTGGTGGTGAAACCAGGGCGGAGAGATCGTTCTGCTGAACGTGCAGGCAGAAAAACAGTTCGGATACCGCCGCGACGAGCTGCTCGGACAGAAGGTGAAGAACATCATTCCCGAGGGTTTCGCGGAACGCCTGATCGCCGACGGCACCCGCACTCGCGGCCGAAGCGCTGGCGCAGCAGATCGGCACCGGCATCGAACTGCTCGGGCAAGCGCAAAGACGGCAGCGAGTTTCCCATCGAGATCATGCTGAGCCCGCTCGAAAGCGCCGAGGGCATCCTGGTGACGGCCGCCATTCGCGACATCAGCGTGCGCAAGGATGCGGAACGGCATCTGGCGCAGATGGAAGGCCGCTACCGCGGCCTGCTCGAAGCCGCACCTGACGCCATGGTGGTGGTCAACCAGGGCGGCGACATCGTGCTGCTGAATGTGCAGGCGGAGAAACAGTTCGGATACAGCCGCGACGAACTGGTCGGCCAGAAGGTGAAGAACATCATTCCCGAAGGCTTTGCGGAACGGCTGATCGCCGACGCCCTTCGTTCCGCCGAAGACGCGCTGGCGCAGCAGATCGGCACCGGGATCGAACTCACCGGGCGGCATAAGAACGGCAGCGACTTCCCCATCGAAATCATGCTGAGCCCGCTCGAAAGCGCCGAGGGCATCCTGGTAACGGCGGCCATCCGCGACATCAGCACGCGCAAGAAAGCCGAAGCGAATCTGCTGCAGAAGGTCGACGAACTAAACCGTTCGAACGAGGAACTGGGTCAATTTGCCTACATTGCCTCGCACGACTTGCAGGAGCCGCTGCGCATGGTGGCCAGTTACACCCAACTGTTGTCGAGGCGTTACAAGGGAAAGCTCGATGCCGACGCCGATGAATTCATCTCGTTCGCGGTCGACGGTGCCAGCCGCATGCAGCGCCTGATCCAGGATCTGCTGGCCTATTCGCGTGTGGGCACGAAGGGCAGAGATCTGCTCGACACCTCCAGTGAAGAAGCGTTGCAGCAGGCGCTGATCAATCTGCGGGGCGCCATCGAAGAAAGCGGCGCGCAGGTCACGCACGATCCCCTGCCCGCCGTAATGGCGGATGAGATGCAGCTGGTTCAGCTGTTTCAGAACCTGGTGGGCAACGCCATCAAGTACCAGGGACCAGGGATTCCCCAGGTGCACGTCTCCGCCGCTCGAAACGGCGGCAGCAAATGGACATTCTCGGTGCAGGACAACGGGCTGGGAATCGATTCGCAATACTTTGAAAAGATTTTTGGCATGTTCCAGAGGCTGCACAAGCGCGAAGAGTTCGCCGGCACCGGCATCGGACTGGCCATCTGCAAGAAGATCGTCGAGCGCCACGGCGGCAGCATCGCGGTCGAGTCACAACCGGGGCAAGGTTCCACATTTCGTTTTGCCCTGGCGGAAAGCGAGAAGAAATCATGAAAACTTTCAGCAGACTACACGCCCATCCAGGTGCTGCTGGTCGAAGACAGTCCCGGCGATGTCCGGCTCACCCAGGAAGCCTTTCGCGAGGTCAATCCCTCGATTCAGCTGCACGTCGCCAACGACGGCGTGGAGGCCATGGCCTTTCTGAGGAACGAGGGCGCGAACGTCGGCGCTCCCCGCCCGGACATGATCCTGCTGGATCTGAACATGCCCAAAATGGATGGCCGCGCAGTTCTGGCTCACATCAAGGAAGATGACCGTTTGAAAACGATTCCTACCGTGATCCTGACCACCTCCGAGGCGGAAGCCGACATTCTGAAAAGCTACCAGCTCCAGGCCAACTGCTACCTCAGTAAACCGGCGGAGTTGGACGCCTTCGAGAGCCTGGTGAAAAGCATCAACGAGTTCTGGCTGACACAAGCCAAGTTGCCCCAGCGGCAGAACTGACGCACTGGAAATTCGTGGCTGAAGCAGGGAAAGGTTAAACGCATAAACACAGGACAGCTTTCAGGACCAGAATATGCCTCTACAGGTTCTCTTGGTCGAAGACAGTCCCGGCGACCTGCGACTGACGCAGGAGGCCTTCCACGAGGTCAATCCGTTCCTCCAGTTACACCTGGCCAACGACGGCGTGGAAGCCATGGCCTTTTTGCGGCACGAGGGGGCCCACGTCGACGCCCCCCGTCCGGATCTGATCCTGCTCGATCTGAACCTGCCCAAAATGGATGGCCGCGAAGTTCTGGCCTGGATCAAGAACGACGATGAACTGAAAACCATTCCTACCGTGATCCTGACTTCGTCCGAGGCGGAATCGGATGTGGTGAAAAGTTACCGGCTGCAGGCCAATTGCTATCTCAGCAAGCCCATGCATTTCGAGGCGTTTCACAGTCTGGTGAAGAGCATCAACGATTTCTGGCTGACCAGGGTCAAGTTACCGACGCCGCGAAAGACAAATGCGGAGGATTGAATCAAGCTGCCGGCCGCAGTCACCGGGATGAAGACTACCGGCCGGAAAGACAGAACCGGGAATCTCCGTTGGCTCGGCCAGACGGGCAACGATCAGGCTTGGCGCAGCGGCGATTGAAGGCAGGTGGAGCAGATGATTCTGGCTGAGGAGCATCTGGAAGAGTGTGAGCAAATGATGAGAACCATCGGAGAAAACGGTATGCCCATACAGGTTCTACTGGTCGAGGACAGTCCCGGCGATGTCCGGCTGACGCAGGAAGCCTTCCGCGACGCCAACAGCTCGATCAGACTGCACGTGGCTGCAGACGGCGTGGAGGCCATGGCCTTTCTGAAGCATGAGGGAATCCACGTCGAACGCGCCTCGCCCCGATCTGATTCTGCTGGATTTGAACCTGCCCAAAATGGATGGCCGCGAGGTTCTGGCTCACATCAAGGAGGATGACAGCCTGAAAACCATCCCCACCGTGATCCTGACCACTTCCGAGGCCGAAGCCGACATCGTTAAGAGCTACCAGCTCCAGGCCAACTGTTATCTCACCAAGCCGGTGCAGTTGGACGCGTTCGAGAGCCTGGTGAAAAGCATCAACGATTTCTGGCTGACCAAGGTCAAGTTGCCACAGCAGGAGCAAAGCGGATGAACAAGAAATCGATGAGGATACTTCTGCTGGTCGAAGACAACCCCGGGGACGCTCGTTTGCTGCGCGAGATGTTGAACGAACCGGGCACGTCGCCCACCGAATTGACTCATGTGGAGCGGCTGAGTGATGCCGAGAACATCTGTCGGATCATCCGGTTGACATTATCCTGCTCGACCTGGGCCTGCCCGACGCCCACGGCCTGGAAGCGGTGCGGCGGGCCCACGCCTTCGCGCCCCGCGTCCCACTGGTGGTGCTCACCGGCATGGACGACGAGGTCGCTTGCGGCGCAAGCCTTGCAGGAAGGCGCGCAGGACTATCTGATCAAAGGCCAGATCGAGGCCCGCGGGCTGCTGCGGGCGCTGCGCTACGCCATCGAGCGCAAAACCATGGAAGACGCGTTGTTCGTGGAAAAGGAACGCGCCCAGGTCACGCTCAACTGCATCGGCGATGCCGTGGCCTGCACCGACAGCTCGGGAAACATCACCTTCCTCAATCTGGTTGCCGAAAAAATGACGGGCTGGTCGTTGTCCGAGTCGGTTGGCCGACCCATGGAGGAAACTGTCCGAATCCTGGACGGCGCTAGCCGCGAAAACACCCCGAACCCGATGGATAAGGCGGTAGAGCAAAATCGGACGGTGCATCTGCCCTCGAACTGCATTCTGGTCCGGCGTGACGGATTTGAAATTCCCATTGAAGACTCGGTCTCGCCCATTCACGATCGTCAAGGGCTGGCGACCGGAGCGGTCATCGTGTTCCGCGACGTGAGCGCGGCCCGCGCCATGGCGCGGCAGATTGCCCATTCGGCCGAGCACGACTTTCTGACCGGATTGCCCAATCGCATGCTGCTGAACGACCGGCTGAGCCAGGCCATCACCCTGGCGCCGCGTCACTCGAAACAGGTCGCGGTGCTGTTTCTGGATCTGGACGGCTTCAAACACATCAACGATTCTCTGGGACATCCCACCGGCGACAAACTTCTGCAATCCATCGCCAAACGCCTGGTGGATTGCGTGCGCGGCTCGGACACGGTAAGCCGGCAGGGCGGCGATGAATTCGTCGTGCTGCTCTCCGAAGTGGAACAATCGGAAGACGCTGCCATTACCGCGCGAAGAATGCTGCAGGCCGTGGCCGAAGCGCATTCCATCGACCAGCACGACCTGCACGTGACCACCAGCATCGGTGTGAGCGTCTATCCCGACGATGGCCTGGATGCGGAAACGCTGATCAAGAACGCAGACACCGCGATGTATCAGGCCAAGGAAAACGGGCGCCAGAGCTATCAGTTTTTCAAGCCTGCCATGAACGTGCGAGCGGTGGAGCGGCAAGCCATCGAGGAAAGCCTGCGGCGTGCCCTCGACCGGCAGGAATTCGCGGTGCAGTACCAGCCCAAGGTCGATCTGAGGACGGGAGCGATCACCGGCGCGGAGGCGCTGCTGCGTTGGACGCATCCGATTCGAGGGCTGGTTTCGCCGGCGCAGTTTATTCCAGTGGCGGAAGACTGCGGCCTTATTCTGCCCATCGGCAAGTGGGTACTGCGCGAGGCGTGCCATCAGGCTCGGTCCTGGGTGGATGTTGGCCTGCCTCTGCTCCACGATGGCGGTGAATATTTCGGCCATGGAGTTTCGAGCCGAGGGTTTTCTTGAAGGCGTGTTCACCATCCTAAAGGACACCGGCCTGGATCCGGAGTTTCTTGAACTGGAGTTGACGGAGAGCGTTCTCATGAAGCACGCCGGATCCAGCGAAGCTATCCTGAAGACCCTGCGTGCCAGAGGAGTACAGCTGGCGGTCGATGACTTCGGCACCGGTTATTCCAGCTTGAGTTATCTGCGAAAGTTCCCCATCGATGCGCTCAAGATCGACCAGTCATTCGTCCGCCAGATCACCACCGCCCCGGACGAGACCAGTATCGTGACCGCGGTCATCAGCATGGGCCGAAGCCTTAAGCTGCGGGTCATTGCCGAGGGCGTGGAAACACCGGAAGAGCTGGCATTCCTTCAGGCCCACGAATGTGACGAAGCACAAGGCTACTATTTCAGCCGGCCGGTGCTCCCGCTGCAATTTGCCAAAATGCTGCGAACTCAATCTGAGAAGTCTCCAGTCCCAACTTTCGATGTCTTTTCCCGCGCCGCGCGTGCCGCATCGAGCGAAGGCTGACCGCTCGACTCCTGGTTGGTTGTAGCCCTCTCGATGAGCCCGCCGCGGCCGTACCCCTGGCTTCCTAAGACTCCGAAAACGCAGGTTCGACCCGATGCAGAGCATCTGGAGGCCCTACGGTAAAACTTTGTAAAGCACCGAATTAAGCGGGATTCACGATGTAAATTATTAGAGACGGGGCTTGCACAAATATGGACGGGGCACAACAAAAACTAGCGGTATTTGCATTTAGCCTGGCGATTGTCACCGGCCCGCGGCTGATTCCCGCCTGCCTGGCAATGCCATTCGAGCCGCAGGCTCAAGAAGCGGCCCCCGCGAATGCGCCCGCAAGACACATCGGAGCGATCAAGGCGATCGCCGGCAATGTCATCACTCTCACCCCGGACTCAGGTCCTGAGATCGCAGTTTCGGTCGAGGCCAACACCCGCATCGTGCGCATTGCGCCGGGAGAAAAGACCCTGAAGAACGCGACGCCGGTCCTGTTGCAGGATCTGCAGGTGGGCGACCGGATTCTGGCCGCTGGTAAGGCTTCTGACGATGCCAAAGCCCTGAGCGCGGCTTCGATCGTGGTCATGAAGCAGTCCGACGTGGAAGCGCGCAAGCAGGAAGATCGCCAGGATTGGCAGAAGCGCGGGCTTGGCGGACTGGTGAAAGCAGCCGATCCGGCAGCGGGAACAGCCACCATTTCTGTCAGCGGCTTCGGCGGAGTCAAGACGATTGTTGTCCACGCTTCCAAGGACACCGTGATTCGCCGCTACGCTCCGGATTCGATGAAATTCGACGATGCCAAGGCCAGCACTTTGCAGGAGATTCAGCCCGGCGACCAATTGCGCGCGCGCGGCAATCGCAATGCTGACGGAACGGAATTGGCAGCGGAAGAAATCGTTACCGGAAGCTTTCGCAACGTAGCCGGAACGGTCAATTCGGTAGACGCCAGCGCCGGGACCATGAACATTCAGGATCTCTTGAGCAAAAAGCTGGTGCAGATAAAAGTTACGCCGGAATCGCAACTTCACCAGTTGCCGCCCGAGATGGCGCAACGAATCGCGATGCGGCTGAAAGCCGCGATGATGGGAGCGGCCGGCGGACCTGCGGCTACGAGTGCGACATCCGCAGCAGCTCCGCCCGGCAACAGCGGAGGCCCGCAAACTGGCGGAGCCCCACCCGCCGGCGGAATGGGTGGCATGCGTTCGGGCGGAGCGCCTGATTTTCAGCAGATGCTGAGCCGCATGCCCACCGTTGCTTTAACCGATCTGCATAAAGGCGACGCGGTGATGATCGTGGCCACGCAAGGCACGCCATCGGGCGGAGCCACGGCGATCACATTGCTCAGCGGCGTGGAACCGATTCTGCAAGCGGCTCCCAGCGGAAGCCAGGCCATGATGTTGTCGCCCTGGAGCTTGGGCGCGCCAGCCGGTGGAGATAGCTTAGGTCAGTGAGGCTTGGGGGCGGTGTTGGAGGCGATACCTTCACTACCTTGAATGAAGTTTCTCGGAGTTCGGAGTTTTAAGGAATTGGATGGGGAATGAAATTCGATAAATACGCCGGCTTTGCAGTCATATTGTTTTCAATATTGCTCTTCACGAATCTATCGCTGGCCCAGGCGGTCTCGGGAGCTCTGCGGGGACAAGTCACAGACCCGTCCGGAGCCGCGATCACGGGCGCCAGCGTGGTGATGACGCCGCCCGCCGGCTCTCCGGTGACGACCCAGACCAATTCGCAGGGGGTTTACGAGTTCAAGGCACTGCCACCGGGAAACTACACGTTGAACGTAATTGCGCAGGGGTTCACCGTATATGAGAACGACAATGTAACCATCGCCGGCCAGCCTCTGCGATTGAATGTTCAACTCGCTATCGCGGTACAGGAGCAGAAGATTCAAGTCTCTGACACCGCCCCGACAGTAGACGTGAATCCAGCCAACAATGCCGGCGCCATCGTTCTTTCGGGAAAGGAACTCGAGGCTCTGCCCGACGATCCCGACGAGTTGCAGTCCGATCTCGAAGCTCTTGCCGGCCCCTCCGCCGGACCGAATGGCGGACAGATGTACATCGACGGGTTTACCGCCGGCCAGCTTCCGCCCAAGTCGTCCATTCGGGAGATACGGATCAATCAGAATCCGTTTTCTTCGGAATACGACAAGCTAGGCTATGGCCGGATCGAAATCTTCACCAAGCCAGGCACGGACAAATATCATGGACAGCTTTACGTCAGCGGAAATGATTCCGCCTTTAACGCGCCGAATCCCTTCGCCGGTCCCGAGCCGGGTTACGATTCGACGCAGTACAACGGAAACATCGGCGGCCCCTTGGGCAAGAAAGCGTCGTTTTTTTTCAATATAGAGCGCAGAAATATCAACGATCTTGCCGCCATCAACGCCATCACCCTCGATCCCACTGACAACACCAGCGTGATTCCCTTTACCGAGGCTGTTCCCAATCCGAGTACGCGCACCAACCTCAGCCCGCGCCTGGATTACCAGATCAGCAAGAACAACACGCTAACCGCGCGCTACCAGTATTTCCGCGACACTCAAACCAATGACGGGATCGGCCAGTTCAACCTTGCACCCCAGGCTTACGACGCGGAATCCACCGAGCACACAGTACAGATCAGCGACACCCAGATTTTCGGTGCGAAAATCGTGAATGAAACGCGCTTCCAGTATCTGCGCGAGAACGACAGCCAGATTCCTGTCAGCACAACACCGGGAGTGAATGTATTGGGTGCATTCACCAGCGGCGGCAACAACCGGGGCACCATCACTGATCATGAAGACCACTACGAACTGCAAAACTACACGTCGGTAGTCCATGGCAGCCACATTTTAAAGTTTGGCGGACGTCTGCGGGCGCTTCGCGATGCCAGCTTTTCCCAGTCCGGATTCAACGGCACATTTATTTTTTCTTCCCTCGATTCGCCGCAGGACACGCCCACGAATCCTAATTGCGACATCGGCGCCAATCCTGCAACTCCCTGCCCTATCTCTTATCAATACGCCGTACAGCAACTGGCGGTCCCGGGCGGAACGCCGTTTGCGACCCAACTCTCGTTCACCAGCGGCCTGCCCACCGCCAACGTTACGACTTACGACGCCGGCTTGTACGCCCAGGATGACTGGCGCTTGCGGCCGAATATCACACTCAGCGCGGGCTTGCGCTTTGAGACCCAGAACGATATTCACGATCACGGCGACTGGGCGCCCCGGCTGGGGATTGCGTGGGGAGTCGGCGGCAAGAGTGCGGCGCCGAAGGTTGTGCTGCGCGGCGGCTTCGGAATTTTCTACGATCGATTCCAGTCCGAACAGCTGCTGCAGGCGGAACGGTTGAACGGCGTTACCCAGCAGCAGTTCGTCATCAATAATCCCACCTGCTTCCCCGGGCTGGGCATGCCGGTTGTGCTCTCGACTTGCGGCACCGCCAGTGCTGCGACGCCGACGATCTACGAGATCGATCCCAGACTGCACGCACCTTATACGATCCAATCGGCGATCAGCGCCGAGCGGCAGCTTACGAAGTCTGCGACTCTGTCGCTTACCTATCTGAATTCCCGCGGCTTCGATCAACTGCTCACCATCAACGCCAATGCCCCGTTTCCCGGAACTCCCGGCAGCACCACTCGTCCCGCTACCCGGCGAGGGAAATATCTACCGCTACGTGTCCGAGGGTAATTTCTCGCAGAACCAGCTCATCGTAAACAGTAACGTGCGCCTGGGAACCAAGGTGCAGGTGTTTGGCTTCTATACGCTGAATTACGCCAATAGCGACACTTCAGGGGTCTCGAGCTTCCCTTCAAATTCCTACACTATCAGCCAGGACTATGGCCGCGGGACGTTCGACGTTCGCCATCGCCTCTTTTTTGGCGGCACCATCGGCTTGCCGTACGCCTTTCGGCTCAGCCCGTTCATGGTCGCGAGTTCCGGATCGCCGTTCAACATTACGTCTCCGAATGACCTGAATGGCGATTCGGTATTCAACGATCGCCCGGGCTTTATTTCTACGGCGAAGTGCGCCACTACGACCATCAGCCCGACCGACGCGAATGTCTACTGCACCGCCCTGGGGACCTTCGACGCACGGCCGGATCTGGCTGCAACTCCGGAAAGAACTTCTTCCCATCAACTACGGCACCAGCGAAGCCCACTTCACCCTGAACCTGCGCTTGACCAAGACCTTCGGATTCGGTCCAAAAACGAAAGGCGCTACATCCGGTCAGGGACCCGGAGGCCCGGGCGGTCCGGGCGGCGGTGGTGGTTCGCGAGGGGGAGGCGGAGGTCCGCGCGGCCCGCTTTTCGGCGGGGGTGGCGGGCCGCCGGGAATGTCAGCGGGTTCGGACCGGCGCTACAGCCTTACCCTCGGAGTTTCGGTCCGCAACGTCCTTAACAACGTGAATCTGGCGAATCCCAGCGGGATTCTCGGCTCTCCGTTCTTCAATACGGCCAACGGGTTGCAGGGTGGACCTTTCTCCACTGGCGCGGCCAACCGCCGGCTCGATCTGCAGGCAACGTTCAGCTTCTGATCTGGCGTGGTCTTACATTGCCCCGGAAGCTCAAATTGAAGGCATCTGCGGGCAATTTTTTCGTCTGCGGATGAATTGGCCGCTTCAAGATGCATCTCATTTATCTGAAGCGGACACCGATGAGACGCAGGATTTGGACATTTGGCTTGGCGATCTTGGTAGCGGCCCTCGCCGCGCCGCCTTCCTCCGTGGGCGGCCAGGAACTTACCTTCAAGATTCCGCCGGTGAGAATTCCGGTCGAGATCGCGAACCAGCCCATCGCGATTACAGCCTCGGGCATCATTTCAAGAGTTGCGGCAGAACGCGGCGAGAATGTTTTTCGACTGGAGCTGGTCGGTGACCTCTCCGACCTGCAGCAGAACATAACTGAAGTCCTGCGCTCGCAACTCGATCGGTCCGAGCGTTGCGGCGAGCGGATCGCCATTCAGAACGCGACCCTCACTCCGATGGCTCCCGCGAGCCTGGTCGTTTCCCGGCTGCATTTCGAGCGTTGGACCTGCGTCAAGATACTGGGCAAGGAAAGGCCCAATAAGCTGGTGGGAGGCAACGGCACCATCGAGGTCAAACTCACGCCGGCAGTGGAAGAGGACAGCACGTTGCGCCTGGTTGCGGATGTCGGGCGAATCGAGGCGGAGGGCCCCTTGGGGGAACTGCTTCGCTCGGGATCCGTAGGGGCCGCAATACGAGAGAAAATTACCAGGGCCCTCCTTGCGGCGATGCAAAAAGGAACGAACTTCAAAGCGACCCTTCCACCCGTGGCCCAGGACTATGCCAAAATTCTGAATGCGCAATTTCGGGACGGCGGCTCGGGAAACCTGGACGTTGTTCTGAACGGAGAGATTCGAATCTCCAACGAGCAGATCAAGCTGTTGTCGAACCAGTTGAAAGAGCGCCTGTCGTCGCAGGGAATTCCGCCGCAATAGTTCGAAGTGCCCGTCCCCTGGTGTTCGCCTACAATATGCCAAGCCCGTGGGAGCCTTCCTCCACGGTCAAGGCAGTCACGGGCCAAACGAGTCCAAGCCCTGGAGAACCGATTGACGGCCATACCACCAAAGTTGCTTGACCTTGCGCGGCGCTACACTGCGGCTTGGTGCAGCCAGGACCCTGCACGCGTGGCTGCCTTTTACTCGCTGACCGGCTCGCTCAGAATCAACGGCGGCACTCCGGCGGTCGGACGAAGTGCCATCACCGAAGCCGCGCGGGGATTCATGACCGCGTTTCCGGATCTGCGGGTGCTGATGGATGACCTCGTCCCTCGCAGCGGCGGGGCTGTGTACCGTTGGACGCTGCTCGGCACCAACACAGGGCCGGGCGGGAAGCGGGCAGCGGGTTCGCATCAGCGGATTCGAGGAGTGGACGATGGGCGCTGACGGCCTCATCGCCGAATCTCTGGGCAGCTTCGACGAGGCCGACTATCAACGTCAACTCGCCAGTTGAACCGCCCACAGCCCGCAGACAGAATCATCCGAGCGAGTTCGCGGGCGCCCACGATCGAGAATCAGGCTTTTCAGCACGTTTCGCCAATGACCAGTACAATGGCACGTCGTAAGTAAGGAGTCCCGCCACACACTCATGCGCCACTTCAATGAAACAGCCGCCTGGGCGGCTTTTAAAGGATTGGCTCTGGGGCTCGGCCTGATCGCGATATTCTCGGCGATTCTGCTGCTTTCCGATTTAGGTCATCGCAATACGGCTTCCGCTGCCGCGACGAATTCTCCTGCGCAGGCCGGCGCCTCCGGAAGAATGGTCAAAGCCGCCATCGTCTACTTCGCCCGTGACATCGGTACCGACCAGTGTGTGCAGGGTCTGATCGACGGCCTGAAAGCCAGCGGCTTCGACGAAGGGAAAAATCTGGAAGTCCGGCGCGCCGATGCCCAGGGCGAAATGATCAACATTCCCGCCATCCTCCAGAACTACGACAACTCCGATGTCGACCTGATTATGACCATCACCACGCCCTGCCTCGCGGGGGCGTGCAACAACGTCAGACACAAGCCGGTGGTGTTCACCTGCGTGACCGATCCGATAGCGGCCGGAGCCGGCAAGAGCCGCACCGATCACGTGCCTTTCGTTACCGGCGTGGGCAGTTTCCCGCCGGTGAGCCACTCGTTGGACATGATGCAGAAACTGATTCCGGGATTGCACGCGGTCGGAACCATGTATAACCCGGCGGAGGCCAACTCGGTGAAGGAGCTGACGGTGGCCCGCGAGATATTTCGCAGCCGCGGCGTGAGGCTCGAGGAGGTCGCCCTTGCCGGCTCCAACGAAGTTCTGCAGGCGGTGCAGATTCTGGCGGGACGCGACATCCAGGCGGTGTGGTTGCCCGGAGATAACACGGCAATCGAGGGCTATGAAGGCGCGGTCAAAGGCGCCAGGGATGCGCGGTTGCCGCTGATCACCGACGAATGTTCCGAACTGCCTCGCGGCGGTCTGGCGTGCCTTGGCATCAGCCTGCACTCGGCGGGAGTGGCTTCCGGCAAATTGGGTGGACGGGTTCTGCGGGGTGCCAATCCGAAAGAACTGCCGCTCGAAGAAGTGGCTATCGAGGAAATGGGAATCAGCCGCGGGAGTGCGGCACAACTAGGCCTCGCGATTCCGGCGGAGTATGCGCAAAACCTGCGCCCGTAGAAAATTTGCCCATGGAAATCGTAACCCAGCAACTCGGCGATGTTCTCGAAGTCAAGGTGAGAGGCCGCCTCGACAACTATTGGACGGAGCACCTGCGCCGCAACCTGGAGGAAATAATCCGGGGAGGCGCGCACGGCATTCAGCTGAATCTATCTGAAATCGCTTTTTTGAGCTCCGCCGGCGTCGGTCTGCTGGTCAGGTTTCACACTCAGCTGAAAGGCATCGGCGGTAGTTTCGTGATCACCAGTCCTTCGGCGCGGGTGAAGCAGGTATTGGACCTCTGCCGGCTTTCGACTGTCTTGCTGGCCGAGAGGACTCCGGTTGCGCCTCCGGTGCACAAGACGGAAGTACGCCGTTTTTCCTCGCCCGTCGCGTCGTTCGAAGTCCTGGAGTGCTGCCGGGGAACAAGCGTTGGTCTGCCACCGCATCGGCGATCCGGGCTTGCTGAAAGGCTGCCGTTTCGGTCCCGAAGATTGCCGGACGGTCGCCTTTCCGCCCGCCACATTCGGGTTCGGCCTGGGAGCCTTTGGCGACAGCTTCGAGGATTCGCAGGCGCGTTTTGGGGAATTTCTGGCGGTGGGTGGCTCCGCGGCTTATTTGCCGACGGATGGAACCAACGTGCCGGATTTCATGGTTTCCAGCGGGGAGCTTGTGCCCGAAATGAATGTCCTCTATGGCCTGCAATGCGAAGTCGGATTCACGCACGTGCTGCAATTTGAAACCTTGAGCGTCGACAATCCTATTTCTTTCACAGAACTGGTGCGCACCGCGCTCGAGATTTCCGGCGCTCCTGCGATTGGAATGGTCATGGTGGTCGAATCGGCCGGGTTGGTAGGCGCCTCTCTCCGCCGCTCCCCTGCGGCCGCCGCCAGTGTCACGGAATCCGAGGCTCCGTTCAAGTATCCAGAGGTACGCTCCTGGCTATCGTTCTCCACTGAGCGGCTTTACTCGCGGTCGCTGGCCCTGGTCTCGGGCGTGGCCGCCGGTTCCGAATGCGCGCCGTTGGCTCCGATGTTGCGGCCGGTGGGAGCGGAAGCCTGGCCCCAGGGACACTTTCACGCCGCCGCATTTTCTTATCGTCCTCTCAAAAAAGGGATTACCGATTTGAACGCAACCGTCACAACCTTATTCGAGACAGAGACGCTGCAGGGCGTGCTGCACCTGCTGACCGACGACCGCGAGGCGGCGGGTCCGCAGCAGAGCGAGTTCGTTCGAGGCGCGTGCTGGATCGGCGCCGCCACCGAGATTAGATGAAGACTGCGACAAACATGAATCTTCTGATTGGCACGTTCACGATCGGGTGCATTCTCTCGCTGCTGGCCCTGGGCGTGTTCATCAGCTTCCGGATTTTCGCCTTTCCGGACATCACGGCCGATGGTTCGATCACCCTGGGCGCGTCGGTCGCTGCGACCCTGCTGGTTCGTGGCGTGAGTCCGGCGCTCGCGTCCCTGGCCGGCTTCGCGGCCGGCATGCTGGCGGGGGCCTGCACCGGCGTGCTGCACACTCGCTTCAAGATCAACTCGCTGCTTTCGGGAATTCTGGTGATGACTGCGCTCTACTCCATCAACCTTCACATCATGGGCAAGAGCAACGTCCCGCTGCTGTCGGTAACTACGATTGCGACCCAGTCGGAGCAGCATCGGAACGAGGCTCATGCGAGGAGCTGCCACCTTCAATTTCGCGGGATGGGACGTCAGCGTGCGCGACGCGTCCGTGCTGGTCGCGATTCTGCTGGCGGTGGTGCTGACGGGTTCGTTGCTGTACTGGTTCTTACGCACCAACCTCGGCATGGCCATGCGGGCCACGGGCGACAACGTGCAGATGATCCGGGCGTTGGGAGTCAATGACGCCAACATGATCGTGTTCGGAGTGGCGATTTCGAACGGCCTGGTCGCGCTCTCCGGTGCGTTGCTGGCGCAGTACCAGGGATTCGCGGACGTCGGCATGGGAATCGGAATGGTGGTGTGGGGACTGGCCAGCGTCATCATTGGAGAAGCGCTGGTAGGGACGAACCAGCTGGGCTTGACCATCATCGGCAGCCGTGATGGGCTCCGTGCTCTTCCGCCTGCTGGTCGCCGTGGCCTTGCGCTGGGGCCTCAGTCCCAATGATCTGAAGCTGATCACCGCGGTGTTCGTTTTCTGCGCCCTTATCGTGCCGCAATTCCTGCGAAAAAAGCGGTTGCGGAGCGCGCATGCTTGAGGTCCAGTCCGTCTCGAAAACATTTCATCCCGGAACACCGAATGAGGTGCGCTCCCTGCGCGGCGTCAACCTCGAAGCTCGACTCCTGGCTCCTGGGTCATCATCATCGGGACCAACGGCTCGGGAAAATCCACTTTGCTGAACGCTGTCGCCGGAACGTTTTTCGTGGACGAAGGAAGTATTCGGCTGGCGGGGCGCGACGTGACCCGCTGGCCCGAACATGCGCGCGCCTCGCTGATTGGCCGGGTGTTTCAGAATCCCTTCAGCGGCTCGTCCCCCAGTCTCACCATCCAGGAGAATCTCAGTCTTGCCGCCCGCCGCGGCCTGGCGCGCGGTCTGGGCTGGGGCTTGAAAGAGTCGCTGGTGGCCAGAATGCGCGACGAGGTCGAGCCGGCTGAATATGGGATTGGAAGACCGGCTGGAAAACGCGATCGGAAGTCTCTCGGGAGGACAGCGGCAGGCGCTGACGCTGCTGATGGCCACCTGGCTGCGTCCGGAACTGCTACTGCTGGACGAGCACACGGCGGCGCTCGACCCCAAGAGCGCGGACCTGGTCATCGCGCTGACCGAGCACGTGGTCGCGCGCGACAATCTCACCACATTGATGGTGACCCACTCGATGCACCAGGCGGCGAGCCTCGGAGACCGCCTGATCATGATGCACCGCGGACAGATCATCCACGACTTTCAAGGCGCCGAAAAACGCCGCTTGCGTCCCGACGACTTGCTGGCCCGCTTCGAAGAAGTGCGGCGCGCCGAACAACTGGACGAAAGCGCCGCCCAGATGCTGGCCGAACGATACGTTTAATGGCGGATACTCGACTTATCGATGGGCAGGGTGTCCCATACGCGCCAGAAAGACATCATTTGTTCAGGCTTGCCGAGAGAAACCCGGATCGAGGTATCGAATAAAAGAGAAACCGGAGCGATCAAAATGTTGTTCCGGCGAAAATGGTGGATGATCAAATTCGCCGGGTTGAAAGTATCCATCATGACAAAATTGGCTTGCGAATCCCACGGCTTCAGCGACCGGGCCATCGCCCAATTCCGGTATTCCTGACGGGAGTCGGTGTTCCGCTTCACCGCTTCACGCAAGCCGGCTGTATCTTCAAGAGCCGCCATGGCTGCGCGCACCGCAATCGAGTTCACACTATCCTGCGTGCTGAATGCGCGCATCCGCTTGGCCGCGCCGGCGCTGGCGATCCCATATCCAATCCGCAAGCCGGCGAGGCCGTACGCATGCGAAAATGTGCGGCTCACTATGACCCGTTCATCGTTCAAAGGATGGTCGAGAAACGAAGAATACGATCCGGATTCGACGGCGTACTCATGGTAAGCCTCGTCGATCAATACGTAACAGGATGCAGGCAGCCGGGAGATAAAGCCCTCGAGGTCTTTCCTGGGCGTAATCGACGCAGTCGGATTGTTCGGATTGCAGATATATACCAGGCCGGCACTCGCGGAGTGCGCGAGCATGGCATCGAGGTTGTGTTGCAGCTTATTGTCGAGAGGGTCGGAGACTACTTCAGCCCCGGCTGAGCGGGCATAGAATTCAATCGCTGGATAGGTGGGCGCGGCCTGAACCAGTTTCTTATCTTGGTTGAGAAACGCGCAACTGGCCAGCCGGAGAACTTCCCTCGAGCCCGCGCCCAGGACCACTTGTTCCTCCCCGACATTGTGAAGCTTTGCAATCCGAGCGACCAGGTCCTCATAGTGTCTGTCGGGATAGAGATTCGATTCCGAAACCGCTTTGCGAATCGCTGCGACGACTTTTTCCGACGGGCCGTACAAATTCTCGTTGTTGTCGAGGCGGATCGCGCTGGTCCCGTCAGGGTTCAGTATCTCCGCCGCCGATGCCGCTGGGTATTCGGTTACCAATCCAGCGGCGGCGCCTATACCCAGAATCTGCAAGAAGTTTCGTCGAGAGGAAGACCGTCGAGAAGAAGATGGGCGAGAAGAAAACGTCATAGGTGAGGACCTACTCCTTATTCTTCTCCTAATTCGGGCGGCTTATCAACGTATCCACCAGGTCGCCCAATTGCTGTGCCGTGAAATTGTTGCCCTCGATGTTGGCTGCGAGCCTGGCCTGGCGATCGATGACAGCGGTATGGAAAGAATGCACGTACAGGGCCTCGTCAGGATAAAAGTTCATGTCGAACTTTCGTCCTACCTGCTGGATCTCAGGCAAAGGCCCAGTCAGGAAGTGCCAGCCCTCGGAGTCCGCTTTCCAGATATGCGCATACTTGGTCAAAGCCTCGGGACCATCATTCGCCGGATCGATGACGATGCTCAGCAGCACCAGATCTTTCCCCATCTGCTTCTTGAATCGCTTTTGCAGCTGTCCGAAATTATCTGACAGACGAAAGCAGTAATTGGGAAAAGGGCAACGCGTATAGATAAACGTGACTGCAACAACTTTTCCGGCAAACTGGGAGAGCGCAACCCGGCGGCGGTTCTGGTCGATTAAAGTGAAATCCGGCACGGGTTGGCCAACCGCCACCGCACCAACGCCCGCGTCCGGCGCCACCGCCTTCTCCAGAAGTTTCAGGCGCCGGGCTTGCGAGGGGTCCAGTTCGAGGTTGTCATAAGGGCGGGAGTGAACGTTCTCCGCGTATGAAGAATCCTTGTCCACGACCCAGGTAAATTCAACCGCCGTCCCCGGCTGCAGTTCGTCGAGTGCCTTGGCATCATGGACGGAAAAAGGCATGGTCATCGCATCCATGTAGCCGGGAATGGCCTCACAGGAGACGATCATCGTCTTGTTGCTGGGATCGACCTTCAAGAGCATTCCGGTCACGCCATGCTTCTCTGCCGCCCACGCGGGCGCCGCGGCCAGCAACAAAAGCGAAATCAATAAGATACGACGCTGCACGGTTTTATTTTACGCTTCCGGCCGAGGTCTGGGCACCCCACTTTGGTGCCAGATTTCCGGCCTGATTTGCGCCTGCCTGGAACGAATGGCGCTCTAATTTCGTGTAGGTTTTGGCAAATTCTTTGATCTCCAGAAACTGGTTCTTATTCACCTGCGAGAAATTCTGACGGGTGTTGCTGGTGGGCCACCAGATTTCCAGATCTATGATTTTTGCCGATTTTCCCAGTCCGATGTGCTGCGACAGAGGGGACGCCCCAAAAGATCCTCCGCTTCCTACCGTGCGGTAAATCGTTCGCCGGCCCTGACCCTCGTCTTCCACGGTAAGTTTGATACGCGCTCCGATCGCAGCCCGATTGGTCTTCATGCCCACCAGGCGCAGGTTAATCCAGTCATTGCCGCTACCGGGGTTTCGGAAGATGCGGAAGGCATGAGAGTCGCTGGGCACCGAGCCGCCGACTTCCACCAGGAGATCCTCGTTCCCATTGTTGCCCAAGTCAGCAAACGCAACGCCATGAGTCTTGTGCAGCTCTCCGGTTCCTGAAGATGCCGTGACGTCGGCAAAGAATTTTCCTTCGTGATTCCGCAGGAGCACGTTGGGAAGCAGGGATGCGAAGGAGGGATTTCCGGTACCGAGATAAATATCCAGGTATCCGTCATTATCTATATCGCCGAAATTGGCCCCCATCGACATGAAAACTTTGTCCAGCTCAACCTCTTTGGTTACATCTTTGAACGTCCCGTCTTTCATGTTTTTGAAAAGCTTCATGGTTTCGGCGTTCGGCGGCAGTCCCAGGTAACTGCGGACCGACTCATCGACAGAAACGTAGTAGCTGGTCACGAAAAGGTCCGGCCAGCCGTCGTTGTCATAGTCAAAGAACCAGGCCACGAAGCTTTGATATGGCTTCTGCACACCCGCCTCTGAGGCCATATCGGTAAACGTCCGGTCGTGATTGTTGTGGAACAGAAATTTGCTGCCGTTCAGGTTGGAAACATAGATATCCGGATATCCGTCATTGTCATAGTCGCCGGCCACCACCGCCTTGGTGAAACCGCCCCGATTGACTCCCGCCGCGGCGGCGATGTCTTCAAAGGTGCCGTCGCCTTTATTTCTGAAAAGCTGGAGGGCGCCGTTTTCGTTGCCCACGATCAGGTCGACAAATCCGTCGTTATCGATGTCGGCCCATACCGCGGTCTGCGTGCTGGTCGCAGGTTCGGCCAAACCACTGGCGGCGGTTACATCCGTAAATGTGCCGTCGCAATTGTTGCGCAGCAATGACTTGCGTTGCGGAAATTCCCACGCTCCGCGCAACACCAGAATGTCCATGCAACCATCGTTGTTGTAGTCGGCCTGGATCATGTTGAAGCCGCCGAATTGGCCGGCGAGCCCGGCCTGCACCGTTCGGTCGCTGAAGGTTCCATCGCCGTTGTTGTGAAAGAAACGCATCATCCCGCACTGGTCGTAATCGGAAACAACCACGTCGAGCAGTCCGTCGTTGTCAAAATCATCCACGATGATCCCGCCCGACTCCCCGAAAGTGTTGATCCCCGTAGCCGCAGCGACATCGACGAACCGTCCCACATTTTCCCGGGAGGCAAAAGCCGACGGCGGAATCAGATATTTTTGGGGCACGCCATCGGGATATTTGCCGAGCGTCATGTAAGCCAGATTCAGCAGCCATCGAACGTCCAGCGCATCGGGCTTTCGCTCCAGATATTTTGAAAAGTACTCGACCGATTTCTGTGAATCGCCGGTTTTTGTATAGGAGGCTGCGAGTACGCGGCGGAAAAATACACTGGTCATCGGGATGAAGATAGACGCCATTCTCCATCTCGGATTTGTGCAGGTAGGCAATTCCCAGCACTTCTTCCAGTTCAGGCATCGCACCCGGCAGCTGGTTGATGGCAATCTGATAAGCGGATTCCCACTGGGCGACTGCCTTGTCCATGGCGCCTTCGATAGGCGTAAAGATTGGCCAATCCGTAGATGACCTCGATTTGATCGAGCGGACTCCCGTGGTCCAGACCTCCCGCGCTGTGCGGAAGCACGTTCTTTTCGAGCTGATCGATCATGACAGTGACTGACTTTCGTCGTATCGAACATAGGCCAGCCAGGTCCTGACTCCAGCCATCCGGCTTGGACAAACTTCGAAACGCCAGATCGGCTTCACTCTTGCCACCGACGTTCGGCGCGTAGCGGATGGTACCGGTCGCCACCAAAGGCAAAACCCGTGCCGGATTTGCGTTCTTGTCACTCCCCGATTCGTTGGCGGGCAGAACTTTAAGGATGGCGAATCCCGACGGGACCTTGATCACACCTGTGATCTGACCGGGCCCCACGCCCTTCAGGGCCTCTCGCAACTCGGGTCGTAAGGTCGCGGGATCGAGCTTACCCATGTAGCCGCCATCGTCGGCCGTGGCATCCACGGATTCCCGCTTGGCCAAAGTCGCGAAGTCTTCGCCGTTCTTTAAGCGTTCCAGGATCCGCTGTGCCTGTTCGGCGGATGGGGCGACGATGATTCGCAGGCCAGGGTTCTGGGGAGGAGCATTTTGAGTGAACACCGCGGGACAGGCAAAGTAATAAGAGAGCGGCCAACACCAGATTCAACTTCATCACAGCGATTCGTAAGGAGTGGTGCATGGCCAAAGTTCTAAAAGTCTATCCCGAACAAGGCGAAAGTGCACATTCGACGCTGTGCTCCGGCAGTACTTCAGTTTTTTCGGTCGTAGCGAGATTGGCCGCGCGAGGTTGGCCTTCGTGGTAGCAGATGAAATTCTCAGTGATCGCAGCGGAACGTCACTTGGTGGGTTACGCCCGCCGAGGTCTTGTGCTCGTAAATGGCGTAGTGTATCGACCCCGTGTATTCGTCCCCTATTTTGTGCATCTCACCGTGGTCAGCCGGACAGGAAATTGATGATGGACAGGCGAACACCATCATCGCCAGACTCAACACGGTGCATGCTACCTTCAACGTCTTCACAGCAATTCTCCTTGCGCTCTAGATTTGATATCACGAAATTCGAGCGGAGGAGACTTACCATCGACCTGGCGTCAACCATCTCGAAAGTTATGTACTTGTGGTTATCTGATTTATGGCTAAATTTTCTGTGAGGATGCAACACCGCGGCGAGGATTAACCTGCGGCGGCAGCCAACGCCCTCAGGCGAGACTCGCCCTGGTCGGCTGCCAACATTTCCTCGAACTCGGCTAATACATCCGGGTCCCACCAACCCTTTTTGACTTCGTTCTTCATGACGCCAAGAGCTTCGGCACTTGAAAGCGCCGACTTGTAGGGACGCTGCGTGCTGAGGGCATCGTAGACATCGACGATTTGCAGCACGCGTACTGTCAGCGGAATCTCTTTGCCTCGGAGTCCGTCCGGGTATCCCGATCCATCCATCTTTTCGTGATGATGGCGAATCATCGGCAACACTAGCTGAAATGATTTTAGTGACGCGCAGATTCGCTCACCGACAACCGGATGCAGGCGAAGGATCGCTTCCTCGCTGCGGCTCAGACGCGAGGGCTTGAGCAGAATGGAATCCGGAACCGCAACTTTCCCGATATCGTGGACGATGCCGGCCCGCCGTAACGCGCGGATCTCCTCCGCGCCGAGCCCCATGCGCTCGCCCAGGCGAGCCGAATAATCCGCCAGTCGTTCGCAGTGCCCCTGGGTATATGGATCTTTCCCTTCGATGCTGCGCGCCAGGGCGAAGAGCACGTCTTCGGCTCGTTCCAGGTCGTCGGTAAAGGCTTTCAGTCGAAGCAGGGACCGAACCCGCGCCATCAACTGCTCCCGGCTTACAGGTTTGCTCAGGAAGTCGTCGGCGCCGGCTTCGATCCCTACCAGCCGGTCCTGCGTGGCGGTAAGTGCCGTGATCAGAACGACGGGAATGAGCCGCGTTTCCTGGTTACTCTTGATCCGGCGGCAGACCTCGGTGCCGCGTACCTTGGGCATATCGACGTCCAGCAGAAGCAGGTCTGGCTGCACCCGCCGAAACTCTGTCAGCGCCATCTCGCCATCCCGCGCGGTCACAACGTTGTACCCTTCCAGCAAAAGCAAACCTTCCAGCCCGGCGAGGCTGGATTCGTGGTCGTCCGCAATCAGTATTGTGGCTGGCGTGCCCAGTGGATGTTACTCCCAGAACGTTCTCACGATCTTGTGGCAAGCCGTACCGAATTGAAAGATTACCCATGTAACGCGGATGTTCGGGATTCAAATGACCTTCCCCCGAAGCCGCCCAGGGCAAGGTTTCCGGCAATTCGAATCTCGCCAACTGTAAGTAACCTTCGTCATCACGATTTCGCCTTCTTCCCTGAAGACTCTAGTAATTGAAATAAAATCTGCTGCGGCCTCTTTGGGCCGCCTGACCGGGTCTTAGACCCGGTCCCACACGGACTGGCCCACTCTCGATGTGCTGTTCCATTTGTCGCCGCAATATGTGAGAATCGCCCGGCACCGATTTCAGACCGTTGACGGTTCGAGGAGACAGGTCCTGATGCCTGAACAAGCACTCGCAAGCCGCCTCACGCTGGTCGTTGACCGAAGCGACGATTGCGCCGAGGTGCGATGCAGCGGCAGGCTGGTCACGGGTATGACCGATCGCCTCTACCTTGAGGTCAGCCAACTGATTCCGGGCTCAAAGCGAATCCTGTTGGACTTCACCGATCTCTCCCACATGGACAGCACGGGCCTGGGCACGCTGGTTCGGTTGTACGTTTCCGCGAAATCGGCCGGTTGCGCTCTGCAACTCATCAACATTGGAAAACCGATTCGGCAACTTCTTGGCATTGCTCATCTGTTGTCGGTATTCGAGCAGATCGGAAACAATAACATCCGGTGCGGATGATCTGCTGACCTGCCTCTCTCACCACGGAGTCACCGAGTCACGGAGAAAACCTTGAATCTGCAAGAATCATAAGAGAAGAGTCTTGCCAGGCAGTTGGGTTTTCTCCGTGCCTCCGCTCCATGCCTCTGTGGTAAGAAACCCGCCGCGGAGGCAATTCAATCACGCCATTACCTGAGATATACTTCAAAACCTCACGGTCGGTACAGATTGAGGATTTTTCGCATGGCCGTTGGCGTTCGCACCCTGGACCTGCACAAATCGTATAGCTCCTCTCCACCACCGGGCGCGACTGGCGGTTTCATCGCGCGCGCCGATGCGAAGGGCGGAAAGCAGACGAAGACACAGATTCCGGCTCTCGATGGGCTTTCACTCGAAGTTCTTCCCGGGGAGATATTCGGCCTTCTTGGTCCCAACGGCGCCGGTAAATCCACGACGGTCGGAGTGCTGACCACCCGCGTGCGGCCAACGTCCGGACAGGCCTGGATTGGTCCTCATGACGTATGGAAGGAACAGGTCCAAGTCAAGCGCCTGATCGGGGTTGTGCCGCAGCGTCCCAATTTAGATTTTTCTCTGACGGCTCGCGAGATCCTTATATTTCACGCCGCATACTTTGGCATCGGATCCAAACAGAGGAACGAGCGCGCCGATGCCTTGCTCGAGAAGTTCAAGCTCACCGAGCGTGCACACCAGATGGTGCGCGGCTTTTCCGGTGGCATGATGCAGCGGCTTTCCATTGCCCGCGCCATGATGCACGATCCGCAGGTTCTGTTTCTCGATGAACCGAGCGCCGGGCTCGATCCTCAGACCCGGATCCTTTTGTGGGAGATCATTCGTGAATACCACCAGGCGGGAAGCACCGTCCTGCTGACCACGCACAACATGGAGGAGGCTGACGGGCTATGCCAGCGTCTGGCGATCATCGATCACGGGCGCGTCATCGCCCTGGGTACTCCGGAGCAGTTGAAGGCATCAATCCCGGGAGGATTCTTGCTGCGACTCCGTTTCGGAAACCAGACAGCGGACCTGCTGCAGCGCCTGCGGTCGCTGGCGGGAGTCCGCGAGGTGCGCGCCGCGGACAGCAGCGGCGCCGATGTTTATGCCGACCGCGGCGGGTCCCTCATTCCCGAAATCGCGAGTCTGGCCGCGACTTCGGGTGCGGAATTGTCAGATGTCCATATTTCGGAGCCTAGTTTGGAAAACCTGTTCCTGCACCACACCGGACGGAGCCTGCGCGATTGAACTGGAAAACTTTTGGCGCGATGTTGGCACGCGACGCCCACGTGGCGCGGCGCAATGCAATCCAACTCTTTCTGCAGACCTTCCTGCAACCCCTGCTTTTTGTTTTTATTTTTGGGCGGGTGATGGTCGGCAGCGGTTTTCTGCCTGCCTCATACAAAAGCCTTCTGCTCCCCGGGATCATCGCGATCAGTATGGTTTTCACCGGAATCTGGGCGGTGGCCATGCCGCTCATCGCTGAATTTCAGTGGACCCGTGAAATAGAAGACCGCCTGCTCGCGCCGATTGACGTGGCCTGGATCGCGATCGAGAAAGTCATCGCTGGAATGCTGCAGGCCGTGGTCGCCGGGCTGGTTGTGATCCCGCTGGCATGGCTGGTGCTTCGACCTGGAGTCGAAATCAGTATCGGCTCACCCCTGACCTTCGCCGTGGTGATTCTGCTGGTAGCGATCTTCTCGGCATGTGGAGGACTGGCGCTGGGTTGCACCATCAATCAGCAGCACATCGGGCTGATGTTCGGGATGGTGATTACGCCCATGATTTTTTTCGGATGCACTTACTATCCGTGGAGCGCGCTGAAAACTTTCCCTATCCTGCAAAAAGCCGTGCTCATCAATCCGCTGGTGTACGCGAGCGAGGGGATGCGCGCCACCCTGGTTCCGCAATTCCCCCATTTATCAATCACAGCGGTGCTGATTGCCCTGACTTTCTTTGACGCGCTGCTGCTGGTCCTTGGACTGCGACAGTTTGAGAAGAAGGCGGTAACTTAGGCTCACTTAGCCAGACTGGCTCAGGCAAGATGGCTCGCCTTTTCCAAACTTGCTTCTGTTGCGAAGAAACTTACAGTTGGACCCTCACGCGGGAACGATGGCTGCAACCTGACTCAGCTTCGCTTGCGGGTTTCCCGGTTGACGAACATCCCACCCAGGCTGAAGCCTAAAATCGCGCCGAACAATGCTGCGGTCAGCATGATGCTGATCGGAGAGCCGCCATTGCCGCGGGCAAAGAGGAAAGCGAGGTATGTGCCCGATAGAGTCCAGAATGCCAATCGAAAATACATCGACCTGACCTCGTTAGCGGTATTGTCTCACGGTCCGTCGCAACCCGGCCAGTTGGTTTTCCGGTTATGCCTGAATTTCCTTTGCGTTCTTTGCGAGTCCTTAGCGGCCTTTGCGGTTAAAGGCTTTGACGTCCCGCCGAAAAAGGACAAATCTTAAACGCAAAGGCTGCCAAGGACTCCGCAAAGAACGCAAAGGAACGCGTGAACCAGGACACCGCCAATTTGCCCGAGTCTCGCGGGAGACGGGAACGTCCGGATCCTCAGCGACCTACAATATCCGCGCCCCTCATTCGTCTACAAGGGTAGATGAGAGGCGCAGCGAGCCTGCAGCGAATGGCACTCGAACAGGACCGGCGGATCTCCGAAGTCGTCCAGCGGGAGCAGTCCCGGCTGCGCAACTTTATCCGCCGGCGCGTGGCTGACCCGCGCGATGCCGAGGACATTCTGCAGGACGTCTTCTATGAGCTGGTGGAAGCCAACCGCATGCTGATGCCGATCAATCACATCACCGGCTGGCTGTTTCGCGTGGCGCGCAACCGCATCACCGATCTCTTCCGTAAAAAGAAGCCGGAAAGCTTCAGCGATACGGAACACGAGGACGAAGACGGCGAACTCCTGCGGCTTGACGACTTGCTGCCTTCGCCCGATGCGGGGCCGGAGGCGCTCTACGCCCGCAACGTGCTGCTATCTGAGCTCGAACTGGCGCTCGACGAACTGCCGGAGGAGCAGCGCACGGTATTTGTTGCGCACGAACTGGAAGGGCGCAGCTTCAAGGAGATGGCTGCCCGGACCGGCGTGAGCGTGAATACGCTGCTCTCGCGCAAGCGCTACGCGGTGCTGCATCTCCGCCAGCGTTTGCAAAGTGTCTACGACGAATTTACGAAAGCCTGAAATTACGAAACGTGTGAAGGAGTGAACATGAGAAAAAAATGGATTTTCCTGGCGCCACTCGCGATTGTGGGGATTCTGGTCTTTGGCTTTATCGGCATCGAACTGGTGCTGCATCTTTGGAACTGGCTGCTGCCGCAGATCTTCGGCTGGCGCCAGATCACGTTCTGGCAAGCCTTTGGAATTCTGGCGCTGTGCCGCATTCTCTTCGGGGGATTTGGCCACGGTCCCGGTCGATCCAATTTTCGCCAGCGAAGGGAAAATCGCTGTGGGCAGATGACTCCGGAGGAGCGGGAACAATTACGGGGACGCCTGCGCGCACGCTGGGGCTTTGGCCCATCCGCCAGCGAGAGCAAGGGCGGCGACGCCGTGTAGTCTCCCCGGACTGATCGGCCGAGGTGTCTCGGACTTTTCATTTCGCGGCCGACTCACCGATTCGCGGCAGCGAACGCAGCTTCCTCGGGCCCTTCAGGGTCTCGGTAGCCAAAGAGTTGGCGTTTCTTGACCATTTCCGCGACCTCGGGGGGCACCATGGACTCCCACGCGCCATCGTTCTGCTTGATTCGTTTCAGCACATCCCGGGAGAAGATGTGCAGCACGCTTTCGTCGAAGTTGTCGAGTTGCTTGATTCTGCCCCGTTCCACCAAGTGCCGGAATAGATTGTGCTGGTCGGCGGGTATTTCCACGTTTTCCATTGTCTTGAGCAAGCCGGTGGAGTCGCGCAGCGGATATACGTAGAGCCGTAAGTCCTTGGTGAACAGTTTGCCAAAGGCCTCGAGGACGCCACCCTCCAGCTCCGTGTAGTACTTCTCGTTAAAAAGATCCAGCAGGTTGGCCACGCCCATGGTCACGGCAATGGGTTCGGCGGTGTAGCGGGTCAAGTAGGCGGCCAGACGGTAGTACTCGAAGTAGTCGGAGATCAGCACCGTCTTGCCCACCGCGCCCAGGGCGTCAGCCCGCGCCAGAAAATCACTGAGATCGATCTCGCCGGCGGAGAGCAGGTTTCGCATGGTGATCTCCATGAGCTGCACCACCTGCTTTTCTTTGACCTCCGGTTCCCCGGCAAAGCGATCGTGGGCGCAGCGCACCATATCCATGTTGACCCTGGTCACGGGCCGGAAGCTGCCTCTTTCCACCAGAATCGCGCGTTTGCGCAGCAACTCCGACGGCTGCAGCACTTCTCCCGTGGGCCCGAAGATTGCTGCCCCGCTTAGGCCGAGCTGTACCAGCTTGAGACTCATGACGCGGTTGTCCACATGACGAAATTCAATGCCGGAGAACTCGACCATGTCAATTTCAACGCGCTCGGTCGTAAGGTTATCCAGCAACGATTCCAGCATCAGACTCCGGTTTGTGGTGCAGGAAGAACGCGGCGTAAAGCAGGTTGACTCCAACGATGCCCAGGGCTTCCTGCTGAAGGCCGTTTTCGTGATCGCGCATCCGAACATGGATGATGACCTGGCTGTCTTCATCCCGCGGATGGGTCTGGAACTTGACCCCCATCCAGCCGTGGCACTCGTTGGTGCCCTGATAGTTGCGGGCCGCGACCGTGTCGGCAAATGCGAAAAAGGCCGTGCTGCCTCCGCGCGACGATTGCAGCCGTTCCATGTTCAGGCGATGCTCGTAGTCGAGCATGTTCTGCAGGCGTTCTCGTGACACGTAACGCTTGCACCGCCCGTAGATGGCGTCGCTGACGGCCATGTCGTAGGCGGAGATCGATTTCGAGATTGTTCCCGCTGCGGCTCCTACCTTGAAAAACCAGCGGGCCACTTCCTGTCCGGCGCCGATTTCGGCAAATGTGCCGTAACGCAGGGGGTCGAGGTTGATCTTGAGCGCCTTCTGGTTGGTGGTCAGTCGCGGGCGTTCATCGGCAAACGGAGATTCGCTTCTGTTCGTCATCATCGGCAGACCTTTGACTTCGCGTTCGCTCAGAGGAGCACATCAACATGAAGTCCATATTACGAAGTGTCCGACTGATGGCCGCGTCGCATGCTGCGCTCCTGTCGCAGATCAGGGAAATTTTCCTGCCCTCAATCGTCGTGTAGGAGCTCCGGCCTCCGAACGAGCTTCGAAAACTCTGTGGTGAACTTGAAGTGGTTATATCGGCAGGTTGCTTCGGATCCTTCAGCATGCCGCGACGGAAGACCCTCCGCAACGCCGACACAAAACTCGATCCCAGGCGACTAAGCCCGGTCGGAATTCCGACGCATCGTCGTACTTTCATTGTTTCTATTTATCTTTGGTACGCTGACCAAAGTTCTCTCGTGGGCGCGCACACTCGTTAATGGAAGACCAAAAGACCCCCAGGCTCCTGGCGATCGACGACGAACCCTTGTCCCTGGAATTCATCCGGGACGCCCTCCTTAATTGCGGGCTGGAAGTCATTACCGCAAGCAAAATCAACGAAGGCCTTGAAACATTGAAGCAGGCTCGACCTCGAATCCTTCTTCTTAATTTGAGGATGCCGGATGTTCGGGGACTCGACATTCTGGAATCAGTTCTCGGTATCGACCCTGGTATCGAAGTGATATTGATGACCTCCCATTACTCCGCAGAGTCCGCCGTCGAAGCGATTCAGAAGGGGGCGTGTGACTATTTCAGCAAGCCTCTCGATGCGGAAAAACTCCGCCGGCGCATTTTCCAGCTGATCTGGGAAGCGAAGGAGAGGCGCAGGACGTATCGCCTCGATCAGGAACTGGTCCACGCTTGTCAGTTTGAAGGAATTGTGGCGCGCAGCCCGGTCATGCTTGACGTATTTGCCAAGATTCGCAGGGTAGCCCCCCATTTCGGGACAGTTCTCGTCACTGGCGCCACGGGTACGGGAAAGGAGCTGGTGGCGAGGGCCCTGCACCGGCTCAGCCCGGCTAATTCAAATCCCTTCGTGGTGTGCAACTGTTCGGCGATCGTTGAATCGCTATTAGAGAGTGAGCTGTTCGGTCACGTGAAGGGCGCTTTTACCGGCGCCACGCAAGACAAGCTTGGTGTGTTTGAGTATGCGAATCACGGGACTATTTTCCTGGATGAGATAGGCGAGTTGCCGCTCACAGCGCAGAGCAAACTTCTGCGCGTGCTGCAAAACCACGAGATCCAGCGAGTTGGCTCGCCGGTGCCGCGAATCGTTGATGCCCGCGTCATAGCTGCCACCAATCGGGATCTGCGATCCATGGTAAGCCAGGGCACTTTCCGGAAGGATTTGTACTACCGCTTGGCCATGATCGAGATTCGTCTGCCCGGCCTGGCCGAAAGACGAGAGGATCTGCCCCTGTTGGAGAGGTATTTCCTGGAGAAATTCGCGGCGGAATACAAGAAACCCCTGAGTGGCATGACCCGCCGGGCTCAAACCCGACTGGCGAATTACTCCTGGCCCGGCAATATCCGGGAACTGGAGAACGTCATCGGCAATGCCTGCATGATGGTGGACGGAACCGTCATTGACGTCGGCGATTTGCCAGAAGAGGTGCGCGGCCAGTCGGGAACCGCTGAGAGTCAGGACGAGAGCCTGCTCTCACTCGACGAACTGCAAAAGCGGCACATGAAACGCGTGCTGGAGCGGGTGGGTGGCAACAAGTCCCAGGCCGCTGAGATCCTGGGAATATCCCGAGCGACAATCTACCAACTGCTTGCGCAGGCCAGACCCGCGAAGGACGCCTAACCCGCGGGCTGTTACCTCGCCCCTGAATTGGTCTGGGCTAGAGCTTCGTCGCGAATTTCAGCCAGGGCGCGGCGCAAGTCAGCGGAATCGGGAAAGCGCGCAATTCCCCGATTGAGCACTTCCCTCGCTCGCTTCGGTTGCCCGGCGTGTACATGGATGCTGGCGGCGCGGAGATAAGGTTTCGCCGTGCCCTCGAGGCTCGCTAGTTTTTCCGCATGCTCGGCAGCCTCCGTTAGAGAGTTCACTGCCACCAGGGCCTTCATCAGCCGCTCGCGGATTTCCGCCGTTGCAGGCGCCTGCTCCGCCGCCTTCTTGAGCCTGGCGATTCCCTCCCTGGTTCTACCCAGTCTGACTTCCGTATAGCCTAACTTGCTGCTCAATACAGGGTCGTTTCCGCTGGCGCTGACGGCTTCGCTGTAAGCGGTTCGAGCTTCCAGCAGGCGGCCGAGGTTGTGCAGAGCATCGCCGCGAAGATGTTCCCGGAGCGCGCGATTTCTCTTGTCGGAGCCCGCGGCCTCAAGCGCCTCAAGGGCCTGGTCATACTCGCCAAGATCGAGGTAGAGCATTCCCTTGAAAATTGAAGCGGAAGCGGCTTTCGGCTCCAGAATCAGAGCGCGCTCAAAACAACGCAAGGGCTCCGACGTCTCGCGGGTGCACTCGTATTCCTGCAAGCCGAGCTGGATCCAGGCCATGGCATCGTCCGGCAGATCACGAACTTTCATGCGAAGCAGATCGCGATACGCGTCAGCTTTTCTCTTTCTTGTTTCTTCATGGGCGAGCTGGCCAAAGTGATGAATGCAGAACCTGGCCATGGACAATCGCAGTCCCAACGCCTGAATGCGGGGTTCAACCAGCTCATGCACCCGTCCGACAAAATAAATCCCTGGATCGCGGCGAAACAGACGGCAGTTTTCGTGAACGAAATAAGCCGGGGCGTTCCGGGCGCGGGGGTGTGTGCTCCTGTTTGGTTCAGCGATTCGGTCCCATCCCCGCCCGGTGATGGTTGGAATGTAGTTGCGAATGGGGACCAGATATCCGCCCGCATTCGATGCCTTCATAAGGCTCGGAATCTGACTTCGCGCCTCGCTGTCTAACTCCTCGTCCGCATCGAGAACCAGCACCCAATCGGTCTGCATGAGCTCGAGGGCAGCGTTGCGGGCATTAGCGAAATGATCTCCCCACGGGACTGCGATCACGGTCGCGCCCAATCTGCGGGCAACGTCAGCGGTGTTGTCGGTCGAACCCGTATCCGCCACAACCACCTGGCTGACGATACCGGCCACGCTCAGGAGACACGCCTCCAGCGTGTGCGACTCGTTCCTCGCGATCATCGATAGGCCGACAGAAGGCAAGCGTTCCTCATCAAGTGCTAATTCACAGAGTCGTCCTCTCAGATCACAGCAAGTCATTCGCCAATTTGCTTGAGGGTCAGCTTTCGGGGGCTGCAGGTTGACATCGCCCGATGATCAGCACTCAAAGCACTTCACCGCAAGATTGCCGGGGACGGAAGACTGCCTTCTTGATTAGGAACGAATGAGGCACGGGAATTGCTACATCCTCTGGAACCCATGAGCCAGCACGATGACGCCATCATCGCTTTCCAGGAAGGCCGCGCTGCCGAGGCCTCAGGTTTGCTGGAGGAACTACTGACCGCGAAGGAAACGCCTGAGCTCTGGAACGATTGGGCAGCGGTGCAGCTCGGCTTGGGGCGAGTCGCCCAGGCGGAAGCCGGCTTTATCCGGGCCCTGGAACTGGACCCGAAAAATAATGATGCGACCGTCAACCTCGGGTTGTTGCTTCTCGGACGGGGCGAGCCGGATCGGGCGGTTCTCTTGCTGACACGAGCGCTGCCAGAATTGCCAACCGAGCAACGAAAGATGGTAGAGGCCCTGCTGGCGAACCCGACAGTCCCACAAGACTGCGCTGAGACTAACACGGCATCAGCGGAACGAACCCTCCACGTCCTGGTGATCGCTGACACCTTCCCGAACCCGATCACCGACGGTCGCGATCTGCGCCTGCTGCAGATTCTGCAGGCGTGGCGGGAGCAGGGCGACGACGTCACCTTCATCGCTCGCGAGGCGGTCAACCGCAGACAGTGCGCACCTGTACTCCAACAAGCCGGAATTCGCACGTACGCGAATGATTCGGAACGCTTGGCGAGCCTGGGAGTTGAGCCCGGCGCATCATCGTGGTCCTTCCCTGAACTGGTAGAGCAGTCCTCATTCGACATCGCCATCCTGGTACAAAGTTTCAGCCACGGCCTATCAATTCCCGAACAGTACCTTGACGACTTGAGACGGTGCGCCCCGGTAACCCGGGTCATTGTGTTTCCCGATCAACTGCACTTCCCGTCTTGCGGGAGTGAACAAACGATGCCCCTTGATTTCGAGAAGGCAGCAGACTGCGCGGCTCGGCAATTGGAGGCATTTTATCGGGCGGATGCGGTGCTGGTTCCAAGGCAGGAAGATGCGGTCACATTGCGCCGGAGCCGTCAAAACCAGCATATCGAAGTTGCCTCCGACTATCTGACGCCCACAGGTCTGGCAAGCGCACGGGAGCGTATCCTCTCCCTCAAGCCGAAGGGTTTAGCCGGGGAGGACTTTTCGGCGCTGCTGATAGATACGATATTTCGCGACCGTTTGTCAGGAAAAACTGGCGAAGACAGGGTTTTGGTTTCCCTCGAGTGCTATGTGCGCCTGGCCAGCCAGCTGCTTGCCGACGGTAATCCGAGCAAGGCGCGGGAGCAACTGCGACACATTTTCGGAAGAGCGCCGGGATTGATGCGAGGGGGATACTTTGCTTCGCAGGTCTTTATCGTTCTGAAGCGGTGTTACGACCAATTAGGCGAGACGAGGATGGCAGAGCGCTGCGCGAGTGAAGCTCGGCGCTGCGTAGTCGGAGACATCCCATCAGTTTCGGTCGTCAGACGCAGGCAGCGACGCGGACCGCTATTCTCTGTCATAGTTCCTACATACAATCGGTCGCCAATCCTCAGAAAGTGTCTGTCTGCGCTGGAGGCCCAAACTCTTCCTCCCGCCAACTTCGAAGTGATCGTGATTGATGACGGCTCCTCCGATGGAACCCAGGAACTGTTGTCCCAGTATCGTCCGCCCTTCCTATTTCAATATTTGCGTCAGCGAAACTCCGGGACGGGCGCGGCCCGGCGCAACGGCGTGGCTCACGCCAGCGGCCAATACCTGCTGCTGATGAATGATGACACCATTTGCGCTCCGGACCTGCTGGAGCAGCACCTGCAGGTGCAACGGAAATACGCCCATGAGCGATGGGCAGTGCTGGGAAACTTCGAGTATCCCGCGGCGGCCCGGCAACGGGCACTCACACGATACTTTTGCGTCGAGCCTTTCATGTTTCCCCAGATCAGCATGGAGGCGGGTTGCCCTTATGGCTACTCACACTTCATCACGTGCAATCTGAGCGTCCCGAGAGACGCGGTAGTCGAAGCTGGATCTTTCGATCCAATCTACAAGCTCAGCGAAGACACGGAGCTCGGTATCCGGCTGTATGAGCAGGGCTATCGAGTGCTCTATCACCCGAACGCTCATGCCATTCATGATCACCTTCCGTACCCGGCGCGCAATCTGATCCGCCGGGCGCGGGTGTACGGCGCAGATTATTTCTACATGTTCGGCCGGCATCCGCGAGTAATGAGGGAGTGGGCCATGCCGGTGACCTTGACCGGAATGGACGAAGAAAACGCGATTCGCCTTCTCAGCTATGTGGAAGAACACCGAAGCCCGGTTGAGCAGGCAGTCATGGCGCTCGAGCGCTGGGACTCAGTCGATTTTGAGGCGCTCCTGGCGGAGCAGGCGGAAACCGCCGCGATGGTGCTCCGCCTCTTTCAACAGGCGGTGCCCGCGATTCATTGGTTCTACCTGTTCGAGACCATGCTCCAAACCATGATTCGCGAGTTGGGCCTGAAACACATCGGCGCGGGCGGGCCTGTCATGCAAGCGGCACAGGCGGCTGGAAATTGAGCAAATGATGAGCCAGCAATTACTGAATCGACCCGAGGTTGCGCAGGCCGAGTTACAAGGTCCGCGTGGAACAGTGCCGTTCCACCTGTTCAAGACCGACGCATGTTTTCAGGTAGCGAACGACATTTTCGCCGGGACCACTTATCCGCACGTTTCATTCGTGTCTGACGTCAGGACAATCGTTGACGTTGGGGCTAACGTCGGAGCTGCTTCGGTGTATTTTGCGATCGCGTATCCGGGAGCTTGCGTATATGCCTTTGAGCCGGATAGTTGTCCATTTTCGCTATTGCAGCGCAATGCGGAGGCACTGCCCGACATAAAGGTGTTCCCTTTTGGCCTGTACTCCCGCGAAAAAACTCTGCCCCTGTTTCATGGCAAGAGCGACAGCGTGGAATCGTCCGTTTGTCCCAGCGTCCGCACGCGCGACGAAAGCGAGGGCGTCCAGCTGGTGGACGCATTCCAATTTCTCTCCGGGAGCGGCGTCACCCAGATTGACGTCCTCAAGATTGACACTGAAGGTTGTGAAGTGCCCATCCTTCGCTCTTTGAAGCCGTATCTGTCACGAGTGAAAGTGTTGTATCTGGAATATCACAGCGAACGCGACCGCCGGATGATTGATGAACTCATCGCGGAGACGCATATCTTGTGGCGCGGCCATGTCAACTTCGCGTACCGCGGAGAATTCTGTTATCTGAAACGCGAGTTGGTGCCCGACGAAAACGAAACTCACACGTGTGAAATTCTCATGGATCTGGAGTAACTAAGAGACCCATCATGTTTGCAATTATTGGAATTCTGGTCGTATTCGGCGCCGTGGCCGCCGGATATCTGATGGAGCACGGCAACCTCAAGGTGCTGATGCAGCCGGCCGAGCTTGTGATCATCGGCGGGGCGGCGATCGGAACCGTGCTGGTCGCCAATCCATTACACATCCTGAAAAAGATTGCAGCAGGATTCGGAGGAGCATTCAGCGGCAGCAAATTCACTAAGCAACGATATCTGGAAACCCTGAAAATGATGTACGACCTGTTGAACAAGGCGCGCAAGGATGGGATGGTAGCGCTTGAAGCCGATATAGAGGACCCAGCCAAGAGCCCGATTTTGTCGAAGTATCAGGCATTCCTGAAAGACCACCACATTCGCGATTTCGTATGCGACACCATGCGCATGGCGGTGAGCGGTGGCGTGGGGCCTTTCGATCTCGACCAGATGATGGAACTGGACATGGAGGTCCATCATCACGCCGCTAGTCAACCCGTACAGGCACTGAGCGCCATGGCCGACTCGCTTCCTGGACTGGGGATCGTGGCCGCCGTCCTGGGCGTTGTCATCACCATGGGCGCGCTGGGAGGACCACCGGAAGAAATCGGGCACAAAGTCGCGGCGGCGCTGGTGGGGACGTTTCTGGGAATCCTTCTTTGCTACGGCCTGGTCGGGCCGGTTGCCGCCAACATGGCGAAGCTGACCGAGGACGAGCATGCCTACTATCACGTGCTGCGCGTACTGATCGTTTCGTTCATCAAGGGCGCGCCCCCGATCATGGCGGTGGAAGTCGCCCGGCGGGCGATTCCCGGGCATGTGCGGCCGGGCTTCAAGGAAGTGGAAAAGTCATGTCGGACGACCGACGCGTCGGCGGCCGCGGCCAAGGCCGGAGCATAGTCGGATGCCCCCCGCGGACGAAGCCAAACAGCCCATCATCATCATCAAGAAAAAAGCCGGCCACGGCGGACATCACGGCGGTGCCTGGAAAGTGGCCTACGCGGACTTTGTAACCGCCATGATGGCTCTGTTCATCGTGCTCTGGCTCATGAACAGCAGCAAACAGATACAAGTGGCGGTGGGCGGCTACTTTAAAGATCCGACCGGCACTTCCAAAAAGGTGGGCAGCAACCAGATCGGGTCGGGGGAAAACTTCACCCTGACCAAGGACAATATGCCCAAGCTGAAGGAAGAACTGCAGATGGCCGTGCGCCAGGTCGCCAATTTCGACAAGCTTAAAAACCAGATCGAGATGACGATAACTTCTGAAGGATTGCGCATCGAGCTGCTGGAGTCGTCCACCGGCACCTTTTTCGAAAGCGGCAAACCGGGATTGAATGACGATGGCCGCGAACTGCTTGTGGCGCTGGCCCAGCAGCTGGGCAAGCTCCCGAACCACATCTCGATCGAGGGTCACACCGACGCGAAACCGTATAACTGGGACCGCGAATACAGCAATTGGGAACTCTCCGCGGACCGCGCCAACTCTGCCCGGAGATTGATGCAGAGCGCAGGATTGCGCGACGACCAGGTTTCCCAAGTGCGAGGCTACGCCGACCAAAAGCTGCGGGTGCCATCCAACCCACTGGAGCCTTCAAACCGTCGCATTTCGCTCATTGTGCAATACATCGTCAAAAATGACGATGATGATGAGAAGCCGCTGCAGACTCCCAATGCCGAGCCAGCCGCCAAGGCGCCGGAAAGTCCTGACAGTAAACATTAGAGAGAATTGTCAGCTGCGGACATCAAACCGGGCCGCGTGCGACAAGGTTGCACCCGCTCTAGGAGATGGCTCGAAGGAAAACCTGGATTCGCTGGCGCTCTTCCGGGGATGAATACATGAAGCTCAGGCCACAGCGGCCTTCCCGAGTATATTGCACTCTGCCTTGCAACTTTAGAAGCGCAACGTCACCGGGCAGGAGCATCCTTATTGTTACCGGGGTCTGGGCCACCAAAGGCTCGAGTAGCTCTGCGGCCAACCCGTCTTCGCTGATGTCGGTGCAGACTGCTTCGTAGCGTTCTCCGGTAGCGATCACCTCCACGGAGAAGCTGAAACTGGTGGAGAGGCGGGGAGCACGAAAGCCAAATGGCCGTACGGAGCCGGAGTTTTCCTGGTTTTTCATCGAAACGGATTAGAAGTCCCTTTGCTGCTTCCCACGTTAAGTCCAGTTTTTGTCTTTTTATCAGACTCACTGTCAGGAAAGCGTACACCTCGGGAAGAACCGAACCTCCACAATTAGCACAAAATTAAGCCAAACCCCGTTGGCATGGCAATTGCATTAGCCAAGTGTAATCATTTGCCTTTCAGGGAGCAGTTGCTTGGGGCGGCATTGCGAACTCTATGTTCTCGCGTGCCAGAGTCTTTCGGGAATTATATCGGTACATCAGTTGAAATTCTTCAGGAACCTGGCCGCTGACTTCGCAGCCAGCCTCCTGGTGAGGTTTTCAGTGAGTGAAATCTGGCAGGCAGAGAAACAGATCGGAAAGGACTCCGTGAATACCGAGGTACAACGTCACAACAACCCAAACCCTCATTTGCTGGTGGCGGAAGATGATGTGCCGCTGGGCAATTTTCTCCGGCGTCAATTGGAGTCGGAATCCTACAACGTCGATCTCGTGCAGGATGGCGAGTTGGCGTCAGAAGCCGTGACTCGCGAAAAGTATCACCTGCTCATCCTGGATTTGAATATGCCAAAGATGGACGGGGTCGCGGTGCTGAACCACGTGCGTCCCAAGCAGCCGCAACTCCCGATCCTGGTGTTAACGGCCCGAACCCAGGTGGAGGACCGCGTTCTCTCGCTCGACAGCGGCGCCGACGATTGCCTGCTGAAACCGTTCTCGTTTTCCGAGCTTATAGCCAGGGTCAGGGCGCTGTTGCGCCGGAATCCATATCTGCCGGGCAGCCCTCTTCAGATTGGAGACCTGAGCCTCGACAGCCGCGAGTATCGGGTCGAGCGGGCGGGCAAGCGAATCAATCTTTCCGGCAAGGAATTCGCCCTGCTCGAATACCTGATGCGAAACGCGCGGCAAACCGTGACCCGGGCCATGATCATGGAACACGTCTGGAACATGCCCTTTGACAACTCCACCAACCTGGTCGATGTGTACGTCAAGTACGTGCGCGACAAGGTGGACAACACTGAGTTCTCCACGCAACTGATCCGCACCGTGCGAGGCGTGGGTTACGTGCTTTCGGATAACTGAGGAGCATCGATGCAAACTCGTTCCCATAGTTCTTCATCGCAAGAAAAGTTTCTGAGCACGCTCTCGGAGAGCATGCACCAGATGGCGCAGCCGATATCGACTATCCAGGCCGCCCTGGAGCTCGCCGTGTTGAGCCCGACCACGGCCGCGGAATACAAAGAGATTGCCGAGAATATTCTGGGACAACTGCGGAGCGCGACGGAGACCATGCAGTTTGCCGCCCGGCTGACCCGCTTCCAGCAACCGGCGGCGGATGTGCGGAACCTGCTTCTCAGCGCGGCTTTGGACGAAGTCATCTCCAGCCTGCAACACACACTCGACACGGCTCGTCTCCAGCTTCTGTTCTTGCGTCCTCAGCATGAGCAGATGATAAGCATTTCGGTGACTCGTTTGCGCCAAATGCTTTTCTATGTGCTGCAAGCGGTGCAGGGCTGCTCTCAACCTGGAGATCTGGCGAAGATCGAGATTCAGGAGTTCACCGGTCATCTGATATTGCGGATCAAGCATTCTTCCTCCAGCGCTCAGACCGTTCGCGCCATGCCCTCCTCGGATGGCATCGTGGAGAAGGCACTGGCTTTGGCGGATGCGATCGTGACCACCGCGGGAGGCGAGTTTAACGTCAGCACCGATCCCCTGCTGATCGTCGCCGATTTTCCGGTAAGACGCGAGAGCCGAGCCGCCACCATCGACCAGAGCAAGGTGTCCGGCTTCGCCGCTTCACAGCCAGCTGTCGGTTCGCACCGGTTGTTCAAGACGTCTTGAATTCGGGGACGGGCACGGAAGCCCGTCGCCTCATTAAAGCGAGGATGTTTCCCAAAGCCTATGAGCATCGCACCTCTGCCCGTCTGTAATCCCGTATCCGGAGTTCTGATTGTCAGCCCCAATGGCGAGTTGCGCCGCGAGTTGATGTCGCGGGTGAAGTCGGAGCGCTGGCGCTTGATGGAGGCAGTCAGCGGAGCGCACGCGCTTGGCCAGCTCGAGTCTGAAGATTGCCAGCTGCTGTTGCTCGATCCGTCGCTGCCGGATCTCAATGCGAACGAATTTCAGAAAATGGTGAAGAGCCAGTTCCCTCACCTGCAGATTCTGCCTCTTGACCGTCAGACCGGATTGCCGGCGCCGTCTTCGTCTCGCGCGTCCCTCGGCGATGAGCTGGTTGGTCAAATAGGGAATGATGTGGTGGTCGCAGGCACTCCCGAGATCATCGGACACGAAACTCTGAGCCCGAACCGTCAGCCCGCTGCCCGGGATGATTGGAAACGCCGCGCGCCATGCAGCGCGTATATCACATGACGCACCTGGTCGCGCGTCGCGATACCACTGTCTTGATCCTGGGACAAAGCGGAACCGGAAAAGACCTGGTGGCGCAAGCGGTTCACAATCTTAGTTCCCGCCGGTCAAATCCCTTCGTGGTCATCAACTGCGCTGCCATCCCCGAGGCCTTACTCGAGGCTGAATTATTCGGCTACACCAAGGGAGCGTTCACCGGAGCGGTGCAATCCCGCATTGGACGGATTCACGCCGCGCAGGGAGGAACGCTTTTCCTCGATGAAATCGGCGACCTGCCGCTGGGCTTGCAATCCAAGTTGCTGCGATTTCTGGAACAAGGCGAAGTCCAACGATTGGGCAGCACCGACAGCTTCAAGGTAGACGTGCGAGTCGTGGCCGCAACCAATGGAAACCTGCGCAAATTAGTTCAGGAAAAACAATTTCGCGAAGATCTCTACTATCGCCTCGCGATTTTTCCGATCGAGTTGCCGCTGTTGAAGGACCGCATGGAAGACTTGCCGGCGTTGGCGATCAGCTTTCTTGACCGGTTCAGTTCGCGACGGCTGTCGTTGAGCTCTGAAGCGACCTTCCAGTTGCTGCAGCACGGTTGGCCGGGTAACGTCCGCGAGCTGCGGAATGTCATTGAACGCGCCACCATCCTGGCCCAGGACGAGCGGCAGATTTTAGCCAGGCATATCGTCATCTAGTCCGGCGCGAGTTACTCCCGTCACCGGATCTTTCAAATTAGAAGCCTTTGGCATCCGCGTTGCATTGCTACTAGGCAGATGTTGCCTACTTCTCATCACGCTCCAATGAATCCGCTGCCCGGCGCCGTCAAGGGTCCGCTGGCAGAGGCTTTCAACGCGTTCATGGCGACGGCTGACCGGATGGAAGCCTCCTACGGCCAACTGCAAGGCGAAGTCGCACGCCTGCGCCGCGAACTCGAAGAGCGAAATGCAGCACTGACCAAGAGCCTGGCGGAAAATAAGAATATCCGCACCGCCCTCAAGCGCATTCTGGATGCGTTGCCCTGCGGCGTAGTCGTGATTGACGCGAACGACGGCATCGTTCTGGTCAATCCCGAGGCCGCCCGCCTGCTGGGCGCCCAGGCTGATGCCGCTTCACTCCTGCAACAGTTTCCCGCGCATATCCAACTCCTGCTCAAATCTGCGATCTCGCGCGACGACGAACATGAAGTCACGGTCGACGCGGAAAAAGCCACGCGCTGGCTTTCCATCCGCAGAACGGCCCTGCACATCGAGCCTGCGCACGACAGCGATCTTGGTCCGGATGGGCCAGAGCAATTCATCCTTATCCTGCGCGACGTAACCGCGCGTAAGGAAGCCGAGCGGCAGCGCGAAGCATGCCGGAACATGCTCGCACTCGGAGAAATGGCTGCCATCCTGGCCCACGAAATTCGCAATCCTCTGGGCAGCATGGAGCTGTGGACGAATGTGCTGGAGAAGAAGAGCGCGATCGGAGATGAAGAAAAGTATTGCGTCGAACACTTGCAGGCCGGGATCCGGTCCCTTTCGGCGACGGTCAACAACGTCTTGCAGTTTCATGGTCACGGATCCGCCAATCTGGTCAGGCTGCAACTAAGGACGGTCTTGCAGAACGGGGTGGCCTTCATTCGCCCTCTGGCCGAGCAGGCGGGAGTCAAGCTTGAGGTCAATCTGCAAATCGATAACGTGGAAATCGAAGGCGATCCCAACGGCCTGCAGCAAGTGATTCTGAATCTCGCCATCAACGCCTTCCGGCACACTCCGATGGGCGGTTCGCTGGCGATTACCGCCCGCGAACACGGCTCACTCGCAATCGTTGATTTTGCCGACACAGGCGAGGGCATCGCGGAGCAAGATCTCGCGAAAATCTTTAACCCCGGCTTCAGCGGCAGCAAGCAGAGGCCTGGACTTGGACTCACGATCTGTCAACGGATCATGGAGCAACATCGCAGCACAATACGAGTGCACAGCCGGGCCTGCAATGGCACAAGGTTTTCTTTGGAGTTTCCCGTTTTATGAGCTTGCAATCCAGATCCGTACTGGTCGTCGATGACGAACCCGGCATGCGCATGGCGTTAAAGGCCAACTTCGAACGCGATGGTTGGCTTGTTGAAACGGCTGCCGGCGCGATGGAGGCAGTGCGCAAGTGTGGGCAGACTTCGTTTCCGCTGGTGGTGACCGACGTTTGCATGCCCGATGGCGACGGACTGGAACTGATGCGAAGAGTGCGGGCCACTGATGCTTCGACCGCAGTCATCGTACTCACCGCATTCGGGACCGTGGCACAGGCAGTCCAGGCCATGCGAAATGGCGCCTGCGATTACCTGACGAAACCTTTCTCTTACGAGCAGTTACAGTCGACCGTGGAGCGTGTGATGCGGAACTCAGCCGGTAGCCAGGCTTCCAAACCGGCGCGCACAGAAATCGTAGGCCAGTCGCCGGCATTGATGCGCGTGCTCGATCGCGCCCGGCTGGCGGCCCAGACCGACGCTGACATCCTGGTAGAAGCTGAGAGTGGCACCGGAAAAGAATTGTTGGCGCGCTTCATCCACGAAGCCAGCCGCCGCCGGGATAAGCCTTTTGTGGCGATCAATTGTGCGGCGGTACCCGAGCAACTTCTGGAAAGCGAACTCTTTGGCCATGTGCGCGGAGCTTTCACCGGGGCAACGGTCCCCAAGGCCGGCAAGTTTGAGCTGGCAAATGGGGGGACTCTGTTACTCGACGAGATTGGAGAAATGCCTCTCGACCTCCAGCCCAAACTTTTGCGGGTCTTGCAGGAGCGCGAAGTCGAGCGATTGGGCGACACGCGCACCATCCCGGTGAACATTCGGATCATTGCGACCACCAACGTATTACTTCAGGAGATGGTGGAACGCGGCCGCTTCCGCGCTGATTTGTATTACCGGCTCAATGTGATTCCACTGGCGCTTCCCCCGTTGCGTGAGCGATCGGAAGATATTCCTTTGCTGGCGGAATATTTCGCCGCGAAGTTTGCGCAACAGGCGGGACGTCCTCTGCCCAAATTGCATCCTGACTTTCTGGCCGGACTGAAGCTGCATGCCTGGCCTGGCAACGCCCGGGAGTTGTCTAACTTCATGCGCCGGGTCATCACCATGAGCCCCGACGGCAATATCGGTGTCGAGCACTCGGCGATGGAATTGGTGAAGCCGCCGGCGGCAAAGACGTTTCCCGGCCAAGGTCTCTTGCAGGCGGGAACACCCATGCGCGAACTGGAACGGCAGCTTCTGGAAACAACGCTGCAACTTACAGGCGGTAATCGCACCCACGCGGCTGAGATGCTAGGCATAAGCCTGCGCACGATTCGCAACAAGATCCGGGAGTTCGGATTGCCGCCGAGGAGGTATGCCTGATGAGTTCGATACCGATCATTCAGTTTCTGGAACGCTTTTTGAATGTTACGTCAGACCGCCAGTCGCTGGTTGTCAACAATATGGCGAACATCGACACTCCAGGCTATCGCACGCGAGATGTCAATTTTCGCGCGGAACTGGATCGCGCGGTGGGATCTCCGGAGCAGGCAAGCCTGGGGCCGGTGGCCCACAAAGTTGCGGGGTTGTTGCAGCGTCCGGATGGAAACGACGTCAGCATGGATCGGGAAGGGCTGCTGCTGGCTGAAACCCAGATGCAGTTCCGCATCGGCATTCAGTTCATTCGCAGCGAGTTTCACCGTCTGGTACAAGCCATCAACGAGGGAAAAGACTCATGAGCATGTTTTCAGCACTGGAGATCAGCGGCTCCGCAATGGGAGCGGAACGTCAACGGGCCGAAGTTGTCGCCACCAACATGGCCAACGCAGAGACCACGCGTACGCCTTCGGGAGGCCCCTACCGGCGCAAGGAAGTTGTATTTTCCGGCGCCAGCAATTCGCCGTTTCAACTCTTATTGGCTGGGTTTCGGCGCCTGACGGGACGATCTGCCGTACATATTTCCAAGGTTGTGAACGACCCCTCGCCTCCGGTAATGCGCTATGAGCCGGGTCATCCCGACGCCGACAAGTCCGGATACGTGGCATATCCAGCGATCAATCCCATCGAGGAAATGGTCGATCTCATGGGTGCAGCGCGAGCCTATCAACTCAACGCGGCGGCGGTCAGCGCCACAAAGCAGATGATCCAGGGAGCAATGGACATCCTTAAATAGGAAGCGCCATGAATAATTTGATCTCAAATCTGCCCGCATTTCCCAACCTCGACCAGCTGGGGTCCACGCCCGCTTCTGGCGTGAACGAAGGCGACGGCAATTTCGGCTCTGTCCTGAAAAACGCCATCAACCAGGTAGAAGAGCTGCACGGAAGCGCGGAGCAGCAGATCACGGACCTGCTGAAGGGTGACCGCAGTGACGTCCACAATGTCATGATCGCAGTGGAAAAAGCGGATATCGCATTCCAGTTGATGATGCAGGTGCGCAACAAGATTGTGAGCGCGTATCAGGAAGTCTCGCGCATGCAGTTCTAGAAATCCCAAGCGATAAACAATGGCATCGTTCAGCCAAATTACGAACCGGGGAAAGAATGCCATTGCTGCATTCGACACCAAGCAACTCATTCTGTTGATCGGTGGAGCCGTCGCGCTTGTCGGGGTGATTTTTTTCTTCGGACATCTCATCCTCACGCCTGACTACAAACCGCTCGTGACCGGGATGGAAGCCTGCGGATGCGCAGGCCTTGGCCAGCCGATTGGCTGCGAAGAACATTCCCTACGTGATCAGTCCCGACGGCAAGACGGTAAGCGTTCCCGACGACAAACTCGACTCCAGCCGCCTGGAGATTGCAAGCGAAGGAATGCCACACAGCGGGCGTCTGGGGTTTGAACTGTTTGACAAGCTGAACTGGGGGCAGACGGAATTCGACGAGAAAGTTAACTATCAGCGAGCGCTGGAGGGTGAACTGGAACGCACCATCCAGACTCTTCGCGATGTCGAGAGTGTGCGCGTGCACCTCGTTATGCCTACCGATTCGGTTTTTCTCGATCGTGAGCGGGAAGCCAAGGCATCGGTGATTCTGCGTTTGCGTTCCGGGCAGCTTTCGCCGGATACGCAGCGCTCGATCGCCAGTCTGGTCTCGGCCGCCGTGGACAAATTGAGTCCACAAAATGTGACGATTACAGATGCGGACACCAACCAGCCTTTTATTGCGCATCTTCCAGGTTCGCACGCCGACGCAGAACTGGAAGAGCAGCTCTCCAAGCGGTTGATCAGCACCCTGGAACCGGTGGTCGGGGCGCAACGCATACGCGCCAGCGTGAATGTCGATTACGACAACAGCAGCAGCGAAGAAAACCAGGAAACCTACGATCCCAAGAGCGCGGTCGCGGTAAGCATGCAGACTTCGGAAGAGAAAACATCGGGCGGCGAGACCACCGGCGGGGTTCCGGGCACCGCCAGCAACGTTCCCAACGCCAACGCCCCCGCGAAGCCTGACGATGAAGCCGACGACACAGTACAGTCTTCGAAGACCCAAAACGCCACCTACGCGGTGGATAAGATAGTCCGGCACACTCTACAGCCGGTGGGCAGAATCCGGCGAATCTCGGCCGCGCTCCTGGTTGACGACGCGGTCGACATCCAACAGACAAATGGAAAGAGTTCGGAAACCCGTCGCAAACGCACGCCGGAAGAGCTGAAACAAATTGAAGCGCTGGCGGCGGCGGCGATCGGCCTCGATGAGAAGCGCGGCGATACCCTGGCGGTTCAGAACCTTACTTTCCAGCAACCGTCTCAGCCATCCCCTGTTCCACCGGGCAAAGTGGAGCGGATTCGCATGGTGGTGAATGACTGGTCGTCGAGCATCCGATACGCAGGGATTTTGCTGCTCTTCGTGCTGACGTACATTCTCCTGCTGCGTCCGATCAAAAAGCAGGCGCTTTCTGCTTTCAGTCAGCTGCCCGACAAATCGGCGGCTCAGCTGAAAGCGGAAGTGGCGGCAAACCAGGTCCAGGGGTCGTCGGAGGTAGTGACGTTGTCGGATCCTGAACGGCGCTCGCTGGGCTTACAGAAACAGCTTGCGGAGAAAGCAAAAAGCGAGCCAGCAGTGACCGGACGCCTGGTCCAGGCCTGGCTGCGCGAGGGGGCGCAGTGAGCGCGGTGCAGGCCAAATCCGCCTTGAGCGGCGCGCGCAAGGCCGCCATCCTGCTTACCATACTCGGCGAGGAAGCGGCAGCCCTCGTCTGTAATCAACTCTCTTCATCCGACGTACAGGCAATTGCAGCTGAGGTCGCGTCGCTCGATGCCGTTCCGCCTGATTTGGCACAGCAAGTACTCGAGGAATATCAACAACAGGCCGCCGCGCACCGTTTTACGATTCAGGGCGGAACCGAGTATGCAGCACGGCTTCTGAAAAAGAAGTTCGGCGAGGACAACGGAAAAGAACTCGCGCTGAAGCTAACGCAAACCCAGCACGGCGGCGCCGGAAAGCTGGACTGGTTGCGGAACGCCGACCCCAAGCAGCTGGCTGCGCTTCTGGAAAAAGAAAATGCGCAGACCATCGCCTTAGTTCTGGCTCACCTGGAACCCCAGCATGCGTCGCCAATACTTGCCGCGCTGCCCGGTGAAATCCAGATTGATGTGGTGAAGCGCATCGCTCAATTGCAGCACTTTTCACCCGAGGCAGCGGAAACGATAGGCAGCGTTCTCAGGGAGAAGATGAAACAGAGCGGGCTTGAGGCCAAGCAGCCGGCGGCGCGAGTCGACAACGTGCCCGGGCTCATGAACCACATGGAGCCGGCCACGTCGCGGGCAATCCTGGAGGCAATTGAGAAGGACGACGCCAACCTGGCCAACAACATCCGAAACCTCATGTTCACATTCGAAGACCTGATTGGGGTCCCCGAGACCGCGCTGCGGGATCTGCTGGGAGCGGTTGACAAGAAGACTCTGGCACTGGCGCTCAAGGGGGCGAGTGAAGCCGTGAAGGAGCATATTTTCAAAGCAATGTCGTCACGCGCGGTCGAGATGCTTAAAGAAGACATGGACGTCCTCGGCCGGGTGCGCGCCAAGGACGTGGCCAAGGCGCAGCAGGAAGCCATCGTCACCGCCCGTCAACTTGAAGCCGAAGGGAAAATCGTATTGCGAGCGGAGGCAGATGATGAGTTCGTCGCCTAAGTTGGCGCCAGTCAAAGCGTTCGAGTACCAGGAGCCGGGAAGGTTTGAACTTACCTCGGTCTCAATTGCGGACGCTGCGGACACGCCTCAAAACGGGTCTGCTGGCCGACATACGCTGGAAGAGCTTGCGCTGAAACTGGCCGAGGCCCGCGCCGAAGGGATCCGTGAAGGATTGCAGGAAGCTCAGCAGTCCTTCGAAAAGCGGTTGACCGACGAACGCGCCAAGGTGGCAGAGGCGATTCGCGCTTTTGCGCAAAAGACAAATGAATACTATTCGCGGGCGGAAGTCGAGGTAGTGCATCTGTCCCTTGCGATTGCAGCCAAGATTTTGCATCGAGAAGCCCAGGTGGACCGCATGCTGGTGGCTGCTTTAGTGAAAGTGGCGATGGAAAAACTTCAGCACGGGACCACCGCGACCGTGCGGGTTCGGCCCGAAGAAGTTGCCGATTGGAACCGATACTTTGAAGGCAATACGACCTCGGAGATTCGGCTGGAGGTCAAAGCTGATCCACTGGTCGAAGCTCAAAATTGCATTCTGGAAACAGACCTGGGAACCACGGAGCTTGGTCTGGATGCGCAGTTGAAGGAAATCGAGCAGGGGTTCTTCGATTTGCTGGCGCAGAGGCCTGACAACAAATGACAGAGGCCATCCTCGACGCCTACTCCCAATGGCTGCACCACTCTTCTACCCTGCGATGGAAGGGACGGGTCACGCATGTCGTCGGCAACCTGGTTGAGTCCGTAGGACCGTTCTGCTCGGTGGGAGAATCCTGCGAGATGGAAGATTCCAACGGGAATTTGTTCCCGGGCGAGGTAGTGGGCTTTCGCGGCTCGACCGTACTCTCCATGCCGTTGGATAAACCTCAGGGTATCCGCTTCGGTGATCATATCGTGACCTGGGGAGCTCGCCCTTCGCTGCGGGTTGGGCCCGAGTTATTAGGGCGGGTGATTGACGCCCGGGGAAATCCGCTGGATTCTCTGGGCGAATATCGCGCCACCAGAACCGTGGCCATCGACGGCAGCGTGCCCCATCCTCTGAGCCGCGTTCCCATCAGCGAGCCTCTGACCTGCGGTATCCGAGCGATTGACGGGTTTGTGGCGTGCGGGCGCGGCCAGCGAGTCGGGATATTCGGCGGCAGCGGTGTAGGCAAGACAACGCTGGTTGGCATGATGACCCGCGCCACCGCCGCGGATCTCACCGTCCTGGCCCTGGTGGGAGAGCGCGGCCGTGAAGTTGGAGACTTTCTCAAAGCGCTGGGCGAGGAAGGCCGCCGCCGTTCGGTAGTGGTGGCTTCAACCTCCGATCAGTCGCCCTTGTTACGGATACGCGCGGCGCTGGCTGCAACCGCGGTCGCGGAGTATTTTTCCGCGCGCGGCAAGCACGTTCTCCTGGTTCTCGATTCGCTTACTCGATTCGCCATGGCGCAACGTGAAATTGGACTGGCAGCAGGTGAACCGCCGACGGCGAAAGGCTACACTCCGTCCGTCCTTTCCATGATGGCAAAGCTCATTGAGCGCGCGGGACGTTTTTCCACGGGAAGCATCACGGGATTTTATACGGTGTTGATGGAAGGCGACGATCAGCAGGATCCGCTGGTGGACACGGCACGTTCCCTGCTTGATGGACATGTTGTGTTGAACCGCGACCTGGCGGTGCGCAATCACTATCCGGCAATTTCAGTTCTCGATAGTTTGAGCCGTCTGATGCCCGCGATTTGCGGCCCGCTCCAAATGGAAAAGGCTGGCAACGTGCGCATGTTGCTGGCAGCGTACGCCAGGGCCGAAGACCTCATTCGCATTGGCGCGTATAAACCGGGCACCGACGCTTTGCTCGACAAAGCCATAGCGGCCCTGCCGGCCATCAACGCGTTCCTGCAACAAAGTCCGGGGGAAATTCCGGCGCCGGCTGAAACCGCAAAACGACTGCTCTCCCTGCCTGCCTAAAATATGGCCTTTCGATTTACTCTCGATGCGGTTCTGCGCTTCCGGGAAAGCGTGGAGCATGCGGAAGAGGCCGTCTTGCTGCGCATCGTCCAGGAAATCACCCAGGCTGAACTTGAGCTAAGCCGGATTGACACGGAACAAACCCGCACGCGAAAGCAGCGGGAACGGGATCTGGCTCTTCGACTGCCGGCCGTCCACCTGAACCACATCGCCATGCGCGAGTTGGAACTCAAAACGTTGGCGGACGGCCTGCGCGCCCGACTGCGGCAACTTGAACCGAAACGCCTCAAGCAACTTGCCATCCTTCAGACTGCCCGTCAGGACCGCGAGGTTCTCAGCGAACTCCGCAAGCGGCAGCGGCAGGCATACCAACAGGCACAGCGGCGGCAGGAACAAAAGACGCTGGATGACTTATTTCTGGCGCGAACGAAAGAGCGCAACTAGGCACACCTTGCCTAGCAACGCTGGGCAAAGCTTGCCCAGGACGTACCTCGGCGACATTCTCTCCGGAAGTCTTATCGGCACTTCCTCTTCAAGTCCTTAGTTCGCAACGCAATTATTCAGCTCTCGAAGGCATTCGAAGACCGCCGGGTTTGGCCGCCCGCGTGCTTTATTGTCCTACGACCGAGACTATCTTGTGAATGTCACGCCAGCAAATCCGGGAGCAGGAAATGCGCACCGCGCCGCGAACGGGCCGGCCACGAATTCGTCGCCGGCCGATTTTCTGTTGGCGGATTCTCCAGGGAACTCCAGTCAAGATTTCAGGGCGATTGCGGCGGCGCTGTTTGGCGTCGATGGCTCAACCTCGAGTCCTGCTCAGCTGCCGGGAACAAAACTTGGAACGCCGGTCAAAGCTGCGAGCCACACGCCTCGAGACGAAACCGATACTCACAAGAGCAACCAGGGCCCTGATCCCGCTTCTGCGCCCGCGTATCCCGGATTGCCGCTGCCGCAACTCGATGTTCCTAAACCGTTACCCGATGCAGCGGCGCTGTTGGCAGGTACAGCAAAGCTTTCCAGCCAGACAAACTCTGCCAACGATCCCGATCTGCCGGCAGCAGCGGCGTCGAAGTTGTCAACCGAAACACCGGAGACAATCGCGTCGCGCTCTTCATCCAGCGAACCGATCATCGAGGGGCACGCCCTTGATGAGGGCAATATCGGAAATGGTGTGAATTCCGCAAGAGAAGCGCTGCCGCAGATCTCTTCGACTCCAGCCACAGGCGCGGCGAAAAAGCCCGCTCCCGATGCGTCTCACCTTCCCGGCATTATCGAGGCCGCGAAACCGGCAGCAACGCCGACATGGACCAGCGTCGCACGTCTCGCGGCAAGTCCGGCTCAGCAGCCAGTTCCTGCAATTGGTGCCGTACCTTCAGCCGAGGCGCTCGCGCAGACTTCAGTCGCAACCTCACCGAAGATTCTCGACAGTTCCATGGCGGCAAAGGTTGCGCTGCAATCCGGCTCGATCCAATCCGCCTTGACGGCAGACCCTAAAAGCACGCCCGGCCGCGTCACCCCGGGCGCGGCATCGAAAATTAAAGATCGCGATACCAAGGACACAAAGAGCGACTCGGCCCGCAGCACTACTTTTGCAAATGCCGATGCAGGCAACGCCGCGAGTGGACTGACAAGAGCCGTCGCCACCAACAGCAAAGACAACGCCGGCGCGGCCTTGACGACCCATTCGGATGCGCACGCCAAGCCATCGCCCTTGAAACAGGCTGCCGGCACGGCGTTCCCGCAAACTGCTATTGCCGATGCGGACGGGCCGGACGAAGCTCTTCCCAACTCATCGCCTTCGCCGGTGACGGCAAAAATGGTCCAAGGCATGACTCAGTCCGAATTTCGGGTTGGGATGCAGACGCCGGAGTTCGGCAACATCGACATTCGCACGTCGCTGGCGCAACACATGTTCAGCGCGCAGATTTCCGTGGAACACGGCGACATGGCAAAGTCGATGACCGCGGACTTGCCTGCCCTTTATCACAAACTCGCCGATCAACAGGTCACGGTAGCAAGCATCGTGATTCAAGGACAGAACCTGGCGACTTCATCCGGCCTGGCGCACGACGCCCAGCCGCAGCCCTGGCATAAACCGCAAGCGCAGCAAAGCACAAGCCCGGAGACAAAAACAATGGCTCCCCTGACGACGGAAGTGATCGAGTCCGCGGGGAGGCTGGACATACGTATCTAATCATTTGAGTCGCAGCACGCACAAAGTTGAGGAGAAACAATTATGACAAGTCCCATCGCACATTCCATGCTGGCTGCCACGCAGAACACCACTGCGCAAACTGGCTCCGCCAGTTCCACAAATAGCGCCACCGCTTCAGACCCTCTCGCCAACAGTTCCAGCGATCTGTTCCTGCAGCTTCTGGTGGCACAACTCAAAACCCAGGATCCGACTTCGCCCATGGATCCCACGGAAATGGTTGGACAGATGTTATCCATGAATCAACTTAATGAGCTGATTCAAATCCGGCAGCTGTTGGGCGGCACCACACCAGCCACCACATCCGACCCAACCACCACGCCGTCATTACCAACGTCGACAACAGGAGCTTAAAACCATGCCAAACTTTTCGATTCCTCTTTCTGGATTGACAGCCGCATCGCAAGCGCTGTCCGTCATTTCCGATAACCTGGCCAACCTCAATACCGTGGGATTCAAGGAGAGCGCGGCCTCATTCAGCGATCTGTTCTACCAGGCGTTCGGGACCAATGGGGCCGATAACCCGATCCAGGTGGGCGAAGGCGTCGCCGTCAACGCTGTAACTCCTAATTTTTCGTCCGGCACCCTCGAAGCGACTGGCGTAGCGACCGATGCAGCGATCAGTGGAAGCGGTTTCTTCGTGACACAGAAGGGCGGTCTTTCGGAGTTCACCCGCGCAGGAAACTTTACGGTCGACTCGCAAGGGAATCTGAAGACGCAAAGTGGCGCGTCGGTGATGGGATATCCCGCCGTCAACGGCGTTATCAACCCATCGCAGACGATCGCGCCGCTTCAGGTAAATCAGGGACAACTGATTCCCGCACTCGCAACCACATCGATTCAAAGCCAGACCAACCTCGATGCCGGCGCGGCCGTGGGCGATACTTTTTCGACTCCTATCACAGTTTTCGATTCGCTCGGCAGCTCTCACGTCCTGACCAACCAGTTCACCAAGACCGGGACCAACGCATGGAGTTACCAGATCACTTTGCCCGCGGCTGACACCGGTGGTGCGGGCGCGCCGACGGTTGTTGCCACTGGCAACCTGACTTTCAATGGGGATGGCAGTCTGGCCACACCCGCTGCACCGGTCACGGGCATCGCGATCGCCGGGCTGGTGGACGGGGCGTCCAACATGAGCGTCACCTGGAACCTGAAGGATGCGTCCGGGAACTCCTTGATGACTCAATCGGCATCGCCCAGCGCGACGGCGACCACATTCCAGAACGGTTATGGAGTTGGAACTCTCACCGACTACACCATCAACTCCGATGGAACCATCGAGGGATCGTTCAGCAATAACCAAACTCTGGCATTGGGTCAGATCGCGCTGGCGAATTTTGCGAACCCTCAGGGTCTGCAGGCCGTGGGTCAGAACAGTTACCAGGCGACACTGTCTTCCGGAGCCGCAGTTGTCGGAGTGGCGGGAAACGGCGGCCGCGGGACAGTCACCGGCGGTTCGCTGGAACAATCGAACGTGGACATTGCGACGGAATTTTCGACCATGATCATCACCCAGCGTGGCTATCAGGCCAACGCTCGGGTGGTCACCACATTCGATCAGCTTACGCAGGACGCAATCAACATGACCCAAGGCATGTAAAGACGAGAGTTAACTGACGATTAGAACGGATCCGGCGCGCCTCCACTGGCGCGCCGGAATTCCGCGTCTTCTACTCTCGCTCTAATTGAAACCGGCCCTCTTGCGTTGCCCGCACGAAGGTAATTGTATGTAGCTAAGCTCCGTCTTATCTGTCGGTTTCGAACGAAATAAGAGATCTGTTGCCGACCTTCCGCATTACTCGACCACTGGCAGAGCGATTGCAATCCCGTTGTTGCGCGGAGTTCCAAACTTCGCGTTTTTGCAATCAACAGGGACGAGAAACCCAGAATGGCCACAGCTCAAGTCGCTACCGCTCCGAAAGAAGCGCCACAAGCGCACGCAGTCGCGGAGAGTCCGATCGAGGCTTACCACTGGCTTCGGTGCACGACGACGGTGGAGGTTCCAGTGCCAAAGTTCACCGTGGGCGATCTGCTCAATCTCCGCAAAGGGTCTGTTGTGCAGACGGCGACTCTGGTTGCCAATGACATTCCGCTCAAGGTCAACAACATTCTCTTTGGATGGGGGCGGTTCGAAGTGGCAAATGATCGACTGGTGGTTCGCATTACCGAACTGGCATGAATACTCTTTCTCAACTTGATTCGTTGCGGCCTGCCGAAGCTGGATCACGGTCTCTCCCGACCGTCGAAAACTGGGGACAGGGTTTGCTGGTCAATACCTGGAGCGCTCTCAAGTGGATTATGCGGCGTGCCAAGGCTCAGCAATCACGCAAGAATCTGCGAATTTGCGAAACCGTCTCGCTGGGCGAGAAGCGATTTGTGGCGGTCGTTCAGGTGGATGAGGAACGATTTCTAATCGGAGGATCCGCAAGCGCCGTGTCGCTGCTGACCCGCCTGCCGGAAACAAAAACATTTGCCGCGGCTCTTGACCAGGAAGCGGTGAAGATCTCATGACCCCTTGCTCCTGGCTTGGCCGGACATTTTCGGTTTTCATTATCCTGGGAGCGGCGTCGGCGTCAGCTTCGACCCGGGCAACGCCAGCAGCAGCGCCCACTTCGACGCCAAACGAGATTCGGATCACGATGCCGGGCGTCCCCGGATCCAGTTCCTCCTCGTGGACCATCGTAGCGCTGCTGACGTTCCTCACGTTGATCCCTTCGCTGCTTCTCTGCATGACGCCATTTGCACGCCTGCTGATTGTCTTCCATTTTCTGCGGCAAGCGCTCGGTCTGCAGAGCACGCCCAGCAATCAGACGCTGATCGGCCTTGCACTGGTGCTCACCTTTTTTCTCATGCAGCCCGTGGGGGCTTCGATCTATACCCAGGCGGTGGAACCGCTTCAGGCAGGGCAGATCGACGCCATGGACGCGGTGCAGCGCGGCACCGGGCCTATCCACCAGTTCATGGTGCATTACGTACGCGAAAAAGATGTTGCGCTCTTCGTGGACCTGGCCAGGGAACAGCGGCCCCACGATCCCAGCGATCTCTCGATGCGGATACTGGTGCCTGCCTATATTCTCTCCGAACTCAAAGCGGGATTTCAGATCGGCACGATTCTCTTTCTTCCCTTCATGGTGATTGACATGGTGGTGGCTTCAATCACCACTTCGGTCGGTATGTTGCAACTGCCACCGGTGGTGATTTCGACGCCGCTCAAGCTGTTGCTGTTTGTAATGGTAGACGGTTGGGGTTTGTTGATTGGCTCTTTGATGAGGAGTTTCAGCTGATGCCGGATGCGCAGGTAGTGGAGATTTGCCGCCATACGTTGCTCCAGGTGCTGTTACTGGCGGCCCCAATTCTGGTGATCGCGGTGGCGGTGAGTTTGCTGGTGAACGTCGCCCAGGTGCTGACTTCGTTACAGGAAGCCACGCTTTCTTCCGTGCCGAGGCTCCTGTCGGTGGCGGCGGCCGCTTTCTTCCTGATGCCGTGGATGTGGCGGCAGATGGGGCAATACACCGTGAAACTGCTCTCCGACTTTCACCCGTACGTGAGATAGGCCGACAAATGGAACTTTCGTTGACTGAGTTGTTGACCGGGCCGTTGGTGGTCGGGATCCGAATCTCGGGCCTGATGTTGTTTGCCCCGTTCTTTGCGAACGGCGCGATTCCGCCGCGCATCAAGGCGATCCTGGTTGTTGCCATCACGGCGGTCTTGTATCCAGCGTATTCCGCGCAGATTGGCATCGTCACGCTGACGCAGTGGCCTGGAGTTGTGGCGCGGGAGTTTGTCCTCGGAATCGCTATCGGCGTGGCCACGAATTTTGTTTTTGAAGCGGCGCAGATGGCCGGAAGTGTGTTGGGTGTGCAGATGGGCTACTCGCTGGTCAACATTCTCGATCCGCAAACCCAGGTGGACACGACTGTGGTCGCAATGTTTCACCAGTCGGTCGCGTTTCTGCTGTTTCTTCAGTTGGACGTGCATCATTGGATTCTTCGCGGCATCGCGCGCAGCTTTGAATACCTCTCGCCCGGCGCCGTGCATTTGAATCGTGGTTTGACGACCGAGTTGCTGCATGGCGTTGCGGGCGTTCTGGGAACCGGATTGCAGATCGCGGCTCCCGTACTGGCGGCCACCCTGGTGGCGGATGTGATTCTGGGATTTCTGGGCAAAGCGTCTCCGCAGATGCCCTTGATGTTGCTGGGTCCGGCGCTCAAAAGCATGTTGGGCGTAGGACTGCTGATCACAGTGATCCATTATTGGCCGGCGCTGTTTGAACGCTACTTCACGGAATCCGTGGGATTCACCGAACGCTTGCTACATCTGGCGGCACGGTCATGAGCGATCAAAAGACAGAAAAACCAACACCGCGGCGCCGGCAAAAGGCGCGAGAGCAGGGGCAGGTTGCGCGCTCGCGTGATCTCTCCAGCATTTTGGCGGTGTCCGGCGCATTCGGATTGGTCGCGTGGCAGGGCTTTGCCGGAATCGAGGCGTGGCGGAATTTGTTGCGGCACACGTTTGATTTTCCGGCTGGCGAAACTCTTTCACCGTCCGCTCCACTGTTTACATGGACCGCCTGGACGCTGGCAAAATGCGTCGTGCCCGTGATGGCTGCTGCCTGGACGCTTTCATTGGTTGGAGGCCTGGCACAAGGTGGAGTCGTGTTCGCCGCGGAAGCCCTGATTCCAAAGGTCGAGCGCCTTAGCCCTGCCCAAAAACTGGGGCAGATATTTTCCCTCACCGGCCTGAGCGGGTTGCTGAAGTCAATGCTGCCGTTCGCAGCCATTGCGTACGTCGGCTTTGCCACGATTCGGGATCACTGGATTGAGATCGTCCTCGCCTCCAACACCAGCTTCTGGACCTTCTGCCGTTTCCTGCTCGTGGTCATCTTCGAGGTCACGTGGAAGTCGGCGTTGGCATTGCTGGCTTGGGCGGTGGTGGATTACTTCCTGACCTGGCGGAAATCGGAAAGCGACATGCGCATGTCGCGGGACGAAATGAAGCAGGAAACCAAAGATTCCGACGGGAACCCGCAGATCAAAATGCGGATCCGGCGTTTGCAGCGGCAGATGCGGCGGCAGCTGGCGTTACGGGAGACAGAAAAGGCGACCGTCGTGATCACTAACCCGACCCACTTCGCCGTGGCAATTCTTTATCAGATGGACATGAGCGCGCCCGTGGTGCTGGCCAAAGGCCGGAATCTGCTGGCGCAAAAGATGAAAGAGATCGCGCGCTGGAAGGACATTCCAGTGCTGGAGAACCCTCCGCTGGCGCAGGCTCTCTACAAAACAGTTGAGGTAGGACAGAGCATTCCGGCCAAGCTCTACACCGCCGTGGCAGAAGTTCTGGCCTTCGTCTATCGCGCCCAGGCGCAAGTAAAACGACAGGGAGCAAGCGGATCACGCTAATGGCTACTATCACCAAACCGAAGGTGGTTGAACGATCCACAGTCGACTGGATCGTTCCCGCGGCCGCCGTCAGCATGGTGTTCGTGATGCTGGTGCCGATGCCGAGTTTTCTGCTCGATATCATGCTGGCATTCAGCATGACCGCCTCGGTCCTGGTGCTGCTTACCGCGGTGCAGATCCTTCGCCCGGCGCAATTCTCAGTCTTCCCCAGCCTGCTCTTGCTGATGACTCTGTTCCGCCTGTCTCTCAACCTGGCCAGCAGCCGGCGAATCCTTCTGCACGGCGCGGAAGGAGCTTCCGCAGCAGGCCGTGTGATTGAGGCCTTCGGACAATTCGTCGTCGGCGGCAATTACGTTGTCGGCTTTGTTCTGTTCCTGGCCTTGATCGCAATTCAGTACATCGTGGTAAGTCACGGTGCGGTGCGCACGGCCGAGGTTACGGCTCGCTTCACTCTTGATGCCATGCCGGGCAAGCAGATGGCGATCGACGCTGACCTGAATGCCGGACTGATCGATGAAGTACAGGCGCGGGCGCGCCGCGAACGGATCGCGCACGAAGCCGAATTCTATGGCGCGATGGATGGCGCCGCCCGTTTTAATCAGCGAGATGCCCTGGCGACAATTCTGATCACGGCGATCAATATCATCGCCGGTTTCCTTATTGGTGTCATACAGCAGGGCGTTCCCTTCATGGAAGCGCTGAAGACCTACACAGTGCTGACCGTTGGCGACGGCCTGGTGACGATGATTCCTTCGCTGCTGGTCTCGGTTGCCGGCGGCATGGTGGTCACGCGAGCTTCGTCTGACAGCACGCTGTCAACCGACCTCGGCAAACAGCTGTTCAGCAGCAGGCGCCCGCTGTGGATTGCCGCGGCGGTGATGACAGGGCTCGCACTGATTCCTGGTCTGCCGAAAGTCTCGTTCATTCTGATGGCCGTCATCATGGGGGCGCTCGCGTGGCGCGCGAAGTCAGAAACGATTGAGGACAAAACGGCCTCGATCACCATGGCCGGCAAGGGCGGGAGCACTCCAACCCAGGCGCTGGATCCCATGGATGCAGCGCTGAAGCTGGATGACCTCATGCTCGAAGTCGGTGTCGGCCTGGTGCCTCTCGTCGACGCCAGCAAGGGCGGTCAGTTGTTGAACAAAGTCAAAGCGTTGCGCAAGCATCTCGCGACGCAACTTGGCTTTTTGGTGCCGTCCATACACATCACCGACAATTTGACCATCAAAGATCTGGAATATGTTGTGTACCTTCGCGGCGTGGAAATCACGCGCTGGGAGATGCGTCGGGACTGCCTGCTGGCCATCAGTTCACAGCCAAAGGCGCCCGCCTTGCCGGGAGTGGACACTCGCGACCCAGCCTTTGGCGCTCCCGCGAAGTGGATCACAAAAGACCAGCAGGCACAGGCGCTGGCAGCCGGCTATGCAGTCGTAGATCAGACTGCCGCGCTGGCCACTCATCTCGGCGAGATCATTCGCCAGAATGCCTCCGAGCTCCTTACTCGCCAGGAGACCAAGCGCTTGATCGATCGCTTGAACGAATCCCATCCCAAGCTGGTGGAAGAACTTGTACCCAAACTGATGACGCTCGGCGAAGTGCAGAGAGTCCTGCAGCAACTGCTGCGCGAGCAAGTATCGATTCGCGATCTGGGCACGATTTTGGAAACCCTGATTGAAACTGCCGGCACCAGCAAGAACCCCGTGCTGCTGAACGAAGCCGTGCGCCATTCGTTGGGACGCGCACTGGTCCGGCCACTGCTGAACGATAACGGAGAGCTCAAAGTGGTCACACTCGATCGCGCAATCGAAGAAGAGTGCAGCCGCGCCGCAGGGGCGCAGTCCGTCAACGCCGCCAGCATGGCTCTGCAGCCCGCAACCGCTCGCCGGGTCCTGGAGAGTCTGCGCACCTTGTTTGGCGAACAGGCGCTGACGGCTCCTCCGGTGCTGCTGTGCACATCGCCCGGCCGTTTCTATCTGCGCAGATTGCTGGAGCCATTTTTACCCAAGATCGTTGTACTGGCGCCGACCGAAATTCCCCCGCTGGTGCCCGTGCAGTCAGTGGGTTCACTGGGATAACGAATTGAACTGAGGATGCGATGACATTCCCACAAGCCGCTTATACAGACGTACTGTCAGAGAACGAAGCGCGCGACGAGCTTATCTTGTCCGAGCTTTCGCAGGTCTATTATCTCGCGCGCCGGATTCACGAACGCCTGCCACAGCACGTTCCTCTGGAGGACCTGGTACACGCGGGCGTCCTGGGACTGATCGAAGCCGTGCGCAAATACAATCCGAACAAGAATGCATCACTGAAGTCGTTCGCTTCGTTTCGCATTCGAGGAGCGATTCTCGATAGCCTGCGCGCATTGGATTGGGGATCCCGCCCGTTGCGAAAGAAAGGCCGGAACGTGGCCGAGAGCATCACCAGGCTGGCCAACAAACTGGGGCGCCAACCCACAGAAGATGAACTTGCCGCCGACCTTGAGATGGATGTCTCCGAGCTGCACAACCTGCTGCGCCGATTGGACGGTCTGCACATCGTCGGGCAAATGGCAGGATCGCGATTCGACGACTCCGAGACTCAGGACCTCATCGAAAACGCACCCGCGGATGAGAACGAGAGTCCATTCGAGATTTGCCTCCGCTCCGAAAGAAGCGACTACCTGATTCAGGCCATCAAGACGCTTTCAGAAAAGGAACAGATGGTCATTTCACTCTATTACCGCGAAGAGCTGACCATGCGAGAGGTCGCGGCTGTCATGGACCTGGCGGAGTCGCGCGTGTCGCAGATTCACTCACTTGCCATTACCAAACTTCGCGCTGCAATTCATAAAATGCAGCTGCAGGAGGACACGTTCCGGTAACCCTTATGGAAACTCTGGCCCCAACATCAATCCCGCAGGCGCATCGTGCGGTCGTAGCCAGCGGCGACATTCCGTCCGAGAAGGTCCAGCCCTGCGATTTCCGTGTCGTCGGCGGAATCGACAAAGCGCGTCTCGCCCCGCTGGTCGCGGCCAGCGAAGGATTTGCGCGTTCGTTCGGCCCCGCGCTCCGCACCCGACTCGGGCTGACCTGCGAGACCGCACTGCGATCTTCGGAACAAGTTCCCTGCCGGACTCTTTTTGAGAAAACGGAGGGCTCTTACCTGACGCCATTGCATCTGGGAACACAGGCCGATCTGGCATGGTTGCAGATTGATTCCATGTTGCTGTTTCCCATCGTCGACCGCTTGTTGGGAGGCAGTGGCGGTCCCAGTGAGCTCTCCCGCGAAGTGACCGAGATCGAAGATCAAGTCGCAAGAGAGTTCGTGCGACTGATTTGCCACGAATTGCAAATCTCATGGCAATTTTTTGGCGTGTCAGTCTCGATGGGAAAGCGGCAGCCGTTGGCCCAACTGCGGAAATTGTCTTCTGCCGACGAGAACGCACTGGCTTTCAGCTTCTCCGTGAACCTGCCGTCGGCCGGAGGCGATTTCCAGGTGGTCCTGCCGTTGGCGGCTTTAGGGGCATTCATGGGAGCAGGCACTCTCACCGCGCCGGAGCTTTCGCGCAAGGGCACGATGAGTGCGGGGTTCGCCGACAAGTTGCTTGGCGCCACTTTTGGGCTCGAGCTGGTTCTGCCCGGAAGCAAAGTCCCGGCAAACGACTTATTGAATTTGAACGTTGGCAAGATACTTCTGCTAGGGGTTCCGGTGAAGACGCCGGCGGTGCTCAAGATCGACGGCAATGCCTCATTCGAAGCGATGCCGGTGCGCAGCGGACATCATCGCGGAGCACAACTTCTCAATCGCCTGCCGCAAAGTCAGTCAGAAACGGAGACCACAATATGAGTCGCACTCCCACGGATTTGTTCGTTGAAGCATTGTCAACCGCCGCCGGCCAGGCCCTTTCCGCAAAGACTTCCGCGGCCTGGACGGTGACCGTGGACGAGAAACCGAAACCGCTCGCTCCCGGAGCGCAACAACTGACTCTGCTATTGATAGCGGAGCCCTCCAAGGCGGAGGCGGCAATTCAAATCAGCCTGGAGAACACACTGTCGCTGGCCGCTGCGTTGATGGGAACAGCGGCACCCACACAGTTCAAGCCGGAGCATGCCCAGGCCGTGCAGGCGATATTGGCCGAGGCCTGCGACAAAGCGGCTGGGGTCGTGGCGGGAACGCGAGCCAAACTGCAATTGGCCAAGGCCATCAGCTGGGCTCCAGCCACACAGTTCTCGCTCACTGCGGCCGAGGGAACCTCGAAAACAATTCAGCTGCAATTACTGTTTGGCGCAGGCTGGCCTCACGGAACCGCACCTGCTGAGCCCGCGCCCGCGCCGTCACCGCTGGCGGCGAAGGGTGTGAATGTCTCCCTGCTGGAGAATGTGGAGATCGCCGTCACCCTTCAGTTCGGCGAGCGACGCCTTCCGTTGCGTGAAATTGGCGACCTGAGGTCCGGATCGGTCATCGAACTGGATAAATACGTTCAGGATCCCGCCGAACTTCTGCTGGGCGACCGGGTCGTGGCCCGAGGCGAAGTCGTAATCGTCGATGGTAACTACGGGTTGCGGATCACCGAAGTAGTCTAAATCGAAGTAAAGTTCGAACCCGCTTTGGCCGATGAATGGTTAGGCCAAAGCTATGATCCCTTTTCAAGCCCTCGGAGTTGCGACCGTCAGCGCGGAGGCCTTGCTCCGCCTGGAACTGCTGCTCGGTGAGCGGGTCGTAACCCTTAGCGCCATCTCCGACATCATTAAGCAGGATGGTGGCTTGAAGACCCACGTTCTCCAGCTTGCGCACGATATTGCTCCTTCCGAAGGGGACGACGTCAGCGTGGAGCAGTGCATCGTGGAAATCGGGATCGAGCGACTGCAGGAGTCGCTTAGGCAGACCCGATTCCGCCTGAAAGCCAACTGAGCCAGAAATAGTCGCTGGTCAGAATAGTAACTGGTTAGAATCGATAGCCCCGCGCGAGTAACGCCTGGATGTATGGTTCCAGGACGCTCATCCAACTCTCATTTATTCCTGAAGCCTCGCCAACTTTTCAACGAGTTAGCAGCCGGGAGCTCAGTTTTCCAATGGCAGCCGCCGTGCTTTCGAACTATTGGGACACCCTATGGATAGCGGATTCTATGCGGCATGCGCGGCGTTGATGGCGCGGAGTCAGGCGCTCGACCTCGTCGCTAACAACCTCGCCAATACGAGCACGCCTGGATATCGCTCACAACAGAACATTTTTCGATCCTTCCTGGCAGAAGCGTCCGGACATCGAGGTTCGAGCCTCAACCAGGCGGTCAACGATTTCGGAATCTCCGGCGGCAGCCAGATGGACTTGACGCAGGGCAATCTGGAGCACACCGGCAACGACCTGGATCTTGCGCTGCAGGGGCCCGGATTTTTCGAGGTAAAAACCGCCAACGGGAAGGCCTTCACCCGCAACGGAAATTTTCAAGTTTCTGCCCAGGGACAATTGACTACAGCACAAGGCGATTCGGTCATGGGTGACCAGGGTCCGATCCACATCGTGGGCGGACCGGTGACAGTCAGCCCTGATGGCACGATTTCGGTGAACGGCGCCGTGGCCGGACAAATCAAGATTGTGGAGTTTGCTCCCGGCACCGCCCTGGAAAGCATTGGCAAGACCTACTACTCGGCGCCTGCAAACAGCGACGCTCCGGCAAAACAATCGGCGATCGCGCAGGGTTCGCTCGAGAGTTCGAACGTAAACCCGGTGGCGGGTGCGGTAGAACTCGTGGCAGTACAGCGCTACGCCGAAATGATGCAGCGGGCGCTCTCGATGTTTCACACGGAATTCAATCGCATTGCAACCGAAGATTTGCCCAAGGTCAACCCATAAAGGAGCTCTATGTTCCGCGCCTTGTACACAGCCGCCAGCGGCATGAACGCGCAGCAACTCAATCTCGACAACGTCGCCAATAATCTGGCCAACACCAGCACGGCAGGATTCCGCCGGCGGCGCCTGCAATTTACCGATCTGCTATATCAGAACATGGTGATGCCCGGTTCGGCGTCAACCCAGCAGACCACCAATGCCGCCGGTTTGCAGGTCGGTCTGGGGACCAAGCCCGGCGCATCCGAGGTCCTGCAACTTCAGGGAGACTTCAGCCAGACCGGCAACCCTCTTGACCTCGCGATTCAGGGCCTGGGATTTTTCCAGATCCGGATGCCCAATGGTGAAATTGCCTACACCCGCTCCGGGAGCTTCCACCTCGATCAGCAGGGGAACATTGTGACCGCGGACGGAAATCCTCTTGAACCCGCGATCACTCTGCCGCCGGATGCACTCTCGGTAACCATCGGGGCTGACGGCACGGTATCGGTGACGCAACCCGGCCAAACCCAGGCGACCCAGGTCGGAAACATTCAGTTGGCATTGTTCCCTAATCCCGGCGGGTTGAACAGCGTGGGCAACAATTTGATGCTGGCAACCACCGCTTCGGGCGATCCCATCGTCGGCACCCCCGGCGGAACCGAAGGCCTTGGTTCCCTGCAGCAGGGGTTTCTGGAACAGTCCAATGTCGACGTAGTGCAGGAATTTGTGGAGATGATTCTCTCCCAGCGATCTTACGAATCGAACTCGCGAGTGGTGAAAGCCGCGGACGAGATGTTTCAGGATCTGAACAGCCTCACGCGATGAGAAGAGAGCAATGACGACGACTTCTAGACTGGCTAAGATATTGGCGATTGTGATCGCGCTGCTGCTGGCGGCGAACAAAGCGTCCGTCCACGCCGACGACAGTTCGCGGACGCCAATCAGCCGTGAAGCCATTCTGAGCGCCCTTCATCATTCTGGAATCGGGATCGCGTCCGCTCAAATGGAGCAGCTGTCCCAAATGACCGCCGCAGAGGCCAATCCACTCCTCAACGTTCTCAGCGTCGACCTGTTGAACAGTGAGGCCGACAAAGTTCTCTTGCACTGCGAACACCCCAACACCTGTCTGCCATTTTATGTTCTGGTGCATTGGGGGGCCCCGGGAGAGCAGGCAACCGATCGACCCGGCCGCACTGGCGGAAGGCCGGCGATCGGGCGGAGGGCCTGTGGGTCCGTAGCGGAAGGTTTGCCATGCTTGTTCTGGATGGAGAGTACGTTCACCTGACTTTTCCAGTGCTGTGTCTGCAAAATGGCGGACGTGGACAACAGGTCAGAGTAATCAGCAAAGCTACAAAGAAGAGGTATCTGGCGCGGGTAATTGGGCCGGGCCTGGTGACCTCGGTGTTGGCGGAATGACACACTTCTAATATGCGAAAGACTTTTACAAATCGGGCGGCGCAGCTGGCATTTGCGATATTGATCTTTTCAAATTTTGCTTCAGCCAGCAGCGTGTTATCCAAGATGAAGACTACCCACGACCCGCAAAAGACTCGCGCGGACTATGTAGCCCGGATGCAGCAACAGACGCCGTCCATAGACCCCGATGTCACATTGGGAAGCCTGTGGACGTCGAACGGCGCAATGACCAATCTGCAATCGGACTACAAAGCCAGCCGGTTGAACGACCTTGTGACCATCGTGGTGGTGCAGCGTACAACTGCCCAGGCAACGGGCAACGTCGGTGCCCAACGCGATTTCAACACGACTTCGGGAATTTCAGGACTGGCAGGCCACATCAGTACGAGTGGGTTAACCAACCTGTTCACCGCCGCGTCATCCACCAAACTGAAAGGCACGGGTTCGACCGATGCGAGCACGACCATGAATACCAATCTGGCGGGACAGGTAATCGCAGTTCTGCCCAATGGGAATCTGGTGGTCGAAGCCGCACGCATGGTCGCAATCAACAATCAGAAGGAAACCATGCTGGTGCGAGGCGTCTTGCGGCCAGGAGATGTCAGGCCTGACAACAGCGCGCTTTCGACGGTACTTTCAAATCTGGAAGTGGAACTAAAAGGCAAGGGCGTCGTCTCGGATGCGACCCGGCCGCCTAATCCCCTGGTTCGAGCGCTCCTATGGATCATTGGTTTCTGAATATCAGATTTTTAAAATCCGGGTCTCTAAGATTCGCGCTGCTTGCCGCAGTGTTCCTGGTGGCGCACTCTTCTCCCGCGGTGAACGGAGCACAAACCGTTCTGGTGCGCGACATTACTACCATCGCGGGCGTAAGGGACAATCCTCTGGTCGGCTACAGCATCGTGGTGGGCCTCGCCGGCACCGGAGACCGGCAGCAGACTTTGTTCACTACCCAGACCCTGGCAAATGTAATGCAGCGCATGGGAGTGCAGATTCCCGCGAGCTCCGTGATCGTGAAAAATATCGCGGCCGTGTTCGTGACTGCTTCGCTTCCTCCGTTTGCCCGGCCGGGCATGGCGCTCGACGTTACGGTTTCCTCGATCGGCGATGCCAAAAGCCTGGAAGGCGGAGTACTCTTGTTGGCCCCACTGCGTGGGCCTGACGGTCAAGTCTATGCCGAGGCCCAGGGGCCGCTCACCTTGGGCGGATTCTCTGCCGGCAACGCGGGTAACGGCAAGCAGGTAAACCATCCGACCGTGGGTCGCATCCCTAACGGCGGAACCGTGGAGCGGGACACAGCGATCGATCTCAATCGCTTGAAAACCGTCTCCCTGGTGTTGCGCAACGCTGACTTCACCTCGGCGCGCGAAATCTCGAACGTGATTAACAGCCAGTTCGGCAAACCGATTTCAACCGTAATCGACAGCCGCCAGATCAACGTGAACATCGGCGGTTCGGGAACTTCATCAGTGCCGGAGCTGATCTCGCAGATTCAGAATCTTTCGATCAGCGTCCGGCCTCCAGCCAGAGTCGTGCTCAACGAACGCACCGGCACCATCGTGATGGGCGGAGACGTAAAGCTCTCGGCGGTTTCAGTCCTGCACGGAGGCTTGAGCGTAGAAGTAAGCACCAAATTTAACGTGTCCCAACCCGAGCCGCTCTCGAAGGGTGGGCAAACCGTGGTCGTGCCTGACCAGGACGTGCAGGCAAAAGAGAGTTCGGCCAAGACGATCCGGCTCGAGGAAGGCGCCAGCGTGGAAGATCTCATTAACGGATTGCAAACCATGGGCGCGACCGCCCGCGACATCGTAGCCATCCTGCAGGCCATCAAAGCGGCGGGCGGACTGCAGGCTGATTTGGAGGTCTTGTGAGCTCAACCGGTTTGGTCGCACCTGCCGTTAGCCTCTCTGATCTTCGCGGCGCGCAGGCAGCGGAAAAGTTAAAGAACACGGACTCGGGAAATTCGGCCAAGATCCAGAAATCGGCGCGGGAGTTCGAAGCTGTGCTGCTTTCGCATTGGCTGGAGCAGGCCGAGCAATCTTTCGCCACGGTGCCAGGTTCCGATCAGGATCCCGATGCCGATCCCGGCCGGGACCAGTTTCATGCGATTGCGATGCAGGCGGTAGGCAGCGCCCTGACCGGAGGCCATGGAGGCCTTGGCATCGCGGCCATGGTGGCCAAACATCTGGAAGCCCAGGCTGCCCGGAAGGCATCCGCTAGTGCACCAGAAACAAAGGACTTACAAGCAGCTCCTGTTCCAGATGAAAGCGCTGGTTACCCCGAAGGTGGCAAAGTGATGATTGGACTAAAGTTTTTTCTGGAACTGCCGATAAAGCTGTTGCGCGGCATTGCAGGAGACCACAAATGAGGATTGACCTTAACAACATCCCGCTTCAACCGCTGGAACGCGAAGAGAAGGCCCGAAAAGCCGAGAGCAAAGCTCCGAGCGCCCCCAACGTAGAGGACAAGGCCAGCCTTTCTGTGGATACCTTCAACGCCTCTTCGCTCGAAGCGACGGCACTGGCCGCGCCGCAGATTCGGCAGGACAAAGTCGATGCGCTGCGCCAGTCCATCCAGAACGGCGACTACAAAGTCGAACCGGACAAGATTGCTCAGGCGATTCTGGAGCACAACCAACGCTAGCCGCGTCCAGAACGTATTAATGATGACACAGTAATAAGGTGAGTCCCCTTGGCACTCCGAGGTAGCGAGGAAGAAGAACGCGATCGCGACCCATCTGCCGCCCTGGCCGATATCAGGGAGTTGTGTGTTGCGTTTGAGCGAGCCATTGCGGCGCTGGCTGGCAACGACATCGCCGAGCTTGAGGCTTCTACCGCAATCCAGGACCTGCTCGTACAGAAATTACAGAACTGGTTTCGCGGACAGCCCGTCGGTCGGCAGCCGTCGATAAGAATCTCTGCTTCAGATTTCCGGGAGCTGACGCACCTGACCAAGGTGTACGCCTCGCTGCTGCAACGGGCCCTCCGCACTTCCCGGCTGCGGGCGTCCCTGTGCCAGACTTACAGACAGACTCTTCCACCTGACTCGGGGCCGGCAGCCGCCGGTGGCTGGTCGTGTGAGGCCTGAGCCATGTCTGGACTAAACACTTCGATGTCCATCGCGGTCCAGGCTCTGCAGGCTGAGCAGGGCGCGTTGACCGTGACAACCAACAACATTTCCAACGTAAATACACCGGGATACAGCCGCCAGATCGCGGTCTTGAACGAGTCTCCCACCTCCCAGGATAACGGTCTGACCTTCGGCAACGGAGTGACTCTGGAACAATTTCAGAGCATTCGCAATGAACTGCTGCAACTGAGGATCTACGAAGAAACCCAGCAGCAAGGCAGCTCCCAGACTCAACTCAATTCGCTGAACCAGATTGAAAGCATTTTTTCTGATCCCACAAAGGGAGTGGGCGGGGCGCTGTCGGCATTTTTCAATAGCCTGAGCCAGCTCTCCACCAACCCCACCGATGCCAACGCCCGCCAGCAGGTGCTGTCGGCGGCAAATAATCTGGCCACGTCGTTTCATCAAGCCACCTCAAGCCTGGAGACAATCCAAGCGGGACTCGATCAGTCAGTGCCGCAGACGGTTGACCAGATAAATCGGCTGACCAGCCAGATCGCGGCGCTCAATGGCCAGGTCGCGCAGCTGCAGGGCCTGGGGCAGGACCCCGGTTCGGTTCAGGACCAGCGCGACGAATTGACTCGCCAGCTTTCCAGCCTGGTAAACATTTCCGTCACTCAGAGTGAACATGGGTTGACTCTGACCACGGCGAATGGAGTTCCACTGGTTGTCGCCAACCAGAGCTTCACGCTGTCGACCGGCGCGAGCGGCACATCGCAACACGTCTTCAGCGCTCAGGGCCAGGACATCACCAGCCAGATCCAGGGCGGGCAGCTGGGCGGCACCTTGCAAGTCCGCGATCAAGCCATTCCGCAGCTGCTCTCGCAACTGGACACGCTGGCCAGCCAATTGGCCACCAGCTTTAACGCGCAGCACGCGGCTGGATTTGACGCCTCCGGAAACGCCGGCGGGAATTTTTTCACTCCGCCCGCAGCCGTCGCGGGTGCAGCCGCCAGCTTTGCTGTAGCCATAACCAACCCCAGCTTGATCGCCGCCAGCTCGGACGGCTCGGCCGGCAGCAACGGAAATCTTGAACAGCTCATCGCCATACAGAATCAACAGCTTCCTTCTGGCGCGAGCCCGATCGACATGTATTCGAATCTGGTCTTGCAGGTTGGCAATCTCGGCGCGAATGCGCAGGCTGATGTGACCGCAAGCAATCTGAGCGTGCAACAACTCACCGACCAGCGTTCCGCCGTTTCTGGAGTCTCGCTGGACGAAGAAAGCACGAACATGATCAATTATCAGAGAGCCTATCAGGCAGCAGCCCGCGTCGTTACCACTGTCGATGAGATGACACAGAGCGTGCTGGCCATGGGATCCGGAACATAAGACGAGAGGCAAACCTATGCGCGTGAATCCAAACATGGCGCCTGACGTTCTGGCCGCGATCTGGCAGACGCAGGCGCAGGAAAATACAGCCCTGCAGCAGGTATCCAGCGGGAAGCGCGTCAATGTGCCCTCCGACGATCCTCTTGCCGCCGCACAAATGGTCGGCAACCAGGACCAATCGAACCGCGCTGACCAGTATCTTCAGAACATCGATACTTTGACCAACCAGCTGCAAACTGCAGACTCGGCACTCGGTTCGGCGGTGCAGGCGGTGACTCAGGCGATCACCCTGGGCGTGCAGGGCGCTACCGGAACCTTGTCAGACGCCAACCGCTTGCAGATCGTACAGAATTTGCAGAGCATTCAGAGTCAACTGGTACAGCTGGCCAACACCTCGGTCGGCGGAAACTATTTATTCGGGGGCACTGCCACGACGCAGGCTCCTTACACGCTCGACCCCACCAGTCCATCCGGTGTCACATACAACGGCAACAGCGGGACCAACACGGTCCAGATTGCGGACGGCCTCAACCTGCAAACTAACCTGCCAGGCAACCAGCTGTTCCAGAACTCCGCGGGAGATGTCTTCGGCTCCCTGCAGCATTTGATTACAGCCCTGCAAAGCGGAAATACTACCGACGCCGGAACTGCCACCAATGACTTGCGCACCGCATTCAACTCCCTTACCGGCGAACGGATCTTTTACGGAACCGCAGTCAACCAGCTCAACTCGACACAAACCTTTCTTCAGCAGGAGCAGGTAACGCTGAAGTCGCAGGCAAACAATCTTGTCGGAGCGGACCTTACCCAAGCCGCGACGGATCTGACCCTGGCGACAACGGCGCACGACGCCGCGCTGGCGGCGGCGGCCAAAATTCTGCCGACCAGTTTGCTGGATTATCTAAAGTAGGGTTTCGTGACAGGCCTACGACGCGGTGGGCAGGGCCTACGCCTTCCAGCTGGCGGGCGCGATCTCCTGCGGATCAGGGATTCGGTCGTCGGCAGTCGAGGCCGTCGGCTGCGTGCCTGCCTCTGCTGTGGTGCCCAGCCGCGTGTTCAATTCTACCCAGGCTTCGCGCACACTGAACAGCAACTGGACTAACTCCTCGAGAACAGCAGGATCCTGCCGGACCTGCGCCAGCATCATCTGGCCGCGCAGCATGGAGTAGAAGCGAGACATGTTCGTCGCCATCTCGCTTCCATCCATGTTGAGCGACCCTTCGAGCTGCTGCAACGCCAGGAAACCGTGCTTCAGCCTGTCCGACCGAAGCTCGATATTGCCGGCCTCCATGGCTTCAATCGCTGAGTGCAGATCGCGGGCCAGAATGTCGTAAAGCATGATCACCAGATCGATCGGACTGGCATTGCGTACGGCTGATTCCTGATACGCGAGTTGGTTTTGCCTGGCACTCATTTCGGCTCACCTGGATCTCACTTGGATTTCGATCTAAATTCCGGTCACCCGTTGTTACTGGAGCTCGAGTTTCCGGTAAAGTTCAATTCAGAGCTAACCTGTTGCTGCAGTGTCGGCAGCTGGCGCAGCGCCAGATCCACTTGCGTGTACTGGGCGGTCAGCAACGTCTGTTCATTTGCAATGTAGATTTCGTACTGGTCGATCTGGTCCTGGAAGCCCTTTGTCTGGTTGGTAAAGCCCTGGAGCTCGACCGAGAATGCCCCTTCCGTGGGATCGGTCAGCACATTGAGCTGTGATTGCAGGGCATCGGCAAAACCGGTCCCAGTTGCCGGATGGAAAAAGTTCTGCACGGCGGCGAGATTGGAGTTGACGGCGTTGCTCAGCGCGGCGTTGTCCACGGTAAGAGTTCCGTCGTTGTTCAGGGTAATCCCAAGATCGGCCAGAGTATTGAAAGCATTCCCCGTGCCGGTATAGGTCGCGGCATTTAGAAGTTCGTTCTGCAGCAGGCGAGCCCCGGAATCTCCGGCCAAAGGACCCGAAGTGTTGGTCGAGGTGTTGAAAGTAAACTGGCTGGTCAGGTCCTGGATGGCGGTGTTATAGGCGGTCACAAAATCGGTGACGGCCTGCGTTACCTTCGTGGTGTCGGGGCTGACCGATACCTGCACTTGCGTGTTCGGATCCTGTCCGATCAGGTTCAAGGTCAGGCCGGCTACCGTGTCCGTAACCGTGTTGCCGGCGCTGCTGATTGGAACACCGTCCACGGTGAGTGAAGCGTCGGTTCCGGTGCCGCCTTTGGTGAAGGTCAGGCCGCTGTCGACATTGTTGATGGTCAAATCGCTGGCCGCGCCGGAGGTGTTGCTGACAATGGCCAGACGAGCGCCGTTCGTATCGTTCACTACGCTGGCGGTCACACCCACATTCGCGTTGGTGATCGCCGCGGCTAACCCGTCGAGTGTGTTATTCGTGTCGTCAATCGTGATCGTGGTTGCGGGCTGGCTGCCGACCTGAATGGTAAAACTGCCGGCCGCCAAAGGTGTAGTACTGCTCGCGACCGCGCCGGAATAGTACGAAGAACTGGTCGCCAGGTTGTTCACCACAACGACGTGGGTCCCTACCGGAGTGGCATTCGAGGCCGTAGCCGTCAGAAGGCCGGGCTGCGAGGAGCTGACGGCTCGCGCACTGAGGGCTCCGCCGGCGTCACTCAGATTGCTCACCGCAGTCGAGAGAGCTGTTGTCTCGGTATTGAGTTGCGTAAGCGCGGAGCTTTGGCCCGCCAGGATCTGCTGCTGCGTCTGCCACACCTGCTCCGGACCGCGCAAGTTCGCGATCAGTTGGTTGACCGTCGAGGTTACGTCAATCCCCTGGCCCGTTCCCAGGGAGGAGCTCAGGGCCGACAAGATTGAGGAAGAAGCGGAAGCCGCCATTTGGTGAATCCTTCTTTACTTAGACTTCGTAGGTTTTCCGGCTAAATCGATGGCCTCGGACAAGTTCAGCATCTGTTCGGAAGGAATCTGCTCGATCAGTTGTCCGCTGGCCTTGTCCACAAACTTGTAAACCACAATGTTCCCAGGCTGCATCTCGGCCACAACCTTGGTGCTGTCTTCAGGCTTCGGCTGAGTGTCCACATGATCTTCGCTGGCAGCCGTTGCCTGTTGTGCAGAGTCTTTCCTGGTCTCCCGAGCCACCGGCTGCGAAAGGTCGGCAGGAATCGGACTGGGACCGTCAATGCGCATGGGGGATCACCGTACCTCGCCCCGGCGGGGCTTTTTGCGCCCCGCCGGAAGGTAGTGCGAGGTTATTGCAACAGCTTCAGAACCGATTGCTGAATCTGGTTGGATTGCTGCAATGCGGCGATGCCGGTCTGCTGCAGGATGGACAAGCGGGACAGATTCGCCACAGCCGAAGGAATGTCAGCGGCACGAATGCCGTCTTCGGCGTTGGTGAGGTTCTGTACCTGGTTCGTGATGACGCTGGACGCACTCTGCAGACGGTTGCTTTCTGCACCGAGCGCGCCACGATCGGCGGCAACATTGCTGATCGCGGTGGTCAGGTCGCCCAGCGCGGCCTGAGCCTTGGTGGCGGTCGTCAGATCGTCTCCGCTGAGGTTCACCGGAGTGCCGCTGAATCCGATCGAAGCGCTGGACAGCGCGCCGGTCGTGACCGTGATGGAACTGGAGCCACTGGTCGTGCCGTCGCTGAGGTAGATGGCAGTCGCAGTCGCGGTGAACACCTGCCCACCGTTGTAGTTGGTGCTGCTTCCGATCCGGTCGATTTCAGCCTTGATCGCAGTGAACTCGGCGTTAATCGTGGTGCGCTGCGGATCGCTAACCGTGCCCGTGGCGCTTTCAGTAGCCAGGGTTACGGCGCGGTTCAGAAGCGCTGTGACCTGGGCCAACGCGCCGTCCGCCACCTGCAGCGAACCCACGCCGTCGCTGGCGTTGCGCGCTGACTGGGTGAGGGCCGTGATGTTGGCATGCAATCCGTCGGCAATCGCGAGGCCGGCGGCATCGTCCGCTCCCGTGTTCAGACGGGAACCAGACGACAGTTGTAAGAGGGTTTTCTGCAGCGACGCCTGAGTCAGTGACAATTGGTTCTGCGCCGCAAGGGACGAAACGTTGTTCAAAATGCTGAGTGACATTTCAAAGCTCCTTTGCTTAGAGTTTTCGCCTGTTACCGAACCCTGCGGCCTTACCGACTTCCAATATCACCGCTTCGGTCGATCAGGTGGTGCCATTTGCTGCGGGCCTGTTAATCGGCACTCCACTTGCGGTTCATCAACCCAGGCTCAGTGACCTTGGTATCGGTGACGCTGGTAACCGTTACCGGAGACGTCTCGCGATGCCGTTCGCGCAGGGCGGACGCCCTCGTCCGCCCGACGGGGCAAGGGTCTTTGGTGCGAAGCTCTGTGGTGAGAGCGCCCGCCTTTACGTGGATCGTGCGATAGATGCGCTTGATGGTTCGTCGTCCGAGTGCCGATAGAGGTAAGGCCGGATTCCACCCAGGCCTGGAAAGGCGCCATCGTGATTCAACTAACCCGACTGAATGGCAACCCAATCGCGCTTAACTCCGACCTGATCAAGTTCGTGGAGAACGCGCCCGACACCGTGATCACCCTGATCAACGGCGAAAAGATCATCGTCCGCGAAACTTCTGATGACGTGATCCACCGGATCGTGGATTTCCGGCGCGCGGTGATGGCCGGTTTGCCCTCCTGGGGAGGCACGGACGTAAACTCGGCGGTCTTGCACCCACAGGAAACCAATCCGAACCGTTCTCCGGAGGCCTTCCGCCGTGGATAAGAGCACGATTGGCGGAATCATTCTGGCGCTGGCCGGCATTCTGGCCGGGCTGATTATCGAGGGTGGAAAGATCGCCCAGGTTCTGCAGCCGACAGCCGCAATGATTGTTCTGGGCGGGACGATCGGTGCAGTTATGATCCAGTTCCCCCTATCGGTTGTCTTCAAGGCAGCCAAAGGATTAGTCAACGTGTTTCTCGATCGCGGACAGGAACCCAACTCCCTGATCAAGGAACTGGTCGGTTACGCCAACAAGGCCCGCAAGGACGGCATCGTTTCTCTCGATGGGCAGCTGGCCACAATCAAAGATCCGTTTCTGAAGAAGGCTTTGATGCTGGCGATCGACGGTGCCGAACCCGAGGAATTGCGCAAGATGATGGAACTGGAGCTGGACAACCAGGAAGAGCATGGCGAAAGAATTTCGCAAGTCTTCGAAGCTGCTGGAGGTTATGCTCCGACGGTCGGCATCATCGGAGCCGTGCTCGGACTGATTCAAGTCATGCAGCATCTTGAGGACATCTCCGAAGTCGGCAAAGGCATCGCCGTTGCATTCGTGGCAACGATTTACGGGGTCGGCATGGCCAACATCCTCTTTCTTCCCTGGGCCGGCAAGCTGAAGATCAAGTTCCGCGAAGAACAAGTAATGCGCGAGATGAAACTGGAGGGCGTGATCTCCATCCTCGAGGGTATGAACCCGCGCATGCTTGAGACCATGTTGATGGGCTACCTGCCGGAGCACAAGCAGCAGGCGCCGGCTGCGAAGGCCGCCGGGGCCAGCGCGTGAGCCGGAAGAAGAAACACAAGGCGCACGTGAATCATGAGCGTTGGCTGGTTTCCTACGCCGATTTCATCACGCTTCTCTTTGCCTTCTTCGTAGTTCTGTATGCCTCTTCGCAGGCCGACAAAAAGAAAGCAGCCCAGGTGGCGGCTTCGATCAAAGGCGCGTTTCAAACTTTGGGCGTTTTCACCGGCTCGGCCACTGAGGGCATCGGCGTACCAGGAAGCCCGGGAGTACCGCGTCCCGAACTGACTGACGCGCCCATCAAACTGGTCAAGGTTGCCAGCGCTACCGACAACAACGCTGCCCTGGCCGGCTTCGGGGTTAACGTCGATGAACTACGACATCAACTGGAGAGCGCCCTCGGAGACGAAATCCGCAAACATGAAATCCAGATGCGCGTCACCCCCGAAGGATTGGTGGTCAGCCTGCGCGAGGTGGGATTCTTCAACAGCGGCCGCGCCGAACTTCTCGAGAATGGACACACCACGCTGACCCGCATCGCTTCGATTCTCGGAGGACGGGGCTTCGAAATCAGAGTCGAAGGGCATACCGACAATGTGCCCGTTCACAACCCCCAGTTCAAATCGAACTGGGAACTTTCTACAGCTCGCGCCACCACGGTCGTGTCACTGTTGGTCGAGCGCCACCGCTTTGATCCCTCGCTGGTTTCGGCCGCGGGCTATTCCAAATATCGCCCCGTGGAGAGCAACAACACCGCACAGGGACGTGCGGCCAATCGCCGAGTCGACCTGGTGGTCGTCGGACACGTGCCCGAGAAGGACAAGCTCGCCCGGACCGGATCGGCTCCGGCTGGCTCGCAATGAGAAGTGGTTCCCTGCAATCGCTGAAACCCTCGTCGGACGTCCTCGTACCGCACCATCCGCAATTCGTCACATACGCAGCACATTAAAGAATCCCCATCAACGTACCGATATAGGCCCCGCTACGTTCGAGCGGGAGAACTGAACTCTTATGCGCCCTATATCGGCAATTGTGGTGGTTGCGTTAAGCATGCTGGGTACCCAGGTTTCACGGGCGCAAGATTTGTTTCTGGGCCCTTCATCAAGCTTCGATTTCAGGGGATCATACCCATTCGTCTACGCCCTTGGCGTGAATGATGCAGCCGTTCCTCCTGCGTCGAACGGCGCGGGCAGCGGTTTGAAAATCGATACCAGCCGACTGGTCTGGGAGCCCGGGGCTTCGGACAGCCATCCACTGGAAGGCCTGCTTCATCCGCTTCGGCTTACGCCTGCACCAGCGGCAAACATCCAACCCAATCCGGCGACGACCGATGCCGAGGCCAACATCGTGCACAATTCGCCCAGCCACGCGCCCGAGAGTCCAAGAAATCTGGACTGGCGTTTTCTCACGGCCCACGGTGTCTACGCAGGCGCCGTGGTCTTCGACGACCTGATTACGATGAAGGGCCTGGGCCGACCCTGCGGTTTTGTCGAGGGCAATAACGAGCTGGGGCCGAATCCGACCGCGAAAAGCATGGCGATCCACGGCCTGGTCGAGTTCGCGGCCGTGACCACGATGGATTACTTTCTGAAACGTACACGAGTCCCGGGACTGAGTTATATCGGCGCCGGAATTGGCACCGCAAAGCATCTGCATGGCGGGATTCAATGGCTGAATACCGGATGCTTCTAGCAATACGAACCGCGGCGCACGGCGGTCTGGTTTTCAAGCGAGGGCTGCGTTGAGAAATAACGAAGGGTCAATGACAACGGCTCGCGGTGCACAGCGGGAATGTGCGATCGACACAAGGCGCTATCCCAGATACACGCTTGAAACCGATCTGGCAGCAACCATTCCCGGGGAGCGTCCCGACATGGTGCGGGGATGTTCCCTGAACATCAATGAGGCGGGACTGGCGGGACTCTTTGCCACCGAGTGGGAAGTCGGGACGTCCGTAAACTTGCAGTTCTCGGTGCCATTCGCAACCGGCCCGGTTCGAGTACGAGCTGTCGTACGCAACCGCACCAGCTATCGCTATGGATTTGAGTTTGTCGATTTAACGTCCGAGCACCGCGGGACCATAAACCGGACCTGCAGGATGCTAGGCCTGTTTCAATGAAGGAATGCAAAGCTGTTTTGACCCAGGCTCCGGGAATGCGCACTTGCGACATCGAGGACAGAATGGACGCACGCCCGCAAGAATTCAAGATCCTGGTCGCCGACGATTCACCCGTCTATCGCAAGCTCGTTGAACGCGCCCTCTGCGCGGAAAGGTTCGATGTTCTGTTCGCCAAGAGCGGCCAGCAGGCCATCGAACTGTTCGACAAGCATCAACCTGCGCTGGTGGTGACCGACTGGATGATGCCAGGCATCACGGGCATCGAACTTTGCGAGCACATACGCGGAAAACCTCAAAGCAGCTACACATACATCATCATGCTCACCAGCATGACGGATAAGGACAAAATCATCAGCGGTTTGGCTGCAGGCGCCGACGATTACCTGACGAAACCCTTCCATGCCGGAGAACTCTTGGCCCGCATCGGAGTGGGTCGACGGGTGGTGGACCTTCATCGCCAGATCGAAGCCAAGAATCGTCAGCTGGAAGAACTGGCGCTCACCGATACTCTTACCGGCCTGCCCAACCGGCGAGCGATGGAGGTATGGGCGCCGCGACAACTCGAAGGCGCCACCCGGCACGGCTTTTCGTTTTGGGTGGTAATGGCCGACCTGGATTGTTTCAAGTGCATCAACGACACCCACGGACACGCTGCGGGTGACGCTGTACTCAAGAAGTTTGCCGAAATCCTGAAGACCCATACCAGAAGGTCAAACCTTAGCGCTCGAATCGGAGGTGAAGAGTTCCTCCTGGTGCTGACGCACGCAGAAAAAGAGAACGTCAAGCTGGTAATCGAGCGCATACGTTCGCAGTTTGAAGCAGTAATGTTCAGCTTTGCAGACGGCAGTCTGCGCGTGACCGCCAGTTTTGGAATCTCGAATTGGCGGGAAAAGGAAGCACCCGATTTTGATCTCCTGGTGAAACGTGCCGACCTGGCCCTGTACTCAGCTAAAAACAATGGACGCAACCGAATGGAATTTGCTTAACAGCGGTCAGGATGGCCGCGAGGCAACGGGGGCTTAGCCGCCGTTCATCTCTTTCGCCCAGCGCATCGCGTTCCAGTAGACTTCCGCAACTTCGCTTTCACTGAGGCTGAGGGCTTTGGCCAGCTCCGAAGTGCCCTTCCAGTCTCCGGATTCCTGCGCCAGCATGAGCTGATACAGCGGCCGCAGGTGGCTGGCCCCGCCCAGAAGTACCGCCTTGGTCTCCTGATCGAGTGGCACCTTCTCCAGCACGTCGGTCATGGGAAGTTCCAGGATGGAATCCATGAGAGAGAGTAAGCCCAGCAGAAAGAGATCCGAATCGCCATGCTTGATTTTTGGCGAGAGCAATTCGCAGAAGCGGGCGCGAACCAGTGCGGAAAGCACGAGTTCGCTCGACTTGTTTTGTCCCGCGGCCAGCGTGACCACCAGGCGCACCCAGCGCCGGACCTCGCGCTCACCCAGGATGGAGAGCGCGTGCCGCACCGAGTGGATCTCGCTGGCAAAACCAAAGCTGGCCGAGTTCATGTAGCGCAGCAGTCGATAACACAGCGAGGCTTCACCCTTGATGGCGTTCTCGATCTCGCGCGGTTCCAGCTCAGGCTTGGAAACCACCTGCAGCATCTTTATGTAGTTCAGCTGGTTTCCAGGAACGGCGTGGGTTTTCACCGTCTCCGGCTTGCGGAAGAAATAGCCTTGAAAGTATGAAAAGCCCGCTTTCTTGGCCTCCAGGAATTCTTCGCGGGTTTCCACTTTTTCGGCCAGCATGCGGCAACGCCAGGGGCCGTAACGCTTGACCAGTGCGGCGCGCTCCTGCGGAGAGGTGGTGCGCACATCCACCTTGATGATGTCGGCGACGTCGGTCAGAGGCTCCCGTCGGTCCCCTACCGCGAAGTCATCGAGCGCGATCATGTACCCGGCCTCTTTCAAGCGCTGGCAGGCAGCCATGACCAGCTCATCGGGCTCGACGCTTTCCAGAATCTCGACCACGGTCACGCTCGAAGGCAGCAAGGTGACGTAGTCCTTCAGCAGCATGTCGCGAGTGCAATTGACGAAGGCGCGTCCACCGTTGCAGAGTACGTCAAGCCCCATGATGAGCGAGCTGTCCAGCATGATTTTCGAGGCCTTCTCCGGATCCTCGGGACAGAAATAATCCTCAATGCCGTCGCGAAATAACAATTCGTAACCGAAGACTTTCTCGTCCTTGGTGAGAATCGGTTGGCGGGCCACAAAACGCAGACCGGGCCCAGGGGCGGCTTTGGCCATACGAGGATCGGGTGCAGGTGCAGGGGCGTTCACGGCCCCTTTATCGGCAATCAAAGAGAAAAGATTCACCCTGACACTACCAGCGGATGCGGGCAGAGCGGCTCTAAAGGTTTTATCGGGAAGTGCCGATTAGGTTGATTGTCATTTGTTAAGTGAATAGCTGCGTTCAACTCAGTCAGCTTAGACAAGCCTTTCATAGCCGGGCGCACCGACGGTTCCCCAACATTGGTGCGGAGCGCATTCGTTCCTGTGCTGGCCATACTTTAAACGTAAAGATACTGACGCAGGAGACAGACCCTTGATTTCTCTGAAGAAATATCTGGACATGGATCCGACGCGCACCGGCGATGCGGAAGCGGCCGAGTTATTCAAGGCCACGATCGACAGTTACTGCTCCACGCTGCTGGTCATGGGAAAGAGTGGAGACCGGGTCTGCTCCAGCCCTTGGTTCGGACCTGCAGCAGAGTCTTGCGGACCTCGCGAAGCGCATGTCTCACGGGACTACTCCTGCCCTCGTCAGAGGCACGGGAAAGCATGTCGAAGAGCAATTGCAGCAATGGGGGAACCACACCGCGGAATACTTTAAAGCAAAAGCCAACGATGTGAAGGAGCTCCTGCTCGTGCTGGCCCGGACCGCGGAATCCATGGGGGAACGGGATTCCCGCTATACCAAGCAGTTCTCTGAGTTCACAATGCGTTTGCAGAAGGTCGCGGACCTCGAGGATTTGGCACAGGTGCGCACTTCGCTAATGCAGCGGGCTAACGAACTTAAGAGCCGCGTGGACCAGATGGCGGAAGACAGCAACCGGTCGGTCGCGCAGTTGCGGGCGGAGGTCTCAACCTACGAAGCCAGGCTCAAGACCGTGGAGCAGCTTGCGCTGCGCGATGGGCTGACCGGCCTTGCCAACCGGCGCAACGTGGAAGATCGGATGGAATGGCGGGTCGCGCACCAGCAGATATTTTGCGCGGTTTTTCTCGACCTGAACCGATTCAAGGAAGTCAACGACGTTCACGGTCATCTGGCGGGCGATAACCTGTTGAAGCAGTTTGCCGAGGAGTTGCGCTCCAATACCCGTCCCACAGACGTGGTGGCCCGCTGGGGTGGAGATGAATTCATTCTGGTTTTGGATTGCGACCTGGCTGGAGCGCGATCTCAGATCGAGCGCTTGCAGAAGTGGGTATTCGGAGAATATACAGTCAAGCTCAATGGCGGCGCGGAAAAAGTAAAAATCAGGATGGACGCGGCGATCGGCATGGCTCAATGGCAGCCTGGCGAAACTGCCTCCCAGGTCATCGAGCGCGCTGACTCTGCCATGTACACAGACAAGAAGCTTTCGAAAAAAGCTCACGCCTAGCGCCGATTCGGCCACCCAAAAAACGACTGGGATTGGCGCCATTTTCGCCGAAGAGGTCCTCGAGCGCAGGCCACAGATTGGGAGCAAGAGGAAGAACTTTAAGCTTCATCACTCATCGAAAAGGCGGCCCTGCCGCAACCGCGAAGAATACACCGGGTTTGCACCACTGCGAAACCCACTTCTCGCAAAGAATGCGAGAAATGCCTCTCAGAGCTTGTTCAGCCCGTCCAACGCGGCGACCTTGTAAGCTTCGGCCAGGGTGGGATAGTTGAACACAGCATCACGAAAATACTCGATACTCGCTCCCAGGGTAAGGACGACCTGGCCGATGTGAATGATTTCCGCCGCCCGGTCGCCGATCGCATGCACACCCAGCAGTTTTAGGGAATCAGGGTCGAAGACCAGCTTCAGCAGACCCTGCTCATCTCCCAGCATCTGTCCTTTGGCCAGTTCCGCATAGCGCGCCAGACCGACTTCATAGTTGATGTTCTCGTGCGTGAGCTGTTCTTCAGTCTGACCCACCATGGAAATTTCCGGGATCGTATAAATCCCATAAGGAATAAGGTTGGGGGGCATTTTGCCGGGCTTGCCGAACATGTGGCAGCTTGCGAGCCGTCCCTGCTCCATCGACGTGCTGGCCAGGGCCGGAAATCCGATTACGTCTCCCGCAGCATAGATGTGAGAAACGGCAGTCTGAAAATGTTCGTTCACGGAAAGCTTGCCCCGGCCCTCCGGGCTCAATCCAGCCGACTCGAGATTCAGCAGGTCGCCGTTGGCCTGCCGCCCGATGGTGTAGAGCAATCCCTGGCCGTGGACGTTCTTCCCGCTCGCCAGTTTGGCAAACACCCGGTTGCGCTCTTCGTCAATACCAACGGAAACTACCTTCTCTCCAAGTCGAAACACGGTTCCCAACTGCCGCAGCTGGAAGCACAGGCTCTCAACAATTTCGCGGTCTACGAAATCCAGCAGTATGGGCCGCTGATCAAGCAGGGTGACTTTTACGCCCAGGGTCGCAAACATGGAGGCGTATTCCAGGCCGATAATGCCGGCGCCCACGATGATCAGGTCTCGGGGAATTTCTTCCAGGCAATGCACCTGGTCGGAGTCGAAAATTCGATGGCCATCGATCGGAATTTCCGCGCTATGCGCGGGCCGCGTCCCGCAGGCAATCAAAACGTGGTTCGCATGGACCAGTTGCGCACCCTCGTCGCTCTTGACCTCGAGGGTATTGGCGTCAAGAAACCGCGCGTCGCCCTCCAAGATGGTTACGTAGTTCCGGCGCAGCTGCGCCTTGATCACTTCAACCTCGCGCGCCATGACCGCTTCCGCCCGGAAAATCAGGTCGGACATCGCGATCCGGTCTTTCAGCACATACCCGCGGCCGTAAAAGGTTCGTTGCCGGAAACCGCTGAGGTATAAGACCGCCTCCCGCAGTGTCTTGCTGGGGATAGTGCCGGTGTGAACGCAAACGCCGCCAACGCTCTTCTTCCGGTCAATAATCGCCACTTTTTTGCGCAACTTAGCGGCACAGATGGCGCCTTTTTGCCCGGCCGGACCACTTCCGATCACCACCAGGTCGTATTCGTGGGCTTCCATAAATGAGGAAAGTTACCATTACCCGCCCTGAAACCAAAGCCAATTACGCCTAGTAACAATCTATTAACAATGGCGCGACACCAGGCGTCCGGGAGAAAATGTAGCCGATGGCCCTCCGTCCCAACGCGGGCGAGGAAGATGTGAACGGTCCGCCGCGCTCAGAACCAATTCATGGGATCGACAACATTAGCTTGGCCGGAATGTCATTGAACTGATCGATCGGGAGGCCAGCCACGCCCGCCGCAAGCGGCCCTCGCGCATCATTGCCAAGGTCAATGCGTTGCTCGACCAGCCAATGATTGAGGCGCTCTACCGGGCTTCGCGGGCGGGAGTCGAAATCGATCTTATCATCCGCGGGGCCTGCGCCTTACGCCCTAACGTACGAGATGTCAGCCACAGAATTCGGGTGCGCAGCATCGTGGGAAGATTCCTCGAGCACAGCCGTATTTTTTACTTCGCGAATGGCGGCGAACCTGACATTTATCTGGGGAGCGCCGACTGGATGCCGCGAAACCTGTATGAGCGGGTTGAAGTGATGTTTCCCATCAAGAACGGCGCGTTGCGCAGTCGAATATTCCACGAAATTCTGCAGACCTATCTGAGCGACACCGACAAGAGCCGGATGCTGCGTCCGGACGGCATTTACGGTCGCGCGGTGCAGTCCAACGATTCCAGAGCGAGCCGAAACGGGAACCGCTTCAGCGCGCAGTCGTTTTTTGTCGATCTGGCAGAAGGCAAGAGCGAAGCAGAGACAATAGCCGACGAGCGGAAGAATCAAGACTCGCTGAATGGCATTCCCGCCGCGAAATAAATTCCTTCTTTCTGATCCGAAACACAGTTAACATGCACGAACACTTAGGAACTAGCATTCCGGCATATAGAGTGATGCATCAGTGCAGGCCCATCCCGGAAACGCAGCTGGGAACCACACTTTTCTGGACACCATTGCCCGGCGCTTCTAGCAAGCACAACGCGAGATATTGGAGGCATTTGCATGCGAGTGAAATCGACAGTAGTTATGATGTTGCTGGTTTTACTTGCGCCGCTCGGAATGCACGCCGATACTCAGAGATGGTCTGAGGCGCGGGCAAACGCGTGGTACGCCGAGCAGCCGTGGCTGGTGGGCAGCAATTATGTGCCGGTGAACGCGATCAACCAACTCGAGATGTTCCAGGCGGATACGTTCGATCCGCAACAGATTGATAAAGAGTTTGGATGGGCCGAAGATCTGGGCATGAACACCATGCGTGTTTTTCTGCACGATCTTCTTTGGCAGCAGGACGCGGCGGGGTTTCAGAAACGGCTCGGTACCTTCCTGACAATCGCAGACAAACACCACATCAAGCCCATGCTTGTCCTGTTCGATTCCTGCTGGGAGCCGGCGCCGAAGCTGGGCCCGCAGCACCCGCCGATTCCGGGCGTGCACAATTCTGGCTGGGTACAAAGCCCGGGAGAGCCTGCGCTGCAAGACCCTTCCCAGTATCCGCGGCTCAAGGCATATGTCGAAGGCATTATAGGCGCGTATGCAAATGACAAACGCATCCTGGCATGGGATGTATGGAACGAGCCGGCGGGAAGTAAAGAGGTGATTGCATTGCTGCCGCAAGTCTTCGAATGGGCGCGCAACGCGCATCCTTCGCAACCGCTGACCAGCGGCGTCTTTCAGAACATTCCCACGCTGGCGGACAAGCCCACGCCCGTCTCCGTGATTCAGGTGGCACAGTCGGACATCATTTCCTTCCACAACTATTCATGGCCCGAGGATTTCGAGCAAGAAATTACCTGGCTGAACCAGTACCATCGCCCCGTATTGTGCACCGAGTACATGGCAAGGTCGGCGGGCAGCACGTTCGACACGATTCTGCCGATTGCAAAAGCTCAGCATGTCGCCGCCATCAATTGGGGATTCGTGGCAGGCAAAAGCCAGACATATTTCCCTTGGGATTCCTGGGAACGACCCTACGTAAAGACCCCGCCCACCGTTTGGTTCCACGATATTTTCCACGCGGACGGAACCCCCTATCGGAAACGCGAGGTACAGATTATTCGCGAGCTTACGGGCAAGACCTCGGAAACCTCGGCGAAGATGGCCAGCAACTGATCGCCGCGAGTCTTTATATTGCTGAGTTATTGACTGCTGGGCTCTTGGTACACTGACAGGGTTGTCAATCAGGGAGGAAGCGGAGCCTGGAGCACCATGAGTGCACAATCCAGCTTTGTCGTGAGAAAGACGCTGCTGATTGCGCTCCTGCTATTTGGCGCGAGGGGTGGAGAAGCGTCCACCAAGCTGAAGATGAGCTGGAAGAACCCGAACTACTCTGGCCAGCGCTTCAAGCAAATCCTCGTTATTGGTATGAGTAACAACTTGGAGACGCGTGCCGACTTCGAAGTTGCGCTTGCCAGCAAGATCACCAGGCCTGGAACGGTCGGAATCGCAGGAACTGACATCCTGCTCCGCCCTACCGCGGGTCCGCTCGATCTGGTTTATATCCGGGAGCAGATTCGGGCGTACAAGATCGATGCGGTTGTCGTTTCCAGATTGATCAAGGTAGAAACCAAGATCACCTATATTCCCGGGCAAGCCTACTTTCTCCCGTATTACAGCACTTTTTCTGGTTATTACGGAACTGTGTATCCGGTCGTCTACTCCCCGGACTACCTGGTGAAAGATAAGACGGTTCGGGTGGAAACCAATGTCTACGCCGTCAAACCACCCGACGGCGAACTCATCTGGACCGGGACCAGTGACACTTTTAACCCCAGTTCAGCTCACAAGGTAATTAAGCCGCTGGTGAATCTGGTAGTGAAACAACTCGAGAAGGAGTCAATTCTTTCCCAGTCAGTTCAGTAAATGCAAACTGGCGAGGGAATATTAATCATTCTCGCGTGACCGTGAGAATCACGAAGGAACCGGGCTTCATCTTTCCGCGTCGTTCCCCGGGTGCGGGCGCGTCGAAATCCGCGGCGGGAAGATAAATATTGTGAGTTCTTGAGGTCGAGGCCCATGGTGCGGGCGGAGCGCTTGGTGGGCACGTTATCCACGATCGTAAATTTATCCGGCGAATCTTCGTGGACGACGGTAAGCGTTCCTTCACCGTTGGACGCAAATGCGAAGCTGGTGCCGGGGTCGAACCCGTTGGCATCGACGCCCTCTCCGATCGCGGGAGTCGCAATTACCCTTCCCGTATCGGCATCGATGACCGCCATGATTTTGTTGCTGCAGCCGGCGAAGAGACGGCGACTCTTCCGGTCCATGGCTAACCCCGAAGGCTCCTGGCAAGGAGCCAATGGCCAGCGATGAAGAACAGCCAGCTTCTGCGGATCAAACTCCACCAGTTCGGATTTGTCTTCGATGTTTACAAAGATGCTTCCCTTGCCGTCAGCTACTGCGAATTCCGGCTTTCCGCCTAAGGCAAACGTGCCCACCACCGTGCCGCTGGCGGCCTCGATGGCGGTGGCATCCTGGCTCCGGCCGTTCATGGTGAAGACGCGCTTGGTGCCGGCGTCGTAAACAATAGCGTCGGGATTTGTTCCCGCCTTGACGGTACCGAGTGTCTTGAGAGTTTTCAGATCGAAGATGGTCACGGTGTTCGCCCGCCCGTTACTGGTGAAACCGCGGCCAAGATCGGAGGCGATGGCAATGCCATGCACGCCCTGGGTATCGGGAATCTCCCCCGTCACGGTGCCGCTGTCGGCATCGAGTACGACGACGCGGCTCCCGTGCGACACGTAGATGCGCCGCGCATCGCTGTCCACTGCGACGTAATCCCAGCCCTCATCTCCTCCCACGGCGATGGTTTTGGCCAGGTGATATCCCGAAGATCCTTCTTTCGGTGGAGCAGCCCCGGTTTGCTGGAGCGGAAGCGCCATCAAGGCAAGAGTAATCAGGCACAGTGAAATGAGTAAACGGACAGAACGGAACATTTGCCACCTCTCAATCGATCACGATCCTTTACTCTGGAAGTTCTACAGCGTCAAAGATAAACAGGGGCTAAATCCTTCCACCAAAAGACGGGACCTGAGCGAAGAGTGGTTGCGATTTTTGGAAACGCAGTATGATGCTGCTATGCGAGTCCTGCTGGTGGAGGACGACACAAGAATCGCACGCTTCGTCGCAAAGGGACTGCGGGAACAGTCCTATGCAGTCGACGTGGCTAGTTCGGGAGAAGAAGCTCTTTACCAGGCCGCGATCAATAGTTACGACCTCGCGATTCTTGATGTAATGATCCCGCCTCCCGATGGCTTCACGGTTTGCAAGGAACTGCGGAAGTCCGGGCAGCGCATGCCCATCCTGATGCTGACCGCTCGCGACGGGGTCGATGACCGCATTACCGGTCTCGATCACGGTGCTGACGATTACCTGACGAAGCCATTCGAATTTCGCGAACTGCTGGCGCGGTTGCGTGCGTTGGCGCGACGAACGGGCGGGTTGTTGCCGGCGAAATTAGTAGTCGCTGATCTGGTCGTGGACACGGTCGGGCAGAATGTGTCGCGAGCCGGTCGAGCGATTTCGCTAACCGCGAAAGAGTACGCCTTGCTGGAGTTCCTGGCGCGGAATGCGGGGCGTGTGGTGGGACGTGCGGAGATTGCTGAGCACGTTTGGGATGAAGAGTTCGACCCATTTTCCAACCTGATCGAGGTCTACGTGAACCGTGTACGCCGGAAGATCGATGCCGGTTCGACGACACCCCTTTTAGGCACGCGTCGTGGAGCCGGATATGTGCTCTCCAGTAAATGATGAAGTGAACGAACCAGTCGGCAAGAGGCGGAATCGGAGCGATGTTTAGTTCTGTTCGGGTGCGACTCACGTTGTGGTACACCGCCGTACTGGCCTGTGCGCTGGTGGCGCTGGCTTTGGCTACCTACTTCGTACTCCGGCGAAACTCCGCTCGTCTTACGGACGCTGCCCTGGTTGAAATGGCGGACTCCTTTCTCACGACCGTAAGGGCGGAAACGCAAAACGCCCCTGGTCCCGACGAGTTTGAAAGAAGCTGTCCGGGAGGCTATTGCAGAACACAGGTTCCGAGACACGGTATTTGTGGTCCTTGATGCCGAAGGCAAGATCATCGCGAGTTCCGATAGTCAGCTTGTGCCGGCCGGCCCATCGGGCACAACGCCGGCAATTTTGGCAGACATCCTGCATCGGAGTACCCGCGAGGCTCGCCCATTTCGGAAGATCCGGTTGCAAGAGCAGACTGTACAGGAGTTTCGCACGCACTTTTGTTATTGGAGGGACTGAGTGCACGTTGCTTGTTTTGCAATCCCTTCATCGCCAGGAGGAATTCCTGAAAAGCGTCCTCTCCGCTTTCGCGCTGGCCATTCCAGTGTCGATCGTGCTGGCGAGCGGTGGCGGCTATTTTCTGGCACGCAGGAGCCTGTCGCCGGTGGTCGAGATGGGCACACAAGCCGGGCGCATTGGAGCGGACAACTTGCACCAGCGACTCCAGGTGACAAATGCCAATGATGAACTCGGCCATCTGGCCCAGTCCTTTAATAGCCTGCTCGACCGGCTGGATCAGTCGTTCGAGCAACAGCGGCGATTTATGGCCGATGCATCTCACGAGCTGCGTACTCCGGTGGCCATTCTTTGCGGAGAGGCAGATGTTGCCCTGTCGCAGCCAAGCCGTTCGCCGGAGGACTACCGGACATCTCTCGACATTCTTCGAGCGGAAGCGAAACGGCTCAAGCATATTGTGGACGATCTCTTCACTCTGGCACGCGCCGATGCGGGTCAGTATCCCTTGACCCTGACTGATTTTTATCTCGATGAACTGGTCACGGAGTGCTCGCGGAGCGTGCGAACGCTGGCTGCTGCCAAACAAATCACAATCTGCTGCGACACCTCGAAAGAGATGCCCATCCGCGCCGATGAAGCTCTGCTTCGTCGCATGATCGTGAATCTCCTGGACAATGCGATCAAATACACGCCGCCGGGCGGTAGGGTGTCCGTGACTTGGGACGTGCAGGACTCAAAGTACCGGATAACGCGTAAGTGACACGGGCCAGGGCATCCCCAGCGAATTGCAGTCGCGGATTTTCGAGCGCTTCTTTAGGGTAGACAAGGCCCGATCTCGTTCGGAAAACGACGGCGGTGGCGCCGGACTCGGACTTTCCATCAGCCGCTGGATTGTACAGGCTCACGCCGGTCAACTCGAACTGACCCGTTCGGACACGAGGCGGCAGTACATTCACAGTCCTTCTTCCCGCCACAGCTATCTAACCGTTAATCCGGCGTTTATCTTCTACTCGATAGGTTAGTTTGGCAGAGCTGCGAATCCTCCCGCGGACTCGGCTGAATTTAACCTATGCGTTTTCTAGCAGGATTCGCTAAGAGCGTGCGCACTTGCGCGGTTCTCGGTCGCTTCTGATCTGCGTCGCGGCAGCTCAGCAGACGACGCCGTTGCCCGCCGCACCGCCGTTGCGCCTGACCCTGCAGGACGCGCTCGCTCGGGCCCGCCGCAACAGCGTGACCTATCAGGCGGCGCTCACCGATGCCGGGAGTGGCGCACGAAGACAAGAATCAGGCTCGTGCCGCCTTATTGCCCAGCGTGACCTACAACACTTCAGGAATTTATACGGAAGGCACTGGCGTTGACGGGGGCGTCAAGTTCATCGCGAATAACGCTGTCCACGAATACTCCAGTCAGGCCAACGTCCATGAAGCGATCGACGTGGCTGGCTTTGCGGAGTTTCGACGCAACGGTGCAGCAGCGGCAGCCGCGCGTGCCCGCTCCGAGATCGCGGCGCGGGGACTGGTAGTTACGGTCGTGCAGACTTATTACGGCGTGGCCGCTGCGCAACTGAAATTGGAGGTCGCCCAGAAAGCGGCAGATGAGGGTGAACGCTTTCTAAAGTTGACACGGGACCTCGAACACGGCGGCGAAGTGGCCCATTCCGACGTCATCAAAGCCGACTTGCAGGGAAACGATCGCCTGCGGCAACTGCGGGAAGCTAAACTGGCCTTCCTGAATGCCCGGCTTGACCTTGCCGTGTTGATCTTTCCAGATTTAACCGACAACTTCGAAATCGTTGAGGACCTTCATTCGACCGCAGCGTTGCCTACCCTGCCGGAGGTTCAACAACTGGCTGCGCGCGACAATCCCGACATTCGTGCCGCTCTCGAGACTGCCAGGGAGGCTGGTTACGGAGTGACCGCTTCACGCGCCGGCTATCTGCCGTCGCTCAGCTTTGACTATTTTTACGGAATCGATGCCACGCATTTCGCTACCAGAACAGACGGGATTTCAAATCTCGGATCTTCGATCGTGGCAACCGTGAACATTCCAATCTGGAACTGGGGCGCGACCCAGAGCCGGGTTAAGCAGGCAGAATTGCGGCGAGATCAAGCCAAGCGTGAGCTTTCTTTAGCGCAACGAAAGCTGCTCGCGGAACTGCAATCGCTCTACGCAGAAGCGGAGGCGGCTGCAAGTGAACTAGCCAGCCTCAACCGATCGACCGAACTGGCCGCGGAAAGCCTTCGCCTGACCACACTGCGCTACCGGGACGGGGAAGCCACCGTACTGGAAGTAGTAGACGCGCAAAATTCGGCGAGCCTGGCAGACACGGCCTATCAGGATGGCGCGGTGCGTTATCGAGTTGCCCTCGCCAACTTGCAAACGCTGACGGGAGTGCTCACCACTCCATGAACAAGCTCGCAAATCGTAGCTGGGAACTACCGAGGATGTTTTTGGGAGCTTGCGCCGTCCTCGCGATCGTAATTGCGGGATCGGGCTGCAACTCTTCCGAGAAGGAAAAAGAACCGATCGTTTCGGTGCAGGTAACACCGGCGAAACGTTCACCGCTCGACGAGATAGTTTCCGCCGAAGCGGTCATTTCTCCCAGGCAGCAAGCGGTACTCATACCCAAAATCACCTCCACGATCAAGAAGTTTCTTGTCCAGCGCGGCAGTCGTGTCCACAAAGGCCAGTTGCTCGCGGTCCTTGAGAATGCCGATCTATCGGCCGCAGCGGAGCAGAGCAAGGGAGAACTGGAACAGGCTCAGGCGGGTTACGCCACAACTACCGGGGCCAGTATTCCGCAACAAATACAGAAAGCAGAGCTCGATGCGGCCGCCGCAAAGACGGCTTTCGATGCACAGAGAGAAGGTTTACGAAAGCCGCCAGGAATTGTTCCAGCAAGGCGCGCTTCCGCGGCGCGATCTTGACAGCGCAGACGTTGCCCTCGCCCAGGCACGTACCGAATCGGAGGTGACGCAAAAGCAACTGGACGATCTGAAACGGATTGGAGAAAAAGAAAGTCTGAAGTCTGCCTCCGGCCAACTCTCCGCCGCACATGGCAAGTACCTGGGCGCCAGTGCACAACTCAGTTACTCGGAAATCCGTAGTCCAATCGACGGAGTGGTGACGGATCGTCCGCAATACGAAGGCGAGTTGGCCACCGCGAACCAGCCACTCCTGACCGTGATGGACATATCCAGAGTGATCGCCAAGGCCCATATCGCTCAATCGGAAGCTGCTTCATTGAAGGTCGGGAATCCGGCCCAGTTGCGAGTGGCCGGATTGAGCGAGCCGGTTGAGGGGAAAGTCAGCTCTGGTCAGCCCCGCGCTCGATCCCGGCAGCACAACAATCGAGGTGTGGGTTGAGTCAAATAAACCCGATGAGGCTTTAAGGCCCGGTATGACGGTCCAGCTTTCGATTACCGCCCGTTCGGACAAGAACGCATTGGTCGTGCCGGCATCTGCCGTCTTCAAGAATGACGATGGGGGAGACTACGTGGTTCTTGCTGGCACTGACGGCCACGCGCATTTCAAGACCGTCAGCATCGGCATCCGCAATGCAGAACTGGTTCAGATCACCGACGGCGTCAAAGCTGGAGATTCCGTCATCACCTCCGGTGGCTACGCCCTGCCCGACAAGACTCAGATCAAGATCGAGACCAACCCTGGTGACCAACCCGCTGAAAAACCCAGCCCAGGTTCGAACAGCGATTCGAAAACGGACAAGGAATAACTGTCGCCATGGAACTTCCTACCAGTCCCATGCGAGACAGCCGCGGGAATCAGTCGAGGGAATTGTGGTTTCAGCGCTTTTCGCGCCCAACCATTTTTCTGATTATCGCGATCGCGCTGGTGGGAGCCTATGAGGCGTTCACAATTCCAGTTTCGGTTTTCCCGAATACCGATTTTCCGCGAATCGTGATCGGCGTAGACAACGGAGTGGCGCCCATTGACCAAATGCTGGTCACTGTCACAAAGCCGATTGAAGAAGCGGTGAATAGTGTTCCCGGACTGCAGAGCGTGCGCTCCATCACCAGCCGGGGCTCTGCCGAAGTCGATCTTTCCTTCGACTGGAAGTCCGACATGGTCTTAACCCTGCAGCGGGTGGATGCGGTCGTGGCGCAGTTGCAAGCGGAACTTCCACCGACCGCAAAGTTGGAAGCTCACCGGCTAACCTTTGCGGCGTTCCCGATCGTTGGCTACAGCCTGACCTCAGATACAGTTCCGCCTGAGAAGCTTTGGGAAATAGCAACCTATGAGATCAAACCCCGACTTAACCGGCTGGATGGCGTGGCGACGGTCGTGGTGCAGGGCGGCCGTGTGCCGGAATTTCAGATCACACCGAACCCCGCGCGTTTGCCCGTCGGCGGGAGTGACTGTGGCCGACATCCTGGATGCAGTTCGACGCACGAACCTGATCGACTCGCCCGGCCTTATCGAGAGCGACCATCATCTCGTGCTGGCTCTGGTCAGTGGCCAGGTACACACTGCGGCACAAATTGGAAATATCGTAGTAAAGATGTCTTCTGCCGGGGTTCCGATTCGCATTGCAGATGTCGCAACTGTCGCATCTTCCGTCGCACCGACGTACACAATCGTCACTGCAAACGGAAAGCCTGCGGTGCTGCTCAACATCAACCGGCAGCCGGACAGCAACACCTTGCAAGTTGCAGACGAAGCACACGACTTAATTCGGTCGGTAACGCCGACCCTTCCGCCTGGTGTCCGGCTGGAGCCGTTCTACGATCAATCGACCATCGTGCATGACTCGATCGCGAGCGTGCGGGACGCGGTGTTGCTGGGCATTGTGCTTTCTTCCGTCGTACTTGTGCTTTTTCTGCGGGATTGGGGCACGTCGCTGGTGGCAGGCCTGGTCATACCGGTGACTCTTCTGATCACATTCGTGGTTCTGAAGATAACCGGTCAGAGTTTCAACCTGATGACCCTGGGAGGGCTGGCGGCAGCCGTGGGTTTAGTGATTGATGACGCCATCGTCGTGCTGGAAAATATTGTCCTGCACCGCGATGCAGGACAGAACCGCTTCCAGGCCATTCAAAGCGCGGTGCGCGAACTGACCATACCATTAATCGGATCGACAATCACTCCTGTTGCCGTGTTCTTGCCGTTGATCGCGATCACGGGAGTGACCGGAAGCTTCTTCCGCGCACTGGCCGTAACGACAACTGTCGCTTTGCTCACCTCCCTGCTGCTGGCGCTCACCTGGACCCCAATGCTGAGCCAATACCTGGTTCGACGGGAACGTCATCCCACTAGTGACGAAACGACGATCGGGGAAAGTAAGGCAAGTGTTGGCGAAGATCGTGCAACGGGCATCTCTGCTCGCCGCCGACGATACGCAAGCGACCGGATTCTTTGGTCGCGTGATCGCGCTTTATGAGCGCGCCATGCGAGTCGTGCTGGCGCGTCCCTGGATTCTGGTCGCGAGCTTCGTAGCGATCGTCGTCTTGTCCTTTGTGAGTTATAGGCTTTTGGGTAGCGATCTGCTGCCGGAAATGGATGAGGGCGGTTTCATCCTGGACTACATCACTCCGCCCGGAAGTTCATTGACCGAGTCCAATCGAATTCTTCTGCGTATCGAGAAAGTCCTGCGATCCACGCCCGAAGTGGAAACTACCTCGCGCCGCACCGGTCTGCAGCTCGGACTGGCGGCGGTCACAGAAGCCAACAGCGGTGATTTCAGTGTCAAGCTGAAGGCTGATCGAAAGCGCGCCATTGACGACATTATTTCCGACATTCGCTCACAAATTGAAGGCCAGGAGCCCGCGGTCAAGGTCGAGTTTGTCCAACTCTTGCAGGACATGATCGGGGACCTCACCAGCCAGCCGGAACCGATCGTTATCAAACTATTCTCGCAAGATGGGAGTCTGTTGAACGATACCGGCCCGCGAGTGGCCGAAGCGATTGGAAAAGTGAACGGCGTGGTGGATGTACTCAACGGAGTGGAGAACACGATAAGTGGACCTTCCGTGACATATCAGGTGAATCCAATGGCGGCGGTGCGCGCCGGATTTACCGGCGAAGAAGTGGCAGTCGACGCTTCGGCCGTTCTGGAGGGCGAACCAGCCGCAACGCCACTCGTGATCAATGACCGGGCCTACACAATTCGCGTTCGCTTTCCCGATGAGAGTCGGGCAACCCTCGATCGGATGAGTAACACCGTGCTGGTTAGCGCATCTGGCCGCACGGCCACGCTGGGATCATTGGCAAGCGTCGCAACCTCGCACGGAGAGACCGAAATCCGCAGGGAAAACTTGCAGCGTTTGGTACAGGTTACAGGACGACTTGAGGGCGTGGACTTGGGAAGCGGCATCGCGGCGGTGAAGAAAGCAGTCAACGATCTGCATCTGCCTTCATCCATCCGAGTGGAATACGGCGGGCTCTATGAGGAGCAGCAGAAGTCATTCAAGGACTTGCTGCTGGTTTTGCTGCTGGCAGTGCTGCTCCTGTTCGCTATTCTGGTTTTCGAATTTCAAACCTTCTCCGCCCCGATCGCTATCCTCGCATCTGCTCTGCTTTCCACTTTTGGAGGCCTGGTCGCATTGCTGGTCACTCGGACTAGTTTCAATGTCGCCTCTTTCATGGGCATGATTATGGTCATCGGTATTGTCGCCAAGAACGGCATTTTGCTCCTGGACGCCGAACATCGCTTTCGTCAGTCAGGCGCATCCCTGGAAGACGCGATGATTCAAGCCGGGCGCCGCCGGCTCCGCCCCATTGCGATGACAGCACTTGCAACCATCGCTGGTATGTTGCCGCTGGCTCTTGCCATCGGGGCCGGCTCGCAAATGCTCCAACCCCTCGCTATTGCCGTGGTCGGAGGGCTACTCAGTTCGATGGTACTGTCCCTGGTTTTCACTCCGACGATTCACTACTACCTGCAACGAGGGAGCCTGAAACGTGAACGTCAGCATGAGACGAATTAGCGTGATCGCCGAAAGCTCCGCCTTGGACTCGTAACCTCAAAGGCTCAGAACACAAATTTCAACGCAAACTGAATGAGTCGCGCCGGTTGAGCTTCCAGAATCTGATTGAAAGTTTGCGAGTTTATGTCGCTGTCAGGGTTATGGAAATTCGGATGGTTGAGGATGTTAAAGAACTCCGCCCGAAACTGAAACTCCTTTGACTCCGTTACGCGGATATTCTTGAACAACGAGAAGTCCCAGTCGGTAAATCCAGGTCCCTGGGCAATGTTGCGGCCGGCGCTGCCGAATTGCTGCACCGGAGAGTTGGGGTTCTGGGTGATTCTCTGGAAGGCATTCGGGTTCAGCCATTCGCTCGTGGTTTTGGGCCCGGCGTTCGGATTCTGTCCCGCTACGACGTTCGGCCGGTTGGAGAAAAACCCACTGATTTCCGGCGCCGAGCCCTGCACCGAAAAGTCATTCCCGTCAAAGACCGTAAACGGAGTGCCTGTCATTGCGGTCACGATTCCGTTGACCTGCCAGTTGCCCAGGACCTGTTGATACCATCCCTTGGGTTGCCGCCACCAGGGCAGGCTCCACTGATAGCTCAACACAAACCGGTGGCGCGCGTCGAACAGCGACCGGCCGCGCTCAGCGTTGACATCGAAAGGATTCTGGGCCAGGTCATTCTCCCCGGCCAAGGGTTTGGACGCCGAGCCGGTCAGGTTAAAGCTGGAAGAATCGTCAATCGACTTGGAGTAGGTGTAGGAAGCCAGAAACGAGAGCCCGTGACTGAAACGCTTCCTCAGGCTGGTTTCGAGAGCATTGTAAGAGGAGTTCGCAATGCCGGTGATCAGGCCCGTCGAGGAGTAGTTGCAGACAGTCGTCGGATCGAGCGTGCATCCCGAAAACTCCCGCCGCCGGTCTGCGTTGCTTGAGGTGGAAATCGGTTGGGGCGGGTTGCTGTTGTCAAAACCTGGAATGTAGATAGCCGGATTGGCTTCGATCATGCGAGGCAGCTTGGTCCCCTTGGTTCCCACGTAGCCAATCTCGAAGAGCAAGTCTGATCCGAACGATCTCTGGATATTCAGGTCCCAGTCCTGCGAGTAGGGCAGGGGAAGGTTCGCGGCCAGCGTCAAGTTGGTGAGTGGTTTGGAGAACTCGCCGCTGATGGGAGGATTGCCGTTGAACGGGATCGGCAAAATTGGGAGTGCTTACCTGCGGTGTCTGCAGGAAGGGTGGCGCGCTGATCGGTGACTGCAGCGGCCCACCCTGCCCGGTGTAATAAGGCTCATAAAAAATTCCGTATGCGGATGTGACCAGCCACTTGGCGCTTCCAGTCGGGTCCCAGGCCATGCCCACGCGGGGCGCAAAGCCCTTCTTGAAGGTGGGGATCAAGCCCGCGGGTACGCCCTTGTCTCCCGGATAGAGCAAGCCAGGAGGAGCATCGGGCACCACGGTGGATTGGCGGCCCGGAATCCATAGAGTCTGCCGGTTCTTGATTTCGGTGTAGGGGAATGGCAGGTCATAGCGCAAGCCCAGGTTCAAGGTCAGGCGCGATGTGGCCTTGAAGGTGTCCTGAACATACGAGTTCACCGCGTTTCCCCGGATGCCGCGTTCAAAATCACCCAGGCCCTGGAGAAAGACGACGGGCTGGCCAAACAGGAAGCTGGCAAAGGCGTCGGGCACGACCGGAAAACCGGCAAAAACATAGAAACCATTGGTGGCGATACCCTGCAATGCGTTGACCTGCAGGTGCTGGTATCCTCCACCGAATTTGAGTTCGTGACGGCCATGCACCCAGCTCAGCGAGGCGGATTCGTCAAAGGCATTCTCAAACGTATCGCGCGGCCCGGTAATCGGATTGCCGATCGTGGTGTAGCCCGAAATCTGGATCGAAGGCGGACCTACAGCCGCCGCCAGGCTGGGTGTGTACGCGAAGCCGAGGCTGGCCGGCGTGGTGTTATTGATGTGCTCGCCAAAGAGAAATTTATTTCTCAGGTATGAAAAGCGAAAGACACCGATCACACTGGGAGAGAAAGTGTGAGTCTCCTGGGCGACGAAGTTTTGCGCCCGCTGGTCCTGGCCGACGGGGAAGCCCGGGCACGCTTGCTCCAGAAGTCGGGATGGGATTGAATTGCGTTCCGTCAATGATGCCGTAGCGAAAGTTGAGGATGTCAGACGCCGTAAGGTAATGGTCTACCTTGATCCCGCCCTGGTCGGAATTCTGACGAACGACTTGTGTCGAAGTAAACACATTTAATCCATTGTTGGGGAACGGAATAAATTGCAAGAGGTTCTGCGTAACGGGATTGGTCTGGGTAGCCACCGGATACTGGTTGTTGGGATACGGTTGGTTGAGGAATACATTGAAAAGCTGATGGTTCTGATTATTGCAAAAGCCCCCGGTGAAGCCCTCAGGGCAGAGGGACGAAAAATCACCCTGGCGCTCCGCCAATGAAGGTACGGTGGAAGAGTCGGTTTCGCCCTGGCGGTTTCGGAAGCCTTCGAAATAGGCGAAGAAGAAAGTCTTGTCTTTGCGAACCGGTCCGCCAAAGGTTCCGCCGAACTGGTTCTGCTTCAGAGGCTCGGTTTTGGCGGCGAAGTAGTTTGTGGCATCAAAAACATCGTTGCGAAAGAATTCCCACAGCGCTCCGTGGAATCGGTTGGTGCCCGGAGCGAGTGATGATATTGGTGGTCGAGCCCAGGCTCTCGTCCAAATTCGGCGTTGGCGTTGTGGGTGAGAATTCTGAACTCGGTGATGGCGTCCACCGGCGGCTTCAGAACGAACCCTCCATCCACGCCGTTGAAATTGTTCGCTCCATCGATCAGGAAGTTGTTGGACTCGGGCCGCTGGCCGTTGACGGCGTAGGCTTGTCCGGCGCGCAGCGAACCTCCCGCTTCGGCCAAACCCGGCGTAAGCGGCACGACTCCGGGCTGAAGCAAACCCAGTTGGGTAAAGTTCCGGCCATTCAGGGGCAGGTCGAGAACTTCGCGCTCCGAGACCGTCTTGCCCAGACTGGTCACCGTGCCCTGGATCAATTGCGCGTCGGCATTGACCTCCAGAACCTGGCTCTCGGCGCCCACGGCGAGATGAACCGGAATGACGGCCGTTTCGTTGACGTTCAGCGTGATGCCCTGCTGCACGTACTTCTGGAATCCTTTGGCCTTCGACCTGAAGTTCGTAATGACCGACCGGCAGTTCCAACAGAACATAAGCGCCGCTCGAATCTGTGGTCGCCGTGCGGGTCAGGCCAGTCTCGGTTTGGCGGGCGCTCACCGACGCGTTCTGCACTATGGCGCCGCTCGGGTCCTGGACGGTTCCACGAATACTTCCTGTGATCTGTTGCGCCGCGGCCGCCGAGACCTGCACTGAGGATGGCCAGTACGCATACCAGGCTTCTGAAACGAACCATGGGTTACTTCTCCTTCTCGAAACTTTTGCTCAAGGTTGGAAAGCACAGAGTTCGGCTGCGAAAAAGTCGCAAGCGCGAAAAACCGGAGACAGAAAGTGCGGCGATTATAGGGACTCGTGTGAACCGGTCAATAATTGGAAAGGAGTATTCGCTGCCCCATGGGCGCGATCGAGCGATCTCCCGGAGCTGAATACAGAGAGAAGTAGTATTTTTGTGTTATTGCTCTAGTCGCTACCTAGTTATTTAACGTCGCGCAACCGTCGCTTGCGCAAACCGACAGCGCGACGTTGTCCGGAGAGGACAATCATGGCTCACATTCAACTTCCAGAAGGACTGCCGGGGATTGTCGGGCCGCTGACGTTCAGTCCCGACACGGCCCAGCCCCTGCTGCAACTGGCGGAAGTGTTGCTGCGCGGACCTAACACGCTCACCTCCGCGGAGCGCGAGATGATCGCCGCCCATGTTTCGTACCGCAACGATTGCGATTTCTGCCAGCTCTCGCACAGCGCCGCGGCAGCCGCGCATCTCGACGGAAACTACGATCTGGTTGAGTGCGTCAAGGTCAATCCTGAAGCCGCCGAGGTTTCGGACAAACTGAAGGCACTGCTGAATATCGCAGGCAAAGTGCAGAAGAGCGGAAAGCAGGTCACGTCCGAAGATGTGGCTCGCGCCCGCGCCGACGGCGCTACCGACAAAGAGATTCACGACACCGTGCTGATCGCCGCCGCCTTCTGCATGTACAACCGCTATGTGGATGGCCTGGCAACTCCGCAACCGCTCGGGCGGGAGGCTTATCGCGAAATGGGCGAACGCATGGCCCACCAGGGCTACGGCCGCGCCCGCCAGGCAGCTTCGAAGGAAGTGGCATAAACCAGATTGAGACTCTCATGGCCCACATCAAGTTAGCGGAAGGATTGCCGGGCATACGCGGCCCCATGGTGTTCAGTCCCGAAACCACCAAGCCATTGGGCGATCTGGTGCAGGTTCTGCTCACCGGCCCGCACTCGCTGACCCCAGCGGAACGCGAGATGATCGCCACGTATGTTTCGTCGGAGAACGATTGCTTTTACTGCCAGACCTGCCATGGTTCCACGGCGGCGCAACATCTCGGCGGCAGCGATGCGGATTACGAGCTCATCTCCCAAATCAAGCAGAACTACGAGGCCGCTCCGATTTCCGCAAAGATGAAAACTCTGCTGGCCATTGCCGGCAAAGTGCAAAAAGGCGGCAAGCACGTGACCGCGGAAGATGTCGCGCGGGCCCGAGAGCAGGGCGCGACTGACAAGGAAATCCATGACACGGTTCTGATTGCCGCCGCATTCTGCATGTTCAACCGCTATGTGGATGGCCTGGCCACATGGCAGCCCCGCGATCCCGAGATCTACCGCGAAATCGGAAAGATGACCGCTCAACTCGGCTACGTGGGCCGGGATTACAAGAAACCCCTGGAGTCGATCGTGACTCTGCAAAACAAGGCTCTCAAAACTTCCAACCCTGAAGGAGCACTCTGCTATGGCACACATTCGACTTCCTGAAGGACTTCCCGGAATCCTGGGACCGATGGCGTTCAGTCCCGACACCGCCAGACCGCTCAATGCGCTGGCCGAGGTCTTACTGCGCGCGCCCAATTCGCTTTCAGAAGCGGACCGCGAAATGATCGCCACCTACGTTTCCTCGCAGAATGATTGCTACTTCTGCCAGACACGCCCACGGCGCGGTAACGGCCTATCGCCTGGGTGGAAACGAAAAGCTGGTGAACGATGTGAAACTCAACTTCGAGTCAGCTGGAATTTCGGACAAGCTGAAGGCCCTGTTGAACATTGCCGGCAAAGTGCAGAAGGGCGGCAAACAGGTGACGACCGATGACGTGGCCCGCGCCCGGCAACAAGGTGCCACAGATAAAGAGATCCACGACACGGTGCTGATTGCAGCGGCGTTCTGCATGTTCAACCGCTATGTGGATGGTCTGGCGACTTGGGCGCCCACCGACGCAAATATGTATCGCGAAAACGGGAAGCGGCTGGCCGAGATCGGGTATGTCCACTCGACCGATGGTCTGTTGGCGGATACGCAACGTTGATAGCCCTCGAGCTAAGTTAACCCGGACGCCGGACGATGGATTTTCATGCAGCTTAGGATCGGGCTGGTCATGAAAGTTGTGACCAGAGCCATAAGGACCATCATGGTGAATAGCGTCGGGGACAGAATTCCCAAGTCGAGGCCGGCGTTCAGGATCACGAGTTCGACCAGCCCGCGAGTGTTCATCAGCACTCCCAGACCAAACGAATCTTTCCAATTCATTCCGGTGACCTTGGCGGTGAAGGCCGCTCCCGCCAGCTTACCCACCACGGCCGTCGCAATAATGGCCGCTGCATATCCCCACATCGATTTATTTGAAAGCAAGTCGACGCGCGTGCGCAGGCCGGTGAGCGCAAAAAACAGCGGCAACAAAAGCGCAAGGCTGAGAGATTCGATGCGGTCAACCACATCCGCAATCATGCGTTCATTCTTCGGCATGACCAAGCCAGCCATGAATGCACCGAACAGCGCATGAACTCCCAATCGCTCGGTTGTCCAACTGGCTGCGAGCATGAAGAGGAGCAGGGAAGAGATGAACTCCATGCCTGCTCCGCTGTTTTGGTATCGCGACTCGAGGAAAGTTGCTGCCCGTCGAATCGGGACCAACATGACGACCACGAACGCAACCAGCAACAGCAGCGTCACCGCGAAATGCTGCCAGCTCTGGCCCGAACGCACCATGGCTGTCAGAACGGCCAGCAGTAGCCAGGCACTTATGTCATCAATCGCTGCGCAAGAAATAGCCATGGTTCCGAGGCCGGTTCCCAGCAGGTTGCGCTCTTTCAGAATTCGGGCAAGCACAGGAAAGGCGGTGATGCTCATTGCCGTTCCGACAAAAAGAGCGAAAGCAGAAAACGCTACCTGCTCACCCGCAAATTGCGGATAGAGCACCTTGGCCATGCCGATGCCCAGCGCAAGGGGCAGAAGAATGCTGACGTTGCTGATCAGAACTACAGCAGCCCGTTGCTTGAGAATACGGTTGAGATCAACCTCAAGACCGACCACAAACATGAAAAGCAAAAGCCCAAGCTGACTTAGGACTGTGAGCGAAGGCAATGACGATGAGGGAAAGACATAAGCGAAAGCGCCCGGAAAGAATCGCCCAAAAAGAGATGGGCCAAGAACAATGCCTGCTGTCATTTCTCCCACAACACGCGGCTGTCCAATATGCTGAAAAAACCAGCCGAACAGACGTGCGGCCAGCAGGATGGTCCCGATGGAAAGGATCAGTTGTTCAGTCTTCACTCAATTTGCCGGTGCTCCGGCCTGGGGACCAAGGCTCCAGACATAAGCTCCCACAGCCATGATTTGTTCCGCGGTAAGTTGCGCCCCACCCATGGGCGGCATCGGGCTGCGGTACTGCTTCGGGTTCGGCACACCCTCCGTAATCGATTTCATAATTCCGGCGAAGCTGCCGTCGCTCCACAGCCATTTCTTCCCGGTCAGGTCGGGGCCCAAAGGAGAGCCTGTCCCCTTCGCGCCGTGGCATCCCGCACAGGCCGCACCGCCCACCTGACCGTGGTAGACGCGATCACCCAGGACGATCATCTCCGGCGTTACACCCTCTGGAAGAGGAACGCCTGCATCGGGATGAGTGCCCTCCGGAGGATTGGCCGGGGCTGCGACGATATTGCCTGCTGGAGCCGTCGCGCTGGGACATGGGGTACCAGACCCGGACGCGGGATTAGCACCACCCTCATATACGATTTTATAAATCCGCCCGCCCACATCGTCGGCGACGTAAAGCGCGCCATCGGGTCCGACTGCGAGGCCGGAGGGACGATGAGCGGCTCCCTCTGGAGTCGCTAGTGCACCTGCAAACCCATCCGCGAAAATCTCGCAATTGCCGGAGGCATGATCGCCTGCGAGCGGCTGAAAGACCACGTTGTAGCCGCCCTGGGGATACGGCGCCCGATTCCACGAACCATGGAAGGCGATAAATACTCCGTCGCGGTAGCGGGCTGGAAACTGCTGCTTGTCATAATGGACCATCGCGTTCGGTGCCCAATGGGCAGGAAATGCCGCGGCTGGAGGGAGTTTGTTCGCGCACACGCCAACGGTTTTGCCTCCATCGCCGCCATATTCCGGGGCAAGCACCAGTTTTTGCTGGAAGGGATCGTAGTAACACTTCGGCCAGCCATAGTCGCCGCCGGATTTCAGAAGCATTACTTCTTCGGCAGGCAGAGTGGCTTCCTCGTCCGCTTTATAGAGATCAGGCCAGTTCGTACGCAGCTGATCCCTCCCGTGCTGCGTCACAAAAAGGCGGCCGGCAGCGTCGAAGGCAAAGCCTTCCGCATTGCGTATCCCAGTGGAGAAGCGCTCAGCCGGTGAAAACATCTGGTTGGTCTTGCTCGCGTCGTAACGCCAGACGCCGCCGCGAGTCTCAAGTTCGATGCAGGGATCTGCACCGGGTATTTTAGGCTGTCGATTTTTCGGCTGGCAGGAATTGGTGGCCGTAGCAACATCCACAAACATGGATCCCTTCGCATCGATGATGAATGGATGCATGGGATGGTCTCCGCCCAGAGGCAATTTGGAGACGATAGTTTCGGGAGTGCCGTTCGGTACGATGCCGGCTGCGGGCAGCGAGTACCGCACGATTCGGTCGTTGATCTCGACGTATAGCGATCCTTTGTATATCCCGATGCCCGTGCCCCCGGCTCCGCCGCTCTGGACGGTTTCACCAAAGCGTTCGATAACATCCGCTTTTCCCGTACCTGACTTGTCCTGCAGCGCCACGAGAAATCCGCCGGGATGCACTGGCTTGTTGTTGTAGTACTCGCCCGACCAGGTGTTCGTGTAAACCACCCCGCTGGGTGCTACGACCAAGTGGCGGGCGTGGCCAATGCCGTCGGCGAATACAGTCGCACAAAAGCCGGCAGGAAGCTTGAGCCCGCTGTCATTGTTCGGACACGCCTGGTTCTTGGTGCCCTGGGCCGATGCCCAGGAGCAGATCAAGCAGAATGCCGTCAGAACGGCTACAGCAGATGGCAGAGTTCTACTCCAGCGTTGCATTTGCATTGAACCCTCCGAAAACCAGTGGCGGGAAAAACAAAAAGCCGTGAGAATCGAAAAAATATAGCACAGACGCCGGTCAGGCTGCCCGCCACACTCGGATCGTGAATAAAGGTCTACGACCCATCGCAGTGAGATTGCCGCTGTGGGACCATCCATACATTCGGAAGCAACCGGGATCGCCCCGAAGAGTTTCGGGCTGATATTAGTGCGGCATTTGACTGTCAGATCGCGATTTCACTGACAATCTCGGAGAGGCCATAATTGTTTACCTGCTTCGAGGATTAACTGGACGGGCCACGGCGTACATTTCTTTTGCAATCCGCTCGGACAACCCGCCTTGATACAAATCAAAATGGCTGCGCCCCTCTACGTAGGTGAAACTGGCCTTGCCTCCCAGGTCCTTGATGGTCTGTTCCAGCAGGCGCGCCGGTTCATCCAGGTGAAATGTGTCCGCGGTACCTACAGTGAAATGAATCTTTCCGTTGAGCAGCGGACCTAGCTTCGTCCAGTTCGTGCGCAGGAGATGCGCGATGTCATAGTGTTTTTCCCAATACGCGGCGACCTCGGGGTCAATTGCTCCAGTATCGCGATCGAAGAGCGGCATCGGACGTCCGTCCTTGCCTCGTGGGCTAAATACCCACTCAAAGGACGCCAATTGACCGCCGTAGTCTCCTAACACATGCTCTTGATGAGCCAGATCTTCCAGGGCTTGCGTATCCTTCCCGCCCATGCGAATGAACATCCGCGGACTGCCGTCTTCGTTGCGATAGAAGTTTTGTGGCGGGGCCTTGGTGAGATCAGCGCCCGCGGCGAAGTTGCGGAAGTCACCGGGATCGGGGGCTGTAGGCCAGGTTCCACCGAAAAACTCGGGATGCGACACTTGTATCCACATCGCCGCCCACCCGCCGGATGAGTGCCCAGTGAGAAAGCGGCCGCTCGGTCTTGCGTCCATTCGATACTTTTTTTCCAGGTAAGGAATGAGCTCCGTGGTCAGGGCCTTGCCCCATGGTCCGTTATTTACGGAATCGGCGAACTCGTGGGTGCCGGTGGGAGAAGCCTCCAGCAGAATCACCCAAATCATTTCCGGGATCTTCTTTTCTTCCATCAACTTGTTTGTGTTCACCGCATTGCGCTGGATCAGGTTCTTCATGTCCGCGCCAAAACCATGGGTCAGGTACACCGTGGGATAACGAATCTTGCTGCTGCCGTAGCTGGGCGGCAACACAACCGCAGCACGCATGTGAATCGGACGTCCCCAAAATTCGGACAATGCCGGACTTACGAAATCAATCAGTTCCGTATGGGGCGGCAATTGCAGAGGAGAGTCAGTCTGGCGTTGGGTCAGCGTCAGCGAAATTCTGTTGTTTGAAGCAGGATCGAAATTCTGCTCCGCAGTGACGCTCAGCAGATCACCATCAGAAGAGTCGTCGTAGTAAGCAAAATTGTGGTCGACATCCAGCACCGCCTTGATTTTGTAGTTGCCCGCCGGCGCGTTACAGAATGGAGCGGGATACGCCAACTCGTCTGGATCAAGCTCTACGGGTGTCTGTGGTGTCAGCCCATGGACCTCTTTTTCCGCTACCCACACCGAGTGCGCATCTGGCCCGAAGCTGGGAGCCAGTTTGCCCTCAGGAACGGGCTGATTGGACATCATCACAATCAGCCGGCCGGAAACCGCTGTCCCCACTAATTCGGGAGCAACCGCAACCCTGAATCTCGGGTGCTGTTCGGCGGGGCATGGTTCCGCCGCTGACAGGCGGACAAATGCGGCCATAGACAAGAGAAGCCGGACTGCGAAAAGTCTCTGAACGCTTCGCATAGTAGGGGCGGTGCTCCTTTAAATTGAGAATCTCAGGCCGGCTCGCTTGCCGCCGGGTCCGAATACCTTGGAAGGAAGAGGTTCATGCCGGCGACTAACGCGAGCGCCGTTGCGAGGATTACCAGCAAAGAGGTGTAAGAGCCCGTCGAATCGAAGGCACGGCCCAGTATCACCGGACCGATGGCGGCTGCGGCGGCGTAAAACGTCCAGGTCACACCGTACAACGTGGAAAAAGCACGCAGCCCAAAATAACGAGTCAGCAGGTAAGGGGTAATGGCTGCTTCGCCGCCGGCCCCGACTCCTATCAGCGCCGCCGCCAGGCAGCCCGCAGGAAAACTATTCGCACGAGCGAGCAGAAAAATTCCCGAAGCGGTAGAGAGAGTTATTACAAAAGCCACGCGCGCCCCGAAAAACCGGTCCAGCAACCAGCCAACTCCGACGCGCCCAAGCAGACTCGTACCGCCCAATATGGAAGCGCACAGTGCCGCACCGCTGGCCGTGATTCCCCGGTCCGTCAGCAAGGCAGACATCTGAGTGATGGCTCCGTTCATGCTGATCGAACTCACGCACAGGACGGCGACGATAATCCAGAAAGCATAAGAACGCAGGCCTTGCTGAAACGTCATTCCAGAGTGCGCGAGTGGCGCGGAATCAGCCTTCAACGAGCCGCGTTCGCGGATGTAGCGCCAACTGAGCGGCAGTCCGAGCAGCAACGCGATACAGCCCAGGGCTGCATAGGCTGCTCTCCAGCCCGAGCGGCTGACAATGATTTGCGCCACCACTGGCAGGATCATCGCGCCCAGGCCCGATCCCACCATTACGAACGCCAGCGCCATCCCAAGGCGTTTCTGGAACCAGGTGGAAATGGAGCGCGAATAGGCCAGATGAGCAGCGCCGTTGCCGACCACTCCCAGCACGAAACAGGTGACGTAGAACTGCCATATTCCAGATCGGAGCAGTGCCAGCGAAGCAATGCCGCAGCCAAATACCGTCATGCAGGGAAGAATGATTCGGCGGGGGCCATAACGGTCAATCCACCGGCCCAGCAGCGGAGAGCACAGGCCAACAGTGACGGCGCCGATAGCAAAGCCACTCGAAACCGCTTCGCGGCTCCAGCCGAATTCCGCGCCCAGCGGTTTCACGAAAACCGTGAAGGTGTAAACGAACAGCGAGCCGAAGCCCGCCATCACGCCTAAACACGCCGCCAGGACTACGCGCCAGCCGTAATAATTGAGATCGAATTCACTCAGGCGGAGCGTTAATTCGTCGCTGGGTATTGTCTCGCTACCTTTAGGATAAACGTTCAAAGCTCAAGTTTCCTTTTCCAGAACCGGGCATTCTACCTGGCGTTGGACGATTTGCTATGCTACCTGTCCGCGCCCAAAACTGCACATTCGCCAAAGTGGTAGCGGCATGGTTTTGTTTCGCGGATTCTGAGTGTGAACTAGAAATTAAGTCGCATCGCAAACTGGATCTGCCGAGCCGGGGCAACGAAACTTGGAGTGCCAAATGTCGGATTGGCCGGGCTGCTCACACCGTCCCCAAATTTCTGTGGAATCGGTCCCAGGAATGCCGGCGCGCCATAGACTGTGTCAATCGCATTTACGTTTTGCCGGTTAAACAAGTTGAAGACCTCGGCGCTGGCTTCCGCTTTGACCCGCTCGGTCAAGCTGAACACTCTTTGCACGCGCACGTCAGTCGTATAGGACGGATCTCCCCGGTAGGTATTCCGCCCGATGTCGCCAACCCGGTCGGAAAATGGGTACTGATCGCCGTTCACGTCAAAGCCGGCAAGGACCGTGTAGTAACGCGGACTTTGCAGCGTGTTTAACATCGAAACCTTGAAGTTGCGCAACACCGGATTCCAGGTGTTGGGAGATTCTCCCATTAGAGTCAGCACCAGGCGATGCCGCACGTCATTATCGCCCAGGCTGCGGTCAAGGTTGGGATGCAGATAGTCCATCGGCGTGTCGGTGAGTTGGATATCGGTTGCGATATCGATGGACTTCGAATACGTGTAGTTTGCCAGCACGCTGTAGTGTTGAGCAAACAGCTTTCGCACACTCAACGTCCCCGCGTGATAGATGGAGTAGGCCGTCGGCGTGGCCTCCAGCGTGAATCCAAAGTTGGGATCGGCGGGCGCAAAGGACTGGACGCCGGTCGGAAGCGTGCCGTTCGGGACTCCGTTGACGCTGACGTACACCGGCAGTTTGAGTCCGTGCACGAACTGGTATCCCACCGACACAAACAGGTTCTTCGCGATCTCGTTTTCTACTTCCAGGCTGGTTTCTTCGGCATAGGCGTTGGGAAACTTGCGCTTCACGTATCCCAAGGGAAACTGAAGCAGAGTGGCTGGATCGGGGTACGCGCCGTTGTGCGCCAGGTTGGCGAATGCCTGACTGGCAAGAAATGGACCGGAGACGCCCACAATTCCCGAGGGTCCAAGACCCACCAGGTCGTTGGACGGATTGGCGAATTCAGGCAGGATGGGCTGTTTCATGTTGGTGAAGGCAGATGCTCCCTGCCAGCCCACCATAATGTCGCTGTAATCGAAGGGGCCGGTGTACAGACCGAAGGCCGCCCGCACCACACCCTTGCCTTGCCGGAACGCGTAAGCCAGCCCAACTCGCGGCTGCACATTCCCATAGTTCGTGGGGTGCATCTTGCCGTTCAATCGAATGTCGGCGGCCGAGGGAAAGAAATCAACGTCGTAGCGCAATCCCAGCGTGAGAGTCAGGTTCGGCCGCGCCTTCCACTGGTCCTGCGCGTAAAAACCGGAAAGCTTGTGCAGGAAGTTCAAGTTCGTGCTGTCCGTGAACTGTGCGGCTGCGGGACCGGCAAACAGGCCAGTCTGGAAAGGCAGAGTCCGCGGCGGAATTTGCTGGCCGAAGAACGAGCGCGGCTGCAGAAACAGAAATTCCACAGGAGTTCCGGGGCCGAAGGGAGGCGCATTGAAGGGTGGCCCTGCTCCGAAGAAGCTCTGCGGCGTAAAAATGCCGGCGCCCGGAGTGAAGAAGGTGGTCGCAGCCGAGATCCACACCGGTTCGAATTCCCCGCCAAACTTGAACGAATGATTGCCGCGGACGTAAGTCAGATTTTCCGCGGCCTGGAAATGCTGCTCGCGGTAGAAGTGGACGCCGCCTTGAATTCCTCCCGAACTAAAAAGATCGGCAACCAGGATCGTGGGCTCAAACCCCGCTCCCACCGGATCAAGATGAAAAGTCCTTCGCCCGAAGTTCAGCACACTTTCTGAAGTCCAGTGGCTGCCGAACACGTGCAGCAGGTTGCCGTACACCGTCTGGTCCCGGACGGGGTTGTTGCGGTAAAAGGATGGCAGGCCCTGACCCGGAGCGGCGCCCGGGTATGTGTTGTTTACGATCGTCGTTGAACAGGTATCCAATGTTTAAGGTGCTCTTGTCGCTCAGGACATTGGTCAGCTTACCAAAGAACTTGTCGTAGTCGCCAATCTGGAGAATGGAACCCAGATTCTCGGGCTGCAAGCCCAGCGATTGCTTGACTTGGTTGATGCTGGGCGTGCCCGGCCCGAGGCAGCCCGGATTGTCGGTGCAATGCAGGATGAAAGATGAATACAAAGGAGACTCGGCGCGGCGCTGACCTTCGTAGCCCAGGAAGTAAAAGTTCTTGTCCCGCCGGATGGGACCGCCAACGTTGCCGCCAAACTGATTGAAGCGAAGCGTGTTGAAACCGGGCGCCGAGAGCAGATTGTTGGAGTCCAGCTGGTTATTGCGGAAGAATTCATAGACCGATCCGTGAACTTCGTTCCCGCCAGACTTGGTAATCGTGTTTACGACAGCACCGAGGTTGCGTCCATTGTCCACTGTAGAAGGACTGGTGGCGACGCGGAATTCCCGCACCCAATCCTGCGACGGGCTGGCACGCTGCACGCCGGAAATGCTGATGGTGTAATCAGTTCCGTCGAGGCCAAAAAATGCGCTGTGAGTTTCGCGCAATCCCGCAAAGCTCAGTTGTAAGACGGTCTCCTGGAATGGCGACTGCGCGCCCACGGCCGTGCTTCGGCCCACGTTTACTGAGGGCGTCAGCAGCACGAAATCAATGAAGTCCCGGCCCGAGATTGGCAGGTCGGCAATTTTCTGCGTATCAATGACCTGGCTGACTTCCGATTTCTGCGGATCCACCCCCTGCGCGGTCTCCTGAACCTCGACATCCTCTTGCACCGTCTTGAGGCCGAGCGTTACCGGAATCGAGGCATTCTGTCCCACCGTCAGGGTAAGGGAGCCCTGATAGGTGCTGAACTGGCTCGACTCCACCGTCAGTTGATATTTGCCCGCAGGCAGGCCTGGGATTACCGCGACTCCGGTCACAGAAGAGAAATCAGTTCGCTTTCCGTCGGTTTCCAGATTCCGCAGCAGTGACTCGCGCCTGCGAGATCACACTGCCCGACGGATCGGTAACCGTAACGTTCAGGGTGGCCAGCTGCTGTGCGGAAAGCTGCGCGGCAAACAACAGGGCAAATCCGAGAAAAGCCGCGAACGCTATGAAAAAGATTTGTCTTCACTTGTGCCCCGCCGGTTCAGGGTTCGCTTGGGACGCCAGGAGACAGGTTTCTCCGGAATCCGGCCAGCGTTTCTGAATGCGGGACACCTTACTTGCGGCTGACTGGTGGCGGCAATATTGCAAAAGCATTAGAGATGGCCGCGGGCAGTCCGTGTAAGATTTGTGCCCACGCCGTGCAGCGCGCCAAGGAGAATCCCATGCAATCCGCAAAAGATGAAAGCTGGCTCTCGGGCCTCGTGCTTGTTGGGTTACACAAACCTAACGACATACTCGGCCGATCGGCCGGTACGTTTAGCAGCGAGAGAGAAGATCCGGCCGGCCCCAACATCGCAGGCAGATATTCGCTCACCCGCGAATGACTTCGACCGAGCAGTCGGCGTAAAGCGCAACCGACTCGGACACGCTTCCTAAAACCAGCCGGTCAAATCCGTGCTTGCCATGCGATCCCAGAACAATTAAGTCTGCGCCCCAGGCTCTGGCCTCATCCAGAAGGATTTCACGCGCGTCCCCTACCGGCGTCGCTGGACCATCGCACACTTTTAGTCCCTTTGAGGTCAAAACGTGTCGTGCTTGGGCGATGGCTTTGTCGGAGCGCTTACGAGCGTCTTCCAGAATCTCATTGAGAAGGCTTTCAGGATAAATCGGGCAAGGTGAAGACACGGTGCTGGCGTTCTGTAGAGTCAGAAGTTCGCGCACCGAAACGATTTTAATCTCGCTCCCCGCCGGCCACGGACGATTGGCGACGGAGCGTACGGCGATTTCGGAACACTTAGACCCATCGGTGGCGAGGAGGATCTTCATCGCATGAGATGAAGCCGGAGAATCTGGCGATGTGGCCCGCACGATTTCAACCGAGCAGGGCGCAGCGCGCAGTACCCCCTGTGCGACGCTCCCGAGGAAAAATCGGGACACTGCACCTAATCCGCGCGAGCCGACCATGACCAAGTCGGCCTTCCATTCCCGTGCAAAATCCGGAATTGCCTTCTTCGGATAACCCGACTGAATGTCCGTAAAAACCTCGAGCCCAGGACGGCCAAGTTTTTCAGTAGCCGTCTTCACCAGAACTCGGGCGGCGAGTTTCGCATCCTCAATGAGCGTCGGCAGTCCTCCCCAGCGTTCCATCTCTACAATACTGAGGACGCAGATGGCAGTGCCGGCCGGCCAGGGACGGGCCGCCGCCTCGTTCACCACGTGCTGTGAACCACTCGAAGGGTCAATTGCTACTAGGATTCTCATATCGTTCTCTGCTTCGCAATTTCCTTGAACCTGTCACCGTCTGAAATTGCGCCCGGAAATCCCAAAGGTCGTTCGCTCTCGCGGGCCGAAGACTTATGGCATTTCTCTACTACAGTGCTACCGATTTCGATGAACCGACGTGAGGATAATCATGCCTGCATGTGACGCGGGTCACAGCGGCTTAGGCTCCGCTGGTGCGATTGTGAGAATAGCGAGGTGAGTCATGGGAAGCGTCGAGACTGTCAACGAAATCAAATTGAACAACCTCCTTTACCTGACGGATTTCTCGGAGCCCGCTGAAGCCAGTCTGCCGTTTGTGACCGCGATTGCCCGTGAATACGGTTCCAAGATCTACGCCTGTCACATTCTGCTTCCTAACGTTTACGCGTGTATGGCCCCTGAATTTGGTGATTTGGTTGTCGCGGGCCTGGAGCAAGGGACGGAAGCAAAAATGCAGAGTATCGAATCGCAACTCAAGGGTCTGCCGCACCAGACCATGATCGAGCGGGGATCCGAGGTTCGGGCAACTCTCCAAAGGATCGTGGAGGAAAACAGTATCGATCTGCTGGTATTGGGTACACACGGCCGCAGAGGCGTTCAAAAGTTTCTGCTGGGTTCGGTTGCCGAAGAGATCTGGAGAAGCGCGAACGTGCCTGTACTTACGATCGGCCCTCGAGTCGGCCGCGCTCAGAGCAGCGAAGGATTCCATTGCGTGCTTTTCGCTACGGATTTCACCGCGGAATCATTGACGGGCTTGCCGTATGCGATCTCGATGGCACGAGAATCTCGGGCGCACCTTGTCCTCCTGCATGTGATCCGGCAATTCAAGAAGGAAGAAATCCTGGGAGAGCTGTCTGCCTCGGATGCCATTTATCACCTGGGCCAACTGGTTCCGACGGACGCGGGGCTGTGTCACCGTCCCGAGCTCGAGGTGAAATACGGCGAACCTGCACAAAACATCATCGATACGGCCAGCCGATGCGGCGCTGATTTAATCGTGCTTGGGATCCGCCACGGCGACGTTTTTGGCGTGGCAACCCATGTAGAGCGGACAGTTGCTCACGAGGTGGTGGTGAGCGCCCCCTGCCCGGTTCTGACCGTTCGGGGTTAGAGCCCCGTCTCTGAAGTCTTCATCTCAAGTGCTCACCCCATGCGCATTGTCAGGAAGTGACGCCAATATTACAGGCAGGGGAAAAGCAGGGTCAATCATCTGCGGGGGTAGTGTACAGCGACGGCAAAAGTGACCCCAGTAACGTTCGAGTTAACAGTCGTGTACTAGAAGGTTAACGTGCGCGCGCGTGGGGCGGTGGCGTGCGGGGCGGGGCTGAGCGTGGGGCGTGCGGGGCATGCGGCGCGAGTGCGGAGGTCAATGAGTGTAATCGCCTGATTTCGTCAACAATCGGTGCTAAAGCAGGCTGTAGATACCGACCGTCCTTCGGGTTGCATCAAAGAACGATAGGAAGAATGTAGCACTGTTGAGCCATTGTCGCGGATGACGACGCAGAGAGAGAATGCTTCATCCAGCCAGGATGCACGGAAACTGCAGTCGGATCGTGGAAAGGTTGGCTCTCGCGTGCCATCAGTCCGCGTGCTGGTAGTTGAGGATCACGAACGGTTTCGGCGGTTCGTCTGTTCGATGCTGGAAACAAGGCCTGAATTGCAGGTCATCGGTAGCGTGTCAGACGGATTAGAAGCGGTTCACAAAGCCGAGGAACTGCAACCTGACTTGATTGTCCTGGATATCGGGCTCCCATCATTAAATGGGATCGAAGCTGCTCGACAAATCCGTAAGCTTTCTCCTAACTCCAAAATACTGTTCTTGAGTCAGGAATCCTCCTTCGACATGGTGGAAGAAGCTCTCAGGTTGGGGGCGCTCGGCTATGTCGTCAAGGCCCATGCCGGAACCGAGCTATTAGCCGCTGTGGAAGCGGTTTCTCAGGGCAGGCAGTTTGTCAGCCGCGGATTGTCGGGTCCCCACTTCAGTCACACAGCCGACGTACAAGCTCCCACCCGAAAGACAGAGATCACCCGCAGGCATGAGGTCGGATTTCACAATGATGATGCAGCTTTTCTGCTCGATTTTACTTGTTTTATCGAAGCTGCTCTAAATGCCGGGAATGCGGTTATCGTGATTGCGACCAAGGCACATCTGAACGATCTGGCGCAGAGATTGCAGGAGCGGGACCATGATCTCTCTACCGCCAGTCAACAGGGTCGCTATATCCCATTGGATGTTGCCAATGTGCTCGCAAGTTTCATGGTCAATGAAATGCCTGACCCACTTCGATTACAGAAAGTCGCGGACGCTCTGCTCACAGAAGCGGCCAAAGCGACAAAGGGGAACCCTCCCCGTGTCGCAGTATGCGGTGAGTGTTCACCGATCTTGTGGGCAGAGGGTAAGGCGGATGGAGCGATTCGGGTCGAACATCTCTGGAACGAGATAGGCAAGACATACGCCGTGGATATTCTGTGCGGGTATGTGCTGACGAACTTTCAGCGCGAACACGAAAGACACATCTACGAAGGAATCTGTGCAGAGCATTCAACCGTTCGTTCCCAGTGAAGGTGACTTTATCTTCTTTTTTTCGAAGCTCGGGCTACGCTTTCCTGCACCACCGCACCCTCCACCGGAACCCCTTGTTCAAGAACTTGCAACTCCCTCTCGGGAACGGTGAACTCGGCGAAGCCGCAATCCAAACAGACCAGAAGCTTTGGAAAGACCCACACTATGGGTTTGTCCAGACCCGTGAGGCCGGGGAAATGAATGACAATTTCCCCGTTGAAAGTGCGCCAATTCTGCGATTGACAGGACTTGCAAGCCATTGCAGCCACCTTTCTAAAGGGCAACAAGATGGGTGCGTCCCGGGTGATGATGGTCGCATCGTGATGTGCGGTGAACCCCAAGAAGCCCCAAAGCCAGCGGTACTGCCGCTCGGCCAATGTTGCAGTGTCCGAAGCAGATAGCTGGGCTCTGACGAAAGGTCAAAGGTAAGTGGAACATATGGAAGTAGGCGGATTTGTCCCACTGGCGAAAAATCGCGATTACACTCATCGAGCTTTGGGCGGGGATTTTGAGTGGGGGCTGGCCCACCCTTTGCAGGCAGTGTTTCAATCTGAGGCTGCCCCACCCTTGCGCTTTATGCAAGGGTGGGAGTGAGGAGACGCCGGGTGCCCCACTCATTCGCGCCGTTTGCGATTGAGTGGGTGTTTTAGGAGGGAGAGTGCCAACATCCTCCAAGTTGATTGATGCTTCAGTATCGGTGAGCAAAACCCACACATCGCAAAGTGCGCGATGTGTGGGGCAGCCCGGCTAGAAACGTCTTTGGCGGACGCTGAGGGTGTGGAACTCATAGAGCTTCAGCTCAGACCCTATTTTTGCTGGATGCTGATCAGAAATTCCGTCACATTCTTCAGCCGGACGTATCCCAGGTCTTGATCATTTTGAATTTGATGGAAGACCGGGCCCCAGACCGGCATCTCTCGTGAACCGTGGACGGCGTGATTCTCGTCCCCGGCGATGATGCTGCGCACGCGGGCAGTGGGAAATTTACCGTGATTTCGTCGCGCAAGAGTAGTGAGCAGCGGAACTTTAGTCTTTAAAGCTGACGCAACCGGGCCGCCTCCGCTTCCGTTTACGCCATGGCAGGAAGCGCAATAGTTCCGGAAAATCCTGGCGCCGTCCAGCGGAAGAATTGTGTTTTGGTCCGGTGCCTGGGCTGGCGGAGCATTTTGGTGGGCTGAGGCTAGCGGGTTAGCCGCGAGCCATAACAGCGCGGCGGCGGCAAGAGCAACGCTGGAAACCAAGAACCGGGCTGTGGGCATATGCGTTGGTACCCCTTAGGTTTATACCGCAGGTTTATGCGGCGTCCTGATTCTACTCGGCATCGCGGTGAGAGCAACCACCGGGCCTACCCGATCCATTCCCGTAGGCTTCGCTGGGAGGACCGACCGCAAAATCGTCGCGCGGCGCTGCCGATTACAACTCCCAGCATCGTGAGAGAAGCCTTTACCTTGTCCACCGCGAGGGCCCACACAGCAAAACGGACGCTCTCGTCCCAACGAACAATGGATCCTTTATTGGCATCAAGGAAGCGCATAGTTTGTCAGTAAGTAGTTGCCGGAATTCTCAGTCACGATGCGCAAGTTGGACTCGCCGACGAGTTGCGCCAGATGCGGCATTTCCGTGCCGTATGCGAGAAGATAGCAGCGGCTCGGTCCCACCCATAACGACGCAAACTCGTGGTCATCAATGAATCTTCGGGGGGCCCGGGCGCGTAAGATCCGTACTCGAGATTGTTGTTGCGGCCGTTCAGCAGCAACGCGGTCCGACCCGTATAGAAGAACACAGATGAGAAAGCGTAGTAAGAGTTGGATTCGATCAGCTGACCAGGAGGACTCTGTTCCAGGCTTTGCGCCAGAGGATACGACCCCAGATATGAGTCGAAGCGGACGAGGGCAATCCGGGCTGCCTGAAAAAAGATGATCATGCCAACAGCGACGACGAAGACTAGCCTACGGGATTCGCTTCTCCATTTTGCGGTCCCGACAGCGATCCCTCCGAATGCCAGCGCAGCAAGAAACAGGGGCAGTTTTAGGTAGGCAAACGCGTTGAGGGTTAGGTCCCGGATGTGTCCCATCGACAGCGTGTAGAGTTCCGGGTGTTGAGTCAGGGCGCTTGAAATGTTGCCGGGCGCAGGCACATGCCAAACCAGCACAAGCAGGACGGTGAGTCCCACGCACACGATCGATGAGATAGTGAAGAGAACGGACGTGGCCGTGCGAATCCTTCGACCTCCGGCGCTGATGGCCGATCCGACAAGCAGGGCTAGTGCAGGATAGATCGGCATGGAGTAGTACTCCTGCGTGGTTGAAAAGGTGAAGAACAGCAGCACTACGCCCACCCAGCAAACCGCCATCAATCTTGTTCGTTCAGCTCGGGAGCCGGGATTTAGTGACAACCTTGGAATGCCGATCAGAAAAGGGGTCCAAGGGAATATCCAGACCAAGTTCAACAGCCAAAACCATAGCCTTGGAACGGTGTTGTAGTCGCGCGGGTATCGCAGGTTCGGAGAAAGCGCAGGAGATGTTCGTTGATGAAATAGAACCAGAAAAATCCCCGATATTCGCCGGGAGCACTATGCATCGAAAATGCAAAGTAAGGCGGGTTGCGGAGGGTTGGCGGAAGACATGCCACGGAACAGCGATCGCTAAGGCGATGGTGATGGCGGTGCCTAGAGTCAATCGACGCCACGACTTGATGGAAAAGAGCTGCTGAGTCAGGGCCATGTAGGCAACACCTGCCAGCACCGGAAAAACCACGGCGATCAGGCCCTTGAGCAACAAGCCGGTTCCCAGACACGCCCCCAGCATGACCGACCAGCGAAGTGGCAGGTTTTGCTCCGGCTCAAGCAGCGACGACCACGCCCAGATGGCGCCGGTGATGGTCAAAGTAAGCGCGGCATCCGGGATTAAGATCCGCGTGAACAGAAACAGTCCAACCGAGGTAGCGATAGCGATGCCGGCGTACAGCCCTGCTTCCTCGTCAAATGCCCAGCGTGCAAAGCGATAGGTGACCCAGCACAACAGAACGGCCGCGAGGGCGAGCGGCAGGCGCGCAGCCCAATCGTGAACCCCGAAAACTTTGAACGACAGTGCGATCAGCCAGTAAGTGAGCGGCGCTTTCTCAAGATAGGCGATGCCATCAAGACGCGCCGTGACCCAGTCGCCACTGGCCAGCATGTTGCGAGCGATCTGTGCCTGGACTGCGTCCACGTCGTCCATGAGACGAGGCGGGCTCACGATATTTAGCAGAAAAACGAAGGAGGCTGCTAAGACTACTATCCAGCCGCGTCGAGGACTTCGACGCTTGGGATCGAGGGTCCCACCTCCTCCGACGCTGGCTCGATTTTCCATCGTTTCATCCAGATCAGTAGAACCATCAAGCCCCATAGGTGATACCCCAGATTCGCTCTTCTTTCCAGATGCGCTGTGATTTGCTGCTTCAGAACAGGCCAGTGAAATAGCCCAGTCGCTACGACCGCTTCCTGCGACAACGTGTCCAGCAAGAAAGGCCGCAGTAATCCGCGCAGCCACTCATGAATGGGGACATCGAAGCCGATTTTCGGCCGCCGCAACACAGTCTGCGGCAACTTATCCTTCATGAGGCGGCGCAGCACATACTTGGACTGAGATCCACGTAGCTTGAAGCGTTCCGGCAAACTGGCAGCGAAGTCGACGATTCGCTGATCGAGAAACGGTGGGCGGACCTCCAGCGAATGAGCCATGCTGATGCGGTCCACCTTATACAGAATGTCGTCGGGCAAATAATACCGCTGATCGAAGTCCAGATAGCGTTGTAGACCACGGCCGTCAACCATCGTGCCCAGCACCGCATCCAGCGGGCCGGGATCGGCAAACAAGAACAGTCTCTGTTTTTCCGCCTCCGAAAATGTTCCGTTCCAGAACACGTGCGCAAATTCTGGCGATAATAGAGAGCCTTGTAGAAATCGCTTGACCTTGTATTCCAGGCTGATCTTTTCATTGGACACGGGAAGAAGCGTGGCCAGCGACAAAGCTGCCTTGCGCAGTTGAAGGGGGACCCTCCCGGCGAGCGCATTGTAGCGATCGGCTCGGTAGGTCAGATAGCCTCCAAACAGTTCGTCGGCGCCCTCGCCCGTGAGAACGACGGTGACATCACGGCTGGTCATCTGGGCCAGAAACCAGAGTGGCAAGGCTCCGGCATCCGCACTGGGTTCATCCGAGTAATAGGCGATCCGGTCGATAGCATCCACCAGGTCGGCGCTGTCGCTGAGATCAAACTCCGAATGCTTTGTGCCGAAATGGCGGCTGACTTCCCTGATGTATCTGCTCTCGTCGAATGAGCGTCCCCGAAAAGTGACGGAATAGGTTTGCAGTGACCCCTGATGCGCTTGTGCGGCGTAATGCAGGATCGTCGATGAGTCCAGGCCGCCGCTGAGCCAGATACCAACGGGCAGGTCGGAGACAAGTTGCTCTTTCAACGATTGGGTCAGCAGCCCGTCCAGTTCCTCGCAAGCAGCGTCGATTGAGTGCGGGGCTTGAGTCACGTCTGATGGAGTGACATAAGAGCCAACGCGGCAACGTCCGTTTTGCCACTCGAGAGAATGCCCCGGCATCAGCTTAACCACGCCCTCGACCAAAGTGAGAGGGCCGGGAACGTAGTTGAGACTGAGAAAGCAGTTAAGGCCCGAGAGACAAATGTTACGTCTGACCGCGGGATGAAGGAGTATGCACTTCAGCTCAGAACCGAAATAGATTTCGCCATTCTGATGGCTGTAGTAAAGGGGCTTGATGCCCATGCGGTCGCGGGCGAGAATGAGACGACTTTCGGACCGCACCCAGATCGCAATCGCGAACATCCCACGCAGCCGCGAGAAGCACGATCCGCCCCAGCGCAAGAAGGCGTTGAGGACGACCTCGGTATCGCAGCGCGTTTCGAATCTATATCCCTCGACTTCTAACTCGGCACGTAATTCCGGATAATTAAAAATCTCTCCGTTAAAAACAACGACCACGTCACGGTCCGAACTGAACAGGGGTTGATCACCTCCATCGAGATCGAGAATGCGCAGGCGGGTCGCCCCTAGAGACATTCGTTCCGAGCAAAAAGTGCCGTGATGGTCAGGGCCCCGGTGCGCCAGAGCTTCCAAGGCCGTGGTGAGAAGTCCTGCGGGCAATGATCCCGCGAGATGGGAATACCCGAGAATTCCACACATTTGCGGCAGCTCCGATTGGCGAGGGAAGTTACCTGACACGCCCTATTGGATACAGAGTCTTAACCAATTAAGACTGGCTGTCAACTGGATGCATCCAAAAGGGCAAATGGTTGTCCTTATCTCGATTCCGGATCAGTGTCAGAGGCTATCGTGCGGTTCGGCTAGCGGGCAGGCCTTCGGCTGCGGGCTGCTGCTCGGTCGCTCCGAGTTCAATCGTCATTGACATATCTTTTGGATAAACCACGTCACGGCCCCGGGCAAGAAAATGAGAATAGACCGATATGACGGCCCCATAAAATCCAAATCCTGAGGCGACGACTCGCGAGTGAGAAAACGCTCCAATGATGGTGCCCAGGAAGCGGAATCCAGACGCCCCATTGGCTGCACCTTTGCCAACATCTCCACCATCTGCTCCGTGAATTCCCGCGTCGCGGTCATGGTCTGCCATGGACGAACTGGCGAGCGCGACAGAAATTGCGGTGGTCAGATAACGGGTCTTGGGGGTTGTAACCTGCGCCCCGCCTTCGGAATCGAGCGTCAGATGTTCGCCTTTTTCTACCGCGACACCTGCCAGGCTTGCGTCTACAGCTTGTTGAATCCCGCCCGGGGGAACAACTTGGCGGAACGCGATGCGGAGCTGTCCATTTCGGTTCAGCTTGCGCGCGGGCCGCACTTGCAGGACTGAACCACTGAGCCGGCTTCCCTCAGGAAGAAACAGATGACCCGAGTTAACCAGCGGTTGGGTGATGAGTGCTTCCCACGGCGTCCCCCTTTCTGCTGTGCGCTGAGTCGAGCGGCGTGATGAGGATTGCGTGTACCACGCTTCCTCCAGGGAAGCTTGACCCAATGCTTTCCAACACAGTGGGAGTAAGCGGCCTAAATCCGAACTCCAGCGGGCTTTGCAGCTCCGCAGTGAAGCCGGTCCCAGAATCAATATATTGAGGATGGTACGGAAGTTGAGCCATGGCGAAGCGACGAGCCTTCTGTATCCTCCCAGGTTCCTTCAGCTTGGTCTTTGTGGCCTTCCAGTCGGCCTTGACTGCCCTTTCGGCTTCACCGATCTCTCGAGAGACAATGTTCTTGACCTCGCTTTTCTTGCTCTGCCGATCTTTCGTTTCGCCGGCGGACAGGAATTGCAAGACCCCGCTGGATCCCATGTTGACGTTTGTCTTCACGGGGATGTGTCGACCGTCAGCCAGCACGATGTCTGTAAAAACGATATGCGCCTGCCGCGATGGCGAAAACTCGCCATTCATCGCGGCCACAACACGCCGCCTCTTGAGCACGGGGTCGATGGCTGAGATTTCACCAGTAATCGCAGCCCCCGCCGGAATGATCAACTGGTCAAAAGCGTATACGGGCTCGACTATCGTTCCGTGGATCGGTTGTCCGACTCGGCGTATACGCACGGTTTGATCGAGTACAACCTTCAGAGCCATGCCGGCTGGCACCGACAGAAGAATTGATTTCTGCGTAGGCTGATGAGCCGCTGTCCCACCTCCCTCTGAGCCCTGTTGTTCGGGCCGCCGCGTGAGAGTCTGACCCAAAATGCTGCCAGGCAAAAGCGCGAGAACGACACCAAGAACGAGAAGGGAACGCATAGCCGACTTAGCCAATCGATCGCGGCGCAAATTCGAGAGAAGTGACCGAATGATTTCCGAGCGTAAAACGCTTGCAATTCAGTCTTGAGTCTTACTACCATAAGAGAAGCGTGTCAAGGCTGAGAAGGGCTCTAATCCTGCTTTGACAAGTAAGTGTTAACCCATTGAGAACTGTGCTGTCTGGAAACGCAATGAAACAACAGGAAAATGTGGAAAGGGTAGGCGCCTTGCCAGATCTGGATAAGCCGGAACCGGAGTTACAAGCGGTGTGCCAACAGTGCCAAACAAGTCCCGCTTCGTTTAGTTACCAGCTGTTCTCCGCCGAGTGTCTCGTTAAAGGAAGTCGCTGCGCTCGCTGCTTTCTGGATTTGCTTCGAGGCCAACGGTGTGCGGAGCACTGAAAGAGGAATCCAGAACGGAGCACCCGTCTTAGGGCAAGTCGAGATGAAGCTCGCCTGATTGCTGTGTTGTTTGATTTGATGGTTGTGTCAAGTTTCGTCCTCGACAACGAAGTACGGAGAGCACTACGGAGAGACCGAATTAGGCTAGTGTGGTTGGCGGGTTCGCTTTCGTCGTCCGTCTACATCATCGGGATCAACCTGCCCAGTAACGAGTCCGACGGCTCCGGTGATGGCGCCAATCGCAAGGGAACGCCATTTCGGGGGACTGGCAAGTGGCATCGGAGTTTCATCCCAGACAGCGTGTCGGCTTCGCAGTTCGACATCCCTTTTGACGCTCGCAGACTGGGTTGCTCCTGTATCGTCGCCGGCCGTCGATGAACTCAGCAAGGGCAAGGACGCTAGCGGGATATTGAGAAGCGATTTGATCGGTTCTGCCCGAACCGGGACGTCGTCTGCACCGTCTCTATGCTTGAGGCCTTGGTCATAGAAGAATGAGTAGTCTTGCGCCCCGCCCCCTTTTTCCCCGATGAGACCGAAGCGGCACGGCCAGATCGAGCAATGACGCTCGTCAGGCGAGTCGGTATATACAGAGACAGTCCGAGACCTGGCAGCAATAAAAAAGCAACAGTTGCAAGAACGCAGACGAGTCCCGCACGAGCAGCTTTTCGAGAAGGAGAGT
>CAWJBA010000022.1:0-41967 GCA_963841075.1 Terriglobia bacterium
GTACCCTTCCAGCCGGACCCAGCGCGGTTCTGCCGACTTCGCCAGGATGGCATCGATCTCAGCAGTCTCGCCGGGATACACGGTGATGTAGTTATCGTCGTAACGGATGGGGAGGATTTCGTCACCGTTCTCTGTAGCGGAGACGGCCGCCCGTTCGAAGAAAGCGATGCGTTCGGACGGGTTATGCAGCCGGATAGCGACCTTTGTGCCACCCTCGGTCGTGCTCTGGTGAGCGCTGACTTCCAGTTGCACTGGAGCCATCGTGTTCAGCGCCGTCATGTCCGCCCAACTGTCCTGCTTAAGGTCGAACGCGGAGTCGTTTTTGCGGTCTCCCATGTCATCGTCTTTCTGCGATTGCCAGTAGGTGTTCTCAGCCACCAGCTTTCCGGCGCTATCAGACAATTGGCAACGCACAAAGAACACCGGAGTACTTTGGGGATAGCGAGGCAGGGCCGTGACCTGAGTTGTGCCATTGAACGAAACTTGGATGTTATCGGCGGAGCGGTCGTCGAGAACCTTGCCATTCAGATCGTAAACGCGCACTCGTACACGGAGACCATGCACGTCGGCAGGACTCTGGTTGAAGACCACGATCTTAGCCTGGCTGTGATCGCCCGTTGCGTAACTATCGAAAACCACAGAAACGGGACGCAGGCCCTTTTTTGCGCCGTAGTACGCGCCGCCGGGACTCAGATAATAATCAATGATGTGGCCATAGAAGGAGGGCCAGTGGCTATTTAACATCCAGTAGAGGGTCATCTTGTGATTGGCCCAGCCGTTTGCGGCGAAGTCTTCGAATTGCGCGCGGGTGCTCTCGTAATGCGTGACTTGCGCCTTGCGCACGAACTCCTCCACGCCGCTGGAAGGACCGTAGCGCCGATCCACGGCTCGCTGCACGTTCATCAGCACGTTGGTGTTTTCGATTGCTCCCGCATGGAAAAACCACGTGTCGTTGATCGGCCAGAGCTTATCGGCAGGAATGAACTTCTTCAGGCTCTCCAGGGTGGGGATACTCTCATTGTCGCCCTGCTCCGCGGAAGAGCCCCGAGACGGGACGTACCGCCCACTGAACCAGTATGTAGGCGGGCGCCAGCTGTACGGGCCTTCCATAATTATGCCGTCCCAAAGACGTTCTCCCTTGTCGTCCTTGGCGAACGATGAAACCGTATCCACGATCGCGTTTTGCCAGTGTAGCTCAGACAGGATCTTGTGGTATTCATTGCGAACAGGCTCGGGCGGCCGGCCATCGCTTCCATTGGCCCAGATGAATACCGAAGCGTGCGGCCGGAGCATAAGAATCTGCGAACGAAGGCTCTCCGATGCAACGCGATGATCCTCGTCGCTCCACTGTTCCCACTTCTCCCACTGGTTGCAGCACATCCAGCCGAGCATCAGAGGAATGCCCTCTTCGTCGGCGAGTTCGACAATATGCTCACTGGAGATCTTCGATTCCCAGCGCAACATGTTCATCCCGAGGTCTTTCACATAGCGCAGGATTTCGGCCTCGCGGTCAGGATCGTACCGATATAGCAGGTCCGGTGTGTAATCCGCGCCGCGCATCAGGAAGTCGCGACCGTTGACTTGAAGATAGAAATTTCCGCCCTTGCCCTTATCGGGGAATTCTTCGTCACGATCGCGGTGTTGGGTAATGCTGCGTATGCCGAAACGAATGTGAGAACTGTCAGAGGTTCTTTGAGCCTGCACAAACTCCAGACTCAGCTCATAGAGGGAGGGCTGACCCATGGTGTACGGCCACCAGAGGTCGGGATTGCGTACGACTAGGTTGGGATATTTTTCTGGATCAAGGGCGACTTCGCGAGTCTCGCCGGGCGTAAGAGTGAGGCTCTGTTCGACTTCGATGCTGGTCTTGCCTTGCCGAGAAATTGTCCCCTTCAGAGTGCCGGTGACGGATCGCGCGGCAAAGTTATGCAATGTAGCATGAACCGTAAGCCGCGCGATGGCTTGTGGCAGGGACAGTTCAGAGTTGACCGCTGGGTTTTCGAGCGCAACGTCACCTGTCGTTTTTAAGTAGACCGGCTTCCAAATGCCTGCGTTTCTGTCAGGCACGAAGGAGGCATCGAACTGATGTTTTCTGGTGTACTCGCCTTTGTATCCCAGATATTTCCAATTGATCCAATCAAACCAGCTGTCCGCCAGCTCCACACCATTGACGTCTTGAACCAGTTGCTCGGGTGTGACTTTTACGGCCAGCACATTCTGCGCTCCTGCCTTGATCCACTGCGTCACATTCAGTTGGTGAGCGGCATACATGCCGACGATTTGCGTCTTGTCCGCCGCCTTCTGCCCATTGATCCAGATTTCGGCGCGGTAGTTAATTCCCGGGAACTCGAGAGTGTAGTTCGAGAAACCAGCCGGCGCAGTGAATACAGTGCGATACCACCAGTCCTGCTGGTACAAATCCTGCGGGACCTTCTCGAGCATGTTCTTGCCGACATACAGGTTGGGGTAGACACCATCCTCCTGCAGGATTTGGAGAACAGTTGCGGGCATGCGACGGATCGGATGCCACGCCCGGTCCTGGTAATCGGACGTGGAGATTGCCGCACCTTCGGCTCCCGTGTCTTTCGCAGCAGACAATTTCCAGTTGTTCGACAACTCCAGTTTGCCTGGAGCCGCCGCACTAACTGCAGGCGAGACGAATAGGCACAGTAATAGCGATACTGCGCAAATCACGCGAAACATGTTCTTCTCCCTCTCGGAGCATGCGAGAAATCTGATCTGCGCCGGCCAAGGTGATTTTCGCCTCCCGTTGCTGACGAGTCGCCGGTTACTCCCACTTGGAATCCGTCGAAACGATGCCGGGGCATTGTCCGAGTGCTCTTTTGCTCATGAAGGCGCGGCCAACGACCCCTCCCGCCTCAGAAATAAAGCTTCAGTGCGAATTGAATTTCGCGCTGATCGTTTTGCCCATCGCGGGTCGACGTAATCTTTCCGAAATTCGAGGGATTGTTGTAGTTCAGTGCTCCGGGGGCCGCCGGTACACCATTCAACGCGAATCCAGGATTTGAGAAGTTAGGATGATTGGTCAAGTTGAAGAACTCGGAGCGAAACTCCATCCGGAAACGGTCGACTTACCTGGAACTGCTTGAACAAAGAGAAGTCCAGGCGATGAAAACCCGGTCCACGGAACTGGGCCGGTCCACCGCCCAGGGGGCTGTAGTCGGTTTGCCCAATCGTCGTCGCCACTGGAGGCGTTGCGAAAGCCGACGGATTCATCCACTGATCCACATTATGCTTCCCGCCATAGAGATCGACGCCAGGAACCGTCAGCGCGTAACACCCGAACCCTGAAGTCGTCGCGATGGCGCATGGGACCGTCCCCGGTTGACCGTCCTGCAGGGTCAGGATCCAGTTGGTGTCCCAGCCGCCCACGATCGCGTTGACCAAACCGCTGCTGCCGCCCAGGAAATGCCGCCCATGCCCGAACGGCAGTTCATACATCCCGCTGAAGTGGACTACTTTGTTGATGTCGAAGTCGCACCGTGAGTAGTCCCCGTGTATGCCAAAATTCGGAAGGAAGGGAGCGCGGTAGCTTGGGCCCAGTGCGGTTGGATTCAGAACGTCCACGGCATCGCCCAGACAACTGGCCCAGGTGAAATTGCCGAGAAGACTCAAGCCGTGGCCGACCCGTCGTTCGTAGTTGGCCTGGAGAGAGTTGTAGTGGCTATTGCCTGAAAATGTGGAATAGACCATGTACGACGAGAAATCAGGATAGGGAGAATACGATAAGGCATTCAGTCCAGGCGGGAGAATCTGCCGTGGAGTATTCGGGTTGACGTACGTGCCCATATGATGGACGGTATTGGCGACATAGCCCACTTGCACGCTATCGTTGGGGCTTAGCGCGTACTGCACTGTGAGGTTATACCCCTGGGTGTAAGGGGTCGGCAGGTGGAAGTCCTCTCCCGTGAAGGAGACGCCTCCCGGTTCAACGGCGCCCGAAGTCAGAGGAATGCCGGTGATTCCAGTCTCAAGCGTGCCAATGGAGCCGTTGCCGAAGGTAATCGGTGCATTGGGCACCAGATTGCCATAGCCCAGCGTATATTGGAAAGGAAAGTCCACATAAGTTTCGATCACCGAATTTTCGAAACCGCCGTAGAAGATCCCGTATCCTCCTCGCAGCACTAACTTGGGAGCGACTTGATAGGCAAATCCGAATCGCGGCGAGAAATTTCCCTTCTGCGACACCCCGAGACCCGGCTGGCTCGAACACACGATATCAATCGCATCCGCCGCCGCAGCTGTTTTGAAGTCGGCAGAAAGTGGAGTATTGCAGCGTTGCTGGGTTAGCAGGAACGTCGAGCGCCCGTTTGCCCCGGCAAGTTGGAAGTTCGATTGCGCACCATAGTTCTCTTTCAACTGGCCGAAATATTCGTACCGCAGGCCCAGGTTCAGTGTCAGTTTTGAGGTCACTCTGAGATCATCCTGAAAATATCCTGCGTAGTACCGGTGCTGCATCGACGTATTGGCGATGTTAGACGCGCTGATCGAATCGGATCCTCCCACGAAATCGGCGGCACCTGGCACCGTTCCCGGAATTGGCGTCAAAAGCATCTGCGCCAGCCCGGTATTGCCTCCGGTCGTGGTCGGGACTTCTGTATACAGACCGTTGAAAGCCCAGGTTCCCCGGGCTGCGATCGGCTGCAGAATGGAGAAACCCAGGCGCTGCCATTGGAATCCCACTTTGAGAGTGTGCCGCCCAATTGTCTTAGTCAGGTTGTCCGTTATCTGCGACGTGGTGCTTAGTTCGATCGAAGGCAAGTATTGGCTGCTGCCCAGCGAGTTAAGGCCTGTGAAGTAGATGGAACCCAGTCCGCCATTCGAATTGCCTTGCGGGACGCCCTGGATGCCGAACTGCTCGGGAATTCCCTGTGTGTCGGCATTAGGCTGAGCGCGCGTCGCCTGCAGATGGTTGTATCCCAACCGGAACTCATTCACAAATGTCGGTGAAAATGCATGCGATTCGCTGAGCGCCGAGTTCCAGGATCTCGTGTTCTGATCCCCGGCATAGAAGGCACCGCCATCCGCTATGCCGCCGAAAGGTCCCGGAATGAGAACCGGATTTCTCACATAGCTGAGGCGACCAAAAGCACTGTCCTTCGAACTGAGGTTGTGATCGACGCGCACGTCGAACTGATCGGCGTTGTTGTTGATCGCTGGATTGGACAGGTAGTTATTGAACAGGCCTGACCTGTTCGGAGCTGGATACAAGTTCAGGAGTTTGATCGCGTTCGCATCCAAGCGTCCTGCGGGAAGCAGATTTCCGGCGAACGGCTCTCTGGCAAAACCGATCTGGCTGCCTACTGCGGTCCCGCTGGGGCAGGGCGCCGTCATTGCGGACACGGGATCTGCCACACCGCAAAAAATGGTACGCGTGGTGGATGGGTCGAGGACTTGTCCGAGCGTAAAACCCCGCCCTAGCACATCACCGACGCAACCCGATTGGCTTGGATCCTGCATGCAGCTGGTCGGAGCAGGTCCCTGGCTGAGCAATTCGGAGAGGTTTGTATAACTGCTGCTGCGCTCCAGTGCAGTTGGCACTGTACTCGTGTAGGGGTTGGCTTGGCGAATGCGCGTGCCTTCGTAATCCACGAAGAAGAACGTCTTATTACGGCGGATCGGGCCGCCAAACGTAGCCCCGAACTGGTTCTGGCGAAATTCGCCTTTCTCAAGCCCATTCTCAAAATAGTTGGCCGCATCGAGTTTGTCGTTGCGAAAGAATTCCCACAGCGCGCCGTGAAAGCCATTGGTACCAGACTTGAGGGTGGCATTCAGTACCGCAGCCGCAGACCGGCCAGACTCCGCGCTGTAGTTATTCGTCTCAACCTTGAATTCCTGAATCGCATCCACCGGTGGCTTCACGGAATAGGCATTACCGTTGAGAAAATCTACGAGGTTCGTATTGTTATCGATGCCGTCGAGCAAATAGTTGTTCTGCGCCGGTCGCAATCCGTTTGCCGCAAAACTTCCGCTCCCGCCTAAGCCGCGCGTGTCCTGCTGGCCCTGAGTGACACCGGCAGAGAGTTGTGCGAGAAAGGTAAAGTTCCGGCCATTCAGGGGCAGATTGTTAATAGCCTTCTCCTCGACCACCTGGCCCACGGACGCGTCCAGCGTTTGCAGCAGAGGCGGCGCCGCCTCGACGACGACCGTTTCTGTCGTTTGTCCGATGGGCAGCAAGATGTCCACTGCACGTTTCTGCTGCACATCAAGAGTGACGTTGTTTTGCTTGACCGTCCGAAACCCGGTCGCAAACGCGGACACGGAGTACAGTCCGGCCTTAACCGGGGAGAACGTATACTGCCCTTCCGATCCCGTTGTCGTGGAGGCGGAGATATTGGTGTCCTCATTCGTCAGCACGACCTTCGCATTGGGTATGGCTGCGCCGGATGGGTCACGGATCACGCCTGATATCGAGCCCATGTCGACTTGGGCCGCGAGATGCGTGGTAAGAGAGAACCCCAGCAACAGAACCAGCACAACCCCTGTCGACTTCCGCCATCCGAAATCGTGAATCAACATAATCTGCTCCTCCCGCCATAGAACCGGGCATCTGGAACGCGATGGACTATGGACCTCGGAATTTCCGGGCCCTTTGAGGTCTGTGGACGTAGCCCGCGGTGGCGAGCTCCACTGTGCGCACCGCTGCCGTGCACGTGCACGACAACTATCGTGCACGTGCACGATGCACCCATGTAACCCTGGTTGTCAAGTTTTTTTTGGTAGCTTTTCGACAGCGCGACAAACGGTTGGGATGAAATACGACGTTTCAGCGCGTGCCAATGCCGGGGGCGAGAAACTTGAGGGGATCCAATAATTGGTCAGGAGCGAAACTAGTGAATTCCGTAACAGCCATATAGCCTGTCAAGCGCGAGTTCGAGCTCTCGCTTTCGTGCTCTGTGGATCGGGCAAACCTGTGTCCGACCCGTCGGGAGTTGTTGATTGGCTGAAGCGCGTCTCCCTGAAGAGGTGAAGATTAGACAACATCACCACCGCTGGGCTCAGACAGACTCTGGGAGGAAATTTGACTTTTGAGATCAGATGATCCGCCATCAGGCGGACGGCGATTTGTCCCTGCCGGTGCGGTTGGTGGTAAATGGACGCAAAAATCGTGCCCTTCTTGAAGTAGCGAGACATCTCCATGAAGAGGTCAGTCGTAATTAGTTTCACCTTCCCCTCAAGGTTCCCCGCTTCCAGGGCGCGGCACACAGGCAGGCAGTTCACTGTATTGACATAAATTCCCGCGAGCTCCGGAATACGCCGCAATAGACCGAGAGTTTTTTGGAAGCTCTCTTCTTCGTCTTCGTGCCCTTCGATGACGGCCGCAATTTGTCCGCCCCGGCAGTGTTTCGGGAATGTTTCCGAAAAACCCTCCGCTTTTCTCCGATGGTCCTCGGCCATCAACATGCCGGCAACAACCGCCACTTTTGAACCCGGAGGAACAATCTTCCCCAGCAACTCGCCCGCCACGCACCCGCTGAGATAAGGCTCCACGTAAACAACACTGGAACGCCGACTCTCAGAAGCGTCCGTGTCCACGCAAACGACGCGGATTCCCTTGTTTTCGGCTTTGTCGATCAGTGGCTTCAAATCTTTGGGATTGCCGGCCGTGATAATAATTCCGTCAACCCGGCTGGCCATGAGTTCCCGAAAGACTTTGGCATCTCCCTCACCCAGGTTCTGGATAGGGCGATTTATGAATTCAACGCCAGACTGCGAAACCCGCTCCGCTTCTTCCAATACTCCGTTCCACAGCTGGTCATAGAAGAAGTGGATCTCGCGAGGAATGCATACGCCGATTTTGGCCGTCGCCCGGTTAGCCGAGAGGGCGCGAGCCGCAAGATTGGGCTTATACCCGATTTGGCGGGCTATTTCCAAAATGCGTTGACGGGTTGCTTCGTTAATACCTCCGCGCCCGTGCAAGGCCCGGTCGACCGTACCTCTCGACACCTGGGCAATGTCCGCGATCCGATGGGTGCCGCTGCGCCGTTTTGCCATGCTCGTTCCCCTATCCTATGTCCTTCAGGGTCCGCAAGCAAAGCAGGGAAGTGCACCTGCGGTAAGTAACGTTTGGGAATCCTTATTGGACAGCTAGCGGACAGTGGAGTTTCGAAGCATCATCAGGCACTCACCGGTCAATCCAGGATTCGCTAACCGCGGTCATTGCGCGAAACCTTGACGAGACGGTCGAAGTCATCCCCGATAAGTCTAAGTTCTACAATTTTCGACCACTCAAAGAACGGACACCTCGACGGGTTGACCGAGGCCCATCGGGCATACTGAAATACGAAGTCGCAGGAGCGTGATCAACGACACTCAAAGTTGTTGGCGTCTTCGGTGTCGCCCTGTCCCTTGTAATGAGCGTGCCTGGGATAAGCGCAGAGTGGGCGGCTGCGCCCCGGAAACGCTTTTCCGGTCGCAGTCACTGATGTCGGCGTGGTTCCTTTCTCTACCCAGCTGACCATTGCGCCCAACAAATCAAACTGGTCAAGCGACTTGCCGCCGGCGCAGTGGCTCATCCCGGGAACAAAATAAAACTGGCTCCACTTTGACACTGCTTCGAGGCCTCCGTTCGCAGTCACCATATCCTTGTAGTAAGTGAAAGTGTCGAGCGGTGAGAACCACGGATCGCTGTCGCCATGGTAGAAGATCAGCTTTCCTCCGTGACCAGAGAACGTTGTCAAGTTAGTGGACATCGAGTCCACCAGGGGCTGGATGTCTGCCAGAGCTTCCTTATCAACGTCGAGCGTCAACTCTGTCGGCGCAGGTCCGAAGAGACCGGGGCCGGGCGAGAGCAATCCGCGGAACGGCGGGCCGTCCGTGATGCCTGTGTCGTAGAGGAACCCAGGATAGACCGGGGTTCCGTTTGAGGTCTTCGGACCAGCCAGGGCTTTCTTGATGGCGGCGGCTTTGTCCGCGGCCAAACAGGAGTCGCTTTTCGCGCCCTTACACGCCAGCATCTCCGGATCGAAATCGCACGCGAGAGGATCGGAGATCAGCCCATCGGCAACACCGTCTTTGGCGTCGCATCGGTTCAAGAGCCCGTCCTTGATCAGCTTGCGGTCATTGTCTGTGATGGACTGCTCAATGATTGGTTTTCCATTCGCGTCCTTCGGCGCGACCTGGTTGAAGGCAATGGGTATCCACCTTCCGATGGCAAGATTGGAAAGCCCGGTACGCATGGCCGGATCGCCGGAGATGATCCCGTCGAAAACCGTGGGATAGCGCTGCGAGAGAATCATGCCTTCGCGCCCGCCGGTGGAGCATCCGGAAAAATAGGAATGAGCCGCCGCCTTTGAGTAGTACTGCGCGATGAGTTCTTTGGCGAGCGCCGCCACCTGCGCATTAGCAAGGTATGCAAAATCCAGATAGGCCTGCTCGTCTTTCATGAAGCCGAAATCAAAAGCACCCCCATGACTCTTATGGCCAGTATCGGTGCTGACCACCGCAAAGCCGCGCATGAGCGCGGGCGTATCGCCGGCAGCGATCAGGCCAAGCGGTGGCAGTACAACGCCATTTCCGCCACCTCCGCCTTGCATCAGAAAATCGCTGTTCCAGTGCTCCGGCATCGCCAGGGCAAAGTTGATTCCAAACTCTTCGCCGCCCACGCCAATGCGGCGGTTGATAACTCCTTCAACGCGGCAGTAGGCTGGAAGGGGAGCACTGTGGCCCGGTCCGTAAGGATTGGGCTCGGTGGTTCCAGCAGCAATCAGTGTAGCTTTGGTGATTTCCACGCCCGGCACTTTGAAGTTCACCAGCCTTGTGCATGAGTCTGTCGGCTGCGCCGACGCCCACGTAGCCAGTCCGAAGACGAAGCACACTAACTTTCGGGAAAATTGCGAAAACATATCACCTCCAAAACCTCAAGCGCTAGACGTTCAGCGAATCGCTCCAGCTAAGATACCTTGTAACTGGCCGGCGCTTACCAGAGGAGTTGCACCCCTCTGAGTCGCAACCCACGATGCAAAGCGGTTCGCAAGGTCGCTGAGGTCTTCAAGAGAATGCCCCCGCAAGTAATAATGAGCAAGGCATGCCGTAAAGGCATCCCCGGCGCCAATCGCATCGGCGATCTTCACGTGAAAGCCGCTATGCTCAACTGTCTGAGATTGTGAGACCAGAATACTGCCCTGAGCCCCGCGCGTTACGGAAACCAGCAGCAGGCCATATTCGTTGAGCAATCGCTTGGCTAGTGTTTCTTCAGTCCCGGCGCCCAGGTTGAGCAACCGGGATACCTGATGCAATTCCTGGTCATTGAGTTTGACAATATGCGCGCGCCGAAGCGATTTCCTCAAGACATCCTGGTCGTAGAACGACTGCCGTAGATTGACATCAAATATCCGGAGACTTTTTGGCGGTGCGTTTTGCAGAAAAGATTCCACTGCAACTGCGGATGCGTGCGAACGCTGCGCTAGAGAACCGAAGCAGATCACGTCAGCCCTGCTGGATAAGTCTTCCCACTCTGCCGTCCAATGCAGGAAATCCCACGCAGCCAATTCTTTGATAGTAAAATTCGGCTGGCCGGCGGGATCGATTGATACCGCCGCAGTACCGGTCTCGTGCTCATTGTCCCGCTGCAGGTACGCCGTGTTCAATCCGAGATCCTGCATTGCCCGGCAGGCTTCTCGCCCTAATTCATCGTTGCCGATCCGGCTGGCGACGATTCCTTCGTCCCCCAATACGTTCGTCATGTATGCGAAGTTAGCAGGCGCGCCACCCAACACCTTGCCGGAGGGCAGAATATCCCACAACACCTCGCCCAACCCGACCATGAGCGCTGGCTTCGTCATAACCTTGTATCAGTCGTCCTGCGCATTGAGTAGGCCTAGCGCTTCATTGAAACAACCTCGGCGCAAAATCGGCGAGGTATTTTCGCCAGACGGTCCACACGTGGGCCCCGGAACTCTCGACCCACACGTGTATGATCCCTGCTTTTTCCAAAGTCGCATGAGACTCCCGCACAGGCACGAGCAGAAAATCGTCACTACCGATTCCAATCCATAACAACCGCAGCTGCTGGTTGACCTTTGCCGAATTCGCCAAGTGCCCGTCATAGTCTTTTGTGGTATCGGTGATGTCAATCGCCGGACTGAATGCCCCGATGTAGGCGAACTGGTCCAAATGATTGAGTCCGATGCGAAGCGCCTGGGCCCCACCCATGGAAAGGCCGGCAATCGCCCGATGCTCACGGTCCGCCAGGGTACGGAAATTTGCATCGACAAAGGAAATCAGGTCGCGCGAAACCACCCGGTCAAAGGCCTCGTACGGTTCATCCATGAAGTAGCGCGCCACCTCTCCTATTGGAGGCGGCTTCGAACCCGTACGTGGCGGAGCCGGCGGTTGAAAACCCGGGCCGGGCAGCCCATTCTCGTTCACGATGATCATGGGCGCGGCTTTGTGAGCGGCGATCAGATTATCCAGAATGAAGTTCTCATGGCCCTGATCGCTCCAACCGGCTTCGTCCTCGCCGTATCCGTGCTGAAGGTACAAGACCGGAAAACGCGAGGTGCTGAGGTCATATCCCGGCGGAGTATAAATAAAGACGCGCCTTGTGTTACCGGTGGTTTTCGAGAAATACCATTCGGTGCGCACGGTGCCGTGCGGCACGTCTTTGATCGCAAAGAACTCTGATTCTGAACTCGGAACCTCCAACCCGCTAACTTCCTTGCGTGCAGCGAAAAACACTCTGCTCCCCGGATCGTTCGCCGGGAATCCGTCGACCGAAATCGCGTAATAGTGGAAGCCCGGCAACAAGGGCTTTGTGGTCACGCTCCAATAGCCGTCTTCCCCCTTGACCATGTCATAGGTTGACTGGCCAAACTCCATGAGGAGTTGTACTTTAAGCGCCTGCCCCGCCTGCAGCCGGAAGGTGGCGCTCAGGTCACCGTTGACTCGAGGGAATTCCGCATCAGGAAGGTTTGTAGTGGGCCGTACTGATCCACTCTGCCCCAGGCAAACGCCCCAGAACAACATAATAACCAGCGCGATTTGCTTGATCTTCACACGGTCCTGCCATTCCTACCGGGGCTTTGCGATGCCCATGCGAGGTTACTTCTTCGTACTCGAAGTCACCCCGCTCCTCAACATCGTGAGGTCTACCGCGTTCGCCATTGCCCTGTAACCGATTGCACTGGGATGGAGATGGTCGCCGGAGTGATAGCCTTCGCGAAACTGCCCGGGATGGCTGGGATCGCGAACAGCAGCGTCGAAATCGAAGACGCCGTCGAATGCACCGCTGGTGCGAATCCACTGGTTCACGGCCTGACGCGTAGCTTCCCCGTCCTCGCTGTAGTAATCAGCGCCTTCGTAAGGCGTCAACGTGGCGCCGAACACCCTGATCCCATGCTCATGAGTGCGCTCGATGATCTGTTGCAGACCCATGATCACTTCCTGCGTCGTCACCAGTTCACTGGCAAACGGACCCTCTTTCATGGTGGTGCCGTTGGGTAACTTCGGCTTCATGTGCGGCCAGCCGATGTCGTTAATTCCTTCGAGCACGATCATGCTGACGACCCCCGGCTGTGCCAGGACGTCGCGGTCCAGGCGTGCCAGCGCGCTTACGCCAGCGCCGTCGCGCAGAATGCGATTCCCACCGATGCCTTCATTTGTAACGGCCAGAGGCGGGGCTCCTTTCTCGCCCGCCACGCGATTCGCCAGAAGGTCGGGCCAATCGGTGTAGTCACCTTGGTTCGCCCCCACTCCATCTGTGATGGAATCGCCGAAAGCTACGATTGCCCCGGCTTGGTCAGAAGCCGATACTTCAACATCCGCCAGCCAGTACCATGACCCATTCGCCGTGGCGTTCGGCATCTCTGCTTTGCCACTGAAATCGCCGGTCTCTGAAATGTAGCTTTTGTGTTGTCCCCAGAAATGGACGGTAGACGAAGGTGTCTTGTCTGGCAGGAAAAGGCTCACCGCGATCTCGCTGGACGGCGAAATATGCAAGTCCACAGCGTCGCTCAAAGCTGGTGCGCCCGGTGGAATACTGATGGACGAAGCACCGCCGAAGGTCAAGGTGTGATCAGACTCCGGTACAGTCTTCGCGTCTTGCGCAGCGATCGCGATGTGAGCTGCGCCAATTTTCAGAGTCGAGGTCCCGAACGCATTGGAAAGTCTGATGCGGACGCGTTCACCGCCAATCGTCGGGCGCACAATCATGCGAATAGTCTGGTTTTCGAACACGGGGGAAGGGGGAAGTCCTGGGAAGGGTAACGGAGCATGCATGGCAGCGCTCCACGCGCTTACCCAGTGCTGGTGGACGTTAGGGGGCGCAGCTGCGGCCGTTAGATTCGCAATGATTACAATGAAAACAAAAACACCGCGAGATCTCATTTTCAGCATTCTCTTTTCCCGCACAAACTTCTTCATCTGTCCTGACGCGCATCACTGCCGGCCGAGGTTGCGATCGAAGAACTTGACGATGACGTTCAAAGCATCCCTGGACTCAGGAACATCCACGTTGTAGAAGAACCCGTGAAAGAGTCCCTCCCAAACATGCAAATCGGTTTCAACGCCCAGCTTGACCAGCTGCTCGTGAGTGTAGAGAGCGGAGCTCAGCTCAAATCCCCGCGTGCCGGTAATGATCAACGTCGGAGGAAACTTCGCGAGAACTTCCGGCGAGTCAATGGGCGACACCAGTGGATCCTTCGGATCAGTGTCACTGAAGTAACTCAACGGTGGTCGCGCTCCTGGAGCCATGGGCTGGGATAAGCGCGCTTCGCCGAGTGGAACCGCCGTGTACAGCGCATCGCCTCCGAAGATGCCACCGGCCGACGCACAAAAGATTCCGACCGCTCCGGGGACAGGCAACGAGTGCTTCTGAAACCATGCCAGGGACATCGCAGTCTGCATTCCACCCGCCGAGCAGCCGTATATGCCGATGTTTTGGGGTTTGTGCGTCTTCAGCAGTTCTTGATAAACCGCTGACACGTCTTCACTCGCTGCGGGAAATTTGTAGTCAGGGCCTTCGCGGTAATCGACACTGACTACTTCAATCCCTCCCAAGGCAGAAACGGGAATAGACTCGAGTTCCGCGCAACCGGGCCAGCAACCGGAAAATCCGCCCCCATGAAGATTGATCAGCACCCTCTCTTTATTCTTCGCCGAGACCCCGGATTTCGGCGTGTAAACATACGCATGCACACCCCCGACCTTCAGGTCCTTCTTCTCGACGGCAAAAAGTTGGTAGTCGCGCGCCAGGTATCCCTTCATAAAGCGGGGAACGCCAGCGTCCTGCTTCAGAATCTCGGGATCCTGCATATCCCTCAAATGCTGGGTAACGTAGGCCTTTGCTTCAGAACTGAGGAAGGGCGACATGGGCACGGTCTGGGCAGGAACTTCGACGGTACCGTCACTTTGCACCATCACCTTGGGCGCCGCGGGACGTTCCTGCGCAGAGCCGGGCGGGAGAAGCAGCAGGCCAGCCGAAGCTAGCCCCAGAACGAGGAGAAGACGCAGGTTCATCATGAGCACCGTGCCTCTTGGCATGCATTGGGGATATGCGCTGATTAGGGTGGCGGCACCGCTCATTTCTGGGCGGTGCCGGCCAGGTGTTATCAGAATCCAACTCGCAGGCCGAACTGAATTGCGCGCGGCGGGTTTACCTGCGAAGTCACAGTGCCGAAGGTTGGAGTGCCAACCTGCTCGTTGGGCGTGCCGAATCGCACATGATTGAACATGTTAAAGAATTCCGCTGTGAACTGCAGATACACCCGCTCTGTGATGTCGTTGCGTTTTGCGATGGAGAAGTCCCAGTTGTTCATGTGGTCCATGCGAACCGTATCAATGTTTCTGGGCGCGTCGCCGAATCTGACCACAGAGGCAGTATCTACAGGCTGGAAGCAGGCCGTGTTGAACCAGCCGTTGGCTGCCCGGGATTCACGCGAGCCCGACGCCTTCAGGTTGCATCCAGCTACAAGATCGGGCCGCATCCAGAGGCCTTGAGCTCCGAAGTAACCTTGACCACCGCCAAACTGGCTGAGAGCTGACCCGGGGAAAAATTGGTACGAACTGATGGGGACACCGCTCCGGATGGTAGTGATGCCGTTGACCCGCCACCCGCCGATGACCGCGTTTAGTGCTCCGTGAGCATCACTCATGTAGTGCTTGTTGCGGCCGAAAGGCAAGTCAAGACCGTACCCGACGGAAAGGTTTTGAGGAATGTCGTAAGAACTTACTGAATACTCCCGCTCCAGATGGTTGTTGTCCTGAGTCGATCCGCCGAAAATAAATCCCTCGTCCAGGAATGCGCTGGTGCTGTCGGTGTTAGACATCAGTCGCGACCAGGTATAGGCGACGCTCAGGATGCCTTTCCCCCCGAACCGTTTCATGAACGATGTCTGTAGCGACCGGTAATTTGAGGTACCGCGGTGAGGATCCAGGAATAGCACTCGCTGGTATTGCGGGAAGGGCAGCAAAAGCTGTCCGGTGGCAACGGTTGGTCCTGAAAGAGGTCCCGGAGTCGTAATGAGTCCAAAAAACGGATTCGGAACCTGCGCCTCCAAGGCGGCCGGTCCCATGGAAAAATACTGATCGGGCAACTGATTCTGGTTGAAATTCGAAACGGTAGCCCACCCCTGGAGGAGAAGATGGCTTCCCCGCGACCCCGCGTATGCCACGGTAAGGGAGGCATCCTTGCCGATCTGCCGTTCGACTGCCACGTTCCATTGCTGCACGTATGGCATCTTGTCGCCGGGAGTGCGCATGGCGAAGATACCCTGTCCGAAGAAGTCACCGGGGGTCGCATTCCGCCGCAGCGGCTGGGGGAGACCGTTAGGAAACGGGTTTGCCACTGTGGCAGTGGGACCACCCGAAACCGGGGCCAGATTGACCGGGGAGAGGTTCGGTCCGTCCTGGCTGAGCGTGCTGGGCGGATAGGAAATGCCGTACGCCCCGCGCAACACAGTTTTGTCGGTGAGGCGATAGGCTAAGCCAAGCCGAGGAGAAAACAACTTCCAGTGCAGATTGTCCTCTCTCTGGGAAGGCCACGCCGGAGTGTCAACTAAAGCCACGTTTCCTCTAAGTTGTTGCGTTTTTCCCGTGACCGGATTGAAGAACGATCCCAGGGGGCTGGCCTGGTTCGGCAGAAACACCGTGTCATTATTGTTCGCCTCCGAGAAAACACTAGGCTGATCCCAGCGGAGACCGGCTGTGACGGTGAGCTTTCTGGTGGCCTGGAAAGTATCGTCAACAAAGAAACCGTAGGAGTTGAAGTACGCCCTGGAGCCGCCAATCATCCCGGGCGCCACCTGAGTGCCGCTGGCGCCGATGATTCCGAGCAGTGCCGACGCAACTCCAATGCCGCCGGCTCCGGACGCATCCGCTGTAGCCTTTTGGTCGAAGTTCAGAGTGAGTACTCCGTTTTCTGGATCGGAAATCCACTGTACGTGGCGTACTACGCCACCAAACTTGAGCTGGTGGCGACCCACAATCTTGGTGAGAGTTCCCGACAAACCGTACACATTCTGATGCCAGAAGAGCTCCGAACCAATGCCGTTGCTTCCAGTGACCCCGGAGAGGTCGTTGAAACTCATTGCGGGAAGGTTCGCGGGGGCTACAAGCTGGCCCGGCAAGGCTTCCCCAGCCGGCGCCGAATTGAGACAGGTCGACGCCCTGGCTGTCGGGAAATTCATGTTGAAAAACCCGGAGGTAAGAAAGGCGCAGATCGAGAATCGTCGAAGAGTTAAAGGCATGAGTATCTCCGAGGATGGCGGAGTGAGTATAGAGCCCCGTGTGACCCTGACCCTGCGTTTGCGTCCCCCAGGCGTCATAGGGGTCGCTGTCTGCCTTCCAGTACGAATAGCGGGCAAACAAGTTGTTCTTTTCGGAAATACGGTGATCGACGCGCGCATTGTATTGCTCGTTGACGCCACCCGTGGCCATTTGAACGATAAAGTTGTTAGTCAGTAAGCCGGGCCGGTTTGGGGCGGGATACGACTTCGCAAAAAGTGCCAGCGCGGAGGGGTCAAGCCTATTCGGACAGATTTTGTTAAGCACTCCGTTGCATTGAAATTGAGTTCCCGTGGTTGGATCGGTGATCACAGGCAGGCCCGGCGCCGTAAAGTCGCCTCCCAATTCTGCCGTGGTAGGAACTGTCGTCGTAGTCAAGGTACCGGTTTTCAGCTTTTCATACTCGTAACCAAAGAAAAAGAACGTCTTGTCCTTCCGTATCGGTCCACCGATGGTCCCGCCAAACTGGTTTTGGATCAGAGGCACGCGAGCCAGGCCGGCCTGGTTCGAGAAGTAATCGTTCGCATTCAGCACCTTATTGCGCAGATACTCATAAGCCGTGCCGTGAAAAGCGTTGGTTCCCGACTTCGTGGTGAGGTTAATGATGCCTCCGGCGTAGTTCCCATACTCGGCGGCGACATTGTTGGTGACGACGCGGAACTCTTGCACAACATCCTGGGAGGGAATGAGCGAGTTGAGATTGCCGGCAGGCGCGTTGGAAGCAACCCCGTCAATATAGAAAGAACTCTGGTTCCCGAAACCTCCGCCGATGGCGTAGTTCCCGAACCCGATCGCGTTCGTTCTGGCGCCCCCCGATTGGTTGGAAACAGCGTTACCGTAGGTTCCGCCTTGAGGCACGACGCCAGGTACCAGAGTCAGCATGTTGTTTACATTCCTGCCGCTTAGGGGAATGCTCTCCACCTCCTGCTGACTGATGGTGGTCCCCAAAGAGGCGTTGTCAGTTTGCAAGGGCGGCGCTTCGCTGGTGACTATGACACTCTCCGTCACATTGCCGACCTGCAACGCGGCGTCCACGCGGGTGCTAACGTCAACCTGGACCTCCACGTTCTCTCGCGTGAAGTGCTTGAACCCCGCCATCTCGACCTCGACCCGGTACAGCCCCGCGGTCAGGTTCGGAAAGGTAAATGTTCCCGCGCTGCCGGTCTGGGTGGAGCGGGTCTCGCTGGTGCCGAGGTTGGTCAGCTTTACGGTCGCTCCCGAGACGGTGGCCCCGCTGGCATCAACAACAGTTCCCAGGACGGTTCCGAATCTGACCTGGGCAGACACCGGCGAACACGTCATAGCTATGACGACAACACCAAGAACCAGCATCATCAGCCTGAAAGGGCGTCGCTGTGTGGACGCAACACCAGTCTGGCCGACGGATAACTTGGTTCGGGGGAGGAGGAACGTGGCTGCAAACTTCGAGAGCTGACCTGAAAGCAACAACCGAGCATTCGTCATATTTTTCGCCTCTTCGACGCGGAAAAGACAAACATCTGAATCCGGGATGAAACTGCCTCTGGGATCGCGCGGTCAGATCAACTGCGATCGACGACCCACGGATTGACTTGTAGCTTTGAAGCTTTAAAGTTGTCAAGATCATTTGCAGACAACTTGCAAAAACCTGCCTATACCACTTGAGATTACAGAATGCCAGCGGGCGGGTGCGCATGTGAGCGTCTTGCTGCCGCGGAGTGACCAGGAAGTCAGGTGTAAGCAGGACAGCAGGATACTTCTACTTGGAGAGCGAGCCACAAGACTGACGAACCATGAGTTTGCATCCTAAGAGCACATCGCGCGGAGGCAGATCGGGATTCGCAATCCTGTCCAGCATGACCGCCAGGGCTATTCTTCCGATATCACGGCATGGCTGATGTTGAGTCGTAAGAGGCACCGGCAACAGCCGCGCATACTTCACATCGTCGATACCCACCATCCGGATGTCTTCCGGGATACGCTGGCCGAGTGATATCAGCGTGTGCATCAGGTTGCCGGCAGTATGGTCATTGGCGCAAAGGAAAGCATCCGGCCGATCTTTCTTCAGTATGGATTTGATGAACTTTTTATCAGACGCATCTCCGAGCCTGACCAGATCATGCCCTGTCCGCGCTGATCGCGACGTGAGAGCTTCGCGATAACCCGCGATGCGGGCATCCACCGTGGGCGCAGAATTCGGCCGCGCGAAGAAAGCGATGCGCTTCGCGCCAGCTTTGATCAAATGCTCAGTCGCCAAGTAGCCGATCCGGCGATTATCGATACCGACCAAGTCATATTTACTACGCTGGGGATAAGGCTCCAGGCACCTGTCAAGAAGGACAACCGGGATCCGGGCCCGGTCAAAAGCGGCAACGATCCGGTGGTTCGCCTGAAACCTGTTTTCACTAAATTCAACCGGGGCGAAAAATACGCCCGAAACTTTTCGGGAGATGTAGTGCCGGCATAGCTGCTCCGCCGCCTGTTCTTTCTCTTTTTCCTGCGACACGGTATTTCCCCAGAGCAGTGAGTGATGCATGGCTTGCTGCGCTTCCATCATGCCCTGGCAGATCGCTTCGAAAATCTCGGTCTGCCCTAACTCGGGAATCAAGAGTCCAAACACGTGACTTCCGGTATTTGAAGTCGAAGACACAAAAGTGCCTGAACCGACCCGGCGAGTGACCATGCCAAGTGACTGGAGCTCCCGCATGGCCCTGAACACCGTCATTCGCGAAGCGCCAAAACGCCTGACCAGTTCCGCCTCACTCGGTAAACGCTGGCCGGGCTTGTAATGACCGGAGGAAATATCTTCCTGAAGTTTGTCGAAAATCTGGCGGTATTTGTGATTTGCCATCGAAAGTTCGTTTCCATTGCACCGCGTCCGCTCAACGCTTGCCGCTCGACTTCAAAACCTGGTGCGCCCGAAATATTACCATATACAACTTATGTATCAATCTGCGGCAATGTCCTTGACATCTCCAGCTATACCCCCTAAAAGTGTTCAGGTTGAACCGCAGGTTCGTGTTGAAGTTTCCATTCCCGAAGCGCGGCCCCATCACTCGATATTGTGCGCCATTGAAAAATCAAGTCCAACTCATCACTTACGTCGACCGCCTGTCCGGGGATCTCACTACACTGGAAGCCCTGCTCAGCGGCCCCCTCGCCGGCGGGTTTGGCGGCGTTCACCTGCTTCCCTTTTTTGACCCTATCGATGGAGCCGATGCTGGTTTCGACCCAGCAGATCACACGGAAGTCGACTCTCGCCTGGGGGATTGGAACGACGTCAGAACTCTCGGCCGGACGCATGAGTTGGTGGCGGACCTTATCGTCAACCACATATCCATTGACTCACCACAATTCAAGGACTTCTCCCTCCGGGGCGTGGACTCGCCCTTCGCTGGAATGTTTCTCACCTACGATCGCATTTTTCCCGCGGGCGCGAACGAAGCGGATCTCCTGCGAATCTATCGTCCACGCCCCGGACTGCCATTTACAAGTGCCGTCCTCGAATCGGGAGAGAAACGATTACTCTGGACTACGTTCACTCCGCAGCAGATCGACATAGACGTCACCCATCCCCAGGGCGAAGCGTATTTGGGAGCCATCCTCGGCCGGTTTCAAAACGCCGGCGTGCGCCTGATTCGGCTGGATGCAGTCGGTTACGCCATCAAGAAACCCGGAACCAGCTGTTTCATGATTCCGGAGACGTTTCGCTTTATTGAATCTCTCACGCAGAAGGCCCATGGGCTCGGGATGGAAGTCCTGGTCGAAATTCATAGCCACCATTTGCAACAGATGGAAATCGCGCGCCAGGTCGATTGGGTCTATGACTTTGCGCTTCCGCCGCTCGTGTTGCATTCGCTTTATACGCGCGATGCCCGATCGCTTGCCCATTGGCTTGCAATTCGACCACATAATTCCATCACCGTATTGGATACACACGATGGCATCGGCGTCATAGACGTGGGCGCGGGCCAGCAAGGCGAACCCGGACTCCTTGGTCCCGGCGAAATCGACAACCTTGTAGAGACGATGCACTCCCGCAGTAACAACCAGAGCCGGCAGGCCACGGGTGCGGCCGCGAACAACCTTGACCTCTACCAGGTGAATTGCACTTTCTACGACGCTCTGGGTCGCCATGGAAATCAGTACCTGATCGCCCGCGCAATCCAATTCTTCGTCCCTGGTATTCCACAGGTTTATTACGTCGGATTGCTCGCGGGTACGAACGACATGGAGCTCCTGGCTCGGACAAAAGTCGGTCGGGACATTAACCGGCACTACTACACGCCTTCAGAACTGCAAAGCGCTCTCGCAGCCCCCGTAGTACGACAACTTCTTGATCTCATTCTCCTACGCAACACGCATCCCGCTTTTGGGGGCGAGGCACATGTGGCGACTCCGACCAACCAAACTCTGACGATTACCTGGAAGGGTAATGGCCACTGGGCGAAACTCGACGTCGATCTCGCAGAGCCGCGAGCGTTGGTCTCGTACTCTACAACCAATGCTGCACAGGAACGAGTCGTAAAGACGTGGGATTCGCTACCCAGGACTGCCAGTTCCGAGGGAGGCCGATGAAAAATGCTGCGCAGGGTCAGCGAAGTCTAACGGTCATCAAGTGGCTCACATTTTTCATGTTCATGATGTTTGCGATGACGACAGATTCTGTAGGCGTCATCATTCCTGAAGTCATCAAAGAGTTCCATCTCAGCATGACCGTGGCCGGAGCGTTTCACTATGCCACGATGGGCGGGATCGCGTTCGCCGGCGTTTCCCTTGGCTACCTAGCGGATAAACTTGGAAGGAAGAAAACGATCATTCTAGGACTGGTACTGTTCGCCCTCAATTCCTACCTATTCTCTGTTGGTAAGTCTTTCCAGTTCTTTCTTGTTCTTCTCGTAATTTCTGGCGCGGCAATCGGAATTTTCAAAACCGGAGCGCTCGCTCTCATCGGGGACATCACACGGTCGACCACGGAACACACTGCAACCATGAACGCTGTGGAGGGTTTCTTTGCCGTCGGTGCGATCATCGGGCCCGCTATTGTTGCCCGCCTCCTGGCGGAGGGCACCTCGTGGAAATGGTTGTATGTTATCGCGGCGACAATCTGTGTTGTCCTCATTGTCATCGCTTCGTTTGTCAGATACCCGCAGACCACAAGAACTGCCGAACAACCGATCGACCTGAAACGTACGCTCGGCATGATGAGGAATCCGTACGCCCTTGGTTTTTCTGCAGCGATATTTCTCTACGTGGCAGTCGAATGCGCCGTCTACGTCTGGATGCCCACTCTCCTTACCACTTATCATGGCTCTGCAACCTTCATGGCGGCGTATGCGATATCGATTTTCTTCATCCTTCGGGCCGTCGGCAGGTTTATGGGATCATGGATACTCGGTCACCTAAACTGGACCGCCGTCGTGACCATTTTCAGCCTGGCTATTTTCGCCTGCTTCATGGGCAGCATGTTGGGGGGAATCGGAACCGCGGTTTTCCTTCTGCCATTGTCGGGACTCTTCATGTCCGTCATCTATCCCACGATCAACTCCAAGGGCATCAGTTGCTTCCGAAAGACGGAGCACGGCGCGGTGGCGGGCGTCATTCTATTTTTTACTTGCGGGGCGGCGGCCTTGGGGCCATTGGCTATGGGCGCCATCAGCGACGCCTTCGGTGGTCCAAAATATGGTTTTATCTTGGCCACTGGTTTCGCAGGCCTGCTTTTCGTCGGCCTGCTATTCAACTGGATCTTCAATCCAGCCGGCAGTCTTCTTCAGAGTCTGGACCGCAGTGAGTATGACGTCGTTTCCGAGTAAAGAAGATGGCGCATCGACGCTGGGCGAAATCGGCCTGCACGATGTGCTAGGTTGCGACGGATGACGCTTTGTGCCATGGCGCCTGGCCTGCTATAAATCCCTCTTCATCTGGTTCAAGGATGGCAAATGGCACGTCGGGTACCCAAACGTACTTCTTCCCTGGTTCGTCAGTCGAACATTCTGGACGGGCGCCCTGGCTTCCGCATCGAGAGCGCATGGGGGCACATCTCCGTCCTTGAAGGTGGCGGACATATCTGCGAACTGGGATCGCGCAAGCATGGCGGACTCAACCCACTGTGGAAGCCGACGTGGAGAACGATAGACCCGTCGACCTACACACCGCGAAAGCATAATCGAGTTTATGGACCGCCGCCTGAAGGCAGGTTGTTGGCAGGTATTGCTGGGCACAGTATTAGCTTTGACTACTTTGGCCCACCCTCTCCAGAAGAGATTGCTGCAGGCCACAGCACCCACGGTGAAGCTCCAGTCGTGGATTGGAAAAGACAGACAATTTCTGAAGGATCGGTACCAACGCTTGCTTACGACGCTAACCTGCCGCAGGCCCAAATGCGGTTGCGGCGTGTGATTTCTCTCGACCGCGTTCATCCCGTTGTGTATTGCGAAGAAACTGCATTCAATTTAGCCACGTTCGACCGGCCGATTTCCTGGAATCATCACGTCACGTTCGGCCCGCCCTTCCTGGAACCCGGCGTCACTCTTTTTGACATGCCAGCCACACGCAGCAAAGTCTGCCCCGCAACATTCAGCAAGCAGATGTCGATTAAGCCCGATGCCGAATTTCGATGGCCGGATGCGCCGATGAAAAAGGGAGGCTTGCTGAATCTGCGCACAACCGAAACCGGCCGGTTCGGTCATTACACGGCGCACTTGCTGGATCCCGCCCTTCAAACCGCGTTTATTGCAGTCTGCAATCCACATCTGCGCCTCTTGGTTTTGTATCTCTTTAATCGACTTGAATATCCGTGGGTCGGTAACTGGGAAGAATCCTATAGCCGCAGTCATGTTCCGTGGAACGGTCGTGAGTTCTGTCGAGGGTTTGAGTTTAGTACTACTCCTTTTCCCATCCCTCGACGGGAGACCGTCACCCAAGGAAAGCTGTTCGAAGAAGCCACTTACCTATGGCTGCCGGCAAAGAGCACCGCTAGAAGGCGATACATGATCGTTCTGCTGGACGTCCCGGGAACTTTCAAGGGCGTCGCCGCTGTTGACGTCGAGCGTGGTTCTGTAAGTGTCACCGAGAGATCGACCAAGACTGCCTTTCAGACACCTGCGAAGGACTTCTTGTAGGGGGCTTTATTACCAAATCAGTTTCAAACCGAATTGCACCTGCCGTGATGTAGTTGAAGTGCTAGTGATGGCCCCAGCCGTGCCCGAAACGCCAGACGGCGTGAAGACGATCAGATTCGGGGTGTTGAAGTTGGCTCGATTCAGAAGATTGAAAATCTCGGCGCGAAACTGCAGGCTCAAGCGTTCGCGGATGGATGTATCTTTTAAGATCGAGACGTCCCATGTCGCGAGTCCAGGACCGATAAACGTATCCCGGCCGAGGTCACCGTAAAATCCGCTGTTGGCCGGCGGCGCGAGAAACGCATCCGGGTTAAACCATTGTTTGGGATTGCCTAGAATCACCGGCCCGGTAAAGTCGGGATTTCTAAACGGCCGCACCGGATTTCGCGTGTCTCCATTATTCGCCGGGTTGTAGCTTAGTTGTGGAGTAAACGGGAAGCCGTCTTGAAGGGTAACAATACTGTTCACCGACCAACCGCCCACCAGCACATTGCCCCAGCCTGTCATCCCGCTTGCCAGGGCTTGTCCGCGCCCGAACGGCAACGCGTAGATTGCGCTGATCACCCCCACGTGCCTGACGTCGTATCCGGCGAGGCCATAGTCCGCGTGCAGATTGAAAGGGTTCGACGTCAGCGCCGGGGCGTTTGCCGACGTCGTTGCATTCAGCGAATCTCCATTGTCCAGCGCCTTTGACCAGGTATAAACTCCGCGCAAGGATACGCCGTGGCTGAATCGATGGTTTGCGTCCACCTGCAGCGCGTTGTAATTACTGCTTCCGAGCGAAAACCACGTCCAGGTATTGGCGATCGTAGGATTCGCCTTGGGTGTTCCCGCAGGAATGAAAAAACTTCCGGCAGGAACCGGAGCGTTCGCCAAAGCGCCAGGGAAACTAGCGGGGTAGACCGCAGGGCAAGGCGCTGTCGGGCAAATCGTCGGGATTGGTTCGTTGCCGTCCGCCCCGATAATCTCGTGGTAGCCATGAGATCCGACGTAAGCCACGCTCAACGATGTGTTTGAAGTAACTTCCTGTTGCACCCGCAACGACCAGGAGATCAAAGTCGGCGTCTTCATGTCCGGCTGAACTCCCCCGGGCACCAGTAGCGCCTTCGGAGGCAAGGGGGCCGAAGGATCAATGGGAAGCTTCGAAACCGGCAACGCCGCGATGCTGTAAGTCGGATTAAACGGTGCATTCTGGTCGGTTCGATATCCCAGTGCATCCTGGAGATCGTTATACATCCCGAAACCAGCGCGAAATACAGTTCTCGAGCTGATCGGACTCCACGCGATGCCGATTCGCGGCTGGGGAAGGAACTTTGCATTGTTCACGGTGAAGAGAGAATCGGCGATCCTCGGTTGATCCGAAATGACGTGGTTGTTGAATGTGTAGTTGGCGGCGCGACCGTGAGCTTCGTTCCAGCCGGTCGTAAACTCGTCGCGGAAGCCAAGTGACACAGTCAGCTTCGGAGTTACACGAATGACATCTTCGGCATACCAGGCGCCAAACAAGGACCGCCAGTTCATCTCGGTGGGTGCGGGATCATAAAGGAAACTCGAAGTCGTTCCAGCCAGGAAAGTCTGCAGGCTGGCGAAAGTAGCCTGGCCGAACTGACTCAGCGCGATGGTCTCGTTCGACTGAAAAGGCTGGAACCAGGCGCCAAAACTCAATTGATGGCGGCCCCGAGTGAGTGTCACTCGATCTTCGAAGGTGTACAGATTGCGCGCGATCCGCAGATTGCTTCCATTATTGCTTCCGGCCAAACCAATCTGGGCCTGCGGATTTGACGCAGCGCTGCCGCCCACGACCACTGCGCCGACGGGGTGTCCAACCAGAAAACCTGGGACACTGGCCGCGGGCGTGCCAGGTGTTGGCTCTCCGGTGAAAAAATAGCCCGCGCGCGAGTATCCGACCCGGGCTACATTCAAAGTGGCAGCCGAAAAGCTGTGGGTCTCTTCCAAGCTGACAACCTGCTCCCGAAGGCTGACAACATCACTGCTATAAGGATCCAACGTGGTCGCGGTGAGATCATCGCCATCGTCGATGGTGTAAACCCCAGCCAACGTGTCGCGGGATGAAATAATATGATCCAGTCGGGCGGTCCCGAAATCTTCGCGAATCACTTGCAACGGGCTGCTGAATACCTGTGCGATCCCGTTAAAATCGGGGGCTCCTGCCGGAGCGATCGGCCATAAGTTGAGCAGAGGCTGAACGCTGGGCACCGCCGCCGCCCGCGACGCTGCGTCGGGAACAAATGCAGCCGAAGTCTGGTGCAGGTGCTGGCGCAAACCCTCGTAGTTGCCGAACAGGAAAGTCTTTCCGGCTCGGACCGGTCCGCCGAGGGAGGCGCCGAACTGGTTGCGCTGGAAAGGTGGCGCCGATCCCTGATCGAAGAAGTTAGGAGCGTCGAGCGCGTTGTTACGCAGAAATTCGTATGCCGACCCGTGGAGTTGGTTGGTGCCCGACTGGGTCACGATACTAACCTGCCCGCCCGGACGTTTACCGTATTCAGCGCCGTAATTGTCGCGTAGCACGTTGAACTCACGCACTGCATCAACCCCCAACAACTGCTGGCTCGTGCCTCCCGGCTGCATGTTATTTTCCGCTGCGCCGGTGTACTCAACGCCATTCAGAAGAAAGAGATTTTGCTGCGGCCGGTTTCCCGACACCGAAAAATTGTTTCCGGTGGTGGAATTGGATACTCCGATGCCTCCGGTCTTTTCCGCTGTGAAGTTGACGATGCCCGGGTTGAGGGTGAGTAGCAAGTCATAACTCCGCCCGTTGAGAGGAAGGTCTTTCACCTGCTGCTCTCCGACGAGTCCCGAAATGTCCTGGGTGGTGACGGTCACAATGGCAGAGTCCCCGGTCACCTTCACTTCCTCGCTTACCGCTCCCACCCGGAGGGCCAGGTCAACTCTCGCGTCCTGTCCTACGACCAGCCGAATTCCGGTTCGGACTGCTTCTGCAAATCCAGCTTTCTTCACCCGCACTTCGTACTGCCCTAAAGGAAGAGCGAATATCTGATATCTCCCCGCCTGGTCCGTAACCGTTTCGCGCGAAAGCCCCGTATCCAGGTTTCGGGCTGTCGCACTAGCGGCGGGCACGGTCGCGCCGGACTGGTCGGTTACGATTCCGGACAAGTTGGCCGACACCTGGGCCGAGGCGACTGAAGGACATAAACAAAACAGCAGGAGCAGTAGCAGGAAATGGCGACTGGATTGGTCAGCTTCCCGGTAATTGTGAGGGACAGCCCGCGATCGTCGTAATAAAACTGGGGATTGCGATTGTAGACTTAGATCCCGGTTGTGCATTGCTACGCTCTCCCGATACCAATTTCTCACCTAAGGATCCACAAGTGTATAGCCAGTATTGTTTGTGTGTCTAATCATATGCGGTACTATACTGTTAAATGCGTTAAGTGCCGTTATGACGCAAGACGAGGTGGCATCGTAATTCCTACCCCTTCGATCAATTGACTGATTGATGGCCCGACTGTACGATTCCCCTCGAAATGGCCAAGCAGCCTAAAGCTCGACGATCGCCGTCCAATAAGAAAGATGAGGGCCTGGTCAAGCTGCGCGACGCGGCTTTGGAGCTTTGTGTCAGCTTTCCCACCATCAAGCAGTGGATCTACAAACGGAAAATCCGCAGTGTCAAGACCGCAGGCGGGCACCACCGCATTCCACAAAGCGAAATAGACCGATTCCTGTTCCGGACTGCGGGGAAGTCGGAGCCCGAACGGGCTCTACTGAAACGCCGGGTCAGCGGAAGAAATCAACTGGTAGGACGAATTGATACAGTCCGCATAAGCGGGCTCATGGCGGAAGTTAAGGTCTCGATCGGCGACCAGCAGATTACTTCCATCATCACCGCCAGCTCGGCGCGCGAAATGAATCTGAAACCGGGTCAGACCGCAGCCGCTCTCATCAAGGCAACAGAAGTCATGATCCTCCGCGTGTAGGTCGTTGTAGCCGAAATAGCAGGGTGCTGCAAATCTCTAGCGAGCCGCCTTCTCCATCGGCAAGTACCATGCAAAATAGACGAATGCAAAAACTAGGGCCACGAATAGTCCTATCGAGATCAGGAGCAGCACGCCATCGCGAGTTCTGAACTGGACGTTGTTTTTGTTCTTCTTCGTTGCCGATAGAACTCTTCCGGCCTTCGACTTCCGTCCCAATTGTCCCGCAAATCTTTCGCTGCGCAAGTGTCCTCGAACAGGAATACGCTTAAACTCTCGTTCCCAACCTAGATACCAGTTGTCTGATACCGCAGCACCGCCAGGGCCAGCCGGTAGTCATAACCGGCCTGAGCATTGCTGATTTGAGCCTGGGTCTGCTGCAGTTGTGCCTGGCTCAACTCAACGATGGAACTGAGACCCATCTGGTAGCGGGTTTGCGCGAGATCAAGCGCCAGGCTGGCTTGATCCAATAATTGCTGGGTAACGCTGACTCGCTGGTAAGCCGTGTTTGCGTTGAGCCAACTGGTGCGCACGTCGCGTGAGATCCGGTTTTGAAGATCACGCAGGCGATCTTGACTGGCCTGTGTTCTGAGACGCGCCTCACGGGACCTCGCGGAATAAAGAAAACCGTTGAAGAGAGGAATTCCCACGTTGACGCCCACCGCGCCGTACCAATTGGAAAGAACCGGATTGCGCACCGGCGTATCTCCCACTACTCCCACAGCCTGGATGGTTGGATAAAACAAGTCGTGTTCCGCGGATTGAAACTTTTCTGCCGACCGGTACTCAAAGTCGAGCGCTAATATTTCTGGGCGCATCGAAAAAGCTGAGGCAATCAGATCGTCTACGTTCCCTGGGGGAGAGGTGACTGGCGTAGTGTCCTCAATCAGCTGAAAATTGCGCAGGCCTGGATATCCGAGCACAGCCGAAAGAGCAGCCAACGCAGCATCTTGATTATTGGTCGCGTCCAACAAAAGCAGCTTGGCCTGTGCGAGGTTAACGCTGGCAAAACTGAAGTCCAGCTGAGATCTCAACTTACTCTTGAATAACGCTTCGATCTGATCCGAGACTGTCTGCCGGGCATTCACCGTCTGCTGCGCCACAGTCTGCACAGCATTTGCCTGCAGCGCGCTGTAGAAGGCTTGATCGACGGCCAGCAGGATCTGCTCTTTCGTGGCTTGGGCATTCTGATTTTCGGCTTTGGCTGCGTAGTTGGCGCTGGCCGCCAGATTCGTGGTGCGTCCAAAGTCGGTGATCAATTGACTGACCACGATCCCGGCTGCGGCGCGCTCGTAAATGATGGGATTGTTGAGTCCGCCGGCTGTGATGCGGCTGTTCTCTTGAGAATCAACGCCGGTCAGGTTCACTGTCGCGCTCGGCCACAAATTTGAACGTACTTCCCGCGTGGTCTGCTCGGACGCCAGCGCCACCAGCCGAGCCACGGAAATCTGCGGATTGTTCTTCAGCGCCAGAGCCTCGGCTTCCTTGAGAGAAAGAGGAGTGGGATTCATCGGATTGGCTGGTATGTTCGAAGTTTGGTTTCCGTTCGGAGCCATGACGGAGGGCGTCTGGTCGGGAACCTTCTGCGGTACTGGCGCGGCAGGCAAACTCTGAGCGGATTGCACGCTCGTCGAGACCTGAGCAAAACCGCAAACTGCCTGCAACGTAACTATGACAACGATGAGTGCACATTTCATCTTGCTGAACTCTCCTGCAGCCACCAGCATCAATCAGCGTTCAAGATGGGAAGTCCAATTTCTCAGCCTTGCGAGTCCGCTGTAGCTGGCGTGGGCTGCTCCTCTCCGCGATGAATCAATAGATATGCGGCGGGAACGATAAATACGGTGACAACCACCGACATCGTGAGTCCCCCGATGATGGCGCGGGCCAGGGGAGCGTACTGTTCGCTGCCTGCCTCCAGCGCCAAGGCCATCGGAATCATGCCGAGAATCGTGGCCAACGAAGTCATCAATACGGGACGCAAACGCACGCGGCATGCCGTCGCCACCGCCTCCTCGATCGGCATGCCTTCCCTTCGCAGAGAACGTGTGAATTCGACGATGAGGATGCTGTTTGAGACCACAATCCCGGTCATCATGATGACCCCCATCAGGGACATGACATTCACGGTGGTATGCGTCACCAGAAGAAACAGAATGACGCCTGTGATCCCCGGCGGTATGGCCAGCAAAATAATCAGCGGATCGATGAAGGAGGAGAACTGCGCCATCAGAATCAGATAAACCAGTACGACCGACAGGATCAGGCCGATGCCGAAGCTCTTGAACGACTGACGCATGCCTTCCACCGAGCCGCGCATGTTGACCCGCACGTTCTCCGGTAGTTTGGTGCCGGCGATCACTCTATCGACCTTGCTGGCCAGCCCCCCGAGATCTTCACTGGCCGGCGAAACATATACGTCGATGACACGGCGGAGCTGGTAATGGTCAACCTCGGTGGGAGTGTTCATCATCTTCACGTCTGACACTGCATCGAGGTTGGTAGGGTTCACATTGCTGGCGGCATGCAAGGGAATCTGCTTCAGGTCGGTTATGGAGTTGACCTGAGTTTCGGGATACTGCACGGTGAGCATGTAGTTATTTCCGTTCTTGGGATCGACCCAGTAGCTGGGAGCGATCATGCTGTCCGAGGTCAGCGCCGTAATCACGTTGTCCACTGCTTCCTTTGAAGACACTCCCATGCGTCCAGCCATTTCGCGGTCGATGTTGAGTTGAATGCCTGGATAGTCGAGGTCCTGCGGGATGAGCACATCGCTTACGCCACGCAGCTGCCGTACCTTCGCGGCAATCTCTGAAGCGGTCCGGTAAGCTTGCTTCTGATCATTCCCGCTGACCTGGATATCGATAGGGGCAGGCAGCCCAAGGTTGACGACCGCATCCACCAGACCTCCCGATTGAAAGTAGGTCGACAGTTCCGGCAGATCGTCCGCCAGCCTGGTTCGCACTCGACGCATATATTCATAGCTGCCGAGTTTGTGCTCTTTCTTAAGGCTTACCTGCACGAAGGCTGTATGTTGCCCGGAATTGCTGGTGTAAATGGCGGAGAAATCCGGCGTGATACCGATATTCGAAACAATTATGTCCAGGTCTTCCGGTGAAACCACCTGGCGGATGTCGGCTTCGACACGTTTTATGTACTGGTTGGTCAATTCCAGCCGCGTGCCTGTGGGAGTCTTGATATTGATAACGAACTGGCCAGGGTCAGTTCGCGGAAAAAAGCCCAGACCCATGACCGGAAAGAGCGCGAGGCTGAAGACACAAACCCCGAGAATTGAGACGACGGTTGCCACCGGACGAAGCAGGCTTCGCCTGACGGCGATGTCGTACCGCATGAGCATCTGGTCATAGCGGCGATTGAATCCTCGGACAAACCGCTCAAATAAATTGTTGCCGGCGTGGTGGGCTGCCTCGTTGTGGGCCGACTTGATAAAACGAGCGCAAAACAGCGGGACTACTGTCATAGCGACCGCGTAGGACGCAAACAAGGAAAAAACAACTGCCGCGGCCAGCGCGGTGAACAGAAATCTGCTCACCCCATAGAGGAAGACAACCGGGAAGAACACAATCGCCGTGGTGAATGTTGCGGCCAGCACCGGCATCGCCACTTCTTGCCCTCCTTTTTCGGCTGCCACCTCGGGCGGCTCTCCCATCTCCAGATGTCGGAAAATATTTTCGAGCACCACCACCGAGTTGTCGATCAAGCGGGAAAAAGCCAACGCGAGTCCTCCCAGGACCATGGTGTTGATCGAGCCCCCGCTGGCGTTAATCGCGAGGAAGGCCGCGACGGCAGATAGCGGAATCGAAAGCATCACCGCCAGAGTCGCGCGAAAATTGCCCAGGAAGATCAGGATCATCAAGGCGGTCAGCACCAGCCCGATGCCTCCCTCGCTGCCCAGGTTCGCGATGGCAGTCTTTACGAAAATGGATTGATCGAATACAACGTTGGTCACCAGCGATTTCGGAACATCGACCAGATCGCCCACCGACTTCTTGATCCCATTCACGATGGCGATGGTGTTGCTGTTGCCGCCCTGTTTGAGGATGGGAAGATAAACTGATCTTTGTCCATCAACCCGGACGATGTTGGTTTGTATCGCGGCCGCGTCCCGGGCATAACCTACGTCGGCGACCATCAATTCGGCGTTGCCTTCGGTCTTGAGCGGGAGCCGGTTAATTTCCTCCGTGGTGGGAAGCTGGCTGTTGGTGTAAATGTTGTAGTCTTTCGGGCCGATTCGTACATCGCCCGCGGGCAGGATGGTATTGGCATCGTTGACGGTGCGAACCACATCCATCAGGCTGAGCTGGTGGGCCTGCAACTTTACGGGATCAACGTAGACCTGAATCTGACGGTACTTGCCGCCAAAGGGCTGGGGTACGGAAGCTCCCGGCACATTTGCAATCTGGTTGCGAACTGTAAATTGCCCCAGGTCGTGCAACTCCGTTTCATTCAACCCTTGGCCCTTCAAAGTGATCAGGCAGACGGGAAGACTGGACGCGTCGAATTTCAGCACGACTGGCGGCAGGGTTCCCGGAGGCAATCGCCGCAGTTGCGCCATGGCCAGATTCGAAATACCGCTGACGGCCGCATCGGGGTTGGTTCCGGGCTGAAAATAGATCTTGATGAGACTGACCCCGGTCAAAGACCGGGATTCGATGTGGTCGATGCCGCTTCCCAGGGTGAAAAATCTTTCGAATGGGTTAGTAATGTTGGCCTCGATCTGCTCCGGGGGCATTCCCGAGTAAAACGTCGCCACCACTACCACGGGAATATTGATATCGGGAAACAGATCCACCGGCATACGCGCCATCGTCGTCACGCCGACCACCATGATGATCAGGCACATCATGATGATGAAAAATGGGTAGCGAATAGCGAAGCCTGACATGTTTATTGCGCTCCCTGTTCCGCGACGTATTTTTCGTCCGCCATGGTGCTTATCTGGGGATCGACGTGCTCGCCGGCGCGATACTGTCCGAGGTTGCCCACAATGACCCGGTCTCCCTCGTTCAGCCCGGACAATATCTGGATCCGATTGGTACCTTCGATTCCGGTATGGATCTCTCGTTCTTCGACATGGTTCTCAGGGTTGACGAAAAGCACGGTGGTCTTCTCCGCGCCACGATTGATCGCCTGCAAGGGAAGGGTCAGCGCATTGGGGTCGTTTTGAATCCGCAGGGAAACATCGGCGTACATTCCCGGAGTCAATTTGTAGTCCCGGTTGGGCACGTCCACTTCCACTTGCATCGTGCGGGTGGAGCGATCGAGCGAGTCGGTCGAGCGTATTACTTTGCCGGAGATATGCTCATCGGTTGCTTTCACGCGGATATCTGCGGGTTCGCCATCGCGCACGCTCGCAGCCAGGGACTCTGGAACGGGAATGCGAAGCCGCAAAACATTCACCTGCGAAAGCTTTACGACGGGTAGAGAGCTGATGTTGGATGTGCCGGCCTGGATCAGCGATCCGGTGTCCGCATAGCGCCAGGTGACCACCCCGTCGAACGGCGCGGTGATGCGCGAATATTCAGACAGCGCGGCGTAGTGCTGCTGGCCGGCCTGCGAGACTTCCAATTGCTGGCGTGCCGCCGACAGCGCCGACTTGGTCTCCTCCACCTGCGCCTCGGCCGAGCGATCCTTGGCGGTAGCGTCATCGAGTTCCTGCTCCGCGATCAGGCCCGGCCGTGCTTCTGACGCCTGTTTCAAGCGCGAGGCGGCGGCATGCAGGGCATCGTGGTCCGCCTCGGCCCGGCTGACTTCATTTTGGGCCCGAGTGATTTCCTCGCGGCTGTGGCGCACTCCGGCGTTGGCACCCTCAAGCTCCGCAGAAAGTTCAGGTATCTCCAGAACCGCCAGCACTTGCCCGGTGCGAACACGGTCGCCGATATCGACATTGATGTTTCGTATGTATCCCGCGACCTTGGCATGGAGCTCCACTTCCTGATAGGGCAGGAACTCTCCCGCAATGGTGAGGGTGTTGGACAGTGGCGTACGCCGAACCTTTACAACGGCGGCGCGCGGGGCAGCATCGGCCGACACAGTTGTAGAGGCGCCCCCTGAATGTCCACACCCGACGAAAGCAAGCAATACGGCTACCACGACAGGAACCGCTACTCCAGCCAGAATTGAAGGAAACCGCTTACGCATTTTTTCAACCACCATTCGGACCTCAATCTTCATAGGCTAAAAAGTTGCCCTAACGAGAACTTTGGGATGCCATCGCCGACCGACAACTGTTCCGCTCAACCATCGCAGGAAGCGACCGCCCCTAGGGACTGGAATCGAACGCAGCGGAATAGTCCGATCGTGGTTCGCGACACCTTACCCAGCCGGTTAGTTGTTGACTCCGCACGATGTGTCCTTGACACGCGTGCGTCTACCTATGCTCAACCTCACCTCGCGCGCGCCGGGAAGGTTCACATTCATGACGTGCTTCTCCAGACTTACTTCCACCGTCCGACTTGGAGAGAAGACGGACGGCAGGTAATCCAGGCCGGTCTCGTATCGCACCGTGTAGACGGTACAATTGAGTTCGATACCGATGTCATACGAATAGACCTGCGATTGCAGTGGCGCATCCGATGTGTCTCCGATGTAAACGGATGGGGTCTCATGATTCGCGACACTTACCACGGTCGCCGACTGGTATGGCTGCTTCATGCCCGCAAAAGCACCCGTCAGCAACACCCCACACACCAACACCAATAGCCTCAGACTCTTTTTCATGGTCTCCTCCCGGAGAGCAGTCAACTCACCTTGCGTGAAATCGCGGGACCGGATGGACCTCAAGCCATGGCCGGCAATCCCGAAGCATTGACCGCGTCAGGTTCGAACTCGAATCCAATTGCGCTGAAAACCCGCACTCAATTGGAGCAACCCTCGTCAACGACCGAGGTTGAGTTCAAAAGCTAGTAATTAGCTGTGGATGGAGAAAAGTCAGGAATTCGGAGGAGGCCGGTTGTACAGCCAGCTTTCGAAGGAAAGATTCGTGGAGGGGAAAACTGCTGAAACCGCGGGAACGAAGGACCGAGGAGGCTCAAACAGCACAAAACTAACGACCGGAGCCGTCCACTTCAGACCGTCGCCCAAAAGGTGTTGGCGCTGGGCATCAGGGGAATGAGCCTGTACAACTCTTACCGCGGCGGTTTCCGAACCGGTTACTGCGAAACGGGTGGCAAGACTAACTGTGAGACAGCAGATGGCGAGAAGAACTAAGGTAAGCCGGCCCGAAGATCTCAGACGCTTGCGAAAGCGAAAATCTATCGGCATCGCCGCTCCCAAATCTTCCCGTGAACTACGGGTCTCTGCCATTATACATAATGACCAAAAACGCCATTCCTGCAACGAGCATCAATGGCTCTACTTGCGAGAGGCGAAGTCACAGTGTCTGGCGAAACGACATTCTCACCGCTACGTTCTAAGCCCGGCAACCCAGAACCTCCAACGATGGTAGATCTTGCGTCACTTCTTGCCTGCTTTCGGTCTCCTGTTGTCCTGGCGTCGTCTTCCGAGTCGAACCCGTGTCCTGCCCGCTTTACCAGCTAAGGTGCCTGAATCGCTGGGTTTGGCCGCGGTCTAATGACGCACTCACAGTCCGATTCACTCGATATTCACCTGATATTCATCAGTTGTTAATAATCGTGTATTAGTGTGCGTTTCCTGTCTACATTCTCGTTCGAGAGAGGTGGTCCCTATCCGGGGTTCTCTCGAAAAGAGTGCAATATCGTTCTCCCATGGAGGAAAAATGAAGAAAGGCATGGCTTTGGCCTTGTCTCTAGCGCTCGCGACCGGTGCGTTTGCAGCCCCACCGCCTCAAGGCACATCCGGGGCCGCCACGAAAAGCACAAAGAAAAAGGCGCCCAGCACGACCAACGCAGAAATTTTGCGCCGGCTGGAGGAGATGCAGCAGGCGATCGGTGCGCAGCAACAGCAGATTCAGCAACTGAAGGACCAAGTCCAGACCCGCGACAGCGAGATTCAACAACTGCAGCAGCAGTCCAGTCAGGCTCAGAGTACGGCCGGCCAAGCGGAGCAGAAGGCTGATACGGCGCTTTCGCAAACCGCGGCGCAGCAGCAGGTTGTCTCGTCCACCCACAGTGAGGTCACTGACCTGAAGGACAACCTGACCAACACGGCGCTGGCGCTCCAGGAAACGCAGAAGTCCATCTCCGAGAGCCCGATCGCGATTCGTTACAAAGGAGTCAGCATCACCCCGGTGGGCTTCGTAGCTGCAGAAACGGTGACCCGGCAACGGGCCAATGAAGCTGACATCAACACACCGTTTAACAGCATTCCGTACCCGGGGAACGCCCTGGCTCATATTGGCGAGAATGCTTTCACGGCTCGTCAGTCCCGGCTTGGCCTGCTTGCAGAAAGCAAAGTCGGCAACACCAAATTGACCGGATACTGGGAAGCTGATTTCCTCGGCACCGGGGTAACTTCCAACAACCGGCAGAGCAACAGCTACGTACTTCGCCAACGGGTTCTTTACGGACAAGCAGCATTTCAGAGTGGCTGGATCATTACCGGCGGTCAGCAGTGGTCTTTGTCGACGGAAACCAGAAAGGGAATTACAAATCGCCAGGAAGTACTTCCGTACACCATTGACTCCGCAGTATCAAGTGGGCTTCAACTGGGCGCGGCAGTACGGCTTCCGGGTGGTCAAAGACTTCGGCGGCAAGTTTGCTCTTGGCCTTTCCGTAGAAGGACCGCAGGCAACCATCGGTGGAAGGGGATTTTCTCTGGTCACGACAACGACGGTAGGGAGTGCTTCAGTTGCCACCACCGGAAATGCCTTCGTCTTTGGTCCGGGGAGCGGCGGCGGTCTGTATAACTTCGGCGACACGACCGGATACTCCTTCAACAAAACGCCAGACTTCATCGTCAAGGCGGCCGCGGATCCCGGGTTCGGCCATTACGAAGTGTTCGGCATTGTCAGTACGTTTCGTAACAGAGTTTATCCCTGCGGCGTAGTGGGCACGAATGCCAAGGATACAGCTCCTCCGAAAGTCCCCCTCGTACTTCCCTGCTTTGTGGACGGTTCCACTACACCGAGTTCACTGGGGGCGTTTGAAGATACACGGGTCGGTGGTGGTATCGGAGCTAGCCTGCGCGTTCCTGTGTTTACGAAGAAGTTGGAGTTCGGTCTCCAGGGAGCCGGGGGAGATGGCATCGGCCGTTACGGGTCAGCACAGATTGCTGATCTAACCCTTCGTCCCGACGGTACCCAGGCGTTGATCCGCTCGGCTCACGGCTACGGGGGATTCGAGTACAACCCAACCCCGAAGCTGCAACTCTATGCTTACTACGGCGGAGAGTACGGATGGCGCACGGCATATAAGGGGTACGACAGCATTACCATCACCAAGACGCCGGCGATCCCGGCAACGGCCACGACTGTTGCCATTCCTGCCACAACGACGACCGCGTTCAAGCTGAATCAGATCGGTGGATACGGTTCGCCATTCGCTAATAACACGGGTTGCAGCACGGAAAATCCGCCATCCAATCAACTTACTCCGTCCGGCGGAGGTACCTGTGCGGGCGACACTCGCATCATTATGGAAGGAACCTTCGGGTTCTGGCATAGGTTCTACCAAGGCCCCAAAGGCGGGCTCCGCTGGGGACTTCAGTATTCCTACTTTACCCGCGAGGGCTGGTCCGGGAACAACGGCACAAAAATCAGCTTTTCGCCCAAGGCTGTGGACAATATGGTGTGGACCTCGTTCCGCTACTACTTGCCGTAGATCCTTTCAGCGTTTCCGGCGTGGCGCTAACGTCACGCCGGAAACTCTTTTTCACCAACGCTTTGCCTGGGTGTTGTCGCCTTCCTCTTGATCGCTGTGACCGCGACGTGTAAAGGCCTCCGCTTTAAGACAGGCGACGATTTAAGTGGTGCTCGGCTGGTCGGGGCCTGATTCCATTCGAAGAAGGTAGTCCTGCACAATGCCCCAAACCATTGGGGCTTCCGTCAGAGCAATTGCTTTGGCGCAGCTCCGTGTGTAAGCTTTCCCGGCATTGCCCAGGGCTTTTAGATCCGTTCGACGCAGGGACTTTTGGTTATTGGCAGCGAGGAAAACTGGATGAGCGATGCCGCCCGACGTTATGAGGCCGACAAGACCGAGTGGGATCGGATCGCCGAAACGCGGGAATTCAAAGATCTGCTGGCCCTCAAGAAGACCTTCATCATTCCGGCCTTTGTGTTCTTTATTGTTTATTACTTTCTGCTGCCGATCCTCGTCGGATACGCCCCCGGATTCATGTCGACCAAAGTCTTCGGCGTGGTCAATCTCGCCTACCTGTTCGCGCTCTCGCAATTCTTCATGGCTTGGACGGTGGCATACCTGTACGTCAAAGCGGCCAACAATTTCGATCGGCTCGCGAAAGACATCATCAAGGAAGCCGAAAGCCAAGTCCAGAAAGGGCAGGAGATTCGGTAAATGTCGACCGCACTCGTGATGTTCCTGGTTTTCATTGCGATCACGGTCGGTATCACGTACTGGGCCTCGAAGCGCTCCGCGGGTAGCAGCGCCTACTTCGCCGCCAGCCGCCGTGTCACCGGATGGCAGAACGGCATTGCCGTCGCCGGCGACTATATGAGCGCCGCTTCTTTTCTGGGCATCGCCGGCATCATCGCCTTCCAGGGATACGATGGCTTCATGTTCTCGGTGGGGTGGCTGGTCGCCTACCTAACCGTTTTGCTCGTCGTCGCCGAACCTTTGCGCAACGCCGGCCGGTACACCATGGCCGACGTGCTAGCCTACCGCCTCAACCCGCGGCCGGTGCGTGCGATGGCTTCCATCAGCACCCTGACCGTCAGTACCTTCTACATGATTGCCCAGATGGTCGGGGCGGGTGCCCTGGTCGCGCTGTTGCTCAAGGATTCTGGCATCAGCTACCGCACCGCTGTCATCGGCGTAGGCATTTTGATGATCGGCTACGTGGTGTTCGGAGGCATGCTGGCCACGACCTGGGTACAGATTGTGAAAGCGATCCTGCTGATGGGCGGCACCGTTCTCCTTAGCACCCTCGTCCTTGCTCACTTTCACTTCAGTCTTGGCGACTTCTTCAATGCCATCGGCCACGTCACCTATCACGAGAAGGGGCAAGAGGTTGTCAAGGATTTCCTCCAGCCCGGCCTTCGCTACAAGCCGCCTTACGGAGCCCTCGAACTCATCTCCTTAGGCCTCGCCCTCATCTTTGGTACGGCCGGCCTCCCCCACATCCTGGTTCGCTTCTACACAGTGCCCGACGCCAAGACCGCACGGCAGAGCGTCGTTTGGGCGATGGTCCTGATTGGCAGCTTTTACATCATGACCACGTTCCTCGGCTTCGGCGCAGCCACAATCGTTGGTCGCGACTACATCTCCACTCACGGTGGCACCAACATGAGTGCTCCTCTGCTGGCGCAGGCGCTGGCAGGCAACATCTTCTTTGCGTTCATCTCCGCCATCGCTTTCGCCACCATCCTGGCCGTTGTGGCGGGGCTTACCATCAGCGCTTCGACCTCCTTTGCACACGACCTCTGGACCAACGTCATCCACAGGGGTGTCGAACGAAGACCAGGTGAGGAGGTCTTGGTGGCGCGCATCTCGGCCTTCGTTGTCGGCGCCGTTGCCATCACAATTGCGATCCTGCTGGGTCCTACCGCGAACGTCGCTTTCCTGGTGGCCCTTGCGTTTGCGGTCGCCGCGTCGGCGAACCTGCCGGTGATTGTTCTATCTATCTTCTGGCGCAGATTCAACACTACCGGTGCAGTTGCCGGTCTTGCCGTTGGGCTGCTCGCTTCGATTGGACTCATCCTGGTTGGTCCCAGCCTGATGGCGGTTGATCCTCCAACCGTCACCGGCACTGCGCGCCACCTGATCCAGGCCAAAGCGTGGTTTCCCCTGGAGAACCCCGGCATCCTCAGCATTCCGCTCGGCTTCCTCGGCGCGATCATGGGCACTCTCCTTAGCCACGAGCCCAGCTCGGAGCACAAGTTTAATGAACTGCTGGTACGTTCCAACACCGGCCTGGGCGCCGAGAGGGCAGGATCGCACTAGCGGTCGCATTTTGCGGGGCGAACACCTGAGCGTAGTTTGAAAACTTCTCAACTTCGAGCGTTAGACCGACTGCTCGACGGCGGTGCATTCTGTTTTTGGGAAGGCGGCCGACCAATATTCGACCGGTTCATCTTGTCTTGGATATGGGGATCCGGACGGTTGGGTCCGCGGGCTTGTCGGGCGGGAAAGATGCGCTTAGGTATTCAATAAAGGCTGCACGATCACTGGGGTCGACAAGAGCGCCCCACTTGACCATTTTGTCTACTTCTTTTGTCCAACTCTTCTCGCTCAAGCGCTGCTGACGAATAATGCTTGCATCATGGCACTCGGTGCAGGCGGTTTGCACTTTGGCCTGAATTTTCCCCGCCGGCAAATCGGGAGACTGCGCATGCCCGACGGCAGTCGCACTCAGCCAAAGCGACAAAGCAACTTTCCCAGCTCTACGAGTGGACATTAATTTTTACCTGATCGATTGCGTTGTAAAGGTATCCGCTTGGGTTCCAGGCAGCAGTTTGTGGCTGTATGCGACCTTGATCATCTGCGGCACGTGACATGATCGTAAACTCTCCCGCGCTCGGAGCGTGCCAGACGAACTCCCACAACCGCCAGCAATAAGGAGCTCGCTCGGCAGCCAGACGGGCTGGCCGCCAGGTGCGACCGGAGTCGATCGAAATATCCACACGGGTAACGTTGGCCTCGCCTGCCCACGCCGCTCCGCGAATAGTTACTTGACGAGATGACGAGGAGTTATCGGTTGGTTGCGCGATCACAGATTTCACGCCTAGAGAGGTGATCGAATGGGTATTTTCCGGATTCACTTCGCTACCCGGAACAATTACCTCGTTCGGCATGCGATAACCGGGCTTCATGAAGTTGCCTTCATATTCTTTATCCAGGACCTTGATTTCCGTCAGCCACTTGCAGGAGGCTGCCCCGATCCATCCTGGAACCAAGGCCCGCGCGGGATAGCCATGATGCCGTGTGAGCGGAGCACCGTTCATTCGCAGCGCAATCAAAGTGTCCGTATGCATAGCCTTCTCAATCGGTACGCTCCGAACGAATGGGGGCACCTTGCCGGGAACTTCATCGAGGCCACGAAACATTACGTGCTTGCCGCCACTCTTTACACCTGCGCGTTGGAGAAGATCACCGAGGCGTGCGCCCTGAAAGCGTGCCGTTCCGACGGCCCCCCGCTGCCATTGCACACCGGGAACTTTCGGAGTTTGGAAGGCGCGACCGTTTCCAGCGCATTCAAGCGTGTTGGTGACGGTATGCGGTGCCATTTTCTCAAGATCGACGAGAGTGAGGCTGAGCTGGTTCTGTACTTCGCCACCAATGTTCAGCCTCCATTCGGCTGCATCCCATGTGCTTGGCTCGTGCATATGATTTCGGACGAAGAAATGCGGTACCGGAGTAAGCCAACTGTCGAAATAACCCTGAGGCATTTCCAGATCAAGAAAGCGGGCGGAACGCACGATCATCCCTGGCTCATTCGGCACATTGACGGCCAGTGCGTCGGCCAGCGGGAGAAATAAGGGATGGAAAAGTCCAATGCCAGAGAACTGCTTTAATAAATCGCGTCTCGTAAGAATCATGGGCAATTGAGTACGCCTGATGCTCAACTCTATCGCCGCATTGCTCACAGATCAAGTTCAGTCCCGACTCCCAATGGGACCGGACCGAGCGTAACGCGATCAGAACAGCTGTAATCTGCAGCCGCGGGCGGAAAGTAAACAGCGGAGAGATTAACCGGCGTGCTCGGGTGCAGGATTGGAATCGTTGCGCGGAGGCGTGCCGGAAAAAACTGGATATTTTCGAGGTCGCCTCCGGCCTGATGGCAGAGACCAGCACGGCGAACCTTGTGGGAAGCAAGCCCAGTCAGGCCGCTGTTCGCGGCGAACTCCTCCACGAGGGCCCCCCAAAACCTGCGCCATGGCTACAAGTCGCTCAGACCGGGCGCTTGTCATATGCCAGAAGGAGTAGTCAAATGTAGCCTATGCTCTCCCGATTCAAAGTGTGGTTTCTCCTGGCCCTGACCTCTGTCCCAAGCCTGTTCGGCGCCGATTCTGCCATGAGGGTGACCGACAAGAACTACCTCGACACTCAGGGATT
>CAWJBA010000023.1:0-19769 GCA_963841075.1 Terriglobia bacterium
CGAACCCTCGGTACCGGTATTAGCCAGTACAACGGTTTAGCAAACCGCCGCATTCGGCCACTCTGCCACCTCTCCGTATCGCTGTCAGGGGACTTGGTGGTACCGCCCGTGGTTGTCTTTCCGAGTGAGGGCGATACCGGGCCGTCGTACGAAGCGATTCTAACACGCGTCGATATCTGGCGGGTGCGTGCCTGACGGTTCCCCCTCAGCGCGGCATTCCTGAAGTTAAGGAAAGCAGGACGTGCGGGAAAGCTCGCCCAGTCCGTCTTCTCCATCGCGCCCACTACGACTCGCGTAGCGACGAATCGGCGGCTCAAAGAGTTGTTCGCCGGGCCTCCAATTGCCAACGGACTAATCGTTTACTTCAGCGCTTGACAACCTCGGCTGGGTGCATCAGACTGCCGGAGTTTCTTCGGCGCAAGTCCGCGTTCCTGATCTCATGATTCGAACTTCGCAATCTTTCATCTCAAAATCTATCTCCTTCGCCTTTTTCGTGCTGTTCGCGCACCTCTGGCTCAGCGCGAGCGATCAGATTCCTGCCACCGCATGGCGCATTCCTATCGGGCAGGCGCCAGCGAATCCGGGAGGCCGCAAGACCGAACTGACCAACATCGACGACGGCTTCTGGCAAGGCGCCCCGGTGGGCGGCATCGGCGCAGGAACCTTTTCCCGCTCTTATCGAGGTAATTTTGAGCGCTGGCACATCAAGGCCGGAGTACACAAGTATCAGAATGTTCCGGCGAACCAGTTCGCCGTATTTGTGCAACCCGCAGGTGAGCCGGCGGTGGCGCAGGTGCTTTCAACCGGCAAGCCGGTGGGCAAAGCGCTCTCGTCCTGGAACTGGTCATACCCGGCGGGCGGTGGCGAGTACGGCGCGCTTTATCCGAAGTCATGGTTTGCGTATCGCACGCCTCAACTTCCCATCAATTTGACCGTCGAACAGTTTTCTCCCATTCTGCCTGGCAACTATAAAGAGACGAGCTATCCGGTTGCCATCTACAACTGGTACGCCGAGAATCCTTCCAGCAAACCGGTAACCATCTCGCTCTTATTTTCCTGGACCAACATGGTCGGCTGGTTTCGCGACACGAGCAGCGACTTCCACGCAGTACTGAACGCCCAGAATAAAAACGTGTTCCGCGCGGAACCTCTGACAGACTCGAAGATGCAGGGCATCGTTTTCGATCGCATTCGCGGCGGACCGGTGGCCGACGAATGGGACGGGCAATTCGCCATCGCCGCACTCAGCTCCGCGGGCGTCGACATCAGCTACATCACCGATTTCGATCCGCAACGCTCGGGCGCTGAAGTCTGGCAGCCGTTTTCGACCACGGGGCAACTTCCCAATCAGTCTCCTGACGTGGCCAGCGCTGGGGAGCAAATGGCGGGCGCCATCGCCGTGCGCTTTACCCTGGCTCCCAAAGAAAAGAAGATGATACCGATGTCGCTGGCCTGGGATTTTCCGGTCGTGCAGTTCGGTGGCGGCCGAAAGTGGATTCGGCACTACGCCCAGTTCTTCGATGCCTCCGGTACCAACGCATGGAAGATTGCGCGCACCGCGCTCGAAAATAACAAGCAGTGGAGCGACCAGATCGACGCCTGGCAGAAACCTTACATCGAGGACGAGTCCAAGCCGGCGTGGTACCGCGGTGAACTGTTCAACGAACTCTACATTGTCGCGGACGGCGGCACGCTCTGGGCCCACGAGCAGAACAGACCCGCGAATCCGCTGCATCTGTCTGCCAAAAACGGTGACAGCTTCGCCTATCTGGAATGCTTCGATTACCCCTACTACGGCACCTCGGACGTCCGTTTCTACGGCTCTTTCCCCTTGATCAGGTTCTGGCCTGAACTCGAGAAGCAGGAAATGCGCGAGTACACGGATACGATTCCAGAGAGCATTCCGCAACACTATCTCTGGTCCTGGAAGCAGGACCACGGCAAGTTCGAGACCATGCAGCGCAAGTCAGCGGGATCGGCTCCGCATGATCTTGGTTCTCCCACTGAAGATCCGTTCGTAAATGTGAACCAGTACAACTATCAGGATGTTTCCAACTGGCGTGATTTGAACAGCAAGTATGTGCTGATGATCTGGCGCGACTACGCGTGGAGCGGCAGCAGGGATGACAATTTTCTCCGCTACAACTGGAGCGCGATCAAGCAGGCCATGGAGCACCTCCGCCAGTACGACACCGACGGCGACGGCCTGATCAAGAACGGCGGCTTCCCTGACCAGACTTATGACAACTGGGTGGCCCGCGGCGAAAGCGCCTACAGCGGCGGACTTTACCTGGCCGCGCTTCGCGCCACCACGGAAATAGCTCGCAAACTGGGCGACACTCAAACCGCTTCCGAATACGATGCGCTGTTCAAGAAAGCCCAGTCGGCCTACATCAAGAATCTTTGGAATGGCGAGTACTTCAACTACGACCAGGGCAGCAGCTATCACACCGACATCATGGCGGAGCAGCTCGCGGGCCAGTGGTACGCCAACCTCACCGGGCTCGGCGATCTGGTTCCCCCACAGATGCGCCGGTCGGCGCTGCAGCGGGTTTTCGATTACAACGTGCTGAAGTTTCAGAACGGAGAGATGGGCGCTCTCAACGGCATGGGCGCAGACGGACAGGCCCTGCACGAAAACGAGCAAGTCGAGGAAGTCTGGACCGGCACCACGTTCGCCATCGCCTCTCACATGTTGACGGAGGGCATGCGCGACCAGGCCTTCCAAACCGCCCGCGGCGTCTACAACGTCGTCTGGAAAGATCGCGGATATTTCTTCCGCACTCCCGAAGCCTATGACGCGCGCGGACTGTACCGCGCCAGCATGTATATGCGTCCCGGAGCCATCTGGTCGATGGAACCGGCCCCGAAGTAGCTTCCGGCGCGCGAGAAATTGCGTACGAGTCTCACGCCAGGAGGACAATCATGCATTCATCGAAAGCCACCTGTTCCACGGTCATCAGGCTTACTGGAAGACAGAGGTCGACGCAAAGAAGTAGTCTTCGCCGAAACCCAGTGACGGACATCCCTTCTACAGTTTGACCGTCCTGCCCGTTCTTGCGGCTTCGTAAATGCCCGCCATGATGGTCAGGTCGCGCAATCCCTCTTCGCCCGGAGTAAGCGGGTCTTTGTTCTCCATCACGCAACTGGACAGGTGGTCCATTTCGAGCGCGAAGTGATCGCGCACCGGAAGCAGTCGTTCTTCGATGAGGTCGTTGTCCTGTATTCGCATCCGCAATCCGGTGTAGCTCGTCGCCGGTTCCAGCTCGAACCACCCCTTAGTGGTCACCACGCGATAACGGTTCTGCCCGGAATACCCATAACTGGAGGTGCAATTCGCCAGAATGCCGCTGGGGAAGCGCAGCTGAAAATTGATCGTCTCTTCCACTTCCTTGAAGCGCACGTCTCCCGGCGTGGTGTACAGCATCGCGTTGATCTCCGTGGGTTCTTCGCCAGTAAGGTAGCGCGCGGCGTTCAGCGAATAGATACCGATATCCATCAGCGATCCGCCTCCCGCAAGCGTTTTGTTAAGCCGCCATTGGGTGGGATCGCCAATATTGAATCCGTGGTCGGCGACGATGACCTTGGTCGCCCCCAGTTCCTGCTGGCGGGCCATGCGAATAGCTTCCTGATTGTAGGGCTCATAGCGGCAGCGGTAGCCCACCATCAGCTTGCGATTGGCCTTGCGGGCCGCATCGATCATTTGCTGACAGTCTGCCGGCGTATTGGCCATGGGCTTTTCGCTGAGCACATGCTTGCCCGCCCCGAGTCCGCGAATCGTGTACTCGGCGTGCATCCCGTTGGGCAGGACGATATAGATGATGTCGACTTCCGGATTGTCCCTGATCGTGTCGTAGTTCTGGTAGTTATAAATATTTTTCGGGTTCACGCCGTAGCGCAGCGCCAGCTTGTTCGCCTTGTCGGGATGCCCGCTTACAAACGCAACCACTTTCGACTTTTCGCATTTTGCGAACGCGGGCAGGATCTGATTGATGGAAAGACTGCCCAGACCGACGATCGCCCAGCCCAACTTCTTTCCCGGGGGATCCGGGACTTGCTGTGCCGGCGCGTACTGCAAGAGCGCCCCGGCAACATTCACTGCCACCAGGCCCTGGCCGACCTTCGTGATGAATCCTCGGCGAGTGATTTCTTTGGAAATTGATTCGGACATGGATTGGACTCCTCCGGCAACGGGAATGCGGTTGCGCGGCGACATTCTATAGCACGGGCGGCAAAGCGAGAAACAGCGGAGTAGCGGCTTCGTTTACCTCTCACCCCGAGACACTTGCCGAGTTCGCGAAGTATCGAGGGGTCTGAAGTAGTTGGCGTCCCATTGTCAAGCCGAAAGTAGATGACGTTTCCGCGAAAACCCTGGAGCCGGAGACCGCCTGACCGCTCTCCGAAATACGAGATTTGGAGATTGGCTGGAGTGTCTACCGTCCAATAATTTGCGGGGGATTGGGTCGCTCCGAGTCTGGCGTTAGTAGTCGAGGTTGTGAGTGTAAACGCCTGTTAGCAACAGTTTGAACTGATACACTGCGCTGTGAGGCGCAGCGACGGTGCGTGAGTACGACTTGATTGCAGAGTGGTATGCATCGGTACGCATCGATACAACGGGAGTACCCGAAGCGACCGCGCTAGCTTCATCGCTCCCACGCGGATCGCGTGTTCTGGATATTGGGTGCGGTAATGGCATTCCACTCACCAAAGCATTGCTGAGCGGGGAACACCGCGTTGTCTCGCTTGACAGTTCTGGTGCGATGCTTCGGCATTTTCGACTCAACTACCCCGCAATGCCTGCCGTTCAGGCAACGGTGCAGTCCTGCCCATTCATCGATAGCATCTTCGATGCAGCGGTCGCTTGGGGCATCATGTTCCATCTCAATCCCGAAGATCAGATTAGGGCAATTGCAAACATCTCACGTGTCCTCAAGCCCGGAGCACCCTTCCTTTTCACGTCCGGAGACGAGGACTGCTTCCACGGTAAAGTAAGCACCATGAACGGCGTAGAGTTCCGGCATTTTTCATACAGCATCGATACGTATGGGCGGGTGCTTCGCGACCACGGATTCACATTGGCTAACGTCCACGCCGACAGCGGGAATAACACCTATTACCTCGCGAAGAAAGCCGATTCGCTGAGTTGATTGTTGCAAAATCGCGATTACACCAACCACTGAAAAAAAGCTGCCGAGGCCACTAAGATGGATCTGCCACTGCCACTCCGCTGCTGGTGAGTCCATCGGAACAGGTAGACCCTATCTTCGTTGGACTCTGGTTGGGGAACGTCTGAGTCCGGCCTCGCAGAGGACCGCGAGTGAATCGGCAGGAGTGACTGGTGCGCCCCAAGGATGTTTCGCCATCCGGATCGGGGACCGCCACTCCGCTGCTGGTGAGCCCATCGGAACAGGTCGAGCCCACCCTTGTAGCGCTACGATTCGGAAGCGTGTGCGTCTGACCCTGCAAGGGTCCTACATTGAACTTGCAGGTGTGGCTCATGGGCCGTGCAGTCTCCGGGATGTCTGGGTCGGGAACAGCAATACCGCTGCTGGTAAGGCCGTCCGAACAACTCGAGCCCACCGCCATGGCGCTACGATACGGAAGCGTGTGGGTTTGACCCTGCAAGGGTCCTCGCGCGAATCTACAGGTATGACTCATCTGGTCAGTTGCGAAAGTAGCCCTCAGCAAAAGCAAACAGAGAGTCAGGTTCTTCATTAACGCGAAGCTCAAAATAGCGACAGGCCTGTATGGCACAATTCCTCCTGAAAACGGCTCAGTGGTTTTCTGGATTTAAGGATATGAGACCAGGGTTCTTGCGAGGGAGCCAAAAGCGAACGTTCGGCTGACGTTAGTAATGGTCAAAGTTTGCCGTGGGCTAGGCTTTCAGCCTGAATTATTGCCCATCTGTCATCAAGTGGATGTCTTTCATTTCCTTAATTTCCGTGATCACAATTGCATGCGTCCCCGTCCGCTCAAATACGGTCCCGGTAGCCCGCACGTATTTGCCGACGAATGGCATCAGCTTCTGCCGCTGATCCGTGTCAGGCATTTTGTTGGAGATGGGGAAATACAGGTGACCATCATTGGTCAGAATAACGAGCGGCGAGCCACCCCTCACGCATTCCCTCACGCATTTGAGGCTTAGGTTAGTCGCGGATGAATCGAGGTTCTGAATGGGACAGGCAACATCCCGCACCAAGCCCTCGATTGTTGCCTTCGACGCATTAGCCCGGTCGCCTGCCATCGAAGTGCTTTGCGGAGGGTGAGACGCCGCCAGGACCGAGACTATCCCGCAACCTGCAAGCAAGCAAACACTCAAGAATCGGCTCATCCGTTCTCCTGTGTGAAATCCGGGTCCGGACTTACGGCAGTGTTAAGCGAATCAATCCGATTGGCGCTCGCTTCGAATCAGGTGGCCAGCGGGCCTCTGGTCATCTCTCCGCCTGCCATTCGCCAAATACCTAGAGGATTGCCGTCCCGCAGTTCATCGGGGAGAGTGGATTCGGGAAATCCCTGGTAGCACACGGGCCGGCAAAAGCGGAAAATCGCCTGGCTGCCCACGGAAGTCGAGCGTCCGTCGGAGGTCGCAGGATAGGGGCCGCCGTGCACCATGGCGTGGGAAACTTCGACGCCGGTGGGGAAACCGTTAAACACCAGCCTGCCGACTTTATCCTTCAGGATCGCGATCAGGTCGCTGAACTCGTGAAGGTCGGCTTCCGTGCCATGAATGGTCGCGGTCAAATGGCCATTTAGATTACGCGCGATTTCGAGTACCTGGGCGCGGGTGGAGTGGCGGACGATAAGGGTTGCAGGGCCGAAGACCTCGGCCGACAATTCCGGGTTTCGCAGGAATGATTCCGTATCGGCCTCGAAGAGCGCAGCATCCACGCCAAGCCTCTGGTCGTCCGCCGAGGCAGGCCTCTCCGCCAGGAGCGTTACTCCTGTTTCCGTCTTGCGACGACCGGTGGCGGATTGATAAGTAGATCTGATTCCCGATGTCAGCATATTGAATTGGCCCGACTCGAGGACCGACTTCTTCAGGTTGGCGACGAAAGTAGAAGCGTCGTCGTTTCCGGGCAGGAACACAATTCCCGGCTTGGTGCAGAACTGGCCGGCTCCCAGGGTGAAAGATTTGTACATTCCGGATGAGATGTTCTCGCCATTTTCCCGCAGAGCGCCCGGCAAGATAAAAACCGGGTTGGTGCTGCCCATTTCGGCAAACACAGGGATGGGTTCGGGACGGGCAGCGGCCGCATCCATGATCGCCCTTCCGCCCTTGTGCGATCCCGTAAAGCCTACAGCTTTCACCAGCGGGTGTTTGACCAGGGCGACGCCCACGGCGGTGCCGGAATCCAGCAGGAGAGAGAAAACTCCTTCCGGCAAACTGCATTCGCGAACACTCTCCCGAATAAGCTGGCCCACAAGTTCGCTGGTGCCTGGGTGGGCAGGATGCGCTTTGACGATGACCGGATTTCCCGCGGCCAGGGCGGAAGCAGTATCTCCGCCCGCGACCGAAAAGGCGAGAGGAAAGTTGCTGGCTCCGAATACCACCACCGGTCCGAGCGCATGCAGCATGGAGCGCAGATCGGGCTTGGGCGGTTTACTGGCAGGGTCAGCGCGGTCGATCCGCGCCATCACCCACGATCCCTCTTCCACAACCTGCGCGAAAAGGCGGAGCTGTCCGCAGGTGCGCGCGGTTTCGCCTTGCAGTCGGGCTTTGGGCAGCGCCGTCTCCTGCTCGGCACGCTCGACCAGCTCATCCACCGCGCCTTCGATTTTGGCTGCGATAGCGCGTAGAAACTTTCCTTTTTCACGCCCGGAAAGCCGGCTGTAGGTTGCGAAAGCTTCATGCGCCAGACTTGCGGCCCGATTTACTTCCTCGGGTCCGGCGGAGAAAAAATCTGGCGGAAGCTGTTCGCCGGTGCGCGGATTGGTGGCATGAAAGGATGGTCCGCTGTTGGCAGCTGAATTGAATCCGATAATCGATTGTCCCGATATCTTCAAATGCCTTCCTCCGTTCGTACTGTATAGAATAGCCAATCGCGACAGCAACCCGTGGTCGGGAATACCATTGAATCTGCCAGCACAGTTCAGGAGAGTCTAATGAATGTCAGCGTCGCGCGCGGCTTTGCTTTTGCCCTGTTGGCGGCCATCACCTTCTCGCCCAAGCCGTTACCAGCGCAGAAAACCCTGGCGGCGGGGGATGCCGCAGATATCGAGAACCGGCGAAACCAGCTCCTTTCCCTGTTCGACGAACAGTGGCAGTATGAGCTGCGTACCAGCCCGGAAGATGCGACATCGCGCGGCGACAACCGCTACAACGACCGTCTCCAAGACCGTTCGCCGGAATTTTATCAGTCGGATGTAGAAGCCAGACGCAAGTTTCTCGCTCGTTTCGAGGCCATAAATCCCTCTGGCCTTTCGCCCCAAGATACGCTCAGCCGGGAATTAATGATCCGTAACCTGCGCCAGGATATCGAAGGCGCCGCTTTCAAACCCTGGGAAATGCCGGTCAACCAGATGGAAGGTCCGCACCTCGAATGGCTGGAAATGCTGAGCCTAACGCCTTTCAACACGGTGAAGGACTACGACAATTACGTGTCGCGATTGCATCAGATTCCGCGGGCGCTCGAACAGGTGACCGGAAACATGCGGCAAGGAATGAAAGACCGCCTGATGCCGCCGCGTTATCTGCTGGAAAAAGTGACAACGCAAACCCAGGAGATTGCGAACACCTCAGCCGAAGCCAGCCCGTTTGCCCAGCCCGTAAAGAATTTTCCCGCCGGTATTTCCGACTCCGACCAGAAGCGTTTGCGATCGGCTGTGCTGGCTGCAATCCGGGACGAGGTTCTTCCCGCCTACAAGCGCTTTGCCGCCTTCGTGCGCGACGATTACGCTCCTCATGGCCGCAGCGAACCGGGAGTCTGGGCGTTGCCCGACGGCGCGGAGCGGTATCGCTATCAAATCCGCCGCATGACCACCACCGATTTGACCCCCGACGAAATACACCAGATCGGGCTCAAGCAGTTGGCCGAGACCGAGGCAGAGATGCTCGCGCTGGCGCACAAGCTGGGGTTCAACGACCTGGCCAGCTTGAATGAGCACATCAAGAACGACCGCAAGTTCTATGCGACGTCGGGCCAGCAAGTGCTCGACTTGTACACCCGGTACACGCGGCAGATGGAGGCGCAACTTCCCAAGCTCTTTGGACGCCTGCCGCAGAACAAGCTTGAAGTCATCCCCATGGACCCGTTCCGCGCCAAGAATGCGGTCCCGGCGGATTACAACGGGGGAGCGCAGGACGGTTCGCGCCCTGGACACATCAATGTGAACGAGTGGGACCCGGAGCATCGGCTTACGCTAAACATTGAAGCCATCGCCTACCACGAGGGCGTTCCCGGACATCACCTGCAGATATCCATCGGCCAGGAATTGAAAGATTTGCCGGCATTCCGCAAGAACGGAGAGTACACCGCCTTCGTAGAGGGCTGGGCGTTGTACTCCGAGCGGTTGGGTAAAGAGATCGGTTTCTACCAGGATCCTTACAGCGATTACGGACGGCTGGAAAACGAGATGTGGCGCGACATTCGCCTGGTAGTCGATACTGGAGTCCACGAGAAGCACTGGTCGCGGGAACAGATGGTGGATTACTTCCATCGCTACACCGCGATGGACGAGCCCAATGTGCAGAGCGAGGTGGACCGCTACATCGCATGGCCGGGACAGGCGCTGGCCTACAAACTGGGCCAACTGGAGATTCTAAGATTGCGCGAAGAGGCTCGCCAGAGGCTGGGCGCCAGGTTCGACTTGCGCGCCTTTCACGATGAGGTGGTCGGCAACGGTCCGCTGCCGTTGGGTGTCCTGCGCTCCACGGTCGAGAGTTGGATCAGCGCACAGGAAGCGCGCCCTTAACTCTTCCCAGCCTTAAGCGATGTTGCGTTTGGGCTTGGCAGCCCGAGGCGCGGATGAAAGCTCTACCCGATTGCGTCCCGATTGCTTCGCACGATACAAAGCCTGATCGGCGGCTTGAATCACCTGTTCGACCGAGCGGAAACGCGCTGTCGGCTCGGCGGCGCCGATGCTGACTGTGACCGAAATGTCCTGGTTTCCCGATTCCAGGATGGCGGGAGGCGTCTTCTTTCGCGCGGCTGGAGGCCGGCGAGGCCGCACTCGGCGTTCCACCGTGCGCCGGTCGGGATTGCGCAGATTCTGGCCTTCGCCATTCCGGACTTCCTGACTTCGAGAATCCGCAGGCTGTGAGTTCTGCCTTCGAGCGCGTGCTCCGGCGCTCCTCGCCGCCCCGCACGCGGAAAGTAGCGACTTCGATCACGGAGCGCAGCAACTCCAGGTGGCGCACGGATTCTTTAGCTGACTTCCCGGGAAAAAGGATCGAGAACTCTTCCCCGCCCACGCGATAGGCTCGGCCTCCGCCGGTCACTCCGGCGAGTTTTGCAGCCACCATGCGCAAGACCTGATCACCGGTTTCGTGACCGTAAGTGTCGTTGAATTTCTTGAAGTGATCGATGTCCACGACGGCGATCGCATAAGGTTCTTCCAGACGCAACAGAGCGTCATTGAACGCGCGGCGCGCCGGAAGCGTGGTCAGTTCGTCGTGGTAAGCCAGAAAATAAGAGTTCTCAATAATGGAGCTGATCAGGATCAGGCCCGCGGTCGCCAGGTAGGCTGTGGCGGCCGGCCCGACCGCCCCTACCTGAAAGGAAAGAAAAGTCGCCAGCAAGGACCAGAGCAGCCCGCTCTCCGTGGGTTTGCGGTAGAGCAGCAGGCGCACCAGCAGAACTCCCAGCGCGCTGGCAAAAGCCAGGAGGCCCAGCGCAGGCAAAGGCGTCCAGGAAAGTCGCCCCAGAAAGCGGGAGTGGAGAATGGCGGGGCCGACCACTTCTCCGGGACGGCAGATGACTGCAACAAATACCGACTCGAAGAAGAGCAGTGCCAGGCGGGGAACGATGGCGGGAAAAACCAAACCCCGTTCGCGGAACACCGAGAAGGCAATAAAGTTTATCGGGACGAGAAAGGCAACGGCTTCCAGGGCGATCCGGCCGGGGCCGGCGGACACGATCCGGCCCGAAGAGAAGAATTCCAGCGCGCGCTGTGCCAGAAACAGCGTGCAGAGCGCGAACAGGATGCGGCTGGAGTGAAAACGCCAGGCCAGCAGGATGCCGGCGGCAAAGACGGAATAGAAGTAGAAGTGGACGGCCGCGGAAGGAATCGAGCCAAACGCGCCCTGGAAAACGATGCAGGCAGCCACCAGGAATATCGCTCCCGGCAGAACCAGGGATTTAAGCGTTTTAGGACTCCAGAAATTCACGCCTTTTTAGAATCCTTTTCCCAAAAAAGGAGTTTGTTGCTAACCCCGCATTATCGCTAAAGCGGAAGGTGCACGTCAGTGACCGTAGAGATTCCGTTCATCATATGCCGTTTCCCCGTCTACTCCCGATTCCCTTTTCCGCACGCGGTCCCCTTTGTGGAAAGCAACACCTTCGATTAGTGCTGATTCCCTTGTCCCCGGCCGCTTCCTGACGAAGAATCAGAGTAGTTCAAATTAGATTGATCTTATGCGAATTCTAGTCGCGGAAGACGATGCTGCGCTGGCCAGTTTCGTAAAAAAGGGTCTGGAGTCCGAGCACTACGCCGTCGACGTTTCCACCGACGGAGAGCAGGCGCGCGCCATGGCGGGAGAGTTGGATTTCGACCTGGTGGTGCTGGACCTGAATCTGCCGCGGCTGGACGGAGTGGCCATCCTGCGCTTCCTGCGTACGCGCAAGCCCAGCATGCCGATTCTGGTTCTGACCGGGCGCACCCGGGTGGAAGACCGGGTGCTCTGCCTCGACCTGGGTGCGGACGACTATCTGGCCAAGCCTTTCTCCTTTGTCGAACTGTCGGCGCGTATCCGGGCCCTGATGCGCCGCAGCCACCTGCCGGTGGAGTCGGTGCTGGCCGTGGATGACTTGAAACTGGACCGGGTGGAGCGGCGGGTGGAGCGAGCTGGCCGCCGCATCGAGCTGACCTCGAAGGAGTTCTGCCTGCTCGAATACCTCATGCGTAACGCCGGCCGCCGCATCACCCGGGCCATGATCATCGAGCACGTGTGGAATCTATCTTTCGATACCTGTACCAACGTAGTGGACGTATACGTCAATTATCTACGCCGCAAAATTGACGATGGCTTCGGCAAGCACCTGATCCATACAATCCGCGGCGTCGGATATGAACTCAGCGCCCGCTCTCAACCCGGTCCGGTCGTGGGACCGGGACCGGGAGCCGAACCGTGAAGCTGGTCACGCTGGGGAATCCCGCGCCGGCATCGGAATACGACTTTCGCCGGCTGGTTTCCGATCTGTTCCACCAGCTGAGCCAGCCCCTGACTACCCTCTGCTGCTCCCTCGAGCTGGCGCAGCTTCAGACTCCGACGACGGACCAATATGGCGACCTTGTCAGCCAGGCCCTGATCCAAACCGAGAAAGCGTCATCCCTGGCGACCGCCATCCGGGAACTTATCGAGGCCGGCCAGGCAGGTGAGGACGGCGAAATCCTGGAATTGCGCAAGGCAGTCGAGGAGGCGGTGAACGATCTGCTGCCAGTAGCGGAGTCGGCAGGTATCAGGCTCGGCTATCTTTCCGGCCCTGCATGTCGGGTACGGTTCGATCCTGCGCGGCTGCGCCAGGGATTATTTCACCTGCTGGGATTCATGATCAGTTCAGGCGTCCGCGGATCCGCGGTGAAGATTGATTTGGAGGAACACGAGAGGGAAATTGTGCTGGGCCTGGCTGTGTCGGGCGCCTCCGCCCTGGCCGCCGCATCGACTGCAAGTTCGGATCAGGAGTTTTCGCGGCGCCTGGGACTCGGGATCGCGCATACCATTTTTGAGGCGGCGGGCGGGAGTTTTACCGTCGAGCACAGCGCGGAATGCTGGAGCGTGGAAGTGCGGCTGCCGCGGGAGGCGAAACGATCGTCGTAGCGTCCCGCAGGGTCAGATGTTTGTCGATCTGCGCTCACATCCATTACTGAACAGTCTTGAAACTGCGTCGCTCTGCCCCGTCCCACGGCTTGTCGGAACGGCGCCGGCGTTTCAGCGGGTTGGAGGGCGGCGTTTCCGCACCCCTCGGCGGAGGCTTCGCCTTCAGCAGGGCTTGAACCGTCGCCAATAATAATTCCAGACCGTCGGACTTGGCCACAAGCGCGTCCACCGACTGCAGTGCGCTAACCGGCAATTCCAGGCTTTCGGAGAACATGACGATGGGGACCTGCGGTTTAACTTTCTTGATCTCCGCCGCTACCACCCCGCCATCCAGCAGACCCAATCGGTAGTCGAGCACAATCGCATCCACCGGCCGCGTCATGAAAAGCCGTAAGCCTTCGTGGCCATTGGTTGCGGTGACCAGTTCGTAGCCGCTTTCCCCCAACCAGCTCAGTTGGGAGGGCTCGCGATGTATGCAGAGTAGGGTGTTGGTAGCCATGCCCACTATGTATACAGGTAGGTTTCGTACCCATTCTGTCCTAAATTGCTCACAACCGCGACAATCGCCAGTGAAGGGCCTTCCCACATCAAGACCGTTCCTGAAACTGGGAAGGCTTCGCAAACAAAAGAGTCCTCTAATCTCCTACTAATCGGGTTCTTAACTTACCGGCATTGAATCGCCCTATGTGCGACCTGCCCCAGAGCCTTCGGCCATGAATATCTCCTTCGGAGGGCTCTTTGCGGCGCAGTTTTGGGCGGAGAAGTCATGACCGAAGCGAACTCACGCGCTGGGAACCCTTGGCAGGACGACGATGAGCGTGAACGCCTGCTGGTGGAACAGCTGCCGCAGGTGCGTTACATTGCGCGCCGCATTCACGAGCGTCTGCCCCGCCACGTGCTGCTCGAGGATATGGTCCACGCCGGTGTGGTGGGACTGATCGATGCCCTGGAAAAATTCGACGGCAGCAAGCAAGTGCAGTTTGGCTCTTATGCCAAGTTCCGAATTCGCGGGGCGATCCTCGACAGTCTGCGGGAGATGGATTGGAGCCCGCGCGACTTGCGGCGCAAAGCTCGCCGCCTGGAAGAGGCGCACAACACGCTACGCTCCAGCCTGGGACGCAATCCCAGCGAGCCTGAATTGGCATCGGAGCTGGGCATCGACTTGCGGGGCCTGCAGTTGCTGCTGGGCGAAATCTCCGGCCTCGAGATCGGCAGCTTGCGGGTGGAATCGCCGCGCGATGGCCGGGAAGAAGATTTATGTGAGTATCTGCCCGACGACTCGGAAGAAACGCCGCTTTTTTTATGTTTGCGTTCCGAGATGAAGTACCTGCTGGCGCGCGCCATCGCGGAACTGCCGGAAAAAGAACGGCAGGTGCTGGCCCTCTACTACTACGAGGAGCTGACCATGAAAGAGGTTGGACTCATCCTGGGAGTGGGCGAGTCCCGGGTTTCACAAATCCACTCCGTGGCGGTGATACGTTTGCGGGCGCGGCTGGCCGAATTGGGCGACGGGCATCTGGGCCCCGTAATTACGCGTGGAGCGAGCGGCGGCGCATGATAAGGGAAAAAATAGATTCGGATTTCGTACCCAGGCTTGCGCCCTGGGCGGTATGCCTGCGCCGCTACGCGGCGGAAAGGGGAAGCGAAAGAGCGCATGAGAATTGATCGCAACGCAAGGACGACAGAGGCGAAGACAAGCCGAGAAGGCGGAAACCCCGTATCCCGAAACCCAGGTTCGCCGGCCACCAGGGCAGGCGGCGACCTCAAACCAGACTTCACCAACCCCGATCTGACCGGTTTGATCGAGACCGGTTTCAGGGAGCCGGGTTCGTCAGACCACTATCAGGATCAGGCCCGCACAAGCTGGTTGGCGGCGCAAGCTGCCACGTCACCGGAAATCCGGAGCGAGAGAATCGCAACCCTCCAGAGCGCGATTGCCAACGGAACTTATCAGGTTTCACCCGAGCAGATCGCGGAAGCAATTCTATTAGAGCGGCAAACGCGGGACGGGACTGCAGCTTAGACGGTCGCCGCCGACCTCATCGTCCCGCGTCATACAACAGCTGATGTTTTTGTGCCGGTTCCCAGTCTCAGGCGGGATGCCCGCGCCTACACCGGCTCTTGCTTCAGCACATCATGGTTAAGAACATCATGGATCCTTTGCAATAAAGACGCCGCGGAGAATGGTTTAGGCAAGTAAGACCATCCTGGGAGCTGCAGTCCCTTCCTGGTAACACAATTTTCCGGATACCCGGAGATGAAAATAGCCCTTATCCCGACGCTGAGGGTGGCCAATTCCTGCGCCAGATCGCAGCCATCCCGATCGGGCAGAACCAGGTCCGTGAGCAAAAGCTGCACTTCGCCGGGAGAACGGCGAAAAGCCGTGACCGCTTCCGCCGCGTTTTGTGCCGGCAGTACGCCGTAACCCGCCGAGCCCAGGATTTCGCAAGCCACCTCGCGAACAAAACCTTCGTCTTCCACCACAAGGATAGTTGGAACCCGAAGATCGGGTGCCGGCGTCGCCGCTCCGTGATCTGAATTTGCCAGACGCAAGTTTTCACCTCTGCCTGGGCACAATGCATTTATGCTTCCACGGATTGAGCGTGCTGCTATAGCCGCCGGGGCGTTGATGCGCCTGGATTTACGTGACGCAAAGTCTTTCCTGGAAAATGGTTGCGCTCAGAGAACGAGCAATGCCGATGCCGTTTTCGGGAAGGCCGGATCGTTTTGGGGAACGCTCAGGGTCGAGTCAGCACTGTCTGATAAGGATCAAGTACGACCTTCCGTGTGCCCGGCGGCGCTGAGAAGTGGAAACTGGTCTCCGGACCGTCGGCGAAAACCTGGCCTAAGAGCACATTCTTGCCGGCGAGCACGGCATAAACCGGAACCACGGTCACCAGTTCGGCGGGTGCGTCTTTTTGCAGAATCGTGCCGGCGACCGCCGTGCCGCCGGGCTTGGGCGAATATTTCGCCGACTGCAGTTCAAGATGCGGTAAGGCTGTTCCGTTCACCCATCCTTCATAAAACCAGTCCAGCGACTTGCGCCCCTCGTAACGCAGGGACGGCGGCAATTCTTCTGCAAATACCTGAAGAAATTCGCGAGTATTGATCGCTCTTTCCTGAAAGAGCTCCCGCGCCCGGCCGAGAGCGTGCAGAAATTTTGCGTCCGCCTGAGCATCCGAGAGAGACGGGGCGCGGCCGCCGCTCTTCCGTTGAGCGTCGGACGGCGCGGCATCGCGCAACATGGATCGCAGCATGTGGAATAGCCAGGTACCACGTCCGTAACTGATGGCCTCGTATCCGCCGGGAAAATGAGAACAGTTGAGCCGGGTCCCGAAAGTGACCGGACCCGCCTCCGCCAGAATCGAGCCTTCCTTATTCTTGGCCAGAAGGTCCTGACGGTACCTCTCCATCACCAGGTGAAACTGCTGCGGAGACTCAGATTCGAGCAGCAGCAGCGCGCTATAATTCGATAAAGCTTCAAAGAGCCACTGGTCGCGGTAGCTCTTCCACGACAGCAGGTCGCCCCACCACTGGTGGGCGGTCTCGTGCGCAATGACGTTATCGCTCAAGACCTTCGCCAACGGGCTCATGTGCAGCTCCGTTTTCTCTTCGGGAGTCAAAAAGGAAAAGCTGGAGAGGAAAATGAGCGATGGCCAGCCTTGGCTGGTATCACCCGGCATTTGTGTCAGGGCCAGGCTGCTGTATGGATACGGGCCAAAGCGTTGAGCGAAGAACTCCACCGCCCGCGCCGACGAGTCTGCCACCGATTGGGCATTATGCGCCGGAGACGGCGGAGGCGCAGCCGTCGTGATGGGCGCGGGTCGCCGCTCCAGCGGAAAAGGCTCAGTCGGTGACGGCACCAAAATCTGAGATGAGCCTTGGGGAAACGACCGCTCCACCCCGGAAGCAGCGTAAGCGTCCACGGGAACATTGCCGGCGCGAGCGGACAGGCGCGAGTACTTGCCCAGATTGAAGCCGGCAATTGGCATGGGCCGTTCGGAAATCCAATGGCCGTATTGTTCGCCCGCCGGCACACCGGAGGGCGTGCCTTCGGTTCGCTTGCCCGTCGCCAGCAGGGTCCAGCCGGGAGGATAGCGAAATTGCAAATCGAAGCGAGCCATCTCCAGGCCGCGGTTGGGGTACCACGTTCCGCGGGCTCCGACGTAGAGTAACCCGGCTCCGGCCTCAGAGAGCACGTCGCCTCCGTAGACGAAGTTCAAATCAACCTGCTGGCCGGCGTGCAGCGGTTGGGGAAAAATAACCGCGATCAGGTCATTGCCGCGGCGCGCCAGTTGCGTGCCTTCGAGCGCCTGATTGTGGATGAACTGCACCGGACTACCGTCCGCCTCTACTTTGCTGACTTTCAGAAACCGGGACAGCTCGAAAAGCACGGCCCGCTGGCCGGCTTGTCGAACTTCAAGTTGCAAGCTGGCTTCGGCGTCGAGCCGGGTGGGCGGCGCCACCTTGGCCCGGATTTTATATTGCGAGACGCTGACCGCCTCAGGTTTTGCTTCTTCTCCCATCACACCGGCGGCATCGCCCGAGCGGCCGCCGGGATGTCCCAGGGTGAAGGCGCTCCACACGTCGTAATAACTTTCACCCTCGACCATCTTCTGTTGGCCCGCCCAGATTTGTTCGGCTGCAAGCGAGTCGAAGTAGAGATCGAAGGTCCCGAGATTCCGTCCCTGCAGGCGGGCATGCAGCATGCGATCGTCGTCAGCTCGAGTTTTCGATGCCGGGGTCGCCGTGTCTTGCTGGCCCGGGCCCGGCAGAGAGTTGCAATAGGTAAGCAGCAGCCGCAAGGCGTCGAGCTGGGCCAGGTTACGGGCACTCGAGTCCCACTGGGAGATAAACTCCTGGGAGTTGTCCGCAGCCCGCAGCGAAGGCTGCAACTCGGCAAAGGTGTCGTCGTTAAAGCGGAAATATCCGGTGACGAATTTCTCCTCCAGAATAGCGGCTCCGGTGAAAAGCGTCATGGACGCCCTCTCGGCCTGGTCGTTCGGAATCAGCAACACTTCCCCTTCGCCCTCGAAGAAGGCTCCGGTGACACGTCCGGCCACATCTTCGGTGAAAGCGATGGTGCCGTCGTCGAACGTGATATGGAACGCGGCCCGCTCGAGAGTCACGTCGCGGATGTTGTAGACTCGCGATTTGTCGAGGCCTGCGCTTTGCAGCTGCGAATACAAAGCCTCAGCCGAGTGGTCCGGCGTATCTGAAGCTATTGCCTCTGCAGCCTGCGCGCGGCTCCACGGCGCAACCAACAACATGAACGCCGCCAGCCACAAGAACGCATTCGCGGGAATGATCCTGATTACCTTGGTCACGTAGGCTTCGCTTTGCACCTGTTGCTAGAATGCGCCATAGTGCGGGCATCTGTCATCTTCCTGTTATTTTCGGGCCTCTTCTTGGGCGGACCTTGCGCTTCCGCCGAAGTGATCCATCTCAAGAATGGCCGGACGATCTATGCCGACCAGGTCCATGAAAACGGGGCCCATCTCGAGTACGAGGTCGGTGAAGACTCCTACGCGATTCCAAAATCATCAGTCGACCATGTCGAGGCAGGGGGAATTCGCCCCCAGCGTGCGGCTGCGGCGGAGGGCACAGACTCCAAAGACGCCCCCTCGTTTACTCCCAGTGATGAACTGAAAGGCGAACCGGAAGTCACTGACAAGATTATCCGCGAGGGGAAAGTGGACGGCGACGCGCTGTCCGCGATCGAACAGCAAGGCAACTCGCGTGTGACCGCAGCCGCGTATTTCATCGCCGGCAAGCACGAGATGGAGCAGACGAATTTCAGCAAAGCCCGGACTTACTTCGAGGCCGCGCTGCGCTTCGAAGGCCAGAACCCCACCATCCTGAACTATTACGTGGCCCTGCTGCTGCGAACCGGGGATGCGATTGAGGCGCTGCCCTACGCGGAGCGCGCAGCCCGAATTGCGCCCGATTCCCCGGACACGCTGGCCGTCCTGGGATATGCGCAGTACTCGAACGACCGCAATAAAGACGCGATCCGCAGCTGGAAACGATCTTTGCAGCTTCGTCCCGATGCGCAGGTGCAGAAATATCTGGAGAAGGCCGAGCGCGACGCGAGCGCGGAATCGGACTTCACGCAAAATGAAAGCAGCCACTTCACCCTGAAATATGAAGGCCGGCAGACGCCGGAGTCATTGCGCCGCGACCTGGTGTCGACCCTGGAGTCGCACTACGACGACCTGGTACGCGATCTTGGCGTGGCGCCGCGCGGCAGTATTGCCGTCATCCTTTATACCGACCAGGCCTTTTTCGACGTCACCCAGTCGCCGTCGTGGGCGGGCGCGGTCAATGATGGCAAACTGCGAATCCCGGTGAATGGGATGAGTTCGGTTACGCCTGAGTTGTCGCGCGTGCTGAAGCATGAACTGGCGCATTCGTTCATCAACCAGCTTTCTGGCGGACGCTGCCCCCAGTGGCTGAATGAAGGTATCGCGCAGGCCATGGAGCCGAAATCACTGTCGTCGCGCGGCCGCCGTCTGGCGCAACTCTTCAAGGCGCAGCAGGAGATTCCGTACAATGCGCTGGAAGGCAGCTTCATGCGTTTTTCGGGCATGGAGGCGATTCTGGCCTACGACGAATCTCTCGCAGCCGGGTAATTTATGATTGACATCCAGAGCATGAGCGATCTGCAGCGCATTCTGCGAAGATTAGCCAGGGAAATTCCACAGAGAGTGCTTTTGCGGGCCATTATCCACGACGACTACGGACGTCTGCAGGACGAAGTGGGCAGGTACTCGAGCAGCAAGTACGGAGACTA
>CAWJBA010000024.1:0-55922 GCA_963841075.1 Terriglobia bacterium
TGCGGCCGCGGGTCTTCCCATGAAGTCGTCACGCCAGCGAAGTCATCACCATGGACGAACAAGGCCGTCCAAGCGGTTCGCTCCAAGCGTCGATACTTCCATCCATGTCGGGGCGAGATTGGTTCCGCGAAGGCCGCGCCGCCGGTTTCGTGACCGCGGAAATACGGGCGCGGCGATGGCCACGGCCGAAATGGGTTCGGCGGGATCCGGGAGTAACCGACCCGCGCTGGCTGCGGTTTTTCCGACGCGCGGTGAGCACGGTCGCCGTCCTGCTCGATGTCGCGCCAACATCGATCTGCAAACCGGAGAACCTGGAACAGTTCGCGGTCATGGGAAAATTTACTTTCGCAGACGTCGGCACTGCGGCGTCTCGTGTGGGTTTGCTTTCGATCGGGAAGAAGAAAGCAAGGGCAACGAGCTGACTCGCGAAGCCTTCCAGTTGTTAAAGCGGCTGCCGCTGAATTTTATTGGCAACGTCGAAGGGCGCGATATCTACAGCGGCAAGGTGGACGTCATCGTCGCCGACGGATTCGTAGGCAATGTCGCGCTGAAGACTTCGGAAGGCGTGGCCAACCTGGTGCGCGCCACGCTCAAAGAAACCTTGAAAGCCGACGATCACGCGCCAGGTGGGTATCTTCTGTCGCGCAGCGCGTTTGCCGATTTCAAAAAGCGGCTCGACCACACGGAATACGGCGGCGCACCGCTGCTGGGTGTGCGCGGCGTATGCTTCATCACTCACGGGTCGTCGAATATGAACGCGATCAAGAATGCGCTGCGCGTCGCCTCCGAGTTTGCCGAGCGCAATATCAACGACAAGATCGCGAAGGAAGTGGCTGGACTAAGGCGTCAGGTGCCGGTAAACACGTAGTCAGCGCCACGAACCACGTAGGCCCAGATGTCCTCATCTGGGCGGGCGAGCAAAGCTCGCCTGAGGTTTGAACTGTTCGAGTCGTTAGCCGAGCTTCGCTCGGCTGGGCAGGTGGGACACCTGCCCCTACGTAAAGCAAAGCAAAATCCTATGACCACACTGCAACCTATCGCCTTCCTCTTTCCCGGCCAGGGTTCTCAGGCTGTTGGGATGGGTAAAGAGCTGGCGGAGAACTATCCCGTCGCTCAGAAAACCTTCGATGAAGCCGATGAAACGCTCGGCTTTAAGCTTTCGCAACTATGCTTCGAGGGTCCGGAAGAGAAGCTGCGGCTGACGGAAATTACCCAGCCCGCAATCCTGACCGCATCAGTCGCGGCCTGGCGAGTCCTGCGCGAGAAAGGCGTGAATCCCAGCTTTGTCGCCGGACACAGCCTGGGAGAATACTCCGCCCACGTCGCCGCCGGCACGCTAAGTTTCTCTGACGCCGTCCGCACTGTTCGTAATCGCGGCAGGTATATGCAGGAGGCTGTCCCCGTCGGCGCCGGAGCGATGGCGGCGATCCTGGGAATGGATCTCGAAAAAGTTACAGCAGTTTGCGCGGACGCAGCCCAGGGCGAGGTGTGCGAGCCCGCCAACATCAACTCCGCGGAGCAGATTGTAATTTCCGGTCAAACCGCTGCCGTCGAGCGCGCCACCAAACTGGCCAGCGAGCGCGGCGCCAAGCGCGCCATTATGCTCTCAGTCAGCGCGCCCTTTCACTGCTCGCTCATGAAGCCGGCGCAGGAAAGGCTGGCTGTAGATCTTCAGTCTCTGAATTTTCGAAAGCCCGAGGTTCCGATCGTGTGCAACGTGGATGCGGCATTAGTCGCAGACGCCGATCCAGCCCGCGATGCGCTGGTGCGCCAGGTCACCGGCGCCGTGAAATGGGACCCGTCAATGCGACTGCTGATCGCCAAGGGCGTCCAGGCATTCGTGGAAGTGGGACCGGGAAAAGTGCTGTGTGGCTTGATGCGACAGATCGACCGCTCGAAGACGTGCCTGAATGTCGGGGATGAAGCGTCGCTGCAGAGAACCCTGGAACAGTTATCCGGCAAGCGGGCGTAGCGTCAGCGAAACAACAATTCGCAAGGCGGCGGGCTGAGAGTCTTGTCGGATTTTTCCACCCATAACTGGGCGTGCTCGGCGCGCTCGTTCACGATGACATCGACCACGACGCCGCTGGCGCCGCTGGAACAAGTGCTGGCGCCATTTACTTTGTAGCTTTTGATGATCCCCCACTGGCCGCCTGTGCCCCAATCCTGAATGAACTGGCTCAGGGGATACCTGGAATATTTATCGGGATGCGCCTTCCATTGCGGATCGGCATAATAAATTCCATAGGCCGTTTCGTAGTCTTTACTCATAAGCGCGGCGAAGAACTTATCGACTACCCGCTTTTCCGACCAATAACGGTTCATCCACACCACGGCTGCCAGAACAATAATGATGACCACGGCGACCAGAATCCTGATGCGGCGCCGGCGCGCCGGGCGCGGGTCGTATACTTCGGCATCCAGCAAGGTCATAGCTTCCTAAGCATAATAGACTTCGCGTCGCAGGTAAAAGTTCCACCGTCATCCTGAGCGGAGTGGCGGCTTCTTGAAGCGAAGCAGCTGCGGAGTCGAAGAAGCCTATAAGTAGCACGGACGGCGGCCGGGCCCGCTTCTCCCCCGCGCGGCAATGCGCTACGTTAGGCGGCTAATTCCCCAAGGAACATACGTGTTTGCAGTTATAGGGGTCCTTCGACTGCAGAGGCTCTTCGCAAGCGAAGAGCCGTCTTCCGCTCAGGATGACACGGCTTACGATGTCAGCGCTTACAGCGTGCGTTTGAACAGCGGCGTTGCGATGCTCAGCGCAATCACCGCGAACAGCGAGAGGTAAATGATGTCGGGCACGATGGCGGAAATTCCGGCCTCTTTCAGCAGCAGCGTTTTGAAGCCATGCACCGCAAACGTGAACGGATCGACTTTTGCGATCCCCCGGAGCCACCATGGAAATGCCTGGATGGGATAGACGGCGCCGCTGGGGAAAAACAAGAGTGTATTCAGAATTCCGAAGATGGCGCGAGGCACCAGGGGATCATCGACTCGCACCACTAACAGAAACATCAAGGTGTTCAAAGCGGCCGCGGTAAGCATGATCATCAGCAGCAAACCAAGAGCGGTAGAGAAGCTGAAAAGCGTGCCCACGCCAGCCAGCAGACAGCCCACCACCGTGATGACCACTCCGACCATCACCGCCTTCACCACGCTGGCTGCGTTGAGGCCCAGCACGAGTTCAGCCTTGGTGATGGGAGTTACCAGATAGCCTTCATGGACCCCGCGCGCCTTGTCGTCGATGTAGAGCATTCCGCCGCCGATCATGACCGACATGAAAATGGCGAGCGTGATCGAACCCGGCAACAGAAATTTCATGTATTCGATGTAGGGATAAAGCTCGACAATCTGCAACACGGTCTTCTGCAAAAGGCGCGGCTCGACCGTGGGATTGTTCAGCGCGGCGGTGATCTGGGTGAGTTCATCCTCCAGCGCTGCGCTCATGAAGTTGTCGCTGTTGTCCACCACCAGGGCGATCTGCGGCTGGTCCTGCTCGTACACTTTGCGCGAGTACTGCGGCGGGATGATCACCGCGCCCTCCAGCTTTCCGTTGCGTACGTCTTCCATCGCCGCCTTCGGGTCGCTGTAATAAATCGGTTCGAAGGTCCGGATGTTGGCTCGGACCGAATCAAAAGCCTCGCGGATCTTCAACGCCTGGGTCCCGCCGTCCTGATCGACCAGACCCAGACGGGCGTCCCGGATTTTGCCGCCGAATGCGTTGCCCAGCACGATGAGCTGCACCAGCGGGAAAATCATTGACACCATCATCAGTGCCGGAGAGCGGAAGAATTTCCGCATTTCGCGTTCGACAATTGCCAGCATCCGGTTCATGGCTGCATTCCTGGTCTGGGGGGCATGACGAAGCTGTGCGCTTTCACCAGTTCGTCGCGCAACTGCCGCCCCGTGTAATGGACGAACACATCGTCCAGGCTGGTGTTCTGTACGGATAGCGACTTCACGGTCACGCCGGCGTGCACCGCGGTTTCCACCAACTCAGTGGTCGTCCGCGATCCATCGCCGGTGAGCACGCGATACATTCCGGCGCCTTCATGCTGCACCGACGTGACGCCATTCAGTTCGTGCAGACTCTTCTCCCAATCCGCGGGAGCATTCTCGAATTGCGCTTCAATCACATTGGAGCCCGGCACGCTGGCTTTCAACGCAGGGGGCGTATCGAGCGCCACCAGCTTGCCGTGATCCACAATGGCGATGCGGTCGCAGAGCCGGTCGGCCTCGTCCATGTAATGCGTCGTAATGAGGATCGTGAGCTGGCGGTGCGATTTGATGTTGGTCAGCATCTCCCACACCGCGACGCGGGAAACCGGGTCCAGGCCGGTGGTGGGTTCGTCCAGAAAAAATATTCGCGGGCTGTGCACCAGGCCGCGAGCAATTTCCAGCCGCCGCCGCATGCCGCCGGAGAGGGTCTTAGTTTGCGCCCCGCGCCACTTGGTCAGGTCGACGAGTTCCAGCAGTTCGTCGATCGTCGCCTTGCGCTTTTTGGCCGGGACGTCGTACAGCTTGGCGTAAATATTCAGATTTTCTTCGACTGTCAGATCGAGGTCGCTGGTCAGCGCCTGGGGAATCACGCCGATCGCCCGGCGTACTCCGTCAGGATCACTGCTCACATCATGCCCGGCAACCCGGGCCGACCCAGAGGTGATGGGGATGAGCGTGGTCATCATGCGGATCAGAGTGGATTTCCCAGCGCCATTCGGACCCAGCAAGCCAAAGATTTCTTCTTCCTTTACGTTGAAGGAAACATCGTCGACGGCGGTGAAGTCGCCATATTTTTTAACGATATGGTCAACCTCGATGGCATTGCCCGGGTTGACCGGCGCCGATCGGCGATCCGCCGCGGCCTGGCTTGCTCCGGACCCGCCATTCGGTTTGAAATCAGCCACCATGATTTGCCCTCACTGCCGTTTCTCTGCAGATGCAACCGCAGTCAGCGATTGGCGACGGCAGGCGATGCCTTCAGTTGATCGGGCGCAACCAGCACTTCTGCCGTCATGCCGGGCACGTAGTCACCCTTGGGATTGTCCAGGCGAACTTTCAGAACAATCGTCCTGATGTCACGCTTGCGCCGGCTTACATCGCGCTGGGTGGCGAAATCCGCCTCCGGAGCCTTGAAGAAAACCTTGCCGGACGTGACGGTGCCGCCGGGCAGGCGAATCCGCAGAGTGTCCCCCAACCCGATGTGGTCGGACTCAGTTTCCGGAATCGCGGCGCGCACCCATGTATCTCCCAGATCCATCAGAGTGATGATGGGTTGGCCTGCCGTCAGGACTTCTCCTTCACGGGCGGCGCGCACCGAAACCGTGCCGTTCAAGGGCGCGTAAATTTTGGTGTAGCCAAGGCGGACTTCGGCTTCCTTAAGCTGGGCCTCGGCGTTGGCCAACTGTCCTCGCGTCGACTGCACCGTGCTGGAAGCCGCCTGCGCCTGATTGGTGTTCGCAAGAGAAGTGTTGAGATCGGCTTCGGCTGCGCTGACCTGATCCTTCAGAGACTGGACCGTCGCCACCTGGGCTTTGAGATTGCTTTCCGCCTGGACCCGGTCCTGATCGGATGCGACCCCTTGCTTGGCCAGCTCGATCATGCGGCGGCTGTCACTTTCGGTGCGCTGCAGCATGGCTTCCGCCTGCAACAATTGCGCGCGCGCGGCTTGCAGCTTGGATTGCGAGTTCACCACATTGCTCGAAGTGGAGCCGTGGGTCGCCGCGCTGGTGGCCTGAGTGGCGGAGACCTGCGAACGCAGGCTGTCGATCATGGCTGCGGCGGCGCGGGCCTCCGCTTCCAGTTCGGACGGGTCGAGCACCGCAATCAGGTCCCCCTGCTTGACCTGGGTTCCTTCGTCCACCAGCAGCTTGGCAATCCTGCCCTGCATCTGCGGACTTACGATGACCTGATTGGAATCCACGGTGCCGATCAGCACCAGATCGCTGGAGCGCGGCGTCGACAGCAGGTAGTAGACCGTCGCCGCGACCAGAATCACGCCGAGCATGATCAGGAATTTGTTGCGCGCGTTCAATTTCGTTCTCCTTCGGAAGTCGTTCTCTGAGTGAACAATGCCGCCGAGATGAAATCCATTACCGCGGCCCGCCGCGCGGCCACTAATTTAGGCGCCAGCGGATCGATCCCTCTGACCATGCGCATAACCGGTGCGTTGATGAAATGAAACACGATGATCGCGATCATGGAAGGAACGAAGTGCTCGGGATCCACCCGACGGAAATCTCCTGTCGCCTGGCCTTCCTCGATTACGGCTGCGACTTTGCCGAACAGCGGAAGAAAGTATTGCTTTGCGATGCGCTGCAGGTGCGGCGCTTTGCCGCGGGCCGCACGCATCATTTCGCCCTGCGCAATTCTCGGATAAAGGGGATGGCTGGCGATGTAGTCGAAGTGCGCACCCACGTAGGCCAGCAACTTCTCCCGCGGCGGCAGATCGCTCGAGAGCGCCTCGCTGAACGCTTTCCGTCAGACCGCCGAAGACATGGTCGAGGACCGCACCGTAAAGCGTTTCCTTGTCCTTGAAGTAGTAATAGAGCAGGGCCTTATTGACTCCGGCAGCGCGCGCGATGGCGTCGGTGCGCGCCCCGGCTACGCCTTCGCGGGAGAATTCACGGACCGCAGCCTGCAGGATGGCGGCCCGGCTTTCTTCGGGGCGTCCGCGGGAACCCAGGCGCGGTTTGGCGAGAGTTGGCTTTCATGCGGTTCTCGCATTAATTAACCAGTTAGTTAGATTATACACCGCCTCGGGGCGATGCACAATACATTTTTGTGCCCGTAACAAATACAATCAAAGAGCTTTAGATGTCTCAGGGAGGACCATGAAATACCGGAAACTCGGCCGCACCGGTTTTGAAGTCAGCGAGATGGCCCACGGGTTGTGGGGGATGAGCGGGTGGAGCGGTTCGGACGATCAGGAGTCGCTGAGCGCCCTGCAATTGGCCACAGACATGGGCTGCAACTTTTTCGATACGGCCTGGGCCTACGGCGAAGGCAAGAGCGATGGCCTCCTGGGTGAGATTCTCTCCAGAAATGCTTCTCCACCGAATCCCAGCAAGCGGCTGTATGCGGCTTCCAAAATTCCGCCCATGAATCGAAAGTGGCCGGCGCGCTCCGCCTACAAGTATCAGGATGTTTTTCCCGCGGACCACGTTTTCAAGCACGCCGACCTGATCCGCAAGAAACTTCGGGTCGACTCTATCGATCTGCTGCAGTTTCACGTCTGGGACGACACCTGGACGGACGAACCGGAGTTCCGCAGCACAGTCGAGAAGCTCAGGCGGGATGGAATCATCCGTCATTTCGGCCTCAGCCTGAACCGCTGGGAACCGGAAAACGGCCTCAAGGCTCTGCACACGGGCCTGGTGGACGCGGTGCAGGTCATCCACAACATTTTCGATCAGGCGCCCGAGGACAAACTTTATCCGCTTTGCCAGGAGTTAAACATCGGCGTCATCGCGCGCGTCCCGCTCGACGAAGGCAGCCTGGGTGGGAAGATGACCTAGAAACGAAGTTCCCCCAGGGCGACTGGCGAGCCATGTATTTCGGCCCGAAAAATCTTCCGCCGACGATCGAGCGGGTGGAAAAGCTGAAGGCCGTGGTACCGCCCGGGCTCACGCTGCCGCAGATGGCGCTGCGCTACATTCTCTCGTTCCCCGCGGTAAGCACAATCATCGTCGGGATGAGGAAACCTGAGCATGTTCGCCAGAATATTGCAGCCAGCGATGCGGGCGGGCTGGATGCGGGGCTGCTGCGCACCTTGAAGGCCCATCGCTGGGACCGAAGGCCCGAGCCCTGGGCGGATTAAGTTGCCTGTGTCAATCTGAGGACCCATTTGTCATCCTGAGCGGAGGGGCTGCTTCGCTTCGCGAAGCAGCAGCGGAGTCGAAGGACCTCTATAGCTAAATCGGAAGCCGACGGCTTGGTGTATTCCGTGAGGAAAATCTTTCAGGGGCAATCGTCATGGCAATCGGTAGGGATCCTTCGACTCCGCATGGCATTTCGCTAAGCGAAATGCCGGCTGCGCTCAGGATGACTTTGCGCCGCCGGCGATGGATGGCACCAGCAACACTTCATCGCCGTCCTGAAAGGCGTACTTGTTGCCGCCCAGGAAGCGTATGTCTTCTTCGTTCACGTATACGTTCAGGAAGCGGCGGATTTCTCCTGCTTCATCGCGCAAGTGCGGTTTGAGGTCGGGGAACTGCTGGTCGAGCGCGGTGAAGAGTTCCGCCAGATTGCCGGCCGAGCACGTGACTTTCGCATTGCCTGCGGTCAGCCGGCGCAGCGCTGTCGGAATTTGAACTGTGATGTTCATCTAGACCTCAACAGTTTCCGGCGCTTCTTTCTCAGGAGCGTTCAGCGTTCTTTCCAGGTACTTCTCGAACTCGGCGAGCTTGGGAGCAATGGGCTCTTCAGCTTCGTACCTGCCCGCAAGCGCATCGGTGGTCTTCAAGCCGTTGCCGGTAATGCAGAGGACGGTAGTCTCGTCGGTAGAAATTCGTCCCTGGTTGTAAAGCTTGCGCGCGGTGCCGACGGTCACGCCGCCAGCGGTCTCGGTGAAGACGCCTTCCGTTTCGGCCAGCAGCTGGATGCACTCGACCAGTTCAGGATCGGAGACATCCTCCGACCAGCCGCCGCTTTGGTGATGACCTTGATCGCGTAGTGTCCATCGGCGGGATTGCCGATGGCCAGCGACCGGGCAATTGTGGACGGCTTCTGCGGATCGATTTCGGTGTTGCCGGCTTTCACCGCAGTCGAAATCGGGGAACAGCCGGTGGCCTGCGCTCCGAAATATTTCACCGGCTTCGCTTCCACCAATCCCAGGTGGATGAGTTCTTCGAAGGCTTTCTTGATCTTGATGATTAACGATCCGCCGGCCATCGGACACACGACGTTATCGGGCAGGCGCCATCCCAATTGCTCGGCGATTTCGAAGCCGACTGTCTTTGAACCCTCGGCGTAGTAGGGACGCAGGTTTACGTTGACGAATCCCCATGGCCTTTCGTCGGCGATCTGGGAGCACAGGCGGTTGACCTGGTCGTAGCTTCCCAAAATGCGTACCAGTTTTGCTCCGAAAACTTGCGTGCCCAGAATCTTGGCGGGCTCGAGATCGGCCGGAATGAAAATCACGGCCTTGAATCCGTTGCGCGCGGCTTGCGCCGCGACTGCGTTCGCCAGATTTCCGGTGGACGAGCAGGAGACCGTTTCGAAGCCGAACTCGCGAGCCTGGGCCAAAGCCACTGCAACGACGCGGTCCTTGAAACTGAGGGAGGGCTGACAAACCGCGTCGTTTTTCAGATAAACGCGCTTCGCGCCCAGCTTTTGAGCCAGGCGCGGCGCCTCGAGCAGTGGGGTAAATCCGGCTGGGACCGTGGGCTGATAATTCGCCGGCAGGGGCAGCAGATCGCGGTAACGCCACATGCTGGCCGGGCCCTGGGCAATCCGGTCACGGGTAAAGGTGGCTCGTATGGCTTCGTAATCGTAGAAAACTTCGAGGGGAGAGAAACAATCGTCGCAGATGGAACGGGGCTGGTTTCCCCAGCTCTTGCCGCATTCGCGACAGCGTAATTCGTAAGTCGGTTTTTCCGAGGTCATCAGCTACTCGCTTCGGAGTAGCGGCGGGACGAGCCGTTTTGAAAAGTGCCCTAAAAGCGAAATCCTCTTTCCCTGACAAATGAGGAAAAGAGGAACGAGATGCTGGAAATTCGGCACCCCGAATCTCATGTTCCCCCTGTGTAGGGCGAGAGTTGACACCGGGCGACCAGAAAATGAATTCTGATCCGGTTGTCGTGGCTTCTTAGGGCTCGTCCCTCAGCCACTCTGCATGAAATCCAAGGTCTGCTCCGTAGAGCAAACTTGAGGAATGGTACCGGGAGAGGCAAGGGTTCGTCAAGCGCTTTTGGCCAACTGTCTTGACCCGAAGATGGTGGCAGAGCATAATTGTCCTCTTGTCAGACTGCGGTTTTCCTGACGGAAACCGAGTAGCCTGCCCCCGGCAAGAAGAGCTCTCAAGTTCCCGCAACCTCTAGGGAGATTTACACATGAGCGACGAAACCAACAAGCGCATCGGCGATTACGAGATTCTCAAGGAGTTGGGCGCCGGAGGTATGGGCAAGGTCTACCAGGTCAGGAACGTCATCACCGACCGCATTGAAGCCATGAAGGTCCTGCTGCCCGACCTGGCATCGACGCAGGACTTGGCCGCCCGCTTTCTGCGCGAGGTCAAGCTCACGGCCAGCCTGGACCATCCCAATATTTGCGCGCTTCGAACCGCATTCTCGAACGACAACCGGCTGTACATGGTGATGGAGTACGTCGAAGGCACCACCATGGCGACGAAGCTGGACATGGGGCCGCTCTCGGTCAACGATGCGGTCAAATACATCAGTCAGGTGCTGAGCGCGGTCAGCTACGCTCACCAGCGGCACATCATTCACCGCGACATCAAGCCCGCCAACATGATGTTGACGACACAGGGCATGATCAAGTTGATGGATTTCGGCATTGCGCGCTCCGGTGACGAACGCGGCTTGACCATGACCGGCACCACGCTGGGCTCGATTGGTTACATGTCGCCTGAACAGGTGAAAGGCGATCCTACGGACGCACGCTCCGACTTGTACTCGGTTGGTATCGTTCTGTACGAATTCGTGACTGGCCGGCGGCCCTTCGTGGCCAATAGCGAGTATTCCATTATGGCGGCGCATCTCAACCAGACGCCGAAGCCGCCGCTCGAACTGAATCCCGGACTGCCTGCAGCACTGAACGAAATCATTCTCATGGCCATCGCCAAGGAGCCGGCAAAGCGCTTCCAGACTGCTGAGGCGTTCGCCAATGCCTTGAGCACCGTGCCCTCGTCTTCGGCGGTCGCGCCCACAGTTCCGCGGACACCCATCGGCGTACCCACTGGAGGCAGTACCGACCGGCCTGCCGGTTTCTGGGAAGCTTCACCGACCATGGAAAGGCCCAGCGGTCCGCGCACGCCGATTCCGTCTGAAACGCCGGTTGCGGCCACCATGCCATTCAGCAGTGCTTTGCCGGCTACGACGCCGATGTCAGCCTCAAACACCACGCCGGCTACGACGCCGATGGCGGCGTCAAACAACATGCCGGCTACGGCTCCCTTAGCGGCACCGAACACCATGCCGCCTACGGCTCCCATGGCTCCGGCGCCGCAAGCGGCAGCCATGCCACCGGCGCAAGCCACGCCAGTCCCCATGCCGCCTCCCGTGCAGGGCAGCGGCCATCGTGGCCTGTACATGACACTGGGAGCTCTGATCGTGCTCGCCGTTCTGGTGGCTGCCGGAATTTACGTGCCTCGCATCAGCAAGACCAATGCGAAGGCTCCGGACACTTCGGGAATGACCAGTTCTGACACCGCGTCCAAGGCAGCACCCGAACCGGCTCCAGCGGCGCCTTCCGATAATTCGACTGCCGGTGCAACAAGTCCCAGTTCGACGGCACCCACAGCAGCCGCGCCCTCCGCACCCGTTGCCACCACGGCGTCGGTCGAAAGCAATCCGAGTACGACACGACCGTCGCACAATCCGACGCCGGCTCCGGCAACCAGCGATTTGACCCCGGCTCAGCCTAGCCCTGCAGCCAGCAACAACGGTGGAGGACGGCCCAGGATGACTCCGGGTGTGAGATGTACAAGATGCAAGCACCCGCTTCTGGCCCAGAACAGCGATGCCGCCGCAGCGGGCGACAGCGAAACTGCGGCAGCAACCACCGCCGCCGGTACACCCGACCTGAATGAACTCGAAACCGAGGTTGACCAGCTTTCCAACCGCGCCGCCGCTGTAAACAGCGGTCTCGATCATTTGCAGCAGCAGCAGAGCGCCGCCGGCTTCGGACTTCGCGGCGACATGGTAGCCAAGCAGGCGAGCATGAAAGGAAATCTGTCCAAGGCCGAAGACGCGATTCAACAGAGAGATGCGGTGAGGGCCAAGAAATATGTCGATCTCACCGGGCGCGATGTCGAAGCGCTGGAGCGCTTCCTGGGACATTAGAAGCAGTTTCTGGTTTCCAGTTTCTGGTTTCCGGTTGCAGAAGACGCTCTGTCATCCTGAGCGCAGCAGGCCGATTCGCTCAGTGAATCGGCTTGCGGAGTCGAAGGACCCCTACCGACCGCACTGACGATTTCATCTGGAAATTTGAGATCCGTGGAATTACGCTTCCGGCTGCTGATTCAGCTATAGGGGTCCTTCGACTGCGTCGCTGCTTCGCGAAGCGAAGCAGCGTCTCCGCTCAGGATGACAGTTACTTGCTGTACTGATTTCTCTTCTTCTCCTCGTGCCGTTCCTGCCCCAGGCGGATCAGGCGTTCGATCAATTCCGGATAAGCCAGGCCAGACGCCGCCCACAGCTTGGGATACATGCTGATCGCCGTGAATCCCGGCATGGTATTGATCTCGTTGAGATATATCTTCCGGTTCTTGGGGTCCATCAGAAAATCCACGCGCGCCAGGCCGGAACAGTCCACCGCTTTAAATGCGCTGATGGCCAATTGCTTGATCTGTTTGGTTTCGGCTTTGCTGAGCTTGGCCGGAATGATCAACTGCGACCCTTCATCCAGATACTTGGCGGTGTAGTCGTAGAATTCCTTGCCGGGAACAATCTCGCCGGGCACGGAAGCATCGGGCTTGTCGTTGCCGAGCACGGAGCATTCGATTTCGCGGGCTTTGTGCTTCTTTCCGCCGACGCCTTCCTCGATCACAATCTTGCGATCGAATTTGGCCGCCTCTTCAATCGCCGGGCCCAGTTCCTTGCGATCGCGGGCCTTCGAAATTCCTACTGACGATCCCAGGTTGGCGGGCTTCACGAATACCGGATATTTCAACTTGCCTTCAACCAGCTTTTGAACTTTTTTCGGCGCGCTTTCCCAATCGCCGCGCAGCACCGTCACGTGCTTCACGATGGGCAGTCCGGCAGCCCGGAACAATGACTTCATGACATCTTTGTCCATGCCTGCGGCGGAACCGAGCACACCCGCACCAACATAAGCAATATCCGCCAGTTCCAATAATCCCTGGATAGTTCCATCTTCGCCGAAGGTCCCGTGCAGCACGGGAAAGATGATGTCCACATTAATGGCCCGGTCGCTGGCTCGCCGGGTCAAAGCCTCGGACTGAAAGGCCGCCAGAGACCCGCCCGGCCGGTGGGGTTCCGGCGGAACGACCACGGCCTGCCCGGTGGCCAGAACCGCCGCTCCGGGCGTTGCTTCGGGGTCTCCGGCCCGCAGATGGGACTGGGCAGTCGGCTTTTCCCTGCAGCAGCAATTCCGCATCCCCGGCGGTGAGCCACCGGCCCTCCTTGGTGATGCCGATAGGCACGACTTCGAACTTGTTCTTGTCAATGGCGTTAAGAACCGAGGCGGCGGATAGCAGCGATACTTCATGCTCTCCGCTGCGACCGCCAAAAAGGATGCCGACACGTAGTTTCTTCATGGTTTATAGGCTTGCGAAGACTTCCCCATTCTTGCACAATGTCATACCGGCCGGGTTGTCAAGGGCTGTACCCAAGATAGCCTTGGCGACCAGACCGAAAGGTGTGGTCTGGCCTCGATTTCGATCCGGGGGAAATCATTATGCGAAAGACAATCGGGTTGGTAGCGTTGTCGTGGCTGCTTTTAACCGGCCTGGGAAGTGCCCAGAAGAAAACGAAGGCCGCGCCAGCGCCGGCGCCAGCCGCGGCACCAGAACCGGCACCGGAACCTGCACCGGTAGCGGCACAGGCCCCCGCCCCACCCGCCGCACCGGCGGCACCGCGTAAGAAGCGCGTGGCGGTCATCGATTTCGACTACGCCACTGTGCACAGCGGCATATCTGCACTCTTTGGCCAGGACGTTGACGTAGGCAAAGGAATCACCGACCTGATGGTGACCAATCTCGTGAAAGACGGCACCTATTCGGTGATCGAGCGCAAGGCGCTGGACAAGATCATGCAGGAGCAGAACTTTTCCAACAGCGACCGCGCCAACCCGACCTCGGCGGCCAAGCTGGGAAAACTTGCTGGGCGTTGACGCAATCATCGTCGGCAGCATCACGCAGTTCGGCAATGAGACGAAAACCAGCAATATCGGCGGCGCCGCCGGCGGATTTGTGCCCTTTGGCCTGGGTAATGTGGGACAAAAGAAATCCAAAGCCATCGTAGCCATTACGGCCCGCCTCGTGGATGTAGACACTGGCGAGATTGTGGGCGTGGCGGAAGGCAAAGGCGAATCATCGCGGGAGAGCACCACGTTGCTGGGTGCGGGAGCCGGCACCAAGGGATTCGGGACCGGCAATGTGGACTTCAGCAGCAGTGACTTCCAGAACACGATCCTCGGCGAAGCTGTGAAGGCTGCAGTGCAGCAGACCAGCACCGAGGTGATCGCAGACAAAGACAAGCTGGTGACGCGAACGGTCAGCGTGGAAGGACTGGTCGCCGCGGTCGACTCGGGACAGATCATCCTCAACGTCGGCTCCAAAGCCGGCTTGAAAGTCGGTGACCAGTTAAGCGTCGAGCGCGTATCCAAAGAAATCAAGGATCCGTCCACCGGAAAAGTGATTCGCCGTCTGGCCAGCCAAATCGGCACTATTCGAGTCACCGATGTTGACGACATCTCGGCGGTAGGAACTGCGATTTCCGGAGCCGGGTTCAAGACCGGCGACGTGGTGAAGACGGTCACGCAATAAGGGGCGCGGGAAGCAGGTGGCGCCACCGGCAGTCTGGGGGTTATCTCGTTACTACTTTTTCGTGAGGGCACGGCTTCAGCCGTGCCGCCCCGGGCCCCCACTCGATGGGACTGTCGCAGCTTAAGATCACAGGCCAAGGAATTTCCAGCCGCACAAATCTGTAGCCAAAAGGTGCTGCGTTATGCGACTGCTAAAGCTCACCATTCCTGTGGGCGCGCTTCTTCTGAGCGCAACCATCCTGATCGCACAGCAGAACAATTCCCCGCTGACTAACAGCGACGTGGTGAAAATGGTGAAAGCCGGGACACCCGACGCCACCATTGTGAATGCCATCTCCACCCGGGACACTCAGTTCGATCTCTCCGCGACTGGATTGCAGGCGCTGAGCCAGGCCGGAGTCAGCAGCAAAGTGGTACGCGCCATGCTGGCTGCGGAATCGAAGAAGAAAGACGCTGCCGCGGCGGCGGAGAAGTCGACGCCTGCCGCAGGACGCGGCCGCTACGCAGAGTTCCGCCCCGGATGCCTCGCCAGGCATGGCCCCCCAAGGCATGAGTCCCCAGGGGATGCCGCAGGGAATGTCACCCGACCAGATGCAGCAGATGCAGCAAATGATGAACAACATGCCTCCTGAAATGCGGGAGCGCATGCAGGCCTCCATGGCCCAGCGTAACGCGAAGAGATCTGGCGCAGGAGGAGGAGCAGCTCGCTCTGCGAACTCCATTCCGGCTCATGCCGGAGTGCCGGTCCCGTTGGACAGCGCACTCTACACCTCATTCACGCGGCTAAAAGCCCAGCCCGGCTATCACATGGTGATGACCATGCAGACCAGCGATCCCAAAATGGCGTCCCTGGCCCAGAGCATATTCAGTCCGCAGGAATTACTGGTTGAGGGCAACACGCGGCAATACACCATGCACTACAAAATGCCCGCCACCGACGTGCCGGGAACCGTCGATGACTGGGAAATTCGCGCGGTGGTGCAAAACGGCCGCGCGGCGCGGCTCATTACTTCGGCTGCGGTGCCTCGTTTACTGAAGGAAAGCGAAGAAAAGGCCGCTCACGACCTGGCAGAGTTGGACCGCATGGCCGCGAACACGATCGCTCACGCCGCAGCGGAAGGACCAATGGGCGCGATCGGAGCCGCGTCGACCGCCGCATCGGTCGCAATGGCGCACGCGGAATCGTCCAAAATGCTGAAGATGCAGCGGGACATGTTTTCCTGGCAGTGCCGTGACGTTCCGCAAAGCGGGCCGGGCGCGCAGTCCACGACTCAGCTCACCGACTTCCACCCCATCGGCGACCAGAATGTAAACGGCGCCATGGCCGATGGATACGAATTTTATTCCTACGACAACCAGAAGACTCAGGGCACGGTGCACCTGTTCGTGGCCAAGGACACCGGCTTGCCGCTGCGGATCGAATTGGCCGATCCGAACGGCGCCGGCGGCGTACAAATGAACTACGGTCCGCTCAAAGGTCCGGCCAACATTGAAATTCCGGCGTGCATGAGCGGCAAGCAGTAGCCCACGACAACCCGGGCCGATCGATGCCTGATCAGTCAGAATTTGGCGGACCCAGCTGCATTGCCGCATGAGAAATTGATCGCTTCCTCCAAATGCCAATGCAGACAGGCTCTGCATTTCTAACCGCTAGTATCTTCCTATTATTGTCTTAACGATTCTTCTGCCCGTACATTTCTCCGCAATCGATTCGCCGGCTGATTTCTCCCGCCTCGCAACTGGAGATCAGAGCAGGATGGTGTAAAGAAGCCGGCTGTGGAGTTTGACTTATGAAGTTCCGCGTGGCAGTTGTTCTCCTTCTGGTTGCCGTTGTTTTCTCTGGGCGATCAGCGTCTGGCGAGTCGGCCCCCCCTCAGCAAGCGCAGCCGGAGAAACAAAACTCCGCCGCGCCTCCCAAGCACAAGATTGGTCCCTTTGAGATTTCCATCAACTGGCGCACTCGCGCGGAAGGTTGGAACTGGTTCCAGGGACCGACCGGAAACAGTGACTATCCCTTCTGGGATTCGCTGTTGCGCATCGGAATCGGGCAGACTCGGGAGCGCATCGATTGGTTCGCCGAGATGGAACAACCGTCCATTCTCGGCCTTCCGAACGACGCCGTGGTGGCGGCTCCACAGGGCCAGCTTGGACTGGGCGGCAACTACTACGCGGCCAATCTGAATCAGGTGAACAATGCCAGCGTGTTCCTGAAACAGGCGTTTGTAGACTTCAAGCACCTCGGGCCGGCCAGGTTGAAATTGGGGCGCTTTGAATATTTCGACGGCGCCGAAGTCAAAGCAAAGGACCCAACGCTGGCGGCCCTGGTGCAGACGCGGATCTCGAGCCGCCTTATCTCAAATTTCACCTTCGCTGCGGTGCAGCGTTCGTTCGATGGCGGTCAGTTCTCTCTGAACGGCGGACAGAACAATTTCACCTTCTTCAGCGCGCGCCCGACCGCCGGTGTCTTTCAGGTCGACGGCATGCCCGAGCTGGATATTGAGGTTTACTACGGCGCATTTACCCGAACGATGGGCACGGCGCACAGCGCGTCGCAATTCCGGGTGTTCGGCCTGGGCTACGTGGATGACCGCAACACTGTGCTGAAGACCGACAATCGTCCGGCGCCGGTCCGGACCGCGGACCTGAACAAGGTGGAAATAGGCACGTACGGCGGAGACTACGTGCAGGTGATCAACACAGAAAACGCCGGCAAGTTCGACTTTCTGGTTTGGGGCGTTTTTCAGGGCGGCTCCTGGGGAACTCTTACCCAGCGCGCAGGTGCGTTCGTCGGGGAAGCGGGTTGGCAGCCCGCTGTGAAGCATCTTAAAACCATGGCTGAGCGCAGGCTATTCTTACGGCAGCGGCGATGGAAATCCTAAAGACTCGACACACGGGACGTTCTTCCAGGTCTTGACCACGCCGCGTCAGTACGCCCGTTTTCCCTTTTACAACATGATGAACAATGAGGATTTCTACGGCACCTTGAATGTGAAGCCATTTTCGAAGCTTGGGTTACGCAGTGAGGCCCACGCTCTCCGGTTGGCCAATGCGGCCGACCTCTGGTACACCGGTGGCGGCGCATTCCAGCCCAAGACCTTCGGATATACGGGCCGCCCCAGCAACAACTTCCGTGGGCTGGCGAACGTCCTGGATGTCAGCGCCGACTACCAGGTTACCCGCTCCTTCAGCACTACGTTCTACTACGGCCATGCCTGGGGAGAGACCGTGATTTCAAAGATTTATCCCAAGGACCCGAACGGGCAGCTTTTTTTCCTGGAGACCAACTTCCACTTCTAGATTGTGGCTTAGCAAAGCGCTGCGGCGGATAATATAATTCGATTATTGACGCTGAATGTACAAGATGTGATCTTGATCACGTTTTTTCTGGTTACGCTTCGGTTTGTTTCAGGAGGACGCTCATGGCGGTTTCGAATCCCGCAGTTCCCAATATCCATATTTCGTCGGGGCAGAATGCCAGCTTCTACGAGAAGCTCAATACCCGTTGGCACGAGCGCGCCTTGCAGATTTTTATGTTTATCGTGCTCGCACACTGGGGCGAGCATCTATTCCAGGCTTACCAGATTTATGTAATGGGATGGCCGCGTCCGAAAGCCAACGGATTGGTCGGTTTGTGGTACCCCTGGCTGATCAAGTCCGAAACCCTGCACTATGGCTATGCCCTGGTGATGCTCATTTTCCTCTGGGTGCTCCGCAAAGGATTTACCGGCAGAGCGCGGACCTGGTGGACCGTGGCCCTGGTGATCCAGTTCTGGCACCACATCGAGCACTTCCTCCTGATCTGGCAGGCCACGACTCACCACAATTTCTGGGGCAAGCCGGTTCCGTGCAGCGTTCTGCAGCTGTTTTTCCCGCGCGTGGAACTGCACCTTTTCTACAACTCGATCGTGTTCATCCCCATGGTCATCGCGATGTACTACCACCTCTTCCCCTCGCAGGCTGAGGAGAAGGAAATGAACTGCAGTTGCGCATGGGACCACGAGCCGTCCGCGCAAGCCGCATGAAATAAACAGAGAAGCGTTTGAAAGAGAGGCGCCCGCCAGGACGGCGGGCGCCATTATTTTTCGGCTCCCAATTCTAAAGAATCTTCTTCCCGAAAGCCGACTGAGCGAGTTCTACCGCCAAATCTGCGGTCCGATTGTGCTCGTCGATCACCGGATTCACTTCGACAATTTCAAAGCTGAGCATGCGGCCGTGGTCGGCGATAATTTCCATGGCCAGGTGAGCCTCGCGATAAGTCGCGCCGCCACGGACCGGAGTGCCCACCCCGGGCGCGTCTTCGGGATCGATCCAGTCCATATCGAGCGAAACATGATAGCCGGCGGTGCCGCGCCCGGCCATGCGCAGGGCTTCTTCCATCACGGTGCGCATCCCGCGCTCGTCGATATCGCGCATGGTGAAAACACCGATTCCGGCCCGGCGTACATTCTCTTTTTCGACGGCGTCGATGTCGCGCACTCCGACCAGGACACAATTCTCCGGCTTCACCTTGGGAGAGAAATCGAAAATGTTGGCCAATTCGGCGGGGCCCAGTCCCATGGTGGCTGCCAGAGGCATGCCGTGGACATTTCCGCTGGGTGAGCTGTCGGGCGTATTGATGTCAGTGTGCGCGTCGATCCAGATCAATCCAATTTTCTGATGCTGGCGGCGATAGAATTCGGCAACGCCCGCCACCGTGCCCGCGGCAACAGAGTGGTCACCGCCCAGCACCAGCGGGATCATGCCGGCTTCCAACGTCTTGATCACGAGCTCGGCGTTCTTGGTACAGGTGGCAGTGATTTCCTTCAGATACTTCGCCGACGGATCGCCGGCCTTCTTCTGCTCCGCGATGGCCACGGAAATGTTTCCCGCATCCTCGACCACATGGCCCAGTTCTTCCAGTCGCGCCTCCAGACCGGCGACACGCATGGCCGAAGGCCCCATGTCCACGCCGCGGCGCGATTGCCCGAGATCGAGCGGAACACCGATAACGCGAATTTTCTTGGGCACGATGTTGGAGGATGTATTTGCGGCCATGGTAGTAGCTTCGAACTGTTTCACCGCCGAGGTCGCTGATGAGATCGAGTTGACTTTCTCAGCATTCTCTGCGCTCTCGGCGTACTCGGCGGTGAAAGTTCACGGATACAACCGATTCAACATCCGCGGGAATGGAATCGTCTCCCGCACATGCTCCAGTCCGCAGATCCACGCCACCACCCGTTCGATTCCCATACCGAAGCCGCCGTGCGGCACGCTGCCGAATTTGCGCAGGTCAAGGTACCACTTGAACGCTTCCTGGGGAAGGCCGTGTTCGCGAATCCGCTGCACCAGCAGATCGTAGGACGCCATGCGCTGCGATCCCCCGATGATCTCTCCGTAGCCTTCCGGGGCCAGCACGTCCACGCACAAAGCCAGATCAGAGCGCTGGGGATCGGGTTCCATGTAAAACGCCTTCACCTTCGCGGGATAACGATGCACCATCACCGGTTTGTCGAATTGCGATGAGATGTAAGTTTCGTCCGGCGAGCCCAGGTCGCCGCCCCACTCGAACTTGTTTTCCAGAGCGCCCTTGGCGTGGCCTTCCTCCAGCATCTTCACGGCATCGTCGTAAGTAATCCGCGGAAATGGGGCTTCGATTTTCTCGAGTTTCGTGACGTCGCGTCCGATGACTTGCAAATCACTGCGCCGACGCTCCAGGCAACGTTTCACCACGAAGCTCAGCAGACCTTCCGCCAGATCCATGAGATCGGCGAGTTCGGCGTAGGCGACTTCGGGCTCGACCATCCAGAATTCGGTGAGGTGGCGGCGGGTCTTGGATTTCTCCGCCCGAAAAGTCGGCCCGAACGAATACACCTTGCCCAGCGCCATCGCTGTAGCTTCGATATAGAGCTGTCCCGACTGGGTGAGGTACGCCTGCTCTTCAAAATAGTCGACCGGAAACAGCGTCGACGTGCCTTCGCACGCGGCAGGAGTAAGAATGGGCGGATCAGTCAGGGTAAAACCGCGCTCATCGAAAAAATCGCGACACGCCTTGATGATCTCCGCTCTGACTCGCAGGATCGACGCCTGACGTTGCGAGCGCACCCATAGATGACGGTGCTCCATCAGGAATTCGACGCCATGTTCCTTGGGCGAAATCGGATAGGGATCGCTCTCGGAGACCCGCTGCAGCACCTGAATGCCGGATACATCAAGCTCATAGCCACCCGGAGCGCGCTTGTCGGCCCGGACCTTGCCCTCGACGATCACGCTCGACTCCTGCGTCAGGCCTTTTATCGCGTCGAACACTTCGGGAGGCACGGCATTTTTCGGCACAATGCCCTGAATGAGTCCGGAGCCGTCACGAAATTGCGGGAACAGCAGCTTCCCGCTTTCGCGCAGGTTGTAGAGCCAGCCGCGGATGGTGACGGTCTGGCCCTCGTGCTTGCCGATATCAGCGATTGTGGTTACGGGAGATGACATAGGATTTTAGTAGCGCTGGCGTCCCGCCGGCTGGCGCGAGGGCATCTTGCCCTCGTCGTGGCGGGCGAGACGCCCGCCACCACAGCCGCCGAGACGGCGGCGCTACCAATTTCCAAATTCCGAAATACCTCGCTCATCTTTTCCACCGGATTCACCTTGTCGTCCGCTTCGATCTCGAGCAGCAAGGGCGGCGTATTCGGCGCCGCGCGCAGCAACTCCATCGCCGCTTTCCAGTCGATGGTTCCGGCTCCAGGCCACAGATGCGAGTCGCGGTCTCCGGCATTGTCGTGGACGTGCGTCGAATGAATATGGCCCTTCAGGATTTCGAACGCCTCCGCCACATTGCTCATGATGTGGGCATGGCCGAAGTCGAAGCATACGCCGATGTCGTCGAAGTGCGTGACCTGGATAAAGTCGACCAGCTTGTCGGGCGTCGACAGCTCGTTGGGAATATTTTCCAGCAGAATGCGCACGCCCAGGGGTTTGGCGAAGGCGCGCAAATGCTCGATCGAAGTCATGGCCGCTTCGAACTTGCGGTCGTCAAAAGACTCGCCGCTGGTGCCCAGGTGCTGCACCAGAAAACGAAAAGGGATCTGCTCGGCCACTTCAATCGCCCGCTTGATCTCGTCCATGGCATCGATGCGCTGGGCCCGGTCGGTGGCGGCCACATTCACCGGGGGCGCGCCGGTGCGGCCGCCCTCGTAATCGGCATACATGGGCGAATGAATCGAGTGCAGAGGCACGCCGCTGTTCTGGAACCAGTCCGCAATTTCGCGCACGTGCTGTTTGCGATTGGCGTAGTCAAGATGCTGGCGCGCGGCAAAGATTTCGATCGCCTGAGCACCGCCGCGGACCAGGCCATCCAGCAAGCCGGGGTGCAGCCGCTCTTTCACATAAACCAAAGTGGACATCGCGTTAAGCATGTTTTCACTTCCACAGACCACGTAGGGGCAGGTGTCCTCACTTGCCCAGCCGAGCAAAGCTCGGCAGGGTTTAATCCATGAGCCAGGCCTAAACCGTCGAGCTGCGCTCGACCGGGCAGGTGAGACACCTGCCCCTACGTAAATCTAGAATCCCACGGCTCTTCCATTGTTGCGCTTGTCGCTGGCGCCCAGGCGATCTCCGCGCTTGGGGTCCACCATGATGCACTCGCCATCGCTCCAGCCTGGCTCCCGCACTCCGTCATCCATCTCCCCAAACTCGATGTGATGGCCCAAGGCTTCCAGTCCCTTGACGACGTCAGGAGAGAATCCATCCTCCACGCTGGTGACGTCCGGAAGCCACTGCTGGTGAAAGCGCGGCGCGTTCACCGCCTCCTGAATGTTCATACGATAGTCCACCACTCCCATCAGGATATTGGCCACCGTGCTGATAATACGCGGGCCGCCCGGCGAGCCCAGCACCAGGAACAGTTTTCCATCTTTCAATACGATGGTAGGCGCCATGGCAGAAAGCGGACGCTTGCCCGGCGCAATCGCGTTCGCCGGCCCCTGGATCAGGCCGAACATATTGGGAACGCCCTGCTTGGCAGCGAAGTCGTCCATCTCGTCGTTCAGAAGAAAACCCAGTCCCTCGGCCGTGACCCGGGACCCGAACCAGTCGTTCAGAGTCGTAGTCACTGCGACTGCGTTTCCTTCCGGATCGACTACCGAATAATGCGTCGTGTGGTTTGGCTCCGCTCCGGCGAAGGCTGGAAAATGCGCGGCGGCATCCTGTTCGAGCCGGCTGAAGCTGGCCGGACGCCGCAAATCCTTACTCGCGCTGGCATGTGCCGGATCAATCGATTCCCGCCAAGCAGCACCATATCGCTTGTCGATAAGCTGGGCCACTGGAATTTTGGAAAAGTCCGGATCGCCCAGGAACTCGGCGCGATCAAAGAACGCCCTCCGGAAGGCTTCCAGAGTCAGATGCACCGCCTGGGTCGACCGGCCTCCTGATTTTCCCAGGTCGTAGCCTTCAAGGATATTCAGGATCTCGATCAGCGTGGTCCCGCCCGACGATGGCGGCGGCGCGCTGATGATTTCGTATCCGCGGTACGATCCACGAACCGGCTCACGCTCTTTCACTTCGTAGCGCGCCAGGTCGTCGACGGTGATCAGGCCACCGCCCTTTTGCATGGAGGCTGCCAGTTCGCGCGCCATCGCCCCGTGATAGAAGTCGTCAGGGTCGGCAGCGATCCGCTTCAGCGTGCGCGCCAGTTCGGGCTGCTTGAACACCTCGCCAGCTTTATAGTAATTTCCGTCGCGCAGGAAGATGCGACGTGACTCCGGAAATTCAGCCAGGTGTTTATCGTCGCGCAAATCTTGAGCATCGGAAGCTGCCAGAACGAACCCTTCTTCCGCCAGCTTTATCGCCGGAGCCATCACCTGCGCCAGCGTCAATTTGCCGTACGTCTTTTCCGCATAAACCATGCCGGCAACCGATCCCGGCACTCCGATCGCCTTGTAGCCTACGGTGCTGGCGCCCTCGATAACGTTGCCCTGGGCGTCTAGGTACATGTTTGCCGTGGCACTTGCCGGCGCTTTCTCGCGAAAGTCCACGAAGTGGGTTTTGCCATCGGCAAAGCGAATCAGCATGAATCCGCCGCCGCCCAGGTTTCCAGCCTGCGGATGCACCACCGCCAACGCGAAACCAACCGCCACGGCGGCGTCCACGGCATTGCCCCCGGACCTCATCATCTGCACCCCGGCGCGCGAAGCCAGACGGTGCGCACTCACAACCATGGCACGAGGCGCCTCGACCGGGATGGCGACGGCGCCAAAGGCTGCCGAACCTGCTCCAGGAGAAATCAAGAGCAGCAGAATGAATAGCTTGCAATGAGGACGCATGAGGTCGGGAACTGCTAGAGGCTAGCCCAGCGGGAGAGCGGGAGTCAAATCACAACAGGGCATCGCCCCTCATTCGAGCGTCGGTTCGTCGGCCATCAGGTAAAACCAAAGTCAGCCACGGATTTTCAGGGATCTAACGGATAAATCTTTATTTGGTGATCCGTTAAGATCCGCGTGGATCCGCGGCGCTCTGGCTCACACCTGCTCCCGCGCCTCGCCCAGGGTCACGCTGACATCCATCTTCTTCTTGCCGCGAAAAATAGTGATTCGCACCGTGTCACCGGCGCGATGACTGTTCATGACCTGGCTGAGGTCCTGCTGGTCCTGAACATCCTGGCCGTCAATGGCCACGATCAGGTCGCCGCCGACCATGATCGGAATATTGCCGATGTAGGCGCGCTCGGTTCCGCCATGCAGACCGGCGCGGTCGGCCGCGCCACCGGGCACGGCCTGCACGATCAGCAATCCGCTGTCGGCGGCCAGGCCCAGCTGGTCGGCCAACTCGGGCGTAATCGGAATCGTGCGCACTCCCAGGGCTGGACGCCGCACCCGGCCCAAAGTCATCAGATCGTTCAGTACGGCTTTGGCGGTGTTCACCGGAATGGCGAAACCAATGCCCGCGCTCTGGCCCACGCTGGAGGCGATCAGCGTGTTGATACCGATCACTTCTCCGTGCCAGTTGAGCAGCGGTCCGCCGGAATTGCCAGGGTTGATCGCCGCGTCGGTCTGGATGGCTTCATCGATCTGCATTCCATCCGGTTCCTGCACCGGGCGAATCGAGCTGATGATGCCGCGGGTCATGGTCCCGGAAAGGCCGAAGGGATTGCCGATGGCATAAACTTTTTGTCCGACCTGCAAATTGCGCGAGTCGCCGAGCACCATGGGGGTCAGCCCCGGGCCTTTGATCTGAATTACCGCCAGATCGTGCGAACGGTCTGTGCCCACGACCGTGGCCTTGTACTTCTTTCGGTTGTGCAGCGTGACTTCCAACTGGCGGGCCTCGGCGATCACGTGATAGTTGGTCAGCACGTGTCCTTCTTTGTCGATGATAAAACCCGAGCCTTGTCCTTCCTGCGGCACCAGGCCGTAGAAGAAATCGAAAGTCATGGCGCGGGAAGTGATGTTCACTACCGAATCAATGTTCTTGCGATAGACGCTGATGTTGTTCTGCTCTTCGGCGTCGAAGGACTCGCCCGTGGCCGCCTCGGTAATCTCGACCTTGTCGATAGGACGGCCGAGCCAGTTCGCGGGATGCAGGGGGCCGGAACGGTAGGTAGTGAAGTAATAGAACGCGCCGGCAAAAATCACGGCCAGCAGAACAGGACGCAGCAGCTTCATAGTTCGAGACCCATAATTGATTCTACTTCGTAGCGCCGGCGTCTCGCCGGCTGTCGCGAGGGCATCCTACCCTCACCGCGGAGGCCGGGACGGCGGCGCTACTTTGACGCGTCTTTCCTCAGCTCGGCATAAATCTTTCTCACTTGTGCGGCGGTTTCGTCCAGCGAGCCCGAGTTGTCGATGACGTAATCGGCTGCTTTGATTTTTTCACTATCCGGCAGTTGGGCCGCCATGCGGCGCGCGACTTCGCGGCGCGCGGTTTCCTGGTCCACTTTCAAACGATGCGCCCAGCGCTCGATACGCTGTTCCGGCTGGCAAGTCACCACCACCAGACGATCCAGGCCGGTTGTCATCCCGGCCTCAAGAATCAAAGCGGCCTCGACCATGGCAATGGCGTGGGAATCGCGCCGGCTTACCTCCGCCATCCACTCCTCTTGCCGACGAATCACGGCGGGATGCACGATCTGGTTCAGCTCCTGCACTCGCGAAGGCTGACCCTGGGACCCGAAGGCGAGTTCCGCCAGGCGCCCGCGGTTTACGGTGCCATCCGGGTGCAGGATGCCAGGGCCGAAACGAGCCACAACCTCCTCGTAAACCGCCTCACCTGGCTGCATGAGCTGGTGAGAAATTTCGTCGGCCTGGATCACGTGGGCGCCCAAGGCGGCGAACATCTCTCCCACAACGGACTTGCCCGCGGCGATGCCTCCGGTCAACCCGACCTTAAGCACTTCGCGCGTGCTCCGCGGCCAGCGCTGGCGCGCGGGAACCCCTCCGCATCCGGGCTGCCTTTACGGTGTTGGCCATCAACATGGCGATGGTCAGCGGGCCCACTCCTCCGGGCACGGGGGTGATAGCTCCCGCCACCTCGGCGGCATTGGGATGTGCGTCCCCGACCAGCGTCGACCCTTTAGTCCGGAAGCTCTCCTCGCGCTTTGCGTTGCCGGCGAAAAGCCGGTTGAACTCCGCCTGCTCCGTCACCTTGTTCATGCCCACGTCGATCACCGTCGCGCCCGGTTTGACGAAGTCGCGGGTAATCATGCCGGCGCGTCCGATGGCGGCCACCAGGATGTCGGCGCGGCGGCATACGCCGGGCAGGTCCCGGGTCTTGGAGTGGCAAACCGTCACGGTGGCGTTGGCGTTGATCAGCAGCATGGCGGCTGGCTTGCCTACGATATCGCTTCGCCCTACGACCACCGCCTCCTGACCCGCAACCGCGATATTGCTGCGCCTCAGTATCTCCATCACGCCTGCGGGCGTGCAGGGGACAAGTCCCGGACGCTGGGTGGAGAGGAACCCCACATTGACGGGGTGGAAGCCGTCCACATCCTTGGCCGGATCCACCGCCATCAGGATCTTCTTGGAGTCTACCTGCGGCGGCAGGGGCAGTTGGACCAGGATGCCGTCGATCTCGTCGCGCCGGTTCAGTTCGCGGACCAGCTCCATCAACTCCTCGGTTGAAATTGTGTCCGGCGGGAGTGAGTTTTTCGCTGTAGATACCGACTTCTTCACAATTCTTCACTTTTCCGCGAACGTAGATCTCAGAGGCCGGGTTATGACCGACCAGCACGACGGCCAGACCGGGACGCAAGCCGGCGGCGGTCATCTCCTTAACCTCAGAAGCAACCTCCGCCCGGATTTCAGCGGCGATCTTGTTGCCATCGAGAATGGTCGCTGCCATGAACCGAGCCCTCCGCTGAATACTTCAAACTTTATCGTAACCTATCACGAGAAAACGCTTCTAGCTTCTAGCTCGTGGCTTTTCTAGCTTGGTCCTTTGGCTTGTGCGCCTGCTGAGGCGCACCGAGAACAAATTCTCCCAGGATGGAGCTAGACGGCAGGAGCCAGAAGCTAGAAGCAGTTTTGCCTCCCGCCCAAACAAAAGGCGTAAAATCCCCCCATGATTCCTCAAGACCTGCTCGACATCCTGGTCTGCCCAGCCTGCAAGCAGCCGCTGCAGTTGAAGGACGAAGGAAAGAGTCTGAAGTGCTCCGCAGTGCCGCCGCGTCTATCCGGTGCGGGACGGCATTCCCATCATGCTGATCGACGAGGCCGTCACCGATCCTTCCTGAGACGTATTCTGTCATTCTCGCTCGTCCCATAACGACACAACGTGTCAATAATGGGAATTCTTGATATGGCCCGTTCGTGCCAGAAAAAATCACCCTCGTAGATCCATGAAAACAAGCGCGTGCGCTGCAACTTACCGGAGGGTAAGGGGTTTAAGAAACCAAAGCGCCGCCCTTTTCGTATAGAGAGAAAAGGGGGGCAAGTGCGGCACCAAAATTGCATGCAACGTTCATGGCAGTCAGTGAGTCTAATAGGTTAAGGAAGACGCGGTCGGAGGTGAAACGACCATGAAAGAACGATTCTCCAGTACCGAACTTACGGCTCTGCGAAACGATCTTCTGCAGGGGGGCCTGATCGATTCGCGAGAAGCCGCCGAACTCCTGCAAGTTTTCCTCATGGGCCGTGGCTACGGGGTATCGCCTCAAGCAGCCATGGACGCCGTGGGCCGGGTTGAGATGTCAGGCTGTTCCATGCCGGTGCTGCAGAAGGAGCTGGAGAGTCTGGCTCTGGTGATGTAAGCGGTGACTACAATTTTGTAAAAAATCTGCGGGGGCCTCAGAACCAAGCCGTTTCCCCGCGAGGTGAGTAACAAGAATAAGCCGGGCCAACCAGCCCGGCGTTTTTGTTTCTGGGCGGAAGCTTTTAGCTCTTAGCCTTTAGCTCTTAGCTTGAATCCCTCAAGGTGCGGCAATGAGCGGAAGCTGTGGGCTTAAGCTAAGAGCTAAAGGCTAAGAGCTAAAAGCTCTCTTCACTCGTACCTCAAACTCTCCACCGGATCCAACTTCGCCGCCCGGGTCGCGGGGACGGTTCCGAAAATTACGCCTACCAAAGACGAAACCACGATCGCTACGATCGCGGACAGGCCTGAAATCGGAATACGGTATTCCGTCAGAAAACGTACAGAATACGGAATTGCTAAACCGATGACGACCCCGATCAGCCCTCCGACCAGGGAAATAGTCATGGCTTCCGCCAGGAACTGAAAGCGTATCTCTCGGTTGGTAGCCCCCAGCGCCTTGCGGATCCCGATCTCGCGAATACGGGAGCTGACCGTGGCCAACATGATGTTCATGATTCCGATGCCGCTAACCAGCAGGACCACCGCCGCCACCAGCAGCAACACCAGGGTCAAGGCATTGGCGGTCTTTTCCGCCAGAACAACCAACTGGGTGAGATTCATGACGTTGTACACCGACTCGGCCCGGTGCCGGCCTTTGATAACCCGGCGTATCTGCTCCGTGGCCGGTTCCACCATGGACGGATCGGCGGTCGAGAAATAAATCTGCTTCACGGTGGGAGTATCGGTGAAGTAGCGGCTGACCGTGTACGGAATCAGCATGGTGTAATCGACGACTTCAGTTTGCCCGAACGTGTCCACCCGCTCCCGGAATGTGCCTACGATGGTGAAAGGTAAGCCGCTGAGCTTGATGATTTTGCCGATGGCTTCTTCCTGCGATCCGTAGAGCTCCTCGGCCATTTTCTGGGTGATCACTCCAACTTTGTTGTGCTCCTGCTCGTCCTTGGAGTCGAAAAACCTGCCGGTAATGACCACGAGGTTGCGCACGATCCTGTAGTCGGGAAAAACACCAAGCACGGAAATGTCACGTTCCTTGCCTCCGCCCACGGGAACGCGCTCGCCCAAGGGGACCACGGGAGAGGCGGCGACGATGCCCGGCACCTCTTCCAGCGCAGCATTCATATCGTCGATGGTGAGCGGGTCGGGCGTGACGCTAGCGATGCGCTGGCCCCCGTCCTGGTATTCCGCCTCAATCTGGTTGGTGCCGATAGACTGGATCTGTTGCAGCACATATTGCTTGCCGGTCATGCCGATGGTCACGACCAGGATCAGGGAGGCGGTACCGATCACCATCCCCAGCGCGGTCAGCGCGAAACGGACCTTGTTGCTGCAGAAAGTCTCATAGGCGAAACTCAAGACCTCGCCGTACACCATCTTCGGCGGGCGCCGTTCGGGCGCGGTCGTGGTGGCAGTCGCCATACGTCTTCAGGTTAGATGCTAGCCGCAATGGCCCGGAGGCGCAATTCCGGTCAGATCTGAGCGAAAAGCCTCGCAAGAAGTAATGCGAGCCGCAGAGCGGCGAAAAGAATAAAGCCCAGGGCGTAAGCCCTGGGTAACGGCCGCAATGACGCAAGCCCCGAAGGGGCGAAAGAGGTGGCGGCACGAACGTTAATCTCGTGAATCCTGAAATCTTTTCGACCCGCGGCCTCTAGAGTCGGCAAGCTAACCTTTCGCCCTTCCAGGGCTCTGCACCTTGCTACTCGTACCCGGGGCTTACGCCCCGGGCTTTATTCTTTTGCCGCTCTGCGGCTTCATGTGCAGCCAGCCCGCTCAGCTCCGCCACTCGGGCACCGGCTTGACTTGGTGGTCCAATGCTCTAGCAGTGCCGCGCACCGCCTGACGGGGTCCGCCTTCGACTTCGCTCAGGGCAGGCTCCGACCCGGTCCCCCACGGCCTTTTATTGATAAAATATACTCAGGTCCATGGCGGAAAAGCGCACCCTATTCGAGAAAGTCTGGAACGAGCACGTCGTCTCGTCGCCCCCAGACCGGCTACCTCTGCTCTACATCGACCTGCACCTGGTCCACGAAGTCACTTCGCCGCAGGCTTTTGAAGGGCTGCGCGTCGCCGGGCGCCGGGTGCGCCAGCCCAATCGGACAGTCGCCACGGTTGACCACAATATTCCGACCGAGCCACGCGGTACCCCGATTACCGATCCGATTGCCGCTCTCCAGATCCAGGCCCTGCAGAAGAATTGCAAGGATTTCGGGGTCCCGCTGTTTGATATGGACTCGCCCAATCAGGGCATCGTGCACGTCATCGGCCCTGAACTCGGGCTCACCCAACCGGGCATGACTATCGTCTGCGGCGACAGCCATACCAGCACCCACGGCGCGTTTGGCGCGCTGGCATTCGGCATTGGCACCTCAGAAGTCGAGCACGTTCTGGCTACGCAATGCCTGCCCCAGCGCAAGCCGAAAACCATGCTGATTGACGTCCGCGGATCGTTGCCTGAAGGCGTGACCGCGAAAGACCTGGCGCTGGGAATCATCGGACAGATCGGGACTGACGGCGCCACCGGACACGTCATCGAGTACGCGGGCGAAGCCGTTCGCAGTCTTTCCGTCGAAGGCCGGATGACTCTGTGCAACATGAGCATTGAGGCGGGGGCCCGCGCCGGCATGATCGCGCCCGACGAAACCACTTTCGCCTACATCAAGAATCGTCGATTCGCCCCGCAGAATGGAAACTGGGAGAAGACGGTGGCGCACTGGCGCACACTGCCGTCCGATCCGGATGCGCACTACGACAAGGTCGTCGAAATCGATGCGTCGAAGCTGGCGCCATTCGTGACCTGGGGAACAAATCCCGGTATGGTGGTTTCCGTGAGCGGCCGGGTTCCGGAACTGAGTGAGCTGAAGACCGAAGCCGATCGCAGCGCCGCCCAGCGCATGCTGGAGTACATGGGACTCGAGCCCGGCACGCGGGTGGAAGAAATTCCTGTGGACCGGGTTTTTATCGGCTCCTGCACCAACTCGCGGCTGGAAGATCTGCGCGCCGCCGCTCGCGTGGCCAGAGGGCATCATGTGAACCCGAAAGTGCGGGCCATGGTCGTGCCCGGATCGCAGGCGGTAAAACATGCCGCCGAGCAGGAAGGCTTGGACAGGATTTTCCAGGAGGCCGGTTTCGAGTGGCGCGAGTCAGGATGCTCGATGTGCCTGGGAATGAACCCGGACATCCTGCAACCGGGAGAGCGCTGCGCGTCCACCAGCAACCGGAATTTTGAAGGCCGCCAGGGACGCGGCGGACGCACTCACCTGGTCAGTCCGATGATGGCGGCAGCAGCAGCCATCGCCGGACACTTCACGGATATCCGTAACTGGAAGTTTCAATAAGTAGCGCCGTTTTTGAGTAGCGCCGGCGTCCCGCCGGCTGTCCGGAGGGCGTCCCGCCCTCCGCAAAGTGTGGAGAGCAAATGAAACCGTTCCGCAAACACAAGGGCAAAGTCGCCCCGCTCCATCGCCACAATGTCGATACCGACCAGATCATCCCCAAGCAGTTTCTGAAGAGAATCGAGCGCACTGGCTTTGGCGAATTCCTGTTCTACGATTGGCGCCGAACCAAGGACGGTTCATACGACCCGTCTTTTTCCCTGAATCATCCGCGTCACGCGGGAGCCAGCGTGCTGGTTGCCGGCAAGAACTTCGGCTGCGGCTCGTCGCGCGAGCACGCGGTCTGGGCATTGGACGATTTCGGTTTCCGGGCAGTCATCGCTCCGTCGTTTGCCGACATCTTCGCCAACAACTGCGCGAAGAATGGGGTGTTGACTGTTGTGCTGACTGAAGCCGAAGTCGAGGAGATCGTCCGCCGTGTAGAAAAGCACTCTGACTACCATTTATCGATTGATCTGGAGCAGCAGGAAGTTCACGATGATCACGGCTTCTCGGCCAGCTTCCAGATTGACGAGTTTACCCGCCACTGCCTGCTCGAAGGACTCGACGACATCGGACTGACGCTGCAGCACGAGCCGGAAATCACCGCGTACGAAGCGAAGCATCCAGTTTCACAAAAGATTGTGTAGGGCGGGCGCCCTCGCCCGCCGCCTTTGACTTTAGTCAGTCAGAGGAAGGCCTGCGGACATCCAAAACAGCGACAGAACCAACATCAAGAACGGCGGGCGAGGGCGCCCGCCCCACACATAGACACAACTAGATTGGCGGCCCCGGGGGCGCTCCGGATGACTTCAACTTGGGCGTGTTCTGCTCGGGATTCTGCAGGAACAAAGTGATCTCGTGGTCGAGTTGCTCCGCCACCGGCCCGCGGGTTGTGCTCTTTTTCACTACACCCTGAACCTCACGCACTCCGGCCAGCGCCGCTGCCCGCACTTCTGGTGTCGCCGCGGAGTTCGCCGCCAGAATCATCAACCGCTCCGCAACGTCGGTTTGAACCACGCCGGCCAGATCCCGTTCCGCCGCCGTTTTCGTGGCCTCGGAAAATGCAGTCGTCACCAGAGCAGAGACAACGCTGGTTGGTGAGGGGATTTGGGGGTCCTGCTCCGAAAGTACGGCCAGCCTTTGCAGGCGCCTGGGCTCCAGCAATCCTCCCACGACAATCTCGGCTATGGCGCGCGCTCCATCCTGCGGACTGAAAAGATACCCGGCAGACGAGGTAAAGCGCTCGGCATCCGAATCGCGGTTCTCCGGGGGCGCTAGCGCCTTCCAAACATCAGAGGAAACATTCAGCCGTGCAGGATTCAACGCACCCAGCACCAGTTGCAGTGCCTCTTTCTGGCTCTCTGCCGGCCAGATGATGATCGGTTTCTGCCCATCGCCTGCCAGCGAGAGCGGAATCTCGGCACTTCCTATTACGTTGATTGCGGCTCCCAGAGCGTAACGATGAAACAGGTAAACCAGCGGCAGCCGTGAAGTGAACATCGAGTTGGGCTCACCCGGACGCAGCATGCTCGGGCTGTAGTGCGCCAGCAGCGCGTTCCGCACCGGCAGAACTTGCTTCAGCCAGCTCACGGGATCGGGGCCGTCATCGTAGGAATTCCAGCGTGGATCGGCTGTGTTCCCCCAGACAATCCCTTTTGCCAGGGCTCCCTTGACGATCGTGTCCAGCCGCGCCTGTTCCTGCTGCGCCGAGCTGCCTGCCTTGCCCTGACTGTATCCCCACTCGATGGCAAAGCGATCGTAACTCCCGGTCCCCTGCATGTAGGCATCGGAGAGATCGGCGGTGCCGTCGGCGCGAATGCTTCACCCGCGGCGCGAAGTAATCCATCACCGAGCCGCGATCGTAAGTGCTGGCCACGAAGTTGTGCTCCAGGCCGAGCACGTGTCCCATTTCGTGGCAGGTGAGCAGCGCCAACCGCTTCAGCATGACTTGCTCTTCGCTGGTTTTCGGATCCAGGCTGTCGAGAGCGGCGAAGGTATCGAGCGCCGGCTCGGCTGTATCGCGGCCGGAGGGCATCACCGACTCCCAGTAGTTGTTCACGGTGCGCATGCGATGCGAATCGAGTTGCACGACGGCGTGAACGATTTCGCCAGTGCGCAGGTCGACGTGGCTCTGACCCACCGACCATCCGCGTCCGGAGCGGTTCGTCCACTGGATGGTGGAATAGCGAATGTCCATCGGGTCGGCACCCTCGGGCAGGTCTTCGATGCGCAGGGCATTTTTGAACCCGGCCTGCTCGAACGCCGCATTCCACCACAACGCTCCCATGCGTGCCGCCGAACGGACCGGCTCGGGAATGGCGCGGTCGAGATAAAACACGATCGGCTTTACCGGCTCGCTGAGCGCCGCGTTGGGATCTTTTTTCTGCAGGCGCCAGCGTTGCACCAGGTAGCGCGTGAGCGGCTGATCGTAGGGCTGGGAGAAATCCTGAAAGCTGGTGCTGATGAATCCCACTCTGAGATCTTGCTCCCGCGGCTCATATCCTGGCGCGGGCAGGGCCACAAATGAATGATGTTCGCGGACACTCAAAGCGTGCGGGTCGGGCTGGTTCAAATCGCTCTCGGAGTCTGTGGCGAAGGTCAGGAGCGCTTCCACTTCCGTGTTGAGCGGAAAACTTCCGGTGTGTTGCAGATCGATTACGCTGCGATCTTTGTCCATGCGCCAATCGGCTGCTTTGCCGGATTGTTCCCGCACCACCACGCCACCGATGGCGCGCGATGGCCGCCGTAGTTGCGAGAGCAGATCAAATGCATCGCGGAGCAGCAGGGAATCGGCATTCACCAGCACCGTGCCGTCTTGCTCTGCCTCGACCGGAAGCGAAGCCAGCACAGAGGTTGGAAAGCTGTATTCCACGGAGTGCTGCAACTCCGGCGTTCCGTTCGGAGCGACGAAGCCGCTGTTCTCTTCAATCACCAGAACGCGCATTCCTACGCGCCGGAAACCGCACACAGAACCGGATCCAAAGGAACTACGGTCGGCGAAGGCTTCGATCGTGCCGACACCGCTTCCCAGTCCGGTGAAGTAAAGAAACTCTCCCTTGAGCGCCGCGGGCGAGAGCTCGAACAAAATGTCGCCCTTCTTTTCATCCCAGTAGTAAGGAAAAAAGCCGTCGTGTCTTTCTAATCCCGCGGTGCGCGCCGCCAGGCCAGCACCTTCGCCGGGCTTGGCCGAAGTCTGGGCGGCAGCGATGCAGGCAACGAGCACGATCAAAGCAAGCGAAATCCGCAGTCTTTTCATAGGCCTTGTCTTATACATTACGAGCCCGCGTTGCTCAAACAAGGTGCGTTCAACCGTGGGGGCAAACCGGGCTGGGGATTCCCTTACATCGGGATGCGAATTGCGGAGTCCGGACAACCAAGCAGGGCGTAAGAACGTGCTTTCGCCCCTCCGGGCGGGCGCGGCATTCTTGCCCGCTTCGCGGCAGAAATCCGCCGCCTGGCAGCTAAGATTCTGCAGAGCTGTAGTAAAACTGTACTAGCCGGAGAGTTGGCCGAGTGGTTGATGGCACCGGTCTTGAAAACCGGCATACCCGGAAGGGTATCGGGGGTTCGAATCCCTCACTCTCCGCCACTTGTTTCCTCCAGTACATTTGCATCATTCCACTGAGCCGACACGCTGCGGCCTGCTTGAAAGGGGGCCCTTCGGGGCCCCTTTTTTCGTGGATCGTCGCCTCTCTTTCACCGGAGTACGCGAAGCTGAACTAGAAAACATGCCGAGCGGCACCGAAAACATCTGCCCTATTCGAATAGACTAGAATGTTCGAGATCGATTGAAAGGACGTAACCCATGTCTTCTCCCCAGCTCACGCCCGATCAGGCAAAATTCATTTTCGATATGGCGCTGCCCACGCTCAAGAGCGAACACGCCACCACCAAGCGGGTGATCGAAGCCATTCCTCTGGACAAGGGCGACTATCGCCCCGACGCCGTCTCGAAAACCGCCCTAGAGCTGGCGTGGCACATCGTGGCGTCGGAGAAGCGCTTTCTGAGCGGCATACCCGTGGGAGTGTTTGATTTCAGTCCGGTTCCGCGGCCCGAGTCCATCACGAACTCGGCCGGCATTTCCCAGTGGTTTGACGAGAGCTTCGCCGCGAATCTGAAGAAACTCGAAGCACTCGGCGGGGAGGCCCTGGTCCGAATCATGGATTTCCGGGGCATGTTCCAGATGCCAGCAGTGTCCTTCGTACACCTTACGCTGAATCACACCATCCACCATCGCGGACAGCTTTCCATGTACCTTCGACCCATGGGGGCCAAGGTCCCGTCGATCTACGGCGAGAGTTACGATGCCACGCAGGCCCGGCTGGTGAAAGAAAGCAAAGCCAGCTGAACCCCGTAAACGCCGGCCTCCGAGCCCGCAATTTTTCGGCGTTGACACCCGCGCTCATGCGCTACGCCGTGGATACTCAAACCGGGCCACTACCAGCCCTGTCTTCATTGACTCGCACCCAAGTTTCTACATAAGATTCAGGCCCTGATGATCGGCCATACCATCTCGCATTACCGCATCATCGAAGAGCTGGGCGGCGGCGGGATGGGTGTCGTCTACAAGGCTGAGGACACGGAATTACGACGGCTGGTAGCGCTCAAGTTCCTGCCCGAACTCATCGCTCAAAATCCGGCGGTGCTGGAACGCTTCCGCTGGGAAGCGCGGGCTGCTTCCGCCCTGAACCATCCCAACATCTGCGTGATTTACGAAGTCGGTGAGGCGCAACGCCGGCGATTCATCGCCATGGAGTTTCTCGATGGCGTGACCCTGAGACAGCGCATCGGCGAAGGCCGGCTGCCTGTGCCTCAACTGCTGGATCTGGCGGTCGAGATTGCCGACGCGCTTGACGCCGCCCACACTCGCGGCATCATTCACCGCGACATCAAACCGGCGAACATTTTTGTCACCGAGCGCGGCCACGCCAAGATCCTTGATTTCGGTCTGGCCAAACTGACCGAGGGCGGGGAAAGCATTATCAGCGGCAACACGTTTGGGGGTAACACCCAATCCCCGGACGAACCCAATCGGCCGGGATTCGCTCTGGGAACTCTGCCTTACATGTCACCGGAGCAGGCGCTGGGTCAGCCTCTGGACGCGCGCACCGATTTGTTCTCTTTCGGGGTCGTGCTCTACGAGATGGCGACCGGCGTCCTGCCTTTCTCGGGACAGACGACAGCCGCCTTCTTCGAGTCCCTGATTCACAGCGTACCGGACTGGCCTCTGCGATTCGACCCGGGGACTCCCGTCGAGTTGGAGCGCATCGTGCGCAAAGCGCTGGAGAAAGACCCGGCACAGCGTTATGGGAGCGCGGCGGAGATGCGAACCGATCTGCAAAACCTGCGCCGGGCAATCGAATCGGGACAGGTGATACCTTCAGGAACCGCTTCTGGGACGACCTCCGCGTCAGCCGCTACTTCAGCCTCTGGATCGGCCGTGAAACCCGCGCCGGATTCGAAGGACATGATCCGTTCTTTATTCCCTGTCGCAGCGACGCCGGTCAAGCCACAACCCAGGGTGGGCAAGGCGGCGAAGCTGACGATGGCCCTGTGTGTCGTCGCAGCGCTGGTTGTAGGCATACTGTTCTTGCGATCCCCGGCGCCCCCGCCGGTCGTGATTTCGTCTTTGCAGATCACCAGCGACGGCACCTCGAAGCGCTCCCTGGTGACCGACGGAACCAGGCTCTACTTTTCCGAATATCTCGGCGGCCACTCGATCCTGAGACAGGTTTCGACCTCGGGAGGAGAAACGGCGGTGGTGCCCATCTCGCTGGTGAGCGCCGACATTTACGATTTCTATCCGGGGCGCTCTGAATTGCTGGTCAAAGGCGTGGCGGAAGGATCGGAAACCGAGTGGCCGGTCTGGATATTGCCGCTACCCGCCGGCACGCTCCGGCCCGTAGGCGACATCCTCGCCCACGGGGCCACCTGGGCGCCGGATGGCCAACACATCGTGTATGTCAGGAAGTCGAGCGTGTATATCTGCAATGCGGACGGAACCGATTCGCGAGAGTTGATTACAGTCTCGGGAATTCCTTTTGCGCCCAGATTTTCTCCCGACGGGCGTCGCTTGCGCTTCACCGTTCGGGATACCAGCCAGCGCACTTCCTCGCTGTGGGAAGTTTCTGCTGACGGAAAGGGCTTGCACCCGCTGATGCCCGACTGGAACAAATCGGAGCAGGAATTCGGGGGAGCCTGGACTCCGAATGGCGAATACTTCCTTTTTGAGAATACCCGCGACCACACCCAGAACATCTGGGCGCGGCGCGAAGGCACAGGCCTCTTTCGCAAGGCCGGTGAGCCAACCCAACTGACCGTGGGGCCGCTTCTGTTCAGCAATCCGACTCCCAGCCTGGATGGAAAAAAACTGTTCGTAATTGGGCAGCAGCGCCGCTTCGATCTGATTCGCCTGGATAGCCAGTCACAGCAGTTTTCCATCTATCTGCCGGGTGTGTCGGCTGGCGAGGCTGACCTCATGCGGAACGGCGAGTGGATCACGTACGTGGCGCATCCCGAACTCACCCTGTGGCGGAGCAAGCTGGACGGAAGTTCTCGCACCCAACTCACGTATGCGCCGATGCAGGCGCACATGCCCCGCTGGTCGCCCGATGGAAGCCAAATCGCTTTTATGGCCTCGCGTCCCGGAAGGCCCTGGAAGATCTTCGTGATACCGGCGCAGGGCGGCACACCGCGGGAAGTGAGCGCGGGAGATCACAACCAGGGCGATCCCACGTGGACAGCCAAAGGGGATGCCATCGTATTCGCAGGCATGCCCTGGCTGGAATACGGAACCGTTTCCGGTCCGAATATTAACGTGGTTGACGTGAAGACCTCGCAGGTGTCCGACATTCCCGGCTCGGAAAATCTTTTCAGCCCCCGCTGCTCGCAAGATGGACGGTACATTGCGGCCCTGTCCGCCGACTCCACGAAATTGATGCTCTACGATACGGAAAAGAAAAGCTGGAAAGAGTTGGCCGTGGCCCGCTTCGGTTTTGAAAACTGGTCGCACGACGGAAAGTATCTGTACGCGGAAGATTACTCCGACAAAACTGATGACCTGGTCCGGGTGAATGTGGCCAGCGGCAAATTGGAGCGCCTGTTCAGCCTGAAGGAAGTGCCACGCGGCTTCGATCCTTGGGAATACTGGATCGGGCTGGCATCAGATGACGCACTGCTGCTCATGCGGGATAAAAGCACGCAGGAGATTTACAGCCTCGATGTGCATTTTCCGTAAGAACGACCTGCGATTTCCGTAACCGCCCAGGAAATCTACTTCAATCCTTCCACCAAATAGAGATCCGACAGCGTGCGGTGATATCCGTAGACGCAGGTCTTGCCATCCGGGGTGAGCAGGATCGGCCCGATCGTTTCCACTCCCGCAGGATCGCCCGGCATCAGTTGCTCCAGGGGAGTTTTCCGTCCGGTGGCCAACTCCAGCCGCGAAATCTTTGCCGGAAGTTCGCCGGGGCGGTAGATGAAGAGTGAAAGTCCATCTTGCGACCAGGCGATGGGCTGTTCTCCCGACTCCATACCGTGAATCGGGCGGCCATCGCCTCCCGCAGTGGGATAGATGTAGCCCAACTGGTCCGGACCGATGCCCGCAACCCACTGCCCATCGGGAGAAACCAGGAATGCGGTCGCGTGCATCCCCTCGGGCGTGATGGCTTTCGGTGTCCCACCTTCCACGTCCTGAACATAAAGCCGGACGCCTCGATCCGGTTCATTTCCGGAAAACAGAACGCGCTTTCCATCAGGAAACCAGCGCGCCCAGGCATGACTGATCGTGTCGTGCGTGAGCGGCTTGGCACTACCCGCTTTTGTAGGCAGCAAGTTCAGCTGGGCTGGAGACTGTTGGGTCTGCGCGATCACCCATTTTTCGTCAGGCGAAAGGGCGACCGCCGCGCCCTCGCCCAAAAGCACAGCGGGAGAGCCGTCCGTCTTTCGCAGGTACACGGCATAGCTGAGACCGCCGGATTTCCCATACGCCAGGCTGCCGCCGCCGCCTTCTTCGTCAAACAATAAAGTCTTTCCGTCGGCTGAGATATCGGCGGGATACGAATAGTCCAGCCAGGTCAAATCGCGTTCCTTCCCATCGGCGACAGCTGTCAACTCACGGCGCCAGCTGGCTCGGTTGAGCAGCAGCCGCCCATCTTTCCAGATATCGAGCAGCATCAGAGTGCCGGGCATGCGAGCGACCAGCCGCTCCTTACCGGTGAGTGAAACGGCGTACAGGGCGCGATCGATTCCCGACTTGTTTCCCGTAAACCAGACTTCCTCTCCATCCGGCGCCCAGGCCAGGCCTTGACTGCTGTACCAGCCCTCCGACAAGGTCTTCTTTTTCCCGGAAAGGTCCACCACAGCAACCGATCCGCTGTCATCGCCCTGAATCGGGTGATCCAGAAAGGCGATGTAATCTCCTTTGGGCGACAGCCGGACATGGCCGATCCAGCCGCCCGTTTCGTAGAGCACTTTCCCCGGCGGATACTCGAGGCGGTTGCGGCCGCCTACGTCCCTGACGATTGCCACGTTGTTCCCGTCGGGTCCCCAGTCCGCCCATTGCACCTGATCGACCACCTCCCGCGGCGCGCCGCCCGCCAGCGGCGCCCGCGCCAGCGTCCCGACGCTGACCCAGGTGCCGATCTGTTGATTGTCCAGCAGGACAGCCATTTCACCGCTCGACGAAACCGACATGAGCTGGGTGTGGCTCATGCCAAGCGCGCGTGATTCCGAACTCTCCGGGCGGGCGGTAAACACTTCCACCGGATTCCCCTGCCAGGACGCGCTGTAGAGAATGGTTTGTCCGTCCGGAGCAAATCTTGCCGATCGCACGCTGCCCCGCCGAAAGGTAAGCTGGCGGTAGACCGGCGGAGGCGGCGGTTCCTTTGCCAGCCAGGTTCTTCCCGCAAGGATTCCGAGCGCGAGCCCGGCCAGAATCCCTAAACCGGCGAACAGCGGGGCTCCGGACCGTTTTGCAGCAGGCTGGATTTCCTTCGCAGCAACGCTGGCAACAACAGCTCCTCCGCTGCCTCTGGCGACTACCGAAGAACCCGCAGACTCGGTATCGCGCTTCAACCTTTTTAGATCTGCCCGGATTTCTGCCGCCGTCTGGCAGCGCAGGTCGCGCTTCTTCTCCAGCGCCTTGTTGATAATCCGTTCCAGTTCAGCCGGCATCGCCGGGTTCAGGCGCTGCGGGGATACCGGCGCCTGGTTCAGAATGGCGTTGAACACCGCGGCGGAAGTATTGCCCTTGAAAGGTGACGCCCCGGTCGCCATCTGGTAGAGCACCACGCCGAACGAAAACAGGTCGGTGCGCGAGTCGAGTTCTTCCCCCATGGCCTGTTCGGGAGACATGAAGTCCACGGTTCCCATGGCCATTCCCAGGCTGGTCAGGCTTTCGCCCGGCACCAGGGTATCGCCCGGCGCCGCGCCAACCGTCTCTTCCGGTTTGAGCTGCGGGGAGAGCTTGACCAATCCGAAATCCAGGATTTTCGCCTGTCCACGGGGAGTGATGAAGATATTCGCCGGTTTGATGTCACGATGCACGATGCCGCTGTTGTGGGCGGCGTCCAGCCCGTCGGCGATCTGGATTCCGTATTCCAGTAATTCCGGAAGCTTGAGCGGCCGGTTTTCAATCTTGTGCTTGAGAGTCTGCCCATCGAGAAATTCCATTACGATGAACAGCTGTCCTTCGTCCTCGCCGGTCTCGTAGATGGTGCAGATGTTCTGGTGGTTGAGCGCAGAAGCGGCGCGGGCCTCGCGCTGGAAGCGGGCCACGGCCTGCCGGTCGCGCGCCATCTCTTCGGAGAGAAATTTCAGCGCGACGAAGCGTCCCAGCGTGGTGTCCTCGGCCTTGTAGACGACACCCATCCCGCCACCACCCAATTTTTCAACGATGCGGTAGTGCGAAATGGTCCGGCCGATCAATGGAGACCCCCCGCGCCGGATATTAGGCATTCACGGGTTTGAAGTCAAACTCTGAGAGCGCTGGTGGCTTAGCCTGAATCATTGCGGGATTTGTCATTCCGAAGCGCGGTCGTATCGCGCGAGGAATCTGCTGTTCTGGCGCAAAAGCAGATTCCTCACCGATAAATCGGTTCGGAATGACAACAGCTAAGGGAATGGTCAAGGACAAGAGCGGAGGGAACCGCGTTGCCTCCGTCGTTCGTGGGACCACGATCTATTCGGCGACGACCTAAACGCTGGATAAAGGCTGAGATGAGCCTGCCCCAACCGGGACCAGCGCCGGACCCACAAATTGCGGCACGTCGAGATCGGGCATGGGACTTCCGGCGAAGAGGCGGCGGCAGGGTTTGGCCAGCCAGCGCGCCCAGCGGCCTGACCACGAGACCCGGGCGCTGTCGGTGGCGATGCCGGTGTCGGCATACATCTGGCGGTAGATTTTTGAAATCAGCACGAATGCCAGCCGGCCGCGGCTCGACTTGATGAATCGCGAGCGCTTCCAGATGGAACCCAAACCGTAGAAATTGTCCCAAACCGCCTGGGTGCGGGAGCGAATCTCCTCAGCCGTCATGACCGGATGGTCCCAATACAGCTTGGGACGAAGTGCCTGCGGAATCAGCCAGCGCCGGGTGAGAGGCACACCCGCGATGGTCGGAGGCGTGGCGCCCAATCCTTTTTCCCAGCGGTCAAAATCCACAGTTCCGGGGTAAGGGCTGAGGGTCACGAACTGGGCGAAAGTGAGATCGGCGCTGATGGCTGCGGCCGCAGTGGCGTCGAAAGTTTCGGGACGGTCGCTGGGCAGACCGAAGATGAAAGATCCGAGAACGTGCACGCCGCGAGCCCGAAAGATCTTCAGCCTCTCGATTAAATGCTCTCCCGAAAGATTGAAATCCTTGTAGACGTCCTTCAATCCGGCCGGGGTCACAGCCTCTACGCCAACCAGCGCGCCCTTGATGCGCGCGGCTTTCATGGCATCGAGGAAGGCGGTGTCTTCAGCCGCTTCCATGGTGATCTGGGTAAAGAAGACCATGTCATCGGGAAGCTGGGCCAGGCGCGACATGAGTTCAAAGCGGTCCGCACGCAGGTTTTCCAGCTCAGCGACGCGTGCGCTGTTCTTCTGCAGCCGCGCCAGGTTCAGGTCGGTAAGCGTGACCGGGTAGAAATTGTCATCGGCGAGCGCGATGAAACGAAATCCCAGGCGACGCAACTGGACCACTTCTTCAATGACGGCGTCCGAAGCACGCTGGCGGGGACGCTGGCCATCGGTGCGCCACACCGAGCAGAACGAACAATGCTTGGGACATCCGCGCACGGTTTGCACCGACGCCCACATATAGCGACTGCGCGGAATCAACTCCCAACGGGCGGCAACGAAACTGCTGGCCTCGATCTTCCCTCCGTGGTAGAGCGGCAACGGCGTTCCCTTTTCGCAGTCGGCCAGCGCCTGCGGCCAAGCGACGTCGCCATCGCCCAGAACTACGGAGTGAGCTCCGCCTAACTCGCGGGCTTCTTCGGGATAAAGAGTGGCGTGAATTCCGCCAAAAATTACGTAGGCTCCGCGCTTGCGCGCCATGTTCCCAATTTCGTAGCCGCGCAACGCATTGGCGGTGTGAATGCTAATGCCGACGGCGTCTCCGGCCTGAATGCGCTCAGGATCCATCTGGCTGAGGGTTTCATCGACAAGGATAGGGTCGCCGAAGCTCTTGGGAGTGGCGCCGGCGAGAACGTATTGCCAGCGAGGAGTGATGACTGCAGTTCCGAACGACACGTGGCTCGGGTTGATCAGATGAACGTTCACGCGCAGTGCTCCTTGCTTACTGCGGATTTCTCCGAACAGTTACACGAGTCACTAGCGGAACACGATTCCACGTGCGGTGTGTTCTTGGTGAGACGCTTGATCTTCTGGCGCCTTACAGAATCAGGAACCAGAAAGCGTGCTCTGCCTGGCAGGATCGGAAGGCAGGAGACTTAGGAGAGGAAGATACACGACTCCGGGGTCGTCGAGGGCAGCTTAGGCTAGAAAGGCCGGGGTGTCAACGCTCATTAGAACATTCCAGAACTGAAACTGCCCGATTGCCGCAAACGAACCACGAAGGGGCGGACGCCCTCGACCGCCCGGCGGAACGAAGTTCCGCTGCTTTTGATTGTCAAAAACCTGTCGAGCTTCACTCGACGGGGCAGATGAGGGCATCTTCCCCTACGGGGTTTTTGGTGGTGACTTCGGCGGAATTTCGGCGTAGCCCGGCGTGGCCTGCGCCAGATTTCCGGTCACTGACGCTTTGGCGTCGCCGATAGACCAGCGAATTCCACCGCCCAGCAGATTGAGGAAAAACGTATTGGAGAAGTTCTCCGGGCGATCGCCGATCGCGGTGTAGAAGACACGTCCTTTGCCATGCATCCGCGCCCAGGTAGTGGGATAAGGAGCGCGCTGGTAAGGCTCCCCCTTCATGCCCGCAGTGTCGAGAGCGAGAATCACGTGCAGGTCAGGCGCAAAATCCTTCAGGGAGTACCACTCTTCGGTCAAGTTCACAGGCGATGCCACCCCTTCGAGACCGGGGAATTTCGGGTCTTTCACCATCAGGTTGGCAGCCTGTAGCCGCGGCGTGCTGCCATGAGTGATGAATTCGCCGCCCAGCATGCGCAGATAAGGGTCGGACTTCTCGCCGTGCGCGATGTAGCGGTTCGACAGGTCTCCGGGGGGATCGGGCTCGGTATGAAAGGTATCGGCAGCGGCGTGAACTCCTACAAAACCCATTCCTCCGTGCACCGCATCCAGCAGGGCCCGCTTGCCGGCTGGCGACATGGCAGGATTCCCGTCCGCACCCGTCTTGGTCAGATCCAAAGTCGTATAAAAGAGTACCGCGGAATACTTTTTTCGGAAGTCCGGCGAATCGAATACGCGGCCATCTTTGGTGGCAGTGATTTCGAAGCCATGTTGCTCCGCCAGGGTTTTGACCGCCTGTTCGAGGATGCTGGGGCGTCCGTCAATGACCTTGATCACTTCGTGCTCGAAGCCTGAGGACTTGGTGAAGATGAGAACGGACTTCTTTTTCGAGGCCAGCAAGCTTGTGGGCAAGGCGAGACTGGCTCCAGCGATGGCGCTTGTCTGCAAAAACTGACGGCGGCTGACGGATTGCTTCATGGCAATTTTCCCCCGAAGCATAGTAGTCCTCGATGAGCTTCTTCTCAACTGTTGTGGGTGAGTGTAGGGCGGGCGCCTTCGCCCGCCAAAGCCGGGAGTCAAATTCAAGAACGGCGGGCGAGGGCGCCCGCCCCACACTCACGACTCGCGCTGCCGCTGATGTACCGTCTTGACATGACGGTCGAACTCGCGCTGCAGAGCCTTTTGATACTCTTCCCGGCTGGGACGAGGGCTGGTGGGGCGAACCTGGAATTTCGCCTCCGGACACGCGGTGCATCCCGCCTCCACCGGAATGTCGCCCAACCATTTAGTGACGCGGATGAACGGTTTCTTCATCTCTCAAGTTTAAACGTCCTCCTGCTCCATTCTCATTTTTGCGGATTCAGAGGTTGTATACTCACCTCCCGAAAGCGCAGTCCGCGATCCCAAAAGCATCGAGAAAAGGATACTCATGAAACGCATACTTCTGGCATCATTTCTACTCTTGCTGTCCACCGCTACCGGCTGGGCTCAGGCTCAACCGCCGGCGCCGCCGGTCATCACCAGTCCCGAGGTACACGCCGATGCCAGCGTGACCTTCCGCTTTCGAGATCCCAATGCTCACGAGGTTATGCTGGCGCTGGACGGAGCGAAGCCTGCCCCCATGCAGAAAGACGATCAGGGCGTCTGGAGTTTGACCACCGGGCCGCTGACGCCGGATTTCTATGGGTACTCATTTGTGGCTGACGGCGTTGGCCTGATTGACCCTTCCAATCCCTTGCTGAAGCCGAACCTGCTGCACACCTCGAACCAGGTGCACGTGCCCGGACCAGCTTCGCTGCCCTGGGAGATTGGAGACGGGCTTCGCGGCCTGGTCCACCACCATTTTTACAAGTCTGGCGTGGTAGGCGATCAACGCGATTTTTATGTCTACACCCCGCCGGGATACGATGCGCGGGCGAAGCAGGCGTATCCGGTGCTCTATCTGCTGCACGGCTACAGTGACGACGCCAGTGGGTGGACGTCGGTGGGGCGGGCGAACGTCATCCTCGACAATTTGATCGCGCAGGGCAAGGCCAAGCCAATGATCATCGTGATGCCGCTGGGCTATGGCACGCCTGAGATCGTAGCGCCCGGGCCGCGGGGATTTGCTCCAGAACTCCGCAAGAAAAATTACGACCTGTTCATGCAGGCCCTGTTCACCGAAGTAATGCCGCAGGTAGAAGCAACTTACCGGGTATCGAAAGACCGCAAGTCGCGGGCGGTTGCGGGATTGTCCATGGGAGGCGCCGAGTCTCTGCTGACCGGATTGAACAACCTGGACAAGTTTGCCTGGGTAGGCGCGTTCAGTTCAGGAGGACTGACAGAAGACTTTGACGCGCAGTTTCCCGGGCTCGACGCGAAGGCCAATGAAAAACTGCGCCTGCTTTGGATCGCTTGCGGAACCGACGACGGTCTTATCGGTTGGAACCGCAAGGCGCGGGCGTGGCTGGATTCCAAGGGCGTCCACAACACCGCCATCGAAACGCCAGGCGGGCACGCCTGGATGGTATGGCGGCGGAACCTGGCGGAGTTCAGCGGGTTATTGTTCAGATAATCCTTTGTCATCCTGAGCGCAGCATTTGCGTTCGCTTGCGAACGCGAATGCGGAGTCGAAGGACCCCTACCGCAATACAAAAATTCGGCAGTTCGTGCCCGCGGTCGCACGGACCCGCGAGGAATTGAGGACATTTACGCTTATAGGGGTCCTTCGACTGCGGGAATGTTTCGCAAGCGAAACATTCCACTCCGCTCAGGATGACAAGAGCACCCAAGCTTTGCAGACCGTACACCTACTTCCGTAATCTCCTCCCGTTCGGGAACCCGCTCCATACTTGGTCAAAGAGATGGGTCCGCATCTAGACCGCACCCTTTGAATGGCGCCCTCCCCACTCAATACGCGTCGTTGGCCGCGCAAGCAGGTGGACCTGCAAGTCCTTGTGGTTCTGCGGGATGGAGAATCCAAAGTTTTCGTGCCGGGGCGGCTCACCGAAATCAGCAAAGGCGGCCTGGCGCTGTGCGCCGGTATTAACCTTCAGCCCGGCGATCCGCTCGAGGTCGAGTTGCCCGCGCCCTACTCCCGCGTGAAAGGGACCATTCGCAGCCGCGATGGTTACTGCTTTGGCGTGGAATTCCTGACTTCGCTCTCGACCGCAGCCCGGCCCGCCAGCCGCAATTTGGCGCTGTTCCAGCAACGGCACGAGGCTTATCTGCGGGAGAGTGAAGAAGAGATCAATCGCTTGCAGAAAGAGATTGCGGCCATGCGGCGAGCTTCGCGGCTGGCCACAGAGAAGGCTTGATTCAACTCTCAACTCTCCGTCGCGATACACATCACGCAATCTGGGCGACAACCGCAACGTCGAGCTTTGAATAGTACTTTTTCACGTCGCCGGTCCCGTACTTGGCGCGGAATTTTTCGACCACCGACGACACCTGTTTGGCATTCATGACATGAGTAACCTTGACTTCGGCGTCAGCGCCCCGCGCATCGATCCCAACGGTCGGGTTCTTGAGCACGTTCTTGTACCATTGCGTATCCGAACCGTGCACCGGCAGGAGATGTAGTTTGTCGTCTTCGAAAACGAACCAAATCGGGATAGAGATAGCGCGTCCGGATTTCCTGCCGGTCACGGTGATCTTAATTTCGTGATATCGGGAAAGGCGGTCTTTTAGAGCTTCGTTCCGCGTTTCGTTGCTCATCGAAATGTCCCCTCTCCAGGGCGGTATTGCTCTTCTCGACCAGCTTTCTATCTGAATGAAGAAACGCTAATCCAGCCACTGGGGATTGTTATAAGTCCCGTCGAAGTGGTGGGACGTCTTATACAGCTCCCATTCGCCTTTCTGCGCCACCGGCGCAGTGCGGGCCAGGAGAGCCGCAATCTGCTCCCCGCTCAGCGGCTTGAACGATCGTGCCACTTTCAGCGCCTGTTGCAGGATGGGGAGAGAATCGCAGCCGGTGATGACCACACTGGTCGGCAGGTCAGGGCGTACTGCAGGCACTCGACCGGCGTCGGCGGCTTTGCTCTTGAGGATCAGGCCGTCGCCCATGGGCTTCATGCCCAGCACTCCAATGTCGTGCTCCACCAGCACGGGGAGCACTTTCTTTTCGAAGCTGTCGTAGTGGGCATCCATCACGTTGAGCGGCATTTGCACTGAGTTCAAGGTGAAATTGTGGGCGAACGCGGTGTTCAGCATCTTGAGGTGAAACTCCGGACTCTTGTGTCCGGTGAAGCCGATGTAGCGGACCTTGCCTTTCTGTTTGGCTTCGACGACGGCCTCCATGCCGCCGTCGGGGGCGAAGATGCGGTCCGGATCGTCGCCGCGGATGACTTCGTGAAACTGCACCAGATCGATGTCGGTCTGCAGGCGGCGCAGCGATTCGTCGATTTGGCTGGGCGGCTTTGCGGGTGCGGCCGTCGATCTTGGTCATGAGGAAGGCCTTCTTGCGATATCCGTCGCGCAGCGCCTTGCCCATGCGGACTTCGCTGGCGCCGCCGTTGTAGTCCCAGCAGTTGTCGAGGAAATTGATGCCTTCATCGAGCGCGGTGCGAATGATGCGAATGCTTTCCTGCTCGTCGCTCTGGCTGCCGATGTGATATCCGCCCAGGCCGATGCAGGAGACGTTCTCGCCGGTATTGCCCAGGGTGCGATAGGGAATACCGTTTTTGACTTCGGCGGCCCAGACGCGGGGCAGCAGACTACCGGCCACGGTGACGCCTGCGGCGGTTTCGAGAAACTCTCGACGGGTGAGTGGGGGCTTGGATTCAGTCATGGGATGTCCTCGGAGTGATCTGCCGCCATTATCCCACCAGACCATGTGGAAGCACCACGGACCACGTAGGGGCAGATGTCCTCATCTGCCTGGCGGAGCGAGGCTCCGCTATTCGCCGCGTGAAACACCTTGTCGAGCTTCGCTCGACTGGGCAGATGAGGACATCTGCCCCTACGTGGTTTGAGGTCGACTGAGAATGAGGGCAAGGTCCGCAGTTTTCCTGGCCACGGAAATTTCGCTGCAGTTGTTCAGCACCCAGTCTGCTCCGGCGGCCACCAGTTCGGGATCCTTAAGCGTTGTACGGAAGGCGATGACCTTCGCGCCGGACGCTTTGCCGGCACGGATGCCGGCCGGCACATCTTCGACGACGACGCAATCTGCAGGCGAAAATCCGAGCATGGACGCGCCTTTCAGATAGGGTTCGGGATGTGGTTTGCCGTTCTTTATGTCGTTCGATGTGACCATGCGCTCCGGCATCGGCAGGCCCGCGGCGCGAAGACGAGTTTCAGCCAGAGGACGTGTGCAGGACGTTACGATCGTCCAGCGATCCGGGGGCAATTCGGGAGCAATGGCTCGCGGAGCCGGGAAGCAGCACTACACCTTCAAGGTCTGCGATCTCGCGGCGCTCGACTTCGCGATTCTCGGCGGCGTGATCGGCGTCTGGCAGATATTCCCGAACCGTCGCCAGGCTGGGTCGGCCGTGCGCGCGGGTCACCACGTGGTCGGGATCGAAGCCGTGCTCGACGGCCCAGCGGCGCCAAACCCGGGCCACGGCGCGAGTCGAATCGACCAGCACGCCGTCCATGTCGAACAGTATGGCCTGGCAGTGAATCTCGGGCATCGTCGCCAAGGTATACCGGAATTTTCCGGCGCTGCCGGCGGCGGCTTTCCTGGCGGCGTGCGGCTTGTCGTTCAGCATTTTTCGAATCTTGCGCCGCAGATCGGCGGGCGTAAAAGGCTTCTGAATGAAAGACACGCCGGGAATCAGCATGTCAGACCGGACGAACTCACCGCTGTATCCCGTCATGTAGAGTATTTTGGTTTCGGGGCGCAGAGCTCGTATTTGTTTTGCGAGAGCCGGACCGTTCATGCCGGGCATGATCACGTCGGTGACCAGCAGATCGATCACACTTTTTTGCTGGTTGAAGATGCGCAAGGCTTCCTGGGCTTCGGGCGCGGACAATACGTTGCAACCGGCGACAGTCAGGGCCTGGCAAATCAGGTCACGCAGCGGTTCTGCATCTTCGACGACGAGTATGGTTTCTCCCGCGAAAATGGCGTCGGCAATTTCTTTGCCGGGTTCAAGGATCGCGCCCGCCTGCGCCTCGGCGGGAAGATAGATCTGGAAGGATGATCCCCGTCCCAACGTGCTTTGCACTTCGATGTGTCCGTTGCTCTGCTTCACGATTCCGTACACCGTAGCCAGACCCAGGCCGGTTCCTTTGCCGACGGCTTTCGTGGTGAAGAATGGTTCGAAAATGTGGGCCTGGGTCTGCTGGTCCATTCCGGTGCCGGTATCCGTCACTTCGAGGAGAACAAAGCGGCAGGGCGCAGCCCCGGCGCCGGCTTGAGCAGCTGACTTCTCCACGTTTTTGGTTTGAATGCGCAGCGTCCCGCCGTTGGGCATGGCGTCGCGCGCATTCACCACCAGGTTGAGGACAATTTGCTCGATCTGTCCAGGGTCCGCTTTCACTCTATCGAGCTGCGGGTCCAGAACAAAAGAGAATTCAATGTTCTCTTTGATCAGGCGCCGGAGCATCTTGTCCAGGTTGCCGACCGTCTTGTTGATGTTCAGCAACACGGGCTCAACCACCTGCTGGCGGCTGAGCATGAGGAGCTGCCGGGTGAGTGAGGCCGCGCTGTTCCCCGCCTGTTTAATCTGTTCCAGGGCGCGGCGGTCAGGGTCGGGAAGGTGCTTACCCTCCAGAAGAAGATCGCTGTAGCCGTTGATTACGGCCAGCAGGTTGTTGAAGTCGTGAGCCACTCCGCCGGCAAGCAGCCCAATCGCTTCCATTTTCTGGGATTGCTGCAACAACTTTTCGGACCGGGACAGGGCATCCTGCGTTACCGCTTTCTCCGACTCAGCCCGGTTGAGCACGAATGCCAGGATCCACACCAGCGCCATGAACAAAACCATCTGAGCGACCACCAGAGACGCGATGTTCAGCCGCACATCGCTCGAAAACAGCTGGCTGTGAATGCACACCGCTCCGAGCAAGGCAGGAACGAGCGCCACGCCTGGCAAAAGCTTTCGCGCCAGCCATCCACCGGGGTAGGGATTGGTCAGTACGGACATCAGGCCGAGGTCGGGATGGCAGAATAGAATAGAGAGGGTGCCGACCAGAAGTCCGACGCCGGTGTGAAGCGCCATCGACGTATATTCGATCGATCCGTATAGGAAGGGCACTCCGTACAGGTATCCGATGATGGCAAAGACTGCGCTTAGCCCACTGATGGCTGCAAGAGCCTGGGAAAGATCGGCCCGCTTTTCGGAAAAAGGAAGCAGCAGAACGCTGAGCCCGACAATGCAAAAGTTAAGCGCCGTGATGTGGGCCATCCTCCCCGGATAAGGCGATGGCGGTAGATCCTTGAACAGCAACTGGTCGATCTGGAGATCCGCGTGGAACAGATACTCGAATGCGGTGGTCAGCCCTATGAAGACAACTATCATGGCCGAGGCGGCGCACAGAAGTTGAGTGCCGCGGGTGTTTTTGGGCCAGGTCAACAGGACCAGAGCCGCGCCCAGAAACAGAAAGCCGGCAGCCGTATTCGGCTTCATGGCGATGCGTCCGGGGAGCACGGTCGTAAGAACAGCAATGTTGGAAATCCAGCCGAGCATCACCAGAATTCCGAGAAGCAGGAGCAGCCCGCCACCCACGCGGGCGATCGTGCGATAGACCTAGTATGAATCTTGGCTCATGCGTATCGCGGTTCAGCGGTGAATCAGCTGCCGCATCTCTATACCCGGATTCGCTATTCCTGTCCGGTGTGCGCGCACACGCCCGTTCATAGTGTCTATGCCTCGGACAGCAATGAAAGAGTACAAAGGTAACGCTCGACCGCGGCGGGTCAGGGACCTGGAGTGCGCGAGACCAATCCGCCGAGACGCCGTCGGCGGCCTGCTTTCGCTATCATGTTTCGCTGCCAACGCGGGATGGACAAAGGAGGAACAAATGTCCAAGAAACAGGGGATCATGCCCGACCCGTTTTCGATAGTCGTCATTCTTCTTACCCTGGCGCTGTTTGTCATGGCTCTATTCGCCAACGGGTTCACTCATGAACTGTTGCAGGAGTGCGGAGTGTTCCTGGTTTCGGTAAAGCTGATCGTGATGAGTCACCGGAACGGCGTCTCCGCCAGGGAGGCGGAGACCCGGTTGGAAACGATCCAGCATCTGCTGGAGCATCGGACGAGAACAGAGCGGTTTTCCAGAGGAAAACCCTGGCTTCCTCGTCCTCGATTCGCGCGATGAAGTGTTACACTTTTTGGTCTGCCACACTTTGAGGAGCGAACAATCGCATGGCTGATAAAGTCGAAGTCCGCCACACGCTGAACGAGAAATCGGCCCGCCAGCTTGCGACCGTCACCAAGACGGTCCCCATGATGCAGGCGATCACGCCGCGCTGGCTGGTCAACTTCCTGCAATGGGTTCCGGTAGAAGCCGGCACTTATCGGGTGAACAAGGTTGTCCCCACGCGTCCGGGCAGCCGCACCATCGAGTGCAGCCCCGACGACGATGTCGATCTGCCGGAGATCTATGTTGACTACGAAGAAAAGCCGCGCGAGTACACGCTGAGCGCAGTCACCACCGTGCTCGATTTGCAGACTCGCATCTCCGATATGTACCGCAGCCCGCACGATCAGATCAAAGAGCAGCTGCGCCTGATCATCGAAAAGGTCAAGGAGCGGCAGGAGAGCGAGTTGATCAACAACGCGGGATATGGCCTGCTCAACAACATTGATGAATCGATGAAGGTGAAGACGCGCAAGGGCCCGCCCTCCCCCGATGACATGGACGAACTCGTCGCGCGAGTCTGGAAGGAGCCGGCGTTCTTTCTGGCACATCCCCGAGCCATCGCGGCCTTCGGACGCGAGTGCACCCGGCGGGGCGTGCCGCCGCCGACGGTGAGCATTTTCGGCTCTCCATTCCTGACCTGGCGCGGGCTGCCGCTGGTTCCCTCCGACAAAGTCGCGATCAAGGCAGACAAGACAAATATTCTTCTGCTACGGACCGGCGAGAAGAAGCAAGGCGCGGTGGGACTGTTTCAGCCGGGAATTCCCGGCGAAGTCTCGCCCAGCCTCTCGGTGCGATTCATGGGCATCAACCACAAGGCCGTAGCGTCCTATCTGATCTCGCTTGTACTGCTCGCTGGCCATTCTGACGGAAGACGCCGTCGGCGTTCTCGAAAACGTAAGCGTGGATCAATACCATGAGTACAAATGATCCAGCCTCGGCGGAGCGCACGGCGCTGAGCAGCGCCCCGGAAACAGTGGCGCTGGCCGGTGAGAATCCGTCACCGGGGATGTTCGCGCTGCCTGATCCGGCAGTGATCGCCAGGCTCGCCAACGAATTCTTTGCCGCTCTACCGGGGAATCCAGAAAATGTGGGCGCGAGCGTCCCCGCTCGTGCCACCGCCGGCGATCTTCCGGCAGTCCCGTTTGCGCCTGAAGCTGTTCAAGCCAATCCACAAGCGTTAGGTCAACAGTCCGCCCAGCTCCCGCAATCGCCGGCCGTCCCAGGAGCCGCCGGTTACATTTTTGATCGCACTTCGCCGCTCAACGTTGCGCCATCGTTTGCGTCGCTGAATGACGCGTTCTCTTTCCCCGGCGTGCCGGGAGCGCAGGCCATGCCTGCCATCCCTGGAATGCCGCCCTCCACGCCAGGCGCGCCGCTGACAGAAGCGGAACTGCGTGCCATTCCAGCGTCATTGGGCAAGGTGCCAGCGTTCGCGCCGGGCTTCACGCGGTTTCGTCGTTTCCGGCGACCGGTTTTTCAGCTTACTTTCTCGATCTGGAAAAAACCGCACCTTTGAGTGCGGTGCTTTCTTTTCCGGATCCCGGCGGCATGTTTTCTTTTCCGGGCGTGCCTCGCGCTGGCTTACCGGGCATGCCCGCCGTTCCCGGGGTTCCGGGCTGCCTTCTTCGCCGCACCGAATTTGCCTGCGTTTCCGGAAACCGCTGCAGCCATCGCCACGGCCGGGACCGCGCCCTCTTTCCGGACAGAAGCCGGAGAAGAAAGGTCTCGGCCATCGCTCCGCCACCACTCAGCCTCGCATCGCTCGAGTTTCGCCCCGATGTTGTGCCGGACGTCGGTTCACCGGCGCGCCCGTTCGATCCTCATTTCATTCGCCGTGATTTCCCGATCCTGCAGGAGCAGGTGAACGGTCGTCCGCTGGTGTGGCTCGACAACGCGGCCACCACGCAGAAGCCGAATGCAGTCATCGACCGGATTTCATCTTTCTACCGGCACGAGAATTCGAATATCCATCGTGCCGCACACACACTGGCGGCGCGAGCCACGGACGCGTACGAGGGTGCTCGCGAAAAGGTACGGCGCTTCCTGAATGCTTCATCCACTCGCGAGATTGTTTTCGTACGGGGCGCGACCGAGGGCATCAACCTGGTGGCCAAAAGTTGGGGGCAGCGCAACGTTCAGAAGGATGACGAGATCGTCATCACCTGGCTCGAGCACCACGCGAATATCGTTCCGTGGCAGCAGTTGTGCTCGGAAAAAGGAGCGCGGCTGCGGGTGGCGCCGGTAAACGATCGCGGCGAGGTAATCCTGGAAGAATACGAAAAGCTTCTGGGACCGCGCACCCGCATCGTCGCCTTCAGCCAGGTCTCGAATGCGCTGGGAACCATCACTCCGGCGAAAGAGATGATCGACATGGCTCACCGCCATGGCGCCAAAGTATTGCTGGACGGAGCGCAGTCCATCGCGCACCTGGGTGTGGACGTGCAGCTGCTCGACTGCGACTTTTTCGTCTTTTCAGGACACAAAATCTTTGCCCCCACCGGCATCGGCGTGGTCTTCGGGAAAGCAGACCTTCTCGACAACACCCCGCCCTGGCAGGGCGGCGGCAACATGATCATGGATGTAACGTTTGAGAAGACGATTTACAACGTGTCGCCGGCGCGCTTCGAAGCCGGCACCGGCAACATCGCGGACGCGGTCGGGCTGGGCGCGGCACTCGACTATCTCGACCAGATCGGTATGGAGAACATCGCCCGCTACGAGCACGATCTTTTGCAATACGCTACTGCGGGCCTGCTGACGATTCCGGGCCTTCATCTGATTGGCACAGCCCGCGAGAAGGCAGGCGTGCTGTCATTCGTCCTCGACGGATTCCGCACGGAAGATGTTGGGAAGGCACTAAACCAGGAAGGAATCGCGGTACGCGCCGGACATCACTGCGCCCAGCCCATCCTGCGAAGATTCGGACTCGAAACTACGGTGCGACCGTCTCTGGCGCTCTACAACACCTGCGAAGACGTTGACACTCTGATTGCGGCGCTGCTGCGAATACAGGCCGGCCGCGGCCATCGCGGATTGTAATCACTAGATCGCTTTCTTGTGGAATACCTTCAGCTCTTTGGGAACGATGAATACTGTTTCGTCTTTGACAAGCTGAAGTTCGCGGAACTTTTCCTGTGACAACTCAACCTGGACCGGCGCTCCCCACTCGCTGAGCGCTTCGATTTTCACCAGCGGCCCGGCGGAATTAATGTGCTTGATGGTCGCTCGAAAGTGGCTTCCGCCATTGGGCTGGCGATAAATGTCCAGCAGATGCGGGCGTACGTAAACCAGCTCGCCGGGCATCGTCGTGAATCGCCGGCGTTTCTTCATCGATCCGGCCATGGAACAGATTCACGTTGCCCAGAAAGTTGTAAACGAAAGGCGTGCTGGGATGATGATAGACGTCGTCCGGGGTTCCCACCTGCTCGATGCGGCCTTCATTCATCACCGCGACCCGGTCGGAAACTTCCAGCGCCTCTTCCTGATCGTGGGTAACAAATACGCTGGTGATGTGAACTTCGTCGTGCAACTGGCGCAGCCAGCGGCGCAATTCGAGACGGACCTTCGCATCCAGCGATCCGAAAGGTTCATCGAGCAGCAGGACGCTGGGTTCGACGGCCAGCGCGCGTGCCAGCGCGACCCGCTGTCGCTGGCCTCCGGAAAGTTGCGAAGGATAGCGCCCCGCCAGGTTTTTTAATTGTATGAGCCGCAACAGCTCGTGGACCTTGGAGTGAATTTCCTCTTTTGAGGGCCGCAAGCTGCGGGGGCGAACCTTGAGTCCAAAAGCGATGTTCTCGAAAACCGTCATGTGCCGGAAGAGCGCGTAGTGCTGGAAGACGAAACCGACGCGGCGGTCGCGTGCGGTGCGGTGGGTGGTGTCTTCTCCGTCAAAAAGAATGGTTCCAGAGTCGGCGAATTCCAGGCCGGCGATGATGCGCAGAAGCGTTGTCTTGCCGGATCCAGACGGGCCCGAGCAGCGCCACTAGCTCGCCTGAGGGAATTTTCAAATCGACATTGTCAAGCGCGGCAAAATGCCCGAACTTCTTGCTGATATTTTTCGCTTCGATGCTCATGCGGTTTGCCCTTCTTCTTCCCAGGCAGCGGATTGCGCCAGCTGGCGCCGCGCTCTCCATTCCACCACTGTTTTTACCAGCAAGGTGGTGAGAGCCAGCAAGGCCAAGAGG
>CAWJBA010000025.1:0-12306 GCA_963841075.1 Terriglobia bacterium
GAGTGAAGGAACGGATGGCAGACGAGTCCAAGACGGGAATTTTGGGGCACCTACCGCCCTTGCCACGACCGGCACTCAACAACTCTGTGATCGGCATGGAGCAGGCTTATCGCCAGCGCAAGGGATTGCAGCTGCTGACGGACGCCGATATCGAAGCGCTCAAAGCTGGTCAACCTATGCCCTGGGAAGTTGGCGGCGTCGCGCCAGCGTCGCCCGCGCCTGCCGCAGCGAGCATCCCGGCCCCGGCATCAACTCCAGCAGCGTCCGCCGCCCCGCCAGCCGCAACCCCTGCAGCGGGAGCGGGGACCATTAGCGAGGAAGTCGCCAAGTGGGTGGCCCAAGGAAACAAGTGGAGCAAGTCCACCATCGCCGCCGAACAGGCGCGCCGTGGACGCAAGGGCTTGCCTCCGTTGAATAACGCGGAGATGTCTGCCCTGCTGGGCGAACCGGTCGAGGCCAGCGCGCCTCCCGCGGCAGCCGCTGCACCAGCCGCGGCCGCGGCTGCGCCCGTGGCCAAGGCCGCCAGCGGTCCCATCAGCGCGGAAGTCGCCAAGTGGGTAGCTGAAGGAAAGAAGTGGAGCAAGTCCACTATAGCCGCCGAACAAGCGCGCCGCGGACGCAAAGGTCTACCTGCACTAACCGATTCGGAAGTTGCTGCGCTGCTGGGAGAGCCTGCCGAAGCGCCGGCAGCCGCAGCGGCTCCAGTTGCAGCGGCAGTAGCCAAGCCTGCGGCGCCCGCCGCGGCGGCTCGTCCGGCGGCCGGTCCGCCATCGGCTGCGGCAACGGTTGCACGAGGTGAAGGTTCAAACACCTACGTAGGCACGCCCGCGGTGGGAACGTCCAGGGCCGCGGCGTCGGCGGGAGTGGCCTCGGTCGGACCAGACGATAGCGAAATTAATCAGGGTCGGCGGCGATTTGCCTGGGCCGCGTTCGCAGCCTTCATGACGGCATGGTTCATTGCCTTCTTCCGTTTCTTTTTGCCTCGAACCCTTTTCGAGCCCGCCACTTCGTTCAAGATTGGCTATCCCGCCGATTTTGGGTTGGGCGTCGACACAAAATTTCAGCAGAAATATCGCATCTGGGTGGACCGCACACCGGACCGCATTTTCGTGATCTACGCGCGCTGCACTCACCTCGGCTGCACTCCCGACTGGAAGCCGGCCGAGAACAAGTTCAAATGTCCTTGCCACGGCAGCGGATACGACAGCGAAGGGGTGAACTTCGAGGGGCCGGCGCCACGTCCCATGGATCGGGCTAACGTTTCGATCGCTCCCGATGGTCAGATTCTGGTGGATGTATCCAAGCTTTATCAATGGCCCAAGGGACAGCCTAGCGCGTTCAATGATCCGGGGGCGTTTCTGCCGACTTAGGACACCGTCGAGCGTTCGCTCGACCTGGCCGGGTCAAAGACCCGGCCCCACACGGGATGGGAAGAGGTTTCAATGCCTGAAGAAAACGGAAGCGGCAACGGGAACAACGGGAAGCGTGTCGGCCTGCTGGAGCGGGTGAAGGCGGGCGTCAAGGAAGACGTCCAGTCGCTCAAGACCGACATGCCGGCGAAGGCCAAGGACCAGATCGAGGGTCTGAAAGATCCGACCAAGACCCAGGTCTACACCTCGATCTTTCGCCACAAGCATGACGACACGCCGCGCAACCGGGCGCTGGGCGTGCTGTCGAACGTGTTCCTGCACTTGCATCCGGCCAAGATCAACCGCGACGCGGTGCGCTACAGCTATACCTGGGGCATGGGCGGCATCACGTTCTACCTCTTTATTGTGCTCACGCTGACCGGCGTGATGCTGATGTTTTATTACCACCCCAGCAAGGTGCAGGCGTTTCGCGACGTCTTGTATCTCGAGCACGACGTGCCCTTCGGCAAACTTCTACGCAACATGCATCGCTGGGCGGCGCACTTGATGGTGATTGCCGTCTGGCTGCACATGTTCCGCGTCTTTCTTACCGGTTCGTATAAAAAGCCGCGCGAGTTCAACTGGAACATCGGCGTCCTGCTGCTGGTGTTCACTCTGCTGCTTTCGTTTACCGGATACCTGCTGCCCGACGATCAGCTGGGTTTCTGGGCAGTCACGGTCGGGACGAACATGGCGCGAGCCACGCCGGGGCTGGGTAACGAAGGTCCCTTCGGCCACATGTTGGGCATGACGCCCTACAACGACGTTCGCTTCGGACTGCTCGGCGGTTCGATCGTCGACGCGAACGCATTGCTACGGTCGTACATCTGGCATTGCATCGGGATTCCGATTGTGGCTTCGGTTCTGATGATTGTGCACTTCTGGCGAGTCCGTAAAGACGGCGGCATTTCGGGGCCGGCAGCGGTCGTGCTGTCGTCGGAAGTGAAAGAACCGAAGAAGTAGAGGCACGGGTTTTCGTAGCGCCGGCATCTTGCCGGCTGGCTCGGGGGCGTCTCGCCCCCGGCGGTGGGCGGGACGCCCACCGGACAGCCGGCGGGACGCCGGCGCTACAAGTTCGGAGCAACAGATTCGGAGCGACTATGGATTGGCGGCAACTTTGGGAGATATGTTCGGCGCCTGACAATGTGCCCATCGTTGGGCTGATTCCGCTGCTCGTCTTTTACATTTATCTGGCGTGGAAGCAGGCCAAGGCCAACGATGAACTGATCGGCGAGCTGGAAACCAATCCGGCGATGGCCAAGACTCATCATCGCAAGAGCTGGCCTTTCCGGCCGGGCTGGCAGAAGGAAATCCATGTCTGGCCTTTTCTGCTGCGCATAGAGTTCCTCGCCGCCATGATCGTCACCATTATTTTGATGGTCTGGTCGATCACCTTGAACGCGCCGCTCGAAGAGCCGGCGAATCCCAACCTGACCATGAATCCGGCGAAGGCGCCCTGGTACTTTCTGGGACTGCAGGAAATGCTGGTGTATTTCGATCCGTGGATTGCGGGCGTGGTCATGCCCACGCTGATCATCGTCGGGCTGATGGTGATTCCCTACATCGACACCAACCCGCTGGGCAGCGGCTATTACACCTGGAAGCAGCGCAAATTTTCCATCAGCACATTTCTGTTCGGCTTCATCATCCTGTGGATCGCGATGATCATTATCGGGACGTTCATCCGCGGCCCCGGCTGGCAGTGGTTCTGGCCGGGTCAGACCTGGGACCACAATCGCCTGATCTATGAAGTGAATCGCGATCTGCCGGACTTGTTTGGAATTACCTCCAACCTGGCAAAGGCGATTTTCGGCGGCATTGTGGTGGTCGGATTCTACGTTGTGGGCGGGTTCATCATGCATGCTCTCTTCCGCCGCTACAACCCGAAAGACTACAAGCGCATGAGCTTGCTGCAATATTCCATCATGATGTTTTTCGTACTCAGCATGGTGGCCCTGCCGGCAAAGATGCTGTTGCGGCTGGCATGGCATATCAAGTACGTGTGGATAACGCCTTGGTTTAACGTTTAGTCGTCAGTCATCAGTCGTCGGTCGTCAGCGCAAACGGCCGAACGATTTTGACTGTTGTTGCTGACGACCGAAGACTGACGACTGAAGACTGCTGGAGGATCTGGTGCCACCTGTCCCCGAGAAGGACCCGATTGTAAGCAAGTCTTACGCGGCGTATTACGTCATCTGCATGATGATCCTCATGGTGACGTTGTTCTGGGCACTGTGGGACGAATCCTTCGGGCAGCGTCCGTGGAAGACTTTTCAACACGTATGGAAGGAGCGCTACAGCGCTTTCCTGAATAGCACGCGATCGAAGTCGTCGCAATCGGTCAAGGAAGTCGAGCAGGAGTCGCAATACCAGCAACTGGAACAGGCTTACAAGGATGCCAACGAGACCGCCCGGCCTCGCCGCGACGAACTGCAGAAACAAATCACAGATTTGAGCGCCAAGATTCTGGCGGTGCAGAACGTCTTCACCGATCGCCGTGCCTACGTCAATGCGCTCACCTACGAGCTTGAGACCGAAACCAGCGCGTCCGGCAAAAAGAGCAGGCAAGAGGACATCGACGACTACAAAAAGAAGAAAGCAACCGTCGAATTTCCCGATGGCCACAAGCAGCAATACAACTTTCACGAACTGGAGGAGACTTACAACTCGCTCAAGGACGAGCGCACCAAGCTGAGCGCCGAACTCGGTGACGTGCTGAAGCCGGTCACCGAGGCCAGCAACAAAATGTCCAGCTTTGTTTCGGACCACATGGTGTCGCTCACGCCCGCCCAGATTGACGGCTTGAAAAAGAAGACCGAAGAGTGGGACCCCAAGATTGTGCAGATCAACGTGGCCGACGCCAACATTGTCGACCGCTGCGAGTCCTGCCACATGAATGCCCGCGAGCCGCTCCGGATCACGGCTGCGGTGATGACCGCCAAGGGCGAAAAGCGTCCGGATGAGTACGCCCAGGCCTTCACCAGCCATCCTGAACCGGAATTGCTCAAGGCCCACGATCCTGACAAATTTGGCTGCTCGCCTTGTCATCAGGGTAACGGCCGGGCGACCACCAGCCTGGAAAAGGCGCATGGCAACTACGAACACTGGTTGTGGCCACTGTTTCCCAAGCAGAACGCCGAAGCGGGCTGCCAGACCTGTCATGCCGCCGATATGCGGCTGGCCGTTGGCGACGTTGGCGAGCACATCTCGGATGGCAAGTTCCTGTACCGCCAGCGCGGATGCATGGGCTGCCACCGCTACGAAGGCTACGACCGGGAACCGGAAGAGCTGACCTCGATCGCGCAGCAGATGAAGCTGTTCGGCCAGCAGAAGATCGACAATGCCAAGATTTCTGCCGACCTGATGAAACAGGCCGACGCGGCCTCGAGCAATGACGAAGCCAACCGGCTGAACCAGGAGGCGGTGGCGCTCCGGGTGGCCAACAGCAAGATCGATGGCCAGGTGCAGCAGCTTGATTTTCAGACGCACAACCTGATGCAGGATGTGAAGAAGATCGGGCCGAATCTAAAAGACGTCCGGCTCAAGTTGAACCAGAACTGGATTCCGGTATGGCTGAAGAAGCCGACCGATTTCCGGCCGACGACCAAGATGCCGAATTTTCGCCTGACCGATCATCAGATCCAGACGATCTCGGCCTATCTGTGGCAAGCGGGATTCACCGACGCACTGCCCAAGCAAAAACCGGGCAATGCCGACCACGGCAAGCAACTATTTGAAACCCGCGGTTGCCTGGCCTGCCACTCCATCGGCGAAGGAGATCAGTTGCAGGGCGGCACCTTCGCCGCCAATCTGAGTCGCGTGGGCGAGAAAGCGAACTACGATTACCTTGTCCGCTGGATCCACAACGCGCGGGAGCGCACGCGGCCTTATTGTCCTTACGAGAAAAAGGACATCGGCCCCGAGGACTACGCCAAGAAAGGTCTGCCTTACCAGTTCGATCTGCAGCACAGCCAGTGCCCCAACGACGGGCACGAACTGCAAGTGCAGAACATGACGGTGATGCCAAGCCTGCGGCTGGCTCCGGAGGATGCGCAGGACATCGCCACCTACCTGATGAGTCAGAAAAAGCAGGAGCCATCCGCGTATGCCCAGGCTTCCTACATGGATGATCCTGAGCTCAAGGAAGAAGGCAAAAAGTGGATTCGGCACTATGGCTGCGCCGGTTGCCACGAGATTTCCGGCTTCGAGGATGAAGGACGCATTGGTACTGAACTCACCTATGAAGGCAGCAAGCCCATCGAGCGTCTTGATTTTGCCCTGTTCACGGAAATTTCGCAGCGCGGCGGCAAGGGCTCCGAGCCCATTACCGATCCCGAAGACCTGGCGCGTCTGCCCGAAGGGCCGGCCAAAGACCCTTGGTACGACCACAAAGGATTTTTCGAGCACAAACTGGCCGAGCCGAACGTATACGACAAGGGCAAGGTCAAGTCGGAGACGGAAGTGCTCCGCATGCCGAATCTGCATCTCTCGAAGCTGGAGATTCAGGACCTCACGACTTTCCTGATGGGGAGCGAGGAGAGTTCCCTGCCCCCGGGCTATCAATACAAGCCTGGCGATTCGCGGCGCGATATTCAGGAAGGCTGGTGGATTGTCCGCAAGTACAACTGCGTGGGCTGCCACCAATTCACCCCCGATCAGAGCACGATTCTGATGGGTATGAAGCACTATCAGGACGCGCAGGAGCAGTTGCCTCCGAAGCTGCTGACCGAAGGCGCGCGCGTCGATCCCGAATGGCTGCGGAAATTCCTTTCCAATCCTTCGTTAAGCACGACGGACACGAACCGGAATGGTGTGCGGCCGTACTTGCAAGTGCGCATGCCGACTTTCTCCTTCTCTGATAATGAGCTGCGCAAGCTGGTCCGGTTCTTCCAGGCGCTCTCGCAGCAGCCCATGCCCTATATTCCAGAGCAGGTGCCCGTGCTTTCGACCAAGGAAACCGACATGGCGCGAAGCCTGTTCTCGAGCACGGCGGCGCCCTGCCTGAAGTGCCACGCCACCGGAGATCCGGCGCACGACAAGATCGCCACCGCTCCCAACTTCCTGCTGGCCCGGGAACGCCTGAAGCCGGATTGGGCGGAGCGCTGGATTATCGATCCCCAGGCCATCAGCCCCGGTACGGCGATGCCGTCGGGACTATTCAAGCGGCAGAATGATCACTGGGTTTTCTCGGGTCCGACTCCGCCATCGTTCCAGGGATACGACAAAGACCAGACCAAACTGCTGGTGGACTACATATTCCAGCTCACACCTGAGGAACAGCGGCGGGTGGCCGCGTCCATGGGACGCAGCCAGGCTTCGACTCAGCCTCGGAGTAGGCAGCGACGGGCTGCCAGTCAGACGGGACCGGCAAGCATTGGTGGTTCGCGGTAGAATGTGATGTTTTGAAGGTCGTCGTTGGTCCTTTGGCCTTTGGCCGTTGGCCTCTCGCCATCGACGTTGATTTTTAGCCAACGACCAAAGGCCAACGACCAACGACGTTCCTAGACTTACAGCTGACGAAAGGGCGACATAATGAATAAGAGAATATGGGCGGCAATGTTTGGGCTATGCCTGCTGGGGCTGCTGGTGGGTTGCAGCAAGAAGGAAAATACCAACGAAGAGCAAGGCACCTCGCCGAGTTCGGAAGTAAAGCCGGTGCCATCGTCGGCGCCGATTGATCCCGCTACCGCCGCCACCGTAAGTGGAACGGTGACTTTCAGCGGGGCGGCCCCTAAAGGCCAGAAAATCGACATGAGCCAGGACGCAGCCTGCAAGGGCACGAACATGGCTGAGACCATCGTAGCCAACGACGGCAAGCTGGCCAACGTCTTCGTCTACGTCAAAGAAGGCCTGGGAGATCGCACCTTCGAGGCTCCCAAGGATTCGACCACGATCGATCAGAAGGGTTGCCAGTATCATCCCCACGTGCTGGCGGTCATGACGGGACAGAACATCGAGATCCGTAACGACGACGAGACTACCCACAATATTCATCCCACGCCAAAAGACAACCGCGAGTGGAACGAGTCGCAGCCTCCCAAGGCGCCGCCGCTGGAGAAGACCTTCGCCCGCGAAGAAATCATGTTGCCGGTGAAGTGCAATCAGCATCCCTGGATGAAGATGTATGTCAACGTCGTGAAGACCCCGTTCTTCGCGATCACGGGCGCCGACGGCAAGTACGAAATCAAGGGCCTGCCGCCGGGTGAGTACACGCTGGCGTTCGTCCAGGAAAAGCTGGGCGAGCAGACGCAGAAGGTCACACTGGCCGCCAAAGACAGCAAGACGGTCGACCAGGGCTTCAAACCGGAATAAGTGCCACGAAAAATGTAGCGCCGCCGTCTCGGCGGCTGTCCGGTGGGCGTCCCGCCCACCGCCGGGGCAAGATGCCCCCGGACAGCCGGCAGGATGTCGGCGCTAGTTAACCCCTAGGAGCATTTCTGACGGCCGTAGCCATACCGTACAACCGGGCCCATCACCGATTTGCCGTCTTTGCGGCTTCGGTCACTTTTTTGCTCATCATTGCCGGCGCGCTGGTGACCAGCAATGATGCCGGCCTGTCCGTCCCTGATTGGCCGACATCATTTGGTTCGCTCTATAAGATTCCCCACCTGGTCGGCGGGATAAAGTTCGAACATACCCATCGCATGATTGCCCAGTTTGTGGGATTTCTCAGCATCATTCTCGCGGTCTGGACGTGGCGCGCCGACCCTCGCCGCTGGATGAAGTATCTGGGCGTGAGCGCGTTGGCGCTGGTTATCGCGCAAGGGATTTTGGGCGGACTTACGGTGCTCTTTTTTCTGCCCCCTCTGGTTTCATCAGCACACGCGGCGCTGGCCCAGACATTTTTCTGTGTGGTGGTTCTGATTGCCGTCTTCACCAGTCGCAAGTGGGCGGAGGAAATTCCCCGAATCGAGAGCGATGACCACCATCCCACTGTGTTTACGTTGGCTTTGCTTTCGATTTTTGTGCTCTACGTCCAGCTGATTCTGGGCGCGATGTTTCGCCATCACGGCTTGAGTTGGTGGCCGCATGTGTTGAATGCGGCGACTGTGGCGATCTTACTGACCTGGACTTCCGTCCGCGGATTGTCAGGATATTCGGGGATTGACGCAGTGCGGCGGCCTGCTATAACTATGCTCGCGCTGATGATCGCCCAACTGTGTCTGGGTTTTGTCGCATTCCTCACCCGAGTAGCCTGGGGACACGCCGCCGTCCAGCCGGAACTTCCCATGGTGATTTCCACCGTGACCCATGTTGCCGTCGGAGCGCTGCTGCTGGCCACCACCGCGGTGCTGGCAGTAGAGGTCTGGCGGCATAGTCCGGCCGCAGCCAGAGAGCGCGTTCCCGTGCAACAACGGAAGCCGGTGGCGGCATGAGTACTGCAACTCAGCCCCTGGTGGTTCCACGCGGTGCCGCTCTGACCCTGGCGCGCGACTACGCTGAACTGACCAAACTGCGGGTGACCACGCTGATTATCATGACCGCGTGGTGCGGCTATTACTTTGGAGCGTTGAAGTCGGGCGTCTCTTCCCTTTCCTGGTCGCTCTTTCACACCCTGCTGGGGATTGGCCTGGTCTCGGGCGGAGCCGCTGCCCTGAACGAGGTAATGGAATGGGATACGGACACCCGTATGCGCCGCACTGCGCAGCGGCCTATCCCCGCGGGACGCATGGGCTTCCTCCACGCCACGTTGGTCGGAATTCTGATGACGCTCGGCGGCGCCCTCTACCTCGGCCTGGCCCTGAATCCCCTGACAGCATTGCTGGCGCTGGCCACTTCCGCTGTGTACTTGGGAGCCTACACGCCTCTTAAGAAGGTCCACCCCATTTGTACATTCGTGGGCGCTTTCCCTGGAGCCATGCCCGGCGTGCTGGGCTGGACCGCCGCTCGCGGGAAGGTTGAGTGGGGCGCGCTGGTGATGTTCGCCATCGTCTTTTTCTGGCAATTCCCTCACTTTTACTCGATCGCGTGGCTCTATCGCCAGGATTACGAGGATGGTGGAATCCGCATGCTGCCGGTGGTGGAAGCCGACGGCAAGTCGACTGGCCGACAAATCCTGCTCTATTCGGTGACGCTGATTCCCATAACCCTGCTCCCCACCGTGCTGGGTATGTCCGGGAAACTCTATCTGGCCGGGGCCCTGGCACTCGGGATTGCACTGTTGTACTTCGGCTGGCGCCTGGCCAGCCTGCAAGCAGCGCCCAGCACTGCGCGATCCAGACAGCGGGCGCGTCAGCTCCTGCAGGCTACAGTATTCTATTTACCGCTGCTGTTCGCGCTGATGATGCTGAATACGAAGCGATGAGCCGGCGCCGCCGCGTGAGTGAGGCGCGTACCAACCAAGCACAGCTCGACGGTTCCAGATAAAATACCTTGTGGTTTCCAAAGCCCCAGATTACGTCGCGCTCGACCCGCAAAACAGCGCTGCGGTCGCGCCTTCTGCCGTAATCTCGGTTCAGGACCTGGTTCACCGCTACGACGGCCGCACCGCACTGAACGGAGTCTCGTTCGACGTCGGTCACGCTGAACTCTTCGGGCTGCTCGGGCCCAACGGCAGCGGGAAGACTACGATGTTCCGCATCCTTTCGACCCTGATGGTGGCGGGTGGCGGCCGCGCGGTGATCATGGGATTCGACGCCGCGAAAGAGCCCAACCAGCTGCGCCGACAAATCGGCGTCGTGTTCCAGGCCCAGAGTATTGATCTGAAACTGACCGCGGCGGAAAATCTGTGGCATCAGGGCCATCTCTACGGATTGCGCGGAGCGGCGCTGAAGTCCCGCATCGCGGAAATGCTCGCGCGGGTCGGGCTGTCGGACCGCGCCAAAGAAAAAGCCGAAACTTTTTCCGGCGGAATGCAGCGCCGTCTGGAACTGGCCAAGGGCCTGCTCCACCATCCCGCGGTGCTTCTGCTCGATGAACCCACTACCGGGCTTGATCCCGGCGCGCGCCGCGATTTGTGGCAGTATCTCCAGATTTTGCGGGACGAGGAGAAAGTCACTGTCATCGTGACCACGCACCTTATGGAAGAGGCGGAGCGCTGCGATCGTCTGGCCATTCTGAATGAGGGAAAACTGGTGGCGCTCGGAACTCCCTCCGATCTGAAACGCGAGATCGGCGGCGACGTGATTCTGCTCGATGTCCGCGACGCGGAATCCATGGCGGAACGCATTCGCACCCTTCTCAACGTGGACGCGCAGGTGCTCGGCGGACAGGTCCGGCTGGAACGGGAGAACGGCCACCGTTTTATAACCGACGTGGTCGAGGCGTTTCCCGGCGAGATTGAAGCTATTTCCGTGAGCAAGCCCGCGCTGGAAGATGTTTTCATCCACCGCACCGGCCACAAATTCTGGACCGAAGACGCCGAACGACCTTCGTAGCGCAACCGCTACTTGGAGCAGACCTATGATGCTTGTGCTTTCAGTGGTTCTGGGATTGGTTCCCCTCGCGGGAATTGCCTGGGTAGTTCAGAACGGAATGATCACCACGGTGGATGGCCTTTTTATGAGCATCATCATGCTGGCGTTGTCAGGCATCCTGTTCTTGAATGTATTTATGGAAGCACGTAAGAAATTCACCCTTAAGAAAGCGCCGCAGGCGCAGAAATCGAACTGAATGGCGACCCAGACTGCAACTCTGCAAGCGTATTCTCTCCCCGGGACCGGCATCCTGCTGCCCGCATTTACGCTGTGGTGGAGGGAATTGGTGCGCTTCTATCGCCAGCGTGCCCGCGTGGTGGGAGTGATTGCGTCACCGCTGCTTTTCTGGGTGGTTATCGGTTCCGGCTTTGGCAGTTCGTTTCGATCCGGCAACGCCGCCGGGCAGCAGCATTACCTGGATTACTTTTATCCCGGCGCGTTGATCATGATTGTGCTGTTTACTTCGATCTTCACCATGATGTCCGTGATCGAAGACCGCAAAGAAGGCTTCCTGCTTTCCGTGCTGGTGGCCCCGGTGCCACGGGCCGCGATCGTGCTGGGCAAAGTGCTGGGCGGAACCACGCTATCGGCAGTTCAAGGTCTTATTTTTCTTGCATTCGCTCCGCTGGTCGGGGTGCATCTTACCCTGACTGGTTTTCTGCTGGTTGTGATCACTGTTTTCCTGGTCTCATTTGCGCTGACCGCCCTGGGATTCACTATTGCCTGGTCCATGGATTCGACTCAGGCCTTCCACGCCATCATTAACCTCTTCCTTATACCGTTGTGGTTGCTTTCAGGGGCGATGTTTCCGCTGGCGGGCGCTTCCGGCTGGATTCGATTCCTGATACGAATCAATCCGCTCACCTATGGGGTTGAGGCGCTGCGCGACGTTCTGTATCCCGGGAACGTGGCGGAGTTTCCCCTGGCTTCGTCGCTGGCGACGCTGGTTTTGTTTTCCGCTTTCATGTTCGGCCTCTCGTTCATCATGGTGAACCGCCGCACCACAAAACCGGCCGCCTGATGCAAGTCCCCGCTCAATACGCTATCTATCCGGTGATTGACGCGGTGTTGAATGGCACCAGCGCTGTGCTGCTTCTGGTGGGTCGAGCGTACATCATGCGCGGGCGAATGGCCGCTCACCGCGCCGTCATGATCACCGCGCTGGTTTCGTCCACGCTGTTTCTGACGTCGTACTTGTACTACCACGCGCACGTCGGCTCAGTACACTTTCAGGGACAGGGCTGGTCGCGCCCGTTTTATTTCACGATTCTGATTTCGCACACGATACTGGCAATCGCCATCGTGCCGTTGGTGATTATCACGCTGAGCCGCGCACTGCGCGAACGCTTCGATCAGCATCGCAAGATCGCGCGCTGGACATTTCCGCTGTGGTTGTACGTATCGGTGACCGGGGTAGTGATTTACGTAATGCTGTATCACTTGTTTGCGGCTTAAGTCGGTTTCTTTACCACGGAGGCACA
>CAWJBA010000026.1:0-15035 GCA_963841075.1 Terriglobia bacterium
ATTCGCAGATACTTACCGTTGGGAATAGTTGGAAGATCGCTGGCTTTGCGGATGCCGATGGCGTCCATGCGCTCACGGTGATAAGCCATAGGGTGCGGGCCCACGGTTAGTCCGGTGCCGCGGAAGTCAGCCACCAACCGCTCTTCGGGATTCATGGGGCGCAGCGGAGATTCGGCATCCGGCTCGGGAAGTGGGTCGAGCAATGGCCCGGAGTGACGGACCGACCGCTCGATCTGCCAGAGAGCATCGCGGCGATGCAGTTTCCGGTGGCCGGAACTGGGAACGGGGAACTCGAAACTAGAAACTGAGTTTAGCGCTCCAATCTCCGCCAGCGTGTGGAGCTCATCCTTACGTAGTTCGGGAACACGATGAATGAGATTGTGAATAGAAGTAAATGGCGCGAGGGTGCGTTGACGAACGATTGCCTTGGCAGCCTCTTCACGTAACCCGCGAACATAACGAAGCCCAAGGCGTAGTTCTGGCGAGGCCGGATTCTTTTCGACGACTGTGCAGTCCCATTCCGACTTCGTCACATCAATCGGAAATATCTTCAGTCCATGGCGTTGCGCATCACTCACAATCGTGGCTGGCCGGTAAAAACCCATGGGCTGGTTATTCAGCAGGGCTGCGGTAAACGCGGCCAGGTAATGACACTTCAGATAGGCGCTGGCGTAGGCGATTAGAGCGAAGCTGGCGGCGTGGGATTCGGGAAATCCATAGAGTGCGAAAGAAGTAATCGAAAGCACGATCTGCTCCTGCGCCTCGCGTGAAATGCCATTGCGCTCCATGCCGGCGCGCAGCTTGGCCTCGATTTCTTTCATGCGCTTTTCGGAACGCTTGAATCCCATGGCCCGGCGCAATTCTTCTGCCTCGCCGCCGCTGAAACCAGCGACCACCATGGCCATACGCAATAACTGTTCCTGAAAAAGCGGGACGCCTAAAGTGCGCTTCAGCACGGGCTCAAGCGACGGGTGCGGATAGGTAACCTCCTCGCGTCCCTGGCGACGCTGCAGGAACGGGTTCACCATCTGCCCCACGATTGGCCCGGGGCGGATGATGGCGACCTGTACCACGATGTCATAAAACTTTTTGGGACGCAGACGCGGCAGGCAAGACATCTGGGCGCGGCTTTCGACCTGGAACATGCCGATGGTGTCGGCTTTTTGCAGCGTGGCATAGACCGTGGGATCGTCCGCCGGCAGATGAGCGAGGTCCACTTCTTCGCCGTAATGATCGCGAATGAGCGTGATGGATTCTTCCAGCACAGCCATCATGCCCAGGCCGAGCAAGTCCACTTTGATAATGCCGAGGTCGGCGCAATCTTCTTTATCCCACTGCACCACCACCCGGCCCGGCATGGACGCAGGTTCGAGCGGGACCACGGAATCGAGTTGCCCCTGGCAGATCACCATCCCTCCGGAATGCTGTCCCAGATGACGCGGCAAATCCTGCACCGCTTCGCACAACTCGAAATATTTGCGCAGGCGAGGATGGCGCAGATCCAATCCAGCGTCCTGAAAGCGATGATCGAGCGCATCGTGCGCGTCGCGATATTCCCAGGTGGAGACGGCGGTAGAAACTTTATCCAGAGTCTCCGGATCGAAGCCCAGGGCCTTGCCCATCTCTCGCCCCGCCATGCGGCTGCGATAAGTGATGACGTTGGCGGTCATGGCGGCGCCGCGTTCACCATAGCGTTTGTACAGATATTGAATGACGCGCTCGCGCTGGTCGCCACTGGGCAGATCGAGGTCAATATCAGGCCACTCGCCACGCTCCTCGGACAGAAAGCGCTCGAAAAGCAGTTCCATGCCGATGGGATCGACCGCGGTGATCCCCAGCGAATAACAGACGGCGCTGTTGGCGGCTGAACCGCGTCCCTGGACCAGAATGTTTTGCTCGCGGCAGAAGCGAACCAGGTCCCACACAATAAGAAAGTAGCCTTCCAGTTTGAGTTTTTCGATCAGCGCCAGTTCACGCGCAATCTGGCTCTGGGCACGGCTTGTGAGGCTGGCATCGGACCGGCCATAGCGTTGCTGAAAACCGTCCCGGGTGCGCTCGCGGAGGAAAGACATCATGGTCTCGCCTTCCGGCACGGGGTATTTGGGGAATTCATATCCCAAAGCTTCCAGGGTGAACTCGAGCCGGGAGGAAAGTTCCACCGTATGGGCAAGAGCCTCGGGCAGGTCGGCGAAAAGCTGTTGCATCTGCTGCGGTGATTTCAAGTGACGCTCGGAATTGCGCGCCAGCAGGCGTCCGGCAGAGGTCAACGTTTTATGATTTCGAATGGCGGTGAATACGTCGCAGAGTTCCCGCTCCTGCGGCGTCGCGTAACAAACACCATTGGTCGCCAGTAGTGGAAGCTTGAGCGAGCGTGCGATTTCAAAGGCAGCGCGATTGCGCGCTTCCTGCTGGCGATGAAAATGACGCTGCAGTTCCACATAGACGTTGTTAGGGCCAAAAATGCCGGCCAGGCATTCCACCGAGTGCCGAGCTTCCTCCATGCCGCCCCGCGCCAGCGCTGCGGCAAGTGGACCATCTTCGCCGCCAGTGAGGCAGATCAGCCCGGCAGCATGCTCTTGCAATTCGTCTTTGCAGACTGTGCCCTCACCTTTCTTCGAGCGCAACTTCATCTTCGTAATCAGATGGCAGAGGTTCTGGTAGCCGGCGCAGGAAGAAACTAAAAGGGGAAGGCGAAACCTGCCACGGAGGCACAGAGACCGAGAGGAATCCCAAATAATGTTCTTCTCTGTGTCTCTGTGACTCTGTGGTGAAAATTCAGATGTCACTTCCGCTCCCAAATGCGCCTTGATCTTTGCTTTTTTTGCTGCCATGTAAAAACGGGGCGCGCCATACACCCCGTCGCGGTCGAGCAGCGCCATGGCCGGCATATTCAGATGTGAACAGGTGGCGATCAGGTCTTCGGGCAGAGAGGCGCCCTCGAGAAAGCTGAAAGCCGAGCGGGAATGGAGTTCGATGAACATCGCCCTGGCCGGAGGGAGATTCGCTATTTGTTCGCCATCTAGTTTGACGATGAGCCAGCAGGATGTCAACTGAGAACTGGCAACTCGAAAACTGACTACTGGTTTTATTTTTCAGCCTTAAGCTCGTGCTTAAAGGCGAAGTGAAAGCAGCCGGCTGTTGCCGGCTGGTCTCGGCGCGGCGGGCAGGACGCCCGCCGCCACAGCCGCCGGGGACACGAAAATCTATGCCGGGACTTTCGTGCGCTTTTGCTTGATGGTGACTGGATCGAGGAAGGTCATCATGGCGCGTAATCCCTCGCCTACTTTCTCGATCTGTTGCTGCTGTTCTTTCTCGCGCGTAGCTTCGAACCATTCGCGGCCAGTCTCGTTCTCTTTGATCCACTGCTTGGCGAAGGTTCCATCCTTGATTTCCTTCAGCAACTGCCGCATGGTCTCGCGGGTCTGCTCGGTCACGATGCGCGGTCCGGCGGTGTAGTCGCCGTATTCGGCGGTGTCGCTGACGGAGTAGCGCATGTAGTTGAGTCCGCCGCGATAGATCAGATCCACGATGAGCTTCAGCTCATGCAGGCATTCAAAGTAGGCGATCTCGGGCTGGTAGCCGGCTTCGACCAGGGTTTCGAACCCCGCTTTGAGCAGGGCGCTTACGCCGCCGCAAAGGACAGTTTGTTCGCCAAACAAATCGGTTTCAGTTTCCTCGGCGAATGTGGTTTCGATCACTCCGGCGCGAGTGGCGCCGATGGCTTTACCGTAGGAGAGTGCCAATTGCTTGGCTTTGCCCGTGGCGTCCTGGTGGATCGCCAGCAGCGCGGGTGTGCCGCCGCCTTCCACGAACACTTCGCGGACACGGTGTCCGGGGGCCTTGGGAGCAATCATGGAAACATCGACGTTGGCGGGAGGGGTTATCGTGCCGAAGCGAATGTTGAAACCGTGGGCAAACATCAGCGTCTTGCCGGCAGTAAGGTGGGGTGCGATGTCTTTCTTGTAAACTTCCGAGGCGACCGTGTCCGGCACCAGCACCATGATTACGTCGGCCCACGCAGACACTTCGGCGGGAGTGCCGACGGTCAAGCCGCTGGCTTTCGCTTTGGCTCGCGAGTCGCTGCTGGTGGGCAATCCGACGCGAACATCCACCCCGCTGTCTTTCAAGCTGAGGGCGTGGGCGTGACCTTGTGATCCATAGCCGATGATGGCGACCTTTTTCGCCCGGATCAGTGAAACGTCGGCGTCTTTCTCGTGATACATCTTAGCCATTGTGGTTCCTTTCGGTAGTTAACAGAGCAATTTAAGATCTCACGGAACTTGCGTGAAGCGTACTAAGTTTGGAGCAAGGGCACGAATGGGAAGGGCACGAGTTCACTCGTGCCGCTAAAATGCCGAACCTGGTCGCGCTTTAGCGCCCGAGATTCCTGCTCAACCGACGAAGCCAACCTCAGGGTCTGGAAGTGTGTGCGTGAAAACTATTCTTCCGCCCTTTCGGGGCTTGATGTTCCCGACTTCTTACCCACGGCTTACGCCGTGGGCTCTAAATCTTGCGCCGCTTCGCGGCTAAAACTGGCGAGGCGTCTGGTGGCACGGCTAAAGCCGTGCCCTCCCGAAGCCGTGCCCTTCCCGAATCAGACCGAATACGACACGCCTTCATCGGCGGCGACTTCGGGGGCCTTCGTCTGCGCCGGATTCGCTGAGGCAGAGGTCGTGCCGCGCCGCATGGCGACGATGCCGGTACGAACCATCTCCACCACGCCGTATGGACGTAATACTTCCAGCAGGCCGTCAATCTTATCCTCGCCGCCGGTGATTTCGATGGTGAGCGATTCGGGCGCGACATCCACCACGCGGGCGCGAAAGACGCTGGCCAGCTCCAACACATGCGAGCGCGCTTCGTGAGTCGCGGCTACCTTGATCATGGCCAGGTCGCGAGCGATCGCCGGCTCGTGGGTGATGTTCTCGACCAGCAACACGTTTACCAGGTTATAGAGATTGGCCTCGATGCGCTTAGCCTGGTCGGGATTGGTGTCGACCGTAATGGTCATGCGCGAGACTTCAGGCTTTTCGGTGCGCCCGACGGTCAACGAATCGATATTGAAGGCGCGGCGGCGGAACAGCGAGGCCACACGGGTCAGCACGCCCGGCTTATTTTCGACGTAGACAACAAAAATGTTCAGCATTTTTCCCTTATTCGTCTGCGGCGGTTTCGACAATCGGACTGGGCCGCCGGATCATATCGTTTAAAGACGCGCCAGCAGCGACCATCGGATAGACGGTGTCTTCCTGCTCGACCTTGAAGTCGATCAGCACGGCGCCTTCGTGATCGCGCGCGGCCCGCACAGTCGGCAGCACCTGAGAGCGCTCGGTCACAGCCATGCTGCGGATGCCGTACGCCTCCGCCAGTTTCACAAAGTTGGGATTCAGCAGCGGCGTGGCTTCGTAGTTGCGCTCGTAGAAAAATTCCTGCCACTGGCGCACCATGCCCAGAAATCCGTTGTTGATGATCGCGATGTTGATCTTCAGCTTTTCCTGCTGAATGGTCGCGAGTTCCGACATGGTCATCTGAAAGCCGCCATCGCCAACGATGACCCAGACTTCGGCTTCCGGCCGTGCCACTTTGGCTCCGATAGCTGCAGGCAGGGCGAAGCCCATGGTCCCGAGCCCTCCTGAAGTAATCAAAGAGCGGGGCTTCTCGTGCTTGAAGTATTGCGCCTCCCACATCTGGTGCTGGCCGACGTCAGTCACGACCACCGTGTTGCTGTTGCGGGTTTCGCGCCACAGGTCGTTGATGACGTGCGCGGCGTAGAGATGTCCGTTGTCGGGAAGCTTCTGAACATCCCGCACCGCCGAGTCGCCCTTCAGCTTGTCAATCGAATCCAGCCATTCGGTGTGATCGACCGACTGCACCCGAGGCAGCAATTCTTTGAGGACTTCGCGCAAGTCTCCGACCAGCGCCACATCTACTTTGACGTTCTTGTTGATCTCAGCCGGATCGATTTCAATGTGGATTTTCTTGGCATCCTGCGCGTAGGTCTTTAGGTTGCCGGTGACGCGGTCGTCGAAGCGCATACCGAGCGCAAGCAGCAGGTCGGCTTCCTGAATCGCGTGGTTTACCCAGGCTTCGCCGTGCATTCCCATCATGCCGAGATTTAGAGGATGCGAAGCCGGAAACGCACCCAGGCCGAGCAGGGTAAGAGCTACGGGGATACCGGCCTTCTCCGCCAGGGTCAGAACTTCGGCCATGGCGCCGGAGACGATGATGCCGTGTCCCGCCAGGATCAGGGGCCGCTTGGCTTTGTGGATCAACTCCAGCGCCTGGGCGTACTCCGTCTCTTCCGGAGAAAGATCGGGACGATACCCCGGCAGTTGCGGACGGGCGGCTTCCCAATTGAATTCGCACGAAGACTGTTGCGCGTCTTTCGTTATATCCACCAGCACCGGACCCGGACGTCCGGATCGAGCCACATAAAACGCCTCTCGCAGTACGCGTGCCAGTTGATCAGCATGGGTGACGAGGTAGTTGTGCTTGGTGATCGGCAGCGTGATGCCGGTAATGTCGGTTTCCTGAAAGGCGTCGGAGCCGATCAGCTTGCTGCCTACCTGTCCGGTGATGCACACAATGGGAGACGAATCCAGCATGGCCGTGGCAATTCCGGTCACCATGTTGGTGGCGCCCGGGCCCGAAGTCGCGACCGCAACGCCAACTTCACCGCTGGCGCGGGCGTAGCCGTCCGCCATATGCGTGGCGCCCTGCTCGTGGCGCACCAGGATGTGGTGGATATCGCTGTGCTTCAAGGCGTCATACGCCGGCAGAATTGCGCCGCCTGGATAGCCGAAGACATGTTTTACGCCTTCGCGCTCCAGGCATTCCCAAAGAATTTGTGCTCCCGTTTTTGTCATGGACCCATTCCTCAATCTTGAATCATTCAATCCACGTCACATCTGAGAACTGAGAACCAGCAACTGACAACTGGTTAGCAGTTCCGTCCTGATCCGACTTTCGCCAGCCGTGCTGACGCAATTAAAATCATACGCCCCAGAGATAATCTTCCTGCTCGTTCTCGCGCTCGTGAGCTGCGTGCGCCGCATGGGCCTTTTCCTTCGCGCCCACCGCATCGTGGTGCGCAGGTTGCACATCTTCCTTGCTGACCGCAGTCATCCAGGTCGACGCCGTCTTGCCGGCGCTATCTGGAATGGTGGCAGTCCGGCTTGGGCACATCTCGCACCAGCTCCAGCAGATGTCCATCCTCGATCGTCTTGATCTTGTCGGCCAGGGCCACGAAGCGGCGATAGACATCGTCCAGCTGCGCCCGTTCGAAGGTGAAGCCCAGCTTCTCGTAGCGCACCCGCAGGGCATTCCGGCCGGAGTGCTTGCCCAGCACCAGCGAGTTGCGGGGAGCGCCCACCGACTGAGGCGCTATGATCTCATAGGTCGACGGGTCTTTGATCATTCCATCCTGGTGGATTCCGGCTTCATGGGCGAATGCGTTCCGCCCCACAATGGCCTTGTGCGGCTGCACGTAGACTCCAGTGATTTCAGACAAAAGCTGGCTGGAAGGAAACAGCTGCTCGGCAACCACAGCAGTCTCATAAGGATAGTGTTCCGCCCGGACCCGCATCACCATGATCAGCTCTTCCAGGGAAGTATTTCCCGCCCGCTCCCCGATGCCGTTCACCGTGCACTCCACCTGGCGCGCGCCCGCGCCGATGGCCGCCAGTGAGTTTGCCACAGATAATCCCAGGTCATCGTGGCAGTGAACCGAGATGGTCACGCCTTCGATCCCGCGCACCCGGCGGCGCAGGGTCTGGATCAGTTCGGCGAATTCATGGGGCACGCTGAAGCCGACTGTGTCCGGAATGTTGAGGGTGGTGGCGCCGGCTTCGATCACCGCCTCCATCACTTCGCAGAGGAAGTCGATATCGGTGCGGCTGGCATCTTCGGCGGAAAACTGGACGTCCTTACAGAAGGACCTGGCCAGCTTGATGCCGTCCCGAGCCTGCTCCAGACATTGCCGCCGCGAAATCTTGAGCTTGTGCTGCAAGTGGATATCGGAGGTGGCAAGAAAGGTGTGAATGCGAGGGCGGGAAGCGCCTTCCAGGGCTTTCCATGCGCGCTCTATGTCGCCCGGACAGCTCCGCGCCAGGGCGGCGATGATGGGACGGCGAATCTCGCGGGACAGCACGCGGACTGCCTCGAAATCGCCTTCGGACGCAATTGGGAACCCGGCCTCGATGATGTCTACACCCAGCCCGTCCAACTGGCGCGCCATGCGCACCTTCTCGGCCACGTTCATGCTGCAACCCGGCGACTGTTCGCCGTCGCGCAAGGTGGTATCGAATATGGTTACGTGCTCTGCTTGAGCCAAATCTGCCTCCCCGGCCGTCGAGGGCCGTGCCCTGAACCCTTAACTCTATTCCGGAACCTTACCCGCACCACCAGAAACTAAAAAGGCCATCATCCGATGCGGTGGATGATGGCCTTTTGCTGAACCTGTTATTGCTAAATCATCCGCCGCTTTTTTGAGGTGCAAGCACCAGGCCAGGAATGGCCACGCTAAGGGCGAGAAGGCGCACTCGCACCTCCCGGGCTGCACGGCTAGCGGCAATGATTATACGATCCATAAGTACTAAGCCTAATCTGTATATGACAGGGTATCGGCGTCACTAAGCCCTGTCAATCCAAATTGCCGCTTTAACGAATCACTTTTTTCGATGGATCGACGCCTCGAACGTGCGCCTCAAAGGCCTGCCGGAGGATGCCGCTTACTTCTTCGGCTTTGCCCCATTGGCCTTTAACGACGATCACTTCGTGGCACAGCGAGCACTCGCCGGAGGCGGCCAGCCCCACCTGCAGTCTGGCTATTAACTCTGGCTTTTCCGCCATGAGTCATGCTGGCATAAATCGGGAAAGCGAGTGTTATCTCCGAAGGTAACCCCTGAAGCAATATTAGGCCCCGAGCGCCGGCCCGTTGCCAATGCCTCTAAATGTTGGCACGCGGGACTTTGTTAAGGGCCGAGGCCCGGCTCCATCTTCTGAGTAACGATACCCTCCCATGTCCTTCCGTGACCTCCTCAATGGGAGAAACAAAGAGGATACTCATTCTGTGAACGCCCTCCCCCAATCCAATTCCGACCGTCGCGCCCCACGATTAAATTTGTCCGACCTCACTCCTGCAGTGCTTCGATTTGAAGATGGCCATCGCACCCAGGGGCAACTGGAAGTCATCTCGCTCACCGGCGGCGTTCTGTGCCTGCCCAAGCCGGTGGTCCGGGAATCCCGGGTGAAGTTGATGTTTGTCACGCCGACGGGACCCGTGCTCGGGACCGCGGAAATGCTGAAGCCAGTTTCCTGGACCCAGCAGCCCTTTCGTTTCGTGGGACTCGAAAAGGACGACCAGCGGCGTCTGCAGGATTCGATCCAGTCGTCGTTTGGTCAAGTCAGCAAGGACCAGGAGTGGATCGACAAGTACAGGGCTACCTTGGATAACCGAGAGCCAGCGCGACGCGGTCTCTTCAGTTCACGCTTTGCGGCCTTTACTCTGGCGATTCTGTCTTTGGGCAGCGCGATCTACCTGTTCAGTATCTTCAACCCGCTCAATATTCATTTTCACTAGATTCGTTGGCGCGGACTTACTGCGGGGTGAACGACTGCACGGCCGCGTTCTCGTCTTCAAAAATCTGAAACAGATTCAGCACGCCGATCAGCTTCAACGTTTGCACCACGAATTTGGATGGCGTGACCAGCTTCACCCCGCCGCCGCGCTGCTTTGCCGAGGCCATCGCTTTGACCAGGATCCCGATGCCGCTGGAATCGATCATCGGCACTTCGGCGAAGTTGATGACCAGGCGCGTGTCTCCGGCAGCCATGGCGTCGTCGATTGTTTGACGAAAGCTATCCACTCCAGGGCCCAGCCGCAAAGCGCCGCGAATCTGTACGACCTGAACTTCTGAAACCCTGCGGACGTTGATATCCATCGTGCTCCTCTAGTCTAGGGCCAAACCGTGCCCAACGCACTCGCCACCCACACGTTTTCGGGTGAAGTGACCAGTCATATTGCCCGCTCAAGTTACGGGAGCGGACGCGAATTTGCAAGTGCGCGGCACTGCGGGGGTGCCCTGATTTCACCGGTAAAACGGCACAGCCAGGCAAAAAATGGGGAGGCGGACGCCAATCGCCCACCTCCCCTGGGGAGAAATACACCAAAGCCAGACTGCTTACATCCCGCTGTCGCTGCCCGGCTGCGCCGGGTGCAGCACGCGGAAAGTATTGCCGCCGTTTGACCACACCAGTACGAGCGCGTCCTGCCCCTGGGGCACGCTGCTCAGCGCCTTTTGGACATCGGCCGCGCTTTGCACCGGCTTGCGATCGACTTCCACGATCACGTCACCCGACTGCAAACCAGCGTTGTCGGCCGGACTGCCCGGCTGCACCTGCTGGATCACCGCTCCGTGCAGATCGCTGGGCGCCTGTAGTTGCTCGCGCATTTCCGGCGTCATGTCAGACAGGCCAACTCCCCAACGGGGCTTGCCGGTCCCGGCGTCAGAGGTTTCCTTGGCGGACTTGTCCCTGCTGCCCATGGCTTCAAGGGTGACTGGGACTGCGACATCCTTGCCATCGCGCATAACTTGCAAATGGATGGTTGTGCCTGGGTTCTTCTGTCCCACCACCACCTGCAGGCCGCCGGCATCGCTCACCTCGCTGCCGTCGATCTCGGTGATTACATCGCCTACCTTCAGGCCTGCCTTGCCTCCCGGCGAGTCGGATTCAACCTGGGTTACCACCGCGCCCACAGCTTTATCCATGTGGAAGAACCTTGAGTTGTCGGGGGTGACATCGGAGATTCCGATTCCGATATAGCCGTGCGTCACCTTGCCGAACTGGATCAGCTTTTCCACCGTCGGGCGGACTATCTGTGTGGGAATGGCAAATCCCATTCCGGAGAAGGAGCCGGACGGCGAAATCAGGAAAGTGTTGATGCCAACCACTTGACCGCGCGCGTCCACCAGCGGGCCGCCGGAGTTTCCGGGGTTAATGGCTGCGTCGGTTTGAATGAACTGGCCCGGTTTACGGGCGTCGTCCCCCGACATGTTGGGGCGATTCAATGCGCTGACGATTCCACGTGTCACCGTGAAACGGAAACCAAAGGGGTTGCCAAATGCCAGAACGGTCTGGCCCGGGTGCAGCTTGGTAGAGTCGCCCCAGGGCGCGTTGGGCAGGTTATGGCCGTCCACCTTAATGACAGCAAGGTCGGTCAGCGGATCGGTGCCGACGACCTTGGCCGACAGAATCCGGCGATCGCTCAGGGTCACGCGAACATCGGTTGCGCCTTCCACCACGTGGTTATTGGTGACGATGTAACCGTCGGGCGAGATAATCACGCCGCTGCCCAGCCCGTGCTCGACACGCGGCTGCTGCGGCCGCATCTGATGTGGGAATTGCTGGCCAAATTGCTGACCAAATTGATGGTTGAAGAACTGCCCAAACGGGCTGTCCTGTTGTCCATCCGGCAGCTCTCCTTCAGCGCTGTTGGTTTTTGCCCGCGATGTTACCGTGACGTTCACGATTGCGGGGGTAACGCGCGCTGCCAGGGTTTCCATAGCCTGGTCGAGCGAGATCAGCGCGCCTACGCTATTGTCATCGAGCGGGGTAGTGGTGGGAACCGCCATGGCCGCGGCCTTCGCCGGCATTGCCTTGACGAAATCGTAGGTCACGACCGAGCCCACCATCGCGATGGTCAGAATCGGGATGATGAGATGGCGACCCACTCCTGTTTTCCAGTTTTGCATCCAGCTTTTCATGTTTCCTCGTCTCCTGTTTTTAACAACTAATGATTTAGTTGTTGATGATAAAAAAAACTCAAATAGACTTGGCGATCATTCCTGCTTCGATCTTGTTTTGCACCGGGCCGACCACAGTGACCCGCCACACGCACAGGTCCCAGACCACAGCCCCGGAGGTGTCATAATGGGAAGTCTGCACGACTTCGGTTCGCATCACAAAAAACAAAGCCTGGGGACTGACATCGCCTTTCACGCCAGCCCGTACCAGCATCGGAGTCTTCTCCGGAACCAGCGGCGGGCGTGCCGGCGTGATGCCGGGCTGGTTCGCTGCCTCGAGCGAGCTCTTGACCACGGGTCTTGCCGTCTCGCGAATTGAATTGTGGGCTTGCGGCCGCACCTGCGTGGCGGGGACCTCAAGCTTCGCCGGGACGACGCGAGCGCCGGCCTCCGAGATCCGGCTGCCGGTTTCGAAATCGCCGGATGGAATCGTATTCGTGGCGGAGAGCGCGTCTCCGCCGTTTTCGAATGACACCAGCTTTGCGGGCGCGCGCGACAACACCAACAGGCAAACTACAGATAGCGCTCCCACCAGCAGCGGCGCCGGACTCCACACGCGTGTGGCTTGCGGGCGGTTCACGTCCAGAATCCGGGTTACTCGCAGCGAGACTTGCCTGATGCGGTCGACCGCAGCCTGCGCGAGCGCCAGCCCTCGCCGCAGCAAGCTCTTCTCGGCCAGTGATACCAGGCATTCCGCGTAGGCTCGTGGATCTGTGGTCTCGGTTCTCGCCAGCACCATGTCGTCACAAGCCATCTCGCGCTCGAGCGCCAGCTTTTTGTCGATCCACCACACTGCAGGATGGAAAAACAACAGCGCTCCCAGAATCTTCTGGATCAGATTGCTCCAGTCATCCCGGCGCCTTATATGAGCCAGTTCGTGCAGCAGGATGGCGTTTAACTCCGGCGTCGTGAGTTCCTGCATCGTCCACAAGGGGATCACCACCATCGGCTTGACGAATCCGATCGCGGTCGGCACGCGCTGATGCTCCGATACGGCCAGCTCCACCCGTCGATGTGATTCGAACTCCGCCAAAGTATTTCGCAGTACCTGGTCAAGGGTTGCGACATCGACCGGAACGCAGCTTTGCCGCAGCCGGCGCAAATGCCAGAAACCGATCCCTATCCTGAGCAAGCCCAGTGCCGCTATCAACGACCAGCAGGCAAAGATGTAGAGCCCCCACGAAGCCGGCAGGATGATCTCGGACCGCTTCGCCAGCCCGGCGCCGCTTGATGCCCACGGGCCGAACAGGGGAAGCGCGGCGATCCCCAACAAGGCTGCAAACCAGACGGCGAACCGCGTGCCCGAATTGCGCGGGCCGATGGCGCGCAGCAGCAACCAGGCAAGCAGGGCGATGACCAAGCCTTCCAACGCACAATTCACTATGCGCTCGGCGGAAAGCTGGGCCAGGGATCGCAAGTCGAGTGCGCGGGTCATCTTTTTTGTTTCTCCCCCGCGCCCTCGGCCGTTTTCTCGTCTCTCGGTTGCAACAGCGCCCGCAGGCGCTTCAGTTCAGAGCCCAGATTTTCCGAACCCAGGTTTTCAGAGCTTAGGTCTTCCAGAATATTCAGGACCAGCAATTCGTGGGAATTCTTGAAGAATCGACCGACCAGATGACGGATTTCCGAGCGCGTAGCTTCCTTGCGCTCCAGGATGGGCTTGTAAATGTGGGCCCGCCCGTCTTTTACGTGCTCAAGATAGCCTTTGTTTTCCAGAACGCGAATGGTAGTCAAAACGGAGTTGTACGCCAGCGCCGGTTTCTCCGGAAGCGCGTCCAGGACCTGCTGGACGGTGGCCGACCCCTTCTGCCACAACACGTCCATCAGCCGCAATTCGGCTTCGGTCAGGGTCTCAGACTTTCTACGCGGCAAGGGCCGTTCTCCTCATGTCACTTATTAGACGCAGCAAGGGTCGCCAAGGTCAACTAATTATTTAGTTGCTAACAAACGGTGCTTTGGTTGCCCGGCGTAAGAACTGTGTGGGGCCGGGTCTTTGACCCGGCCAAGCCGAGCGAAGCTCGGCAGATCTATCAGGGACCCGGCACTAGAGGTGAAACGTCGAGCTGCGCTCGACCGGGGGAGCAGAGACCCGCCCCACGCAGACTTCTACACCCGCGTGCATCTTAATAGTTATGGTCCCACCCAGCCGTACCGCCTTACCAGCCTTTGAGCTTTCTGCCCTCCTGTGCGACAATTCTTCGCCTTATCGGAGGAAACATCAATGTACAAGCGCGTTCTGGTGGTTCTGGTTTGTGTTTTAGCACTTAGCGCCTTCGGCTTTGCCAAGAAGCCCAAGAAGAAAACAATCCCCCCGACCGCTCCCGACAAGATTTTCCTGCAGAAGCTGCTGGACGGATGGGACACCCTCGATCCCTCCCAGGTGGCCCAGTACTACGACCAGGGCGTTTACAACTTCTTCGACATCACACCTCTGAAATACAGCAGCTGGGCGGAGTATCAGAAGGGCGCGACGGAACTACTGAAGGGTTACAAGAAACTGAAGCTGACTTTGAACGACGATGCTCAGATTCACACCGACGGCAATCTGACCTGGACCACGGCGACGGTCAAGGAAGATGCGCTCACCTCCGCCGGCAAGCACGAACTGGCCACATTGCGCTGGACCCTGATCTTCGAAAAGCAGGCCGGCAAGTGGATGATCGTGCACGAGCACATGTCAGAGCCGTTGCAGTAGCACGTTCAATTCCCGGACGGGGTTTCGGCTCCGTCCGGTCTGCTTTCAATTTCCCGCCACGTTTCAGACCTCTGCTAACATGTTGCTCCCATGCCCGATGCTCCATCGATTCTTGGGCAAACAGTCTCCCACTATCGGATTGTCGACAAGCTGGGCGGCGGTGGGATGGGTGTTGTCTACCACGCCGAGGACACCTCCCTCGGCCGCTTGGTCGCGCTGAAGTTTCTGCCTGACGATATCGCGCACGACCCGCAATCCCTCGAACGTTTTCGTCGCGAAGCCCGCGCTGCTTCCGCTCTGAACCATCCCAACATCTGCACCATTTACGAAATTGGTGAACATGGCGGCCTGCGCTACATCGTGATGGAGTACCTAGAAGGCAAGACTCTGCGGGAAGCGATCATGGGTCGCCCACTCGAAACCGATCGCCTGGTTGATTTAGGAATCGAGATCGCCGATGCGCTCGATGCCGCTCACGCCAAAGGTATCGTGCATCGCGACATCAAGCCTGCGAATCTCTTCGTGACTGATCGCGGGCA